>JAKLET010000032.1 GCA_022711595.1 Deltaproteobacteria bacterium
TCTACAACAGGCAGCGGACACAGGCACGGCTGGGATATCTATCCCCCGTTGCCTATGAACAGAAATATTACAGGGAGAGGATCACAGCGGCATGATTGTTCATGTCCATTATTGACATCAGGGGTCAAGCAGATGCTACTGACTGAGCTCATATCTATCACCAAGAACTTGTTTGACAGGAAAGTTCTAATCGCTGTGTGCAATAAATACCGCAACCTAGCTTTGCAGTTCGGAGAGTTTGAAACTTATGTTTATGCAACAGCAAAAATCAGAGCTTCGGAAGCTTACATTTTGTATAAACCAAACTTGGAAGCCCTTGCTCTTTATGAGCAATTGGCTCAATGCCACGAGGATAATAAAGTAAAGGCCATTGCAACGGTCCAAGCTGCATGTAGTATAGCGATGATATATAGGAATCCAGAATCGATACAAACAGATTTTACGCAGAGAGTTGTACAACGCCATATAGGAACAACGCTTTCATCGGAGGCCGGACTCTCTAGCTTCTTGCGAAAAAAATTCACATTAGCTTTAAATCTTGCCACCGACCGTCAGATTTCAGAAAGCGCTGTGTTGAAAGAAGCTGCTAAAGTTATCGGTTCCAAGAAGTTACCTGAAGCAATTGCATTTGCTTTAGTTGGTCTAGCAAATGAGTCAAGAGCAACCGAGGATGAATTGGATGCATCGTATGTTATCTATATGAATGTTATTGATAACATTGATCCTAATTGGTATGTGACTCACTTATTTGCTGCTTGTAATAGGTTGTGCGCTTACCAATTCACAAGAAATGAAGATGCCCTCGAAGAGTGTCGGGGTCACTACCAGGCAATTGTAAATGTCTGTAAGTCATTCCCCAACTCACCATTGAACCTAGCAGAAATTGAAAATATGGAGAGGGATCATATTGCATGCCAACTCAAACCGGCCATTGAGGGTCCATTGCATGATTTTGCGCATCAAATGATATTGGCGCTAGAAAGGTTGAACATAACCGAGCTCAGCCCGAAGTTATTTGCAGTATCACCAATCAAATCTATCCTACATAGCCCAACTTCAGGTAGACATGTGCGTTGTACAGCCTTGGATTCTTGGTGGAAAACCATTGGCTAGTTTTCTTATTGGGGAACCGAAGGGGACGTTCCCAAAAAAACAAAAAACTCAACCCCTTGGCTCCCCTCCACAGTTTTAGGCAGGTAGGGGACGTTCATTAAAAGTAAATAACTCAGCCCCTCAGGTGCCCTCCATATCTTTTTATTCTTTCTTCTACCGATTGTGAGCGAGCGATGATGGGTGTCAATGGTATTAGGTACATGGTATCCCTCTCCATCGAGAAAGTCAATGATATGTGTGTCTTGCATGGTATTGCGTTCCGGAGGGCAGGGGGGCGCCGTTGTTTCTTATGCTGGGGATCTCTCTTTGCCTTTGGAACCATAAATGAAAAGAGCGGCCTCGATTGTTATCGAGGCCGCTCTGGTTTGTTTGCGATTGGATCAGTTTCTAAAAGTAATGGTCGCGGAGTGAACCGTCGAACCGGTTCTTTTTCATGCAGCAGTTCTTAAAACCGGCGATTCGAGCCGCACGGACACAGGTCGTTCCTGCCGAGCTTTTCGGGGATCATGTGCTGGTAAGGGTTTTCAATGCCTCGATGTCCGCAGAGACTATGATATCCAGGTTCCTGGAGATCTTCTCGATCGGCCAATTCCACCAGGCGATCGCCTCAAGTTCCGATACGGTATGAGATGGAAACCGTTCCTTAATCAGCCTTGCTGGATTGCCTCCAAAGACCGTATAAGCAGGAACATCGCCGGTGACAACAGACCGTGAGGAGATGATCGCGCCATTGCCGATATTCACACCGGGCATAACAAGCGAATCATAACCGATCCAGACATCATTCCCGATAACGGTGTCGCCCTTGTAGGGGAGATCGCCCGGCTCCGGCGCGACTTTCTCCCATCCATTCCCAAAGATCTGAAACGGATAGGTCGAGAAACCGGAAACCTTATGGTTTGCGCCGTTCATGATAAACTTGACACCCCTGGCGAGGGCACAGAACTTTCCAATGATCAGACGGTCACCTATGAACGGATAGTGATACAGGACATTGCGCTCGAAGTTCTCGGCGTCGTCCGGATCATCGTAGTAGGTATAATCTCCGATGATAATGTTGGGGTTCGATACGGTGTTCCTGATAAAACACACCTGGGGGAAACCTGCCATGGGGTGCTTCTCTGATGGATCCGGACCGTTCATGTGAGTTCCTTCGCTTCATTTATTAACAGAATATCGGATGTTTTGCAAGAAACGGCGGTTCAAACGGCAGGAGATGCACATGAGGGCAGATCAGTGTTTCAAAAAAAGTATGTATGTATAAGAACGTTCCCTTTGACTCCCTTGTTGCGCTCAGCTTCGATCATGGGTTCTTCAAGAACCATTCGATCTCCTGTTTGTGCCCGGCAACATAACTGCAGCTCGGTTCTTCGCCGCATTTCCTGCATTTCAGGTCATACGCGGAATTGATACTCTCGCACCGGGGACAGGTATAGTTTTCCCTGGCTTCCTTTAGCCATTCTTTATAACCGATTGCCCTGATCTGCTCCAGGTCGTCCCAAAGCTCTAATCGGTGAGGCCGCCCTTCAGATTGAAACTGTTTCAGGTCATCGCAGGGATACTCGGTGCATTCAACGCAAAAATCTATTCCTCGCTGAGCGGCACAGGCGAACATTTTGCATTTCTCGCAATAGGGCCCCCTCTTGGCCGAACGGCATCCGTAACACGTAATGGCTTCCACTGTAAGCAGGTATCTTTTTGCGATATCCTCGAGTCTTTCCGGGTCTTCCTTCGTAGCAATAAACAGAGTGCATGCCTCACAATAAAGGCCGCATACACCGGCCGTTTTTTTATCAGGTTCTACAGTGCGGTCTTTTTTCATTTGCATGGCAGTTCCCTTTTTATTTTCCTGCAAGTTTCGCCAGGTTTTCTTCGTAACGGGGACCGGTATGAGGGAAACGGTCCAGCAGCGATTCTACATCGCTGAGATCGGTTGGCGAGAGATTGACGTCCACGGATCCGACATTGTCCTCAAGGTATCTGCGCTTTTTTGTCCCGGGAATGGGAATGATCTGGTCCCATTGGGCGAGGATCCACGCAAGGGTTAATCGGGCAGGTGTTAAGTTTTTGCTGGCGGCAAGATCCGCGAACGCCTGTGCCAATTTATGATTGTTTTCCCAGTACTTCCCCGTGAAACGGGGATTTGTCTTCCTGTAATCGCCGTCCTGCAGATCATTTTTGTCGATGGTGTTCGTGATCAATCCGCGTGACAGCGGGCTGAATGGAACAAATGTTATTTCCAGCTTTTTGCAGAGGGGCAGGATCTCCTTTTCCACATCACGCGTAAGCAGGGAATATTCACTTTGCAGTGCTGAAATTGGATGAACCGCGTGGGCTTTTTTGATGGACTCGGCAGATGCTTCCGATAACCCGAGGTAACGGACCTTGCCTTCCTTGACAAGATCGCCCATGGCCCCGACCATTTCTTCAACGGGCACTTTCGGATCGATCCGGTGAGCATAATACAGGTCGATAGTATCTGTTTTCAGCCTTCGCAGACTGGCCTCAACGGCAGTTTTCATGTAGGCGGGCGACACATCCAGATGGAACGGATCTTCGGGTGTTGACCGAAAGCCAAACTTTGTAGCAATGAAGATCTTGCCCCGATTAGGCGCCAGCACTTTTGAAATAAGGATCTCATTTTCACCATTACCATAAAAGTCAGCCGTATCCCAGAAATTTATCCCAGATTCCAGCGCCTTTTCGAGTGTCGCCATGGATTCACTGTCATCTCTGCCTGCATAAGCATGATTCATGCCCATGCACCCCAGTCCGATTGCCGATAGTTTAACGTCGGTGTTCCCAAGTCTCCTGTATTTCATACGATACGTTCCTTTCTCATGGTGTGATCCCGAGAGGCGTCCTTGAGTACTCCAATTGAGCGCCTCTTTGCCGCCGGTCGATTTGGAAAATCAGCAAGTAATATTCAACTTCCTTCTACCGATTATGAGCGGACGATGATGAGCGCAAATGGTATCAGGCAAATGGTATTCCTCTCCCCGGAAAATGTCAATAATATGTGTGTTTTGCATGGTATTGTGTTCTGGACGACGAAAGATTGTGGTGTATCCGGTTTGTTCGGTTTAGGGAAATTAGGGGACATTCCAAAAAAACAAGAAACTCAACCCCCAGACGCCCTCCACAGTTTTATATCCTTCTTTCTACCGATCATGAACGGGTATGAGACAAAAGGCAGTTTGAGAGTTTAAAGTTTGAAAGTTTAGGAAGCGTTAAAAAAAAGAAGGAAGAACTCCTTATAAATCGGAGAAACCAAAGAAACCGTATAAACCAAAGAAACCGGAAAAACCGGAAAAACCAGACAAACACGAAAATCAACTTTGGGGACGCCCTGGTTTCAGCTGAAAACCCCTTGCCTTCCTTAAGACTGCCTTTTTTTCATATCAATTCTTCTATTGCCTCTATGGTGCCGGCGGGAATAGCGTCTTCAGCTTGTTTACCATATCGGGCCGCAGTTTTTTAACGAGCACCGCATTGTACGAGCCGTTCGGCATTGGCCTTATGGATGGGTCTTTGGTCGGGTTTGGACCCACATCATTTTTGATGATCTGCTCCGTCGCGATAGCATAAGAACGCGATCTTGCGGCAGGTGTTCCTTCTTTGACTGCCGGATCAACGTTCGTTGTAACGATCGAAATTGTGTAATCGCTGTTAAGAACGATCTCGAACATACGGAACTGCTGAGGGAAATCCCTTAATGACGCGGTCTCGACCTGCCAGAAACCATTTTCGGGGGTGGTGTGGGGAAACGCCTTGATGGTGTTCAAATGACGGTGTCCCGCGATCCACATGATAAGATTCGGGTATTCGTGAAGCTTGGCGATCAGGTTACCCTCGGTCGCATAAGCGACAGCGTTGCTCCAGCCGACAAACGATCTTGCCGATGACCTGGACGTCGATGGTTCAGTCTCTTCGACGCCTATCGGAATGTGTGCGGCGACGATCATGAGCTGACCGGCGGCCTGACCATTCTCAAGTTCTTTTATAAGCCATTCATAACGTTCTCTGTCAAGAGAACCATGCCCATAGCCATGAACATCGGCATCATCGTCCCTCTGGGTATCGTCGAGCACGATCACCTTGACCGGTATGGTCATCCTGGGCTGAAAACTGTAACAGGCAAAGCCTTTTTGCGCGTCGATCATGTTGAAGCCGTGACCGACAGGATTTGACGATGTCTTAAAAAACTCGTTCATCCACTCCATCCGCGAAAGTGAACGGCGCTTTGGATCGGCCGTGATCTTCGGAGGACTGCGGAAGCTCTTGACAGGCCCCGCATGCCTGATGTCACCGTACGGGGTAGAGCCGTCGATCACTCCCATATAGAAATCGCGCTTCCTTATGCCATTCGGATCGCCGAGGATGTCTCCCATGACAAGGACCGTGTCGCTGACGTAGGACTTCCGGAGGTAATCACCGACGGGGTTTGTGCCTATCCAGAAATGGTCGTGATTTCCCAGGGTCTGATACCATGGGATCGTCTTGTCAAGTCCTGCAGCCTTGTACGGTTTCTGGTAATCGATAGAACCGGCTCCGAGATGGGCACCGGAGCTCGGGGTAATAACCTTACCGTCAAGGACATCAATATACCATCTGAGTTCGTTGTACTGCGTGTTGTTGCATGTATCGCCGAGGGATATGCCGAAGTCGATCGGGTCCTTTTTGTGCAGGGCGTTTATTGTCTGGACGGCTGCGTCGAGCACGTGAGTTGTATAGAGCATTACCGGTGAATATGCCGACGTGACGAACGGGTATTTCGATTGTTGAAGATAGATCGCCTGAGAAGGGGATTCCTTGTCGGCGATATGGATGTCGCTTATGGTAAAAAAACTCAGCAATTTTAATTTCCTGGCAGCTGATCCACCATCATAGCCAGCCGGCATGATATCGGTGCGTGTTTCGGAAGGGAGACCCGGGCCATAGCTCCAGGTGCCGTAGCCGTTCTGCCTGAATTTTGAGATCTCCTCAATACGGACCTTTGAGCCCGCAGGTACCTTGTCAGGGATAACCGTCCTCTGGAGAGTTGTAAAAACATCTGAAGCGATCGGGTATCTTTCGGGTTCACCTTGCCGACCGGCATAGCTCTTTGAGTATCCAGCAAAGGAGAAGATCAGGACGCCCAGCAGCAGGACTAAAAAGGATCTCTTGTATATATATGACAGCTCCATAGAATTTCTCCTTTTCTTGATCATTGAACAGAGTTTCACCCTCGGTACCTTTCCATAATTCTCAAGGGCCGAGGCAATCCCTCACCATCAGGGCAGGGGTCCATTTCCCGCTCTTAACGGACGGGCGGCTCTCTTCTCAACTGTTTATCGGACAAACGGGGATTGCCTAAAGGGAAACTCAAGCCTTGGGAACGTCCAGCACATTTCCACATTCTTTCTTCTGCCGATCATGAGCGGCCAATGATGAATAAAGGCAGTATCAGGCAAATGGCATCCTCTCCCCGAAAAAAATGTCAACAAGGTCATATTCCCCACCGCAGGCGGGATTGAATCTCGCCTAACGAGTTTCTCGCTTTCCCGGGAATGTTCCCCTCGATAGATGTCTCCCTGGTTTCCTGGTTTTCTCTGAAGCTTTTTATTATTGAAGAACGCCGCCTGCCCACCTATTGTTGACTTTTTCGATTGAGAATAATACCATTTGCCTTATTCCATATACAACCATTACGATCGTTTAAGTCTGTAGAAAGATGGATGCGAAAATGTGAAAGGAATCAAAGGGGTTGAGTTATCTATATTTTTTTAAAGAACGCCCCCTGGCCATTGATTTTGAACTGCTTCTCCGATATATTTACCTTCAAATCTGATTGAATTAAAGGAGGGATATGGGCGGTAAAATGAAGTATGGTTTAAAACTGAATCGAGTATATTTATTATTCAATTCGAAGGGGAGAAAAAAATGAAAAGAAGAATGATGACTGGTCTCTGCAAAACCTTCACGCTGTTCCTTTTGTCACTCGTTGGCGTGATGATGTTCACCGCATCGTCATTCGCCCTGAAGCCGCTCGGGTCGAAATGCACCACCCACCAGGAGTGTACTTCCGGACGCTGCGATAACCGGCCGCTGGCGGGTTGCGTTCCCCAGGACGGCACCGGTAACTCCGGTGAATTTTGTTCAACGCACCAACAGTGCCGCACGGGCTTATGCAGCATTTCTCAAGGCCGTTATACCGGAGTGTGCTCAGGCGGAAACCGCGCGCTCGGGCAGCAGTGCACGACTCACCAGGAATGCCGTTCCGGGCGCTGCGATAATCGGCCAGGATCGGGTTGCGTTCCCCAGGACGGCACCGGCAATACAGGCGATTTCTGTTCAACGCACCAACAGTGCCGCAGCCAGCTATGCACGATCGCCAGCGGCAAATTTACAGGCCAATGTGCCGCCAACAATAAACCGCTCGGTTCTCCCTGCTCGTCGCACGGAGAGTGTATCTCGAAGCGCTGCGATAACAGGCCGGGGGCAGGCTGCGTCTCCCAGGACGGAGCAGGTAAAGCGAACGATTTCTGCACCACCCATCAGCAATGCCGCAGCGGCTATTGCCAGATAATAAGCGGACTCCGCGGGACATGCTCGGCAGGCGACCAGGGAATCGGGAAACCCTGTCATGTTTCGTCGGAATGCGCGTCAAAATATTGTGACAAGGGGGTGTGTGCCCAGCCGAAATCGAGCCAGGGAAATATGCCGCCGGCCAGCACCTGTCCGGGAGGCAAATCTTTCCAGGGTTTCGCATACGTCGGTCAGCCAAGCTGTGCGGGTGTAATGGGAGGATACCTGCAGTGCGATGCGCGAGGTTATTTCTGCTGTGCATCATCGAGCGGGGCAAAATCTCCCAGATGCGGCGGTACGGGTAAATATGAATATCAACCCGGATGCTCACAGTATAGTTCCGGGGGAGGAAGCAATATCGGTCCGCTCCTCAGGGACGGAATATTTTACGGCTGCTACAAACCTGTTTTCTGATCAATTCTTGCATAGACGCCGGACGGGCCGGGGGTTTCATGTCCCCCGGCCTGCTCCTATTTAGAGGACGGGGACGTCCCCGTCCGTCTGATCGCTTGTTCTCCATCCGAGGCAATATCACGGCATGTTGACGGAGATATTGACTGAAAATACAAGAGCCTTCCTTATTCTGTTCTGTCCATGATGGGATATAACCATTCGTGCCGAACTTTCCAGTGCGGGTGTTCCCTTGACGTCGAGCGCTGGTAATTGTACAGGATCTGGTTCCTGTTCTGGAAGCCGTAATTGACAGCGCCCCAATTCGATTGACCGACATCTATTACGATGTCCCTGAGGGATTCTACGGCGAAATGCCTGAAGCCCGTGAGGTACTGCTCAAACCAGGATTTGCCACAGGATTTGTAATGCTTCAGGTTGTCGCGGTAATTAACTTCCTGCAAGTGAAAACGGCCCTTGGTCCTTTCCCCCGATCTGCCTTCGACATTGATCGCGCCCACAAAGACCTGTGCCTGGCCCTTCAGATCTTCCCACCTGCCGTCCTCATGAAGGACCTTGCGATTGGTGAATCCCAGGCTGAACATTTGCCGGCCCAGCGTGACCCTCCCTGTCCCGTCCCTGTACGGGCTGGGTTCATATAATTGCCCTGCGCAAAAAACGCTGTCGCTGTCACTCTCCTCCCAGGAGATGATTTTTGTGGACGGATGGCCGCTGCAGCGGTCGTCCAATTCATAACGGTGAGAAGAACGCCAGGCAGTTCCCCGGACAAAGGCGAGAACGGTCCCCTGCAAGGTCCCGCCGTATCGCCGGGCCGTTTGGGCTTCCGCGGGGAACGCCTTTTCTTTCGGCATTTCAACCATCGTCACCCAGGCCCACTCGACGGCGTTGCGGTCAGGCATATGGACAAAGGCCTTGAAGATAAAGTGCCAGTATATCTTCTGTGTATTGTCGGCGCGGGCAGGAGCAACGTGTACCATTGCAGTCATGGAGATGACAGAAACCACCAGGCAAAAGAAGAGGGACGCCTTAATACCGTGCGCCGCGATCATTGTGGTCTTTTTCATGAAACCCTCTCTTGCTTTGAACCTTTAAAGGCCGAAATGCTTAATCGATTTTGGGGACGACATCCCTTACATTCTTCCTTTTAGCGATTATGAGCGGGCGATGATGACTGTAAATGGTATCAGGCAAATGTTATTCCTCTGTCCGGTAAATGTCAATAACAAGCACATCTTCCACCGGGCGGGGACAAATGTGAGACGGGGGACATCCTGTGGTCCTCCTTTGCGCTCCACCGATGGAGGTTTTGCGTCGCAAGAAAAAAATTGAATGGCCTTGACATAACGAGCGCAATAATGGTAAACATGTTTAATTAATAAACGAGGTTAATTATTATGAATCGTCGTGAAGCGTCGAAAGCAGAGACAAAACGTCTTGTGTTGGAAGCCGCGCGGGAACTCTTCTCCCAAAAAGGTATGCAGGATTGTACGATCAGAGAGATAGCCGGGAAGGCGGGGGTTTCGCCGGCGTCCGTGGTGGTGCACTACAAGAGCAAGACAGCCCTGCTGGAAGAAGCCCTTGTAGACGATATCAAGGATGCCGTTTCACGCCTCATGGACTCGATGCCGAAAGGCGCAAGCCTCCTCGACCGTATGATGCACATGTCGGAAGGGATGTTGAGGTTCTATGACAAGGACAGAAAGCTTTACAGGTCCCTGATCAGCCTGACCATATTCGAGCCCGTCAGTGAAACCCCCGGTATGACAAAGCAATCTGAAGAATATGTGCGGTTCCTGTCGGGCATGATCGAAGAAGAGAAGGCCTCCGGGGCGATCGGCAAGGGGATAGACCCCATGTTTGCCGCCGCTTCGGTCTTCTTCCTTTACCTCGGCGCGCTGACGATGCTGTTCCGCATGCCGGAAATGAGCGTGGAAACCATAGTGGACGCACTTTCTTCCATGATGGGTCAATATCTCAACGGGATCAAAAGGGAGCATTCATGAAGATACTTCTCATACAACCCGCGAAACCCGAGAAAGCGCTCGGTGGAGAGGATTTTTCTATCTTCGAGCCCCTTGCCCTTGAATATCTCGCGGCGGGTGTTGCGTCGCATCACGACATCCGGATCCTCGATATGCGCCTCGATGGCGATCTCGACCCTGAGCTTCGCGATCATCGGCCTGACATCGTCGGGATCACGTCGTTCACTGTCCATGTGAACACCGTAAAGGACCTGTTCCTGAAGATCAAGTCCTTCGACCCGGAGATCCTGACGGTGGTCGGAGGACATCATGCCACTATAATGCCTGAAGATTTCCACACGCCCGGGATAGACGTCGTCGTCAGGGGGGAAGGCGTGCACATCTTCCGCGAGATCGTTGAGCACAAGGAAAAGCAATTGGACCTGTCCGGGATCGAAGGCGCGGCCCTTATCGAAAACGGCCCTGTGGTGATCGGGCAAAACGGCAGCAGTTTCGATCTTGACGGGCTCCCCTTTCCCCGAAGGGACCTTACGGCCCGTTACAGGGGATCTTATTTCAGCGAATGGATGAAGCCCCTCGCGTCGGTCCGCACATCCAAGGGATGTCCCAACAGGTGCCGGTTCTGCGCCCTGTGGAAACTGACCGGCGGGCGATATTTTACGCGCAGGCCGGAGCGTATTGTCGAGGAATTGTTGACGATCAAGGAGAAATACGTCTATTTCTGCGACGATGAATCGATGCTGGACAGCAGGCGCATGGAGGTCCTGGCGGATCTCATCGACAAGGCTGGCGTCAGAAAACATTACTTTCTCTATGCACGCACCGATAGCATCGCGCGGCACCCGGGGTTGATCGAAAAATGGAAGAAGATCGGATTGGAGCGGGTCTTTGTAGGCTTCGAATTCTACCGGGACCGCGACCTGAAGATGATCAACAAGGGAACGACCTCCGAAACCAACGCCAGGGCTCTGGATGTTCTCAAAGCTCTCGAGCTTGATATGTTTCCAATGTTCATCGTCCGGCCGGAATTCGATCGTCAGGATTTCGAGGAATTGCGCAAACACTGTTTTTCCCTTGGCCTCGACTTCATAGGTTTTTCGGTGCTTACCCCCCTGCCCGGAACGGACCTCTACGAGGAGACCAAAGACGATCTGATCAGCACGAATTACGACTTCGTCGATTTCTTCCATACACTCCTGCCGACGAAACTGCCTGTGCAGGAATTCTACAAAGAGCTTGTCAGACTGTACAAGCGTTCAAGGCCGATAAAGAACCAGTTCAAGCTGTTGAGAAAATACCCCCTGCGGGAACTGCCTGCGTTATTGAAAAAACACCGCTATTTCATCGAACGCCTGAAAACATTAGAGAAGGATTACTGAACCTTCTCTCCCCGAAAAAATGGTCCGCTGTTCCTTCCTGAAAACGTGTTTCCTGTCGCTTCGGACGATGTCCAGTGCTATAATCGGCAATGTAAGGTGGCTGTATTAAGAATGCTGCGATTTTTACGGGAGGCAGGCAGGAATGACAGAGAAGCTGAAAGTGAACTGTATCGATCATATCAGCATAGCGGTCAAAGACCTGAAAAAGGCCGAAGAAGATTTCAGGCGGGATTTTGGCTGGGAGGTTGACGGCCGCTACTCGGACCACGATGAGAAGATCAATGTGGCCTATTTTATGATCGGCCCGACTGCCCTGGAGATCATGGAAGATATGGATGGGACAGGCGAGGTCGCAAAATTCATAGCAGAGCATGGAGAGGGGGTCATGGTCCTTTCCATGAACGTGGACAGTGCGGCCGGGTCATTGGAACTCCTCAAGAGAAATGGGGTTAATTCAATCGACCGTAAGCCACGGTTCGCTAAAGAATTGAACAGGCACTTTGCTTTTCTCCATCCGAGGCAATGTCACGGCGTGTTGACGGAGATCATTGACGGAAAATACTAAGGAATAACAGGAACCTTCTTCAAGAATTTAACAAGTTCATTAGCTGTCTGTTGAGAAAAGGGACGGAAGGGGATAACGGGGTGTTCCCTTGGCTGAAGTCACGAATATGACGAACCGGGGTAGGTTCGTCATATTGAGTGGGTGATTCATAATTTTTATATTGCATAAAAAGTCAGAAATATGGATAAGAAACTAATAAAGTTTGTGACAGGTGACGGCCCCACGTTTTTTTGTATAATTTAAGAGTACATAGTTTTCCGGTTGTATCCCGATAGTTTCATTGTGAATGAAGGAAAGGTCAGGTGTGTCTATGCAGGGTTTTCTTGATCGTACGTTTCTTGTATTAGGGCACGAAGGAATTGAGGCGCTTTCAGCCCCCCTCATCGCACTGTCAGGCCTGGGAGGAGTGGGCGGAGGAACCTTCCTGAGCCTTGTTCGCTCAGGGGTAAAGCGGTTTCGACTCGCCGAGAACGGCGTATTCGATCCACCTGATATGAACCGTCAGGCCGCGGCCTTTGCATCGACTCTGGGGAGGCCGAAGATAGAAGTGTACGAAGAACTTGCCCGGGGCATCAACCCCGAGATCGAGATCGAGCTCTTCCCCGAAGGGCTATTGGCCGGCAATCTCGAACGGTTCCTCGAAGGCAGCGATGTCTATGTTGGCGCCATGGATTTCGAAAAAGGCGCGGATGTCAAGGCAAAGACCCCGGACCTGCTCAAACGCTTCAATGTTCCCCTCTTCTCATCCATGGTGCTTGGTTTTGGCGCGGCGCTGGTAGCCCATCATCCGGAAGGCATGATGCCCGGTGAGTTCTGGGGGCTGGTGAGGGAAAGATCCGCCGGTGCGGATTTCCCGACCTTTATGTCCGGCAGGTTCGGACCAGCCGTAGCTGAACGGATAGAGAATTCCATCGCGGCCGGCAAGAGCCCTTCAACGAGTATCGGCGGCGCCTTCGCAGGGACGGTCCTTGCTTCCGAAGTTATGGTTTATCTTCTTCAGGGGACCGGTCTTGTCAGCAGGGAAGCCATTTTCGCGCCCAGGTTCATGGTGGTCGATCCCATGAGGCCCGCCCTGGAAGTGGTCGACGTTACGGCCCATTGATCTGTTCGACGGCAGGCAAGAAAACCGTAAGTGACCCAAAAAATATTTGCTTCTACCCCGCGGGGAGATGTCGAAAAAACAGTTTCAAAGTTTGTGAACCGTTTCTGCGGGAAAGGAGAAGCTTCTTTCCTTTCAACTTGAAACGCTTTATAAACTTTTAAACTCCGGAACTGTTTTTAAATAGCGTCCCCTGGCTACTCCTTTTTTGTCAGGACATTGACAGCGAGCGGGATGGTCGTTGCGGCCCCTATGATGGTAAGGGTCCAGCCGATGGCTTTGCGTTGTTCCTCTGGTATCTTGTCGGCCAAAAGCAGGCCGATCCCGGCCCCAAGCATCGCCCGGGTGCCGGCAATAAGCGCCAATTCCGGTAATGTCACATCACGTTTCTTCATGGTTCCTCCCACGATCTATATTTATGAACTTCAGGTATGCCTTCCACATTTTCAAATCCTTCCTTCCACCAGGTTTGAGCGGGCAATGATAATCGTATATGGTATTCCTCTCCCTTAAAAATGTCAATTCGAGGGCAACGGGATAAGCGGACGCTGAAGGTGAAAATGTGGAGAGCGTTCCCTAAATTGCACTTAAATTGAGAAACCTGCCCAAGAGGTGGTACGATAGATGGGAACAATACCAGAAGGCAGGGCTGTTTCACCAGCCCGAAGAGGGATATCTTCGAGGAGATTCTATACGCGCTATGATATTCGATGATGACATACAGGCCGGTTTCGATTATATGGACCGCACCCGTCTCCATCAGCCGGTGGGGAACGGCGACACCGACCGCGTCCGCGAACTCATCGAGAATGGAGCGGACGTGAACGGAAAGGACAGGGCCGGCAACACCCCCCTCCACTGTGCCTGCGAGGGAAAGAATGTAGAGATAGTCCGGCTCCTCCTCGAAGCCGGTGCTGACGTGAACGGGGACAATACCGGCAACGACGCGACGCCCTTGCACCGGGCGTGTTCATACCGCCGCGTCCAGGCTGTCAAGCTCCTTCTCGAGCATGGCGCGGACCCGTATGCCAGGACCGTATCGGGCGACACACCGCTGGACAGGCTGGCCCCGATCCCGTACGTGAAGGACGAGGAAGAAGTTGAGGCGATCATCGAGCTCTTCAGAGAATACGCCCCGGAACTTGACACAGGGAAGTACCGCAGGAAAAAACTTGAGTGATAAAAGCGGATTGATCACTTGAGTAGAAAAAACAGACAAACCAGATAAATTAAAGAAACCAAAAAAACTGGAACAGCCGTGTATATCAGCAACAATATTGTCGTGAAGCTTTGTTCTATTCGACACTATTTCCGTGATACATGACCTGCCTTTTAGGGACACAACCGCAGAGAACCGGCAATATCAGCAGTTTCAATAGTTCCTCGGAGTATGGCGTGTCGATTGCTTAATATACGCAGAACACTTTCAGATAGCGTCTTTTCTTCCCCTGGGCGGACACGCAGGCGGAACTGGCAAAAAACTGCCGCCCGGACTTTTGCTCCGTGCTTTGCCAGAGGCTTCCTTTGCGACTATGGCAAAGATAGCCCTGCACGACCCGGATGACCTGATGAAGGAGCTTGGATCGAAGGGCGTTGTTGTTAAGGATAAGGAAGAGGCCATTCGGGAGATCGCGCAGAATAACAATAAAGAGAATGTCGAGATCCTGAACCTGATCTTTTGAAACAATTCCCTGTTGTTATCTCACGCCCGTCCCCCCGCATAGAGCGGAGGCGCTGGGGACAAAAGGATATGATTCATCTGGTTTCTCCTGTTTCTTTGGTTAATTAAGAATCGGACAACAAACCATTGCAACATTCAAACTGTCTTTAAACATCTCTCCGCGTTTTAAGCGGCTCGTGCAGCGTGTTCATTTTCTGATGAATCTGTCCCTGTAAAGGGGATTCTGACTGAGATACAACGCTGCCACGGGATTATGCCCAAGCGCCCGGTCTTTGACCACGAAAGGCGTTGTCTCCGCTTCGCAATGACGGAGGAAGAGTATGTCGTGTCCCAGGCAAAGCCCCACCATCAAGTTCAGTTCCGTTTTTTCTCGGTTGAGCACCTCTGCCTGCATTATCGGGTTGCAGATCTTATTCCCCGGCATGCCTATCTCCTGCGGGTCCGTTTCACCGCAGAGGCATATTACGGAGACGGCCTTAAATCCGTTGCTTTCAAGAATGTCTGATAACAGCTTCGATTCAGGCATCAATTCCCCGCACGTCGCAATGCCCAGCTTTGTCATACCGCGTATCCTGGCGTACTCCATGATCTCATCAAGCCTTGTCCAGGACAGCATTTCTTTTGGTTTTTCCGGATCCATGACTTTGCTTATATAGCCAATCCAGCCTTTATTTACAGCCTGATTTTCGGGCAGCATAAATTTATCCACTGTTTCCTTGACCAGGCCACGATACTTTTCCGTAGGGCAGAATACCGGCACCTTTTTGTCCTTTTCTTTAGAGCGACACCGAATGACCGTGCATTTCACACATTGTGGATATTGATCTTCCATTTTAGGCCCCTTTTCTTTTGCTCGAATTTGCCATATGCCTCCGCCTGACTGCCTGCATGTTTGTTCTCATCTTATTCTTGCAAGGTGCCATGGTCAAGGAAAATCACCTATCAAGACCGGGAGGGACCAGGAAAGGCAGTTCGACAGTTTGAATGTTTAAGAGTCCTAAAGCGATCTAAAAAAGAATGGAGAATTCCTTATCGTACAAACCACAGAAACCGTATAGACCGAACGAACAATAAAATCGATCCCCGGCGGTATGGAAAAAGGATCGAGGAAATATTATAATCAAAGGGAAAACGAGTCCCTGGAGGTGAGAGAAGATGCCCGGGAAAGAATATGAGTGCAAGGATTGCGGCAGGGCCTTCCTGGTATACGAAGATGAAAAGAGAGGGCCGAAGTGTCCCAGCTGTGAAGGAGAGAACGTGGCGCCGAAGGCGGCAAAACCGCTGCCGGAGTGGATAATACGAAGAAACAACTCGAACTGTTCGGGCTGTAATTGATAATTGCTCGGAATAAGACGCAAGGTGCGTCAATATTCCGAGCAATTATCATGGTTCAAGGAAAAACATCTCCTTTTTTGCTAAAGGATTGTGCCATGGGAGGATTTGTTATATGCTTTTTTATAAGCTCATAAAGACTTTCTTCTGTATGGGCAATTTATAGTTCATCGCACGATTTTTTATCGCTCCCCGGGGAGGTCTTGAATGATGTCCCGCAGATCTATCCAGTCGCTGTCCCCTTGAAATATCATCGTCCTGCCGTTGAGTAGCTTTGGAAGGCAGTCGGATGTCAGGAAGTACGCTTGAATGGGCTTAAGGTCGTTATAGACGGGCGGTTGCCCGAAATCATGGACCAGGAGGCAGTATGGCCGAAAGCGTGATAGGGTATGTCCTCGGTTGTTTGAAGAAGCTTGGCATCAATAAGGTCTTCGGTGTTCCCGGTGATTATGCCTTTGCGGTGGACGATGCGGTCTGCAACGACAAGGAGATGCAATGGATCGGCTGCTGCAACGAATTGAACGCCGCGTATGCTGCCGACGGCTATGCGCGGATCAAAGGCCTCGCGGCCCTCTCCACGACATTCGGTGTCGGCGAGCTCTCCGCATTGTGCGGCATTGCGGGGTCTTTTACCGAGCACGTGCCCGTTATTCATATAGTGGGTATGCCGCCTGCAACGACACAGCAGGAACACAAGATAGTACACCACACCCTCGGCACAGGCCGGTTCGATCTCTTCGCGCGGATGGCTGAGCCGGCGGTCTGCGCGAGCGCCATCCTCACTCCTGAGAATGCCATCGCTGAAACGGAGCGCGTTATCAACGCGGCCCTCATGCACAGGCGCCCCGTTTATCTGGCCGTGCCCATCGACTATGCCGAAATGCCTGCCGCTGATGTTGTCTGCCCGTCCCACGCCCCTTCGATGAGCTCTCCCGATACCCTCGAGGCAGCGGTTAACGCCATAGTAGAGAAACTCGAAGGAGCCGAAACTGCCGTCATCCTTGCCGGTTATCTCCTGAGTCGCCTGGGCCTTAAGGGCGAGGCGCAGGAACTTATCGAAGCGACGGGCCTTCCCTTTGCCACCATGGTCATGGACAAGACGTCCCTTGATGAAACACATCCTCAGTTCATGGGCATGTATGTCGGCGCCAAGATGAATCCCGAGATCAGGCAATTCATAGAGAGCTGTGACTGCGTGTTGAACCTGGGAGCACTCTGGAGCGATTTCAACACGGGTTTTTTCACGGCCCGCCTGGAAAAGGCCCGGACCATCGCGGTACAACATCATTCCGTAAGGGTCGGTCATGCGGTCTATCCCGACGTGGAGATGGGAGACCTTATGCCAGCGCTCGCTGCGAAAGTCAGGAGAAGGAGCATCGATGTACCAAAGACCCATGGCCTTTCAGGGTCCGCGGCAGGGACCGGCGACAGGATCACGCCTGAATATCTCTATCCCCGGTGGGAGAGATTCCTTAAACCCAACGATATTATTATCGCCGAGACAGGAACAACGTCAATGGGCTTGCAATGCGCGTCGATCCCGAAAGGTGCAGTTTTTCATAACCAGACCTTGTGGGGGTCCATAGGCTGGGCCACTCCCGCAGCCTTTGGGGCGGCCATGGCTGACCCCGGCCGCCGCACGGTCCTCTTTACCGGCGAGGGATCCCATCAGCTTACCGCTCAGGAGATCAGCCAATTCGGCCGTTTTGGTCTCAAGCCCGTCATCTTCTGCCTTAACAATGATGGCTATCTCATTGAACGGTTACTTTGCAAGGAGCCGATGATCTATTACAACGATCTCGCGTCCTGGAATTATACAAAACTGCCCGAGGCCCTGGGCTGCGAGGGCTGGTATACCGCTAAGGCCGCCAGCAGGGCCGAACTTGAAGAGGCCCTGGAGAGGGCCGATACTTGCGGCACCGGCGCTTATATCGAGGTGGTGATGGATAAGATGGCCGGTCCGCCGCTGGCCATGAAGATACGCGAAGACGGATAGATGTTCGAAACCCACGGATGGAGACAAATTTCAATCCATCCGGGAAAGGAGGCGTCATGTCGTATCGCATTTTATCGTTGAACGGTGCAGTAGGATACAGTTTCCCCGAAGAGTCCCTCCAGGAGGCCATGAAGACCAGGCTGGACCTCATTGCCGATGATGGCGGAACAATGGATGGCGGCCCCTATTACCTGGGGGAAGGGATAACGGGATTTAAGCGGCCCTCTCTGAAGCGCGACCTGTCCCTGATGATAGGTGCAGCCCTCAAGCAGGGCTGTCCCCTTGTTATCGGGACCTGCATCATGTCCGGCGACACTCCCCACATGAAGCTTACCGTCGACCTTGTAAAGGAGATATTTATAGAGCAGGGCGTGGAAAACGTGAAGGTCGCGGTCATAGAGTCCCATATCGATCCCGCCCTGATAGTCGACCGGCTCGGTGAGATAACTCCCCTGGGGCACATGCCTGCCCTCACCCGGGAGACCGTGGAGAAGAGCAGGATAGTTGCGGCCATGGGCGTAGCCCCTTTCATCACCGCCTTGAACGAAGGAGCGCAGATAGTGCTGGCAGGGAGAGCGTGTGATGTGGCGATCTTCGCGGCCGACCCGGTGAGGCGGGGGCTGGATCCCGGTCTTGCCTATCAGACCGGGCACGTGTTGGAGTGCGGGGCCCTTGCCTGTGACCCGGGGTCTGCAAGCGACTGCCTCATGGCCGAGTTCATGGACGATGGCTCGGTGGTCTTTACGCCGCCAAACAAGGGCCGGAAGGCCACCTCTTATTCCGTCGCCGCCCATAGCCTCTATGAGGAAAACCATCCAGCCCTTCAATCGTATCCCGAGGGCGTGCTCGTCATGGAGAACACGGAATATTTCGATGTCCCCCCGAGGTCCGCGGGCATACGAAATGCCGGGTTCATAAGCGGGCCTCTTAGCGTCAAGATCGAAGGCAGCATGTGCATCGGGGTCCGGATGGCCTCCTTCCTCTCCCTCAAAGGAACAGCGGCACTTGCAGAAGACCCTTTCCTGAGCAAGTATCTGGTCTATGGGGTCAACGCGGTGGAGAGAAACAGGCTCCTTCCCGGTGAGGAGGAACTCGGCATACTCCTCGTGGTAAGGGGAAAGGACGAGGAGACCGTAGCTTCCCTGGCAAGCACCCTGAAAGGATATCTCCTCCACTTCGGTTATCCCGGCAGACTCACCACGGCGGGCAACATCGCCTTTCCTCTATCGCCGATCGAAGTTATACGGAAGGAGAATGACGGGCACTTTACGGGCCTCGTTATTGGAGGAACGAGAGAGCCCCTCTTCATAAAAGAAAAAGACGCTATCTTCGCAAGTGTCCTGGAACTGGGACGACAGCAATATCCGGAGTTGATGGATGCCTGCGAGGTTGCCTTCCTTACTTCAGACAGAGAACATCCCATGATGTTCCTCGACACCATAGGGGATACCCGGGAGGAAGCGGAGAAACTTCACGATGAAGCGCTCGCAAGGGTGAAGGATCACGTCGATCCGGACCGTCCCTCCTACCTCGCGGTGAATTGCGGGAATACCTATATATGGAGCATTTACCACATATGGAAGAACGGTGACGCTATAAAAGAGCACCTGTTCCCGATCAAGCTTTTTAACGCCCGGGGCAGGGAGTGGGAGCTTTTGAAAGAGGTAAGACCTGTTTATGAAGAGGTGGGGGACAAGAACTATACCGGCAGCCTGGACGAGAAGGTGCTCGACGTGATCCTTGAAGTAGACCACGAAGGAAAACTGCCCGTTGGTGAAAGGCCGCTTGTTGATATGGTCAAGGTGTTGAGGAGCAAGGATGCCGGGGTGAACACCATTATCTACGACATTTTTTTCAAAGATGAACCATCTTACCGACAGGCCCTCGCATCCAACATTTTCACAAAAAGGTCCATGGCAAAGATCCTGAATATACCGGAGACGCACATTATCGGCACATACCGGGCCGATCCCTGCCATGCCATAAAGATCTCCAGGTTCCGGGAAATGATATCAGGCACTCCGGGGAGCCCGGACGGTTTCGGCGCACAGCAGCACATGAGGGTCGAGAGGATCATCTTGCCGATCTATGATGGTTGAAAAGATAGTTTAACAGTTTGAGGGTTTGTGAGGCGGTTTAAAAAGAACAAGGAGCTTCTTTCCTTATAAACCAGAACAACCGAACAAACCAGAGAAACCAGAGAAACCGAACAAACCGTATAAACCGAACAAACCGCTGCCCGAAGGGAACGCTATGGTTATGTCTTGAAAAGAAGGCTGGAATGGCGTATAGAAATCACACCATGAAGATCGATTTCCATACCCATGTTTATCCAGATCACGTGGCCCTCAGCACGGTTTCGGCGGTTCGTCAGCGGGCGGGGATCGATGCCTATGCGGACGGCACCCTGGAGGGACTGAAAAGGTCCATGGCGGCTGCCGGGATCGATCTTTCCGTCGTGGCGGCGGTGGCGACAAAGCCTGAACAGGTCGCGTCCATTCAGCGATGGCTGACAGGCATCCGGCAACCCGGCATTGAAGCGCTGGCCGCCATGCACCCGGCCGATCCCTTGAGCTCCGGACAGATGAAAATGCTCAAGCGGGAGGGGTTTCGCGGCTTTAAACTTCACCCTGATTATCAGGATTTCTTTGTTGACGATCCCCGGATGTATCCTTTGTATGAGAAGGTGGCGGCAGAAGGCATGTTCATTCTCTTCCACGGCGGGATGGACCGCGGGCTTCCCCACCCCGTTCATGGAACACCGAAGCGTTTTGCTGCGGTTCACAAGGCCGTTCCGGAACTCTGCATGATCGTCGCCCACCTGGGAGGGGAAGATGCTTACGAGGAGGCGGTGGAACATTTACTGGGGCGGGACGTCTATCTGGACACGTCCTTTGTGCTGCGCAAGATGCCCGGGACATTCCGGGAACGCTTCCTCAAGGGGCATCCCCCGGAACGTTTGCTTTTCGCATCGGACAGTCCGTGGACGGATCAGGGGGAAGAACTGCGGTTCCTCCTGCAACTGCCCTACCTGACAGAGAGCGAAAAGGAAAAGATCTGCCTTTCCAACGCGGCCCGACTGCTGGGGTGGGGAAAAGCAGTTTGAGATAAAGACAGTTTCAAAGTTTGAAAGTTTATGGAGCGTTTAAAAGAAGAGGGGCTTTTTTCCCGCTGTTAAACTTTCAAACGCTCAAACTGTTTTTCGGCGATGAGGAGGTAGTGGTACTTTCCCACGTCAGATACGCTGCCAATGTGAAAGCCAAAGGGTACAAGGAGGTTTCGAACGTCCTCTTCCGAGAGTCTTATATGAAGCGGAGGGCCGGGGCCGTCCCCGATCTTTTTGAATTCCAGCAACGCGAGCCTGCCACCTGGCTTCAACACCCTCAGCATTTCACGGATGACCGTCTCCCCTGTCGCCTCACGCAGCAGGTCGTGCAGGACATTCGCTATAAGGCAGATATCGACGGTTCCGTCAGCCACCGGGATGTGTTCGTTCGCGTCGGCCTCAAGCGTGCTGACGTTGTTCAGATGTTTTTCTGAAGCGCGCGCTCTCACCCTGGCGAGCCCTTCTTCCCACGCGTCTAAGGCGTAGATGTGGCCCCCCGGCCCGATGGCCTCAGCGAGAGGTATCGTGTAATCACCGCTGCCCGCTCCGATATCGAGCAAAACCATGGATTTTTCCACATTGAGAATTTCGAAGAACCGTTCTGTGTCGATAAGTTCGTATGTGCTGCGGCCTGCACCGTGCGGTTTTCGTGACTCGTTCATAATATGCGATCCCCCTGAACGGTTTTTGTAGTTTCTCTGGTTATTGAACCGTACAAACCGAACAAACCGTATAAACCAGACAAACCAGAGAAACCATCAAGACGCGTCTTTGTTTGCCAGTACCCGTTCCAATGCCTGGACGATCTCGATCCTGACGCGTGTGTTCGAAATGTCATAGAGGATCGCAAGGGCCTCGTCGGAGGTTTTTGTTTCCTGGTAGGGGCGTTCCGATGTGATGGCGTCGTAAATGTCGGCAACGGACACGATCTGGGCCCCCAGGGGAATTTGGTCGCCTTTAAGCCCCCGGGGATAGCCCCTTCCGTCGAGCCGTTCGTGATGGGCGCTGACATAGTCGATGGCGGGCCCCAGGAAATCGAGGGGCTCGAGGATCTTCACGCCTATGGCGGGATGGCGGTTTATTTCCTTTACGAGGTTTGACGGAAGCCTTTGTTCATGACTGGAAAAGAGTATGTCAGGGAACCCGATCTTCCCGATGTCGTGAAGGGCCCCTCCGAGGCGGACGTATTCCAGCGCTTCCCCTTCAAAACCAAGTTCGCGCGCGATGGCATACGAAAACTCCGCTACCCGTGACGCATGGCCTTCGGTGTAGGCGTCCCGTGCCGCCAGGGCCTGGGCCATGGCGGTGACTACGGCAATAGTGTTCTCCTTGATCCTTTTGTTGAGTTCCTTGAGCTGATCCACAAGCTGCTGGAGCTGGAACTCTCGGGCCTCGACCTTGACCATCATGAGGGCCACCGCTTCCGCTATGGTGCGGACAGGGTCCGGCACGTCGTTCCTGGTCAGCTCCATGATGTCGTCAGAGTAGCGTCCCTCGGAAATGTCGGAGATGATGCTCAGAAGCTTATTTTCAAGTTCGCCGGCATTCATATGTGGTCACACGGGGTGCGTTTAATCACAGGCATTCGTTTTTTGTACAACATGGCCTCAGGTGGAGTCAACAGGAAACGGCGGAAAAGATAAAGACGGCTTGAACGGCTTGAATGCTTGAGCCGCTTGAACGGGAAAGATAAAGACCTTTACTCTTGACACCGGGTGCTGATCTATATTAATGCTTGATGTTGAAATGAAGATAAGGATCAGGAGGACGGATTCGAGGGCGCTGACGGGCAACATATCGGGAACCGTCAATACATACATGGTTATAGAGGACGGAAGGGAGTTCCTGCTTACCCGCACGTCGCATACACATGGCGGCAGCACCGGCATCGACGGCAAAGAGGGCATTCTTTATGTGGACAGCGATGACAACAGGGTCCACCGCCAGGTGGCGGTTCCAGGCAGCGCCTGCGGGTTGAATACCGACGATGAAGTGGTGGAAGGGCTCTCGCCTCTTACCCTCCGCGCGGTGCTTATGGCGGACCAGTGTAATGAATCCGGTGAAATTACGATAACAACAAAGGAAAAATAGCACGGGGAAGAGATAGCCTCATCGATCGGGGATCACGCACGAACTCAGCGGAGGCAGATACCCGCTTTGCTCCCACATTCCCGCGGCCTCCGAGATGGTGGTCCCTTCCGGTTTGCAATGTTCGCCGTCGCGCTCCCGCGGCCGAAGCATACGGCAGCCATAGGGCCTGTCCTGCCAGGGCAGTTCGCATCCGTTCGAATTGAGGAATATGCAGCCCGTTCTCTTTGCAGGATCTTTATAGTGCGGCCGGACCACACGCGCCTTTATCTTCGAATCGAGCAAGAGCACAATGGTATATTTGCCGCTGGTGACCGCGGCCCTGACGGCCAGCGCCGATCCAAACTCTGACGGCAGACAGTGGCCGGGCTGTACACGGCAGCAGCTCCCGCCGCAGTGCACGCACATCTCTGTTTCCCGATAGCCTTCCATGCTTCTTTCCTTCCGCGCACTGACCCCGCACGTGGCCGCTGAGGGCCGGATGGTACAGCGCATAAGATCACATGATAATTAAGTGCACCGGCCCCCGATTAGTCAAGATAAATGTCCGCGGTGTTCTCCTGTGTTACGGGCTGGATGGGGGACGTCGATAATCCAATTGGCCCAATTGCGGCAACTTTGCAGGCTGGCAGGCGGGCTCGGTTTGCCCGCGCGACGGCAATTGGAGTATACTTGATATGTTTTTGAACGGGAAGGACATGGACAAGGATTATTACGAAATACTCAAGGTGGACGTCCGGGCCACTGCCAGGGAAATAAAGGAAGCGTACCGCAGGCTTGCGCTGCAGTATCACCCGGACAGGAATCCCGGAGATCCCGGCGCCGTAGAGCATATGAAAAGCATTAACGAGGCCTATGCCGTTCTGTCTGACCCAGCAAAAAGGCAGAGGTATGACAGCCTCAGGCAGAGCTACGGTAATTCCGCCTATGACAGGTTCAGGGAAGGTTATTCCGAGAACGATATTTTCAGAGGGTCCGATATCAACCAGATATTTGAGGAGATCTCACGGTCATTCGGTTTCAGGGGTTTTGAAGATATTTTCAAGGAAGCCTATGGTTCCGGTTACAGGACCTTTGAATTCAGGCAAGGCGGTCTTTTCGGGCGGGGTTTTATATTCACCGGTGGCATGAACCGGGATACCCTTCACTCAGGGGTGAAGCAGGGGGCGGCCTCCCGCCTTCTGGGGAGGTTCGCGGGATATGTCCTGAAAAAGATGCTCGGCGTCGAAAACGGCCAGGACAATGACAGATATGATTCGTTGCGGCTCACGCCTGCCCAGGCGAAAAGCGGGGGGAAAGTGCCTTATACTGATAAAGACAACTCCAGGAATATCCTCATTACCGTCCCTCCCGGCGTCACCGATGGACAGACTATCCGCCTGAGAGGCCTGGGGTTTCAGAATGACCATACACCCGGAGACCTCTATTTGAAAGTGGAGATCGCCAGGCCTTTCTTGCAAACGATCAAAGGCTTTCTTAAAAAGAAAATAGATTAATCGCGACCGCCAGGCTGATCAGCCTTTCGACGGCAGGCACAACTGGTCCGCGAAATGCTTCCCGGACAGCAATCTTTCCACTGCATCCAGGTTTCACTATGACCGCAGAAGGGGCCGGTCCATCGACTGGATTTCGATCTGCCCGGGAAGGCGCAGAACGGTCGCAAAAATGCTTCCGTATGGCTATTTTTTATGTTGTGTTTTTTCCGGACGAGGTGGTATCCTCAAAAAATACAGTGTCGTGCAAGTCGCAAGAAAACTACATCATTAATTTTCCAAGAAGGGGGTACGGATACCGTAAATTCAAGCAGTACACTGCAGCCCGTTCCCCGGGCTTGTGTTTGATCTGTCGCAGGTTGGATTCCGGCGCTTTTGTGTATCCTGGCCAGTGTGTTCATAACAAATCAAAAAGGGGGACGAATGGAAGATACGAAAAAAACGCACCAGCAACAAACAGAGGCGGCTCAGAAAAAGAAAAAGGGCAAGACGGAGCATGAAAAGAATCCATTTATCGACTCCATGACACTGATCAATAAGTCCTATGTGTATGAATTTGCCAGCGAGGCCTATTGCAGGGACCATGGAAGGATAAGGAAAGAAGTGGTTGGCAGTTCCGTCGCCCAGATCTGGGGCGAAACAAACTTCAAGTTTATCAAGAAACACCTGGACCAGTGTTTTTCCGGTAATGTTGTACGATACGAGAACTGGCTGGAATTTCCCGGCGAGGAACCGAAATTTTACCGTGTTACCTATTCACCGTACTTCAATCCTGCCGGTTACGTCACCCACGCGGTAGTGGCATCCGAGGATATTACCGATTTTAAAAGGGAAGAAGAGTCCCTGGAGAAGAGCGAACCAGGCTTCAGGGCTATTTTAAAGAACATGCATTACGGGGTTTTTACGTTCGATCTCGATGGGAGATTCACCTTCGTGAACGATGTGATAGTGAAGAGGTCAGGGTATCCCCGGGAGTGGTATGTGGGGAAAAGCCTGTTCGATGTGGTCAGGCCTCAGGAAAGAGATGCGGTTCGGAAGCATTTCCAGGCAACGGTGCGCGGCGAACCGGTAGCACCCTACGAGTTCTCCTTCCTCAAAGCCGCTGACGAGGTAGCGTGGGCCCATATCAGCACGACGCCTGTACGGGAGGCCGGGCAGATAGTGGGGGTTCTCGGCGTCATGCTGGATATTACAAAACGCGTCCAATCGGAACAGGCGCTTATCGAAAGCGAGGAGAAGTACAGGAGGCTTTTCGAGGAAATAAGAGATGCCATATTCATTACCGATAACGAGGGAAGGCTTACCGATGTCAACCGTTCTTTTCTGAAGCTGTTCGGTTACAAGAAGGAAGAGATAGAAGGGTTGCGTGCCATCGATACCTATGTGAACAAGGATGAGTGTATCAGTTACATGAAAGAGGTCGAAAAGAAAGGTTTTGTCGAAGACTTCGTGGTAAAGCTTAAAAAGAAAGATGGAACGGTAATGGAATGTCTTCTCAACGGGACGCCGCTGCGAAACGTTGACGGGGCGATCAGGGGCTACCAGGGAATCGCGAGACAGATATCGAAATAACCGTGTGTGAGACCCATAAGCTGGAGAGCTCCCGTGTGTGGGCTCTCCAGCATTGCCAGCTCCGGTGAAACGCCGGCGGAAGCCCATGCTTTTATATCCATGGAGTGAAGGCTGCATGGCGCCGGGGGAAACAACGAAAGGATCCTGACAGGCATGGAACGGGAAGAGAAATTTGCCCTTGCGGCGGACATCATGGAACGGTTCGCGGAGCTCACCGGACTTTCACCGGAGGGCAGATCTCCGAAGCGCTACCTGTGGACGGATGCCTACGGTGTCTGCAACTTCCTCGGGCTTTACCTTGAGACGAAGGACGATCGGTACAGGGACCTGGCATTGAAACTGGTCGATCAGGTGCACAACGTACTCGGCAGGCATCGTGAAGGCGGAGAGTGGACCGGCTGGATCAGCGGACTGCCGGATGGGGAGGGAAGGGCTCACCCTACCGCAGGAGGCTTGAGGATCGGCAAAACCCTCGATGAACGCGGCCCGACGGAGCCTTATGACGAGCGAAAAGAGTGGGAGAGGGACGGACAGTATTACCACTATCTCACCAAATGGATGCACGCCCTTAACCGTGTGAGTGCGGTTACTGCCGACTTTACATACAACAGGTGGGCGATGGAACTGGCAAAAGCCGCCCATGCCGGGTTTGTTTATACCGATGAAGGAACAGGCCTGAAGCGAATGTACTGGAAAATGAGCACAGACCTGTCCTGCCCGCTTGTGTCCTCCATGGGACACCACGATCCGCTGGACGGCCTCATCACCTTCATCCAGCTTCAGGCTGCCGGGCAACAGGATCCCGAAAGGCCGCAGTCCCTTGATCTCAGCGAAGAGATAAGCGAAATTGCCGGTATCTGTGAAGGGAGAGACTGGCAGACGGATGACCTCCTCGGTCTCGGCGGTCTCCTGTCCGATGCCAGCAGGGCGGCCCAGCTCTTCATTAAAGGGGTCCTTGACGGATGTGACACGCTCAGGGTCATTCTCGACGCCTCCCTGCCGGGCCTGAGGTATCCTGGAAGGGAAAATTTCCTCCACGCTCCGGCCAGGTTCCGGCTTGCCTTTCGCGAGCTCGGGTTGTCGATCGGACTGCATGCCCTTGAAGGGCTGGCGGAGCTCATCAGGCAGAACAGGCCTGTTTTCGAAGACGATCAGGATATAGCCATCCTCCTCAAGACCCTCTGGAAGTACCTGCCGATAGGGGAAAAGATAGAATTATTCTGGATCGACCCTGAAAACCAGAGATCACCCTCATGGAAAGAACATCGCGACATCAACATGGTAATGCTGGCGACAAGCCTGGCACCGGACGGGTTTCTTACACTATAGAAAAGATATCGGGGGGAGATCCCTCCGGATGTCTTTTCTATAGACGGAAAGAGACCGGGCGCTTTTTGCTCCTGACTTTGTTGCCTGCGGGTTCGTACATCCTCAACGTATCAGCAATACGCTTCCGGTGCCCTCACCCTTGTCGCCTCGTCATCAATCAAAAATCCCTCCGGCCAGAAACAAAAACATCACGTAATTCCGGTGAACTTTTTTTCGTTTCTTCAGTTTCTCCGGTTGTTCAAACCAGATAAACCAGATAAACCATAGAAACCGTACAAACCGGTCTTACCGTCCCAGGTACCAGCGTATTGCGCCCAGTATCGCCAGATGCCCGGGATAAAAGGCGTAGAAGAAGTATTTCAGTTTCGGGCCGAGCTTTCCGTTGTACATGGAGATTATGGGGACTGACAGGGCGGCCAGGGGCTCCATGAGTGAGACACGGGCATGCGGCAGTATCCAGTCGAGCGTGAACTGAAAGCCCGGGTCCTGGAAATAGCGCGAGATGATCCCGCGCAGAGTGCATAGTATTGCCGTTATGAGGACCCAGAGGAACATCTTCTTGTGGTTTCTCATGAAATAGTGCATGGCGAAGATCATGAAAACTCCCGGCATGCCATATGATGCCGATACGAACTCACAGGAGGCCCCGGCAAGAAAAACGGAGAGAAAACTCTTCTTTTTCTCATATGCGTATATTGCGTAGAGACCGGCCGCCAGCGTGAAAAAGACATTGAAATGCACCACCGGATATTTAAAGGCGAACATGTAAAAGGGCTGGGAAACCATCGAAAAGAGAAAGAGCCGCCCCAGGTAGGAGGTCTTGTCCTTTGAATGACTGTAACCTTCGGCAATGAGATAGGCGAACATGGGATAGGCGAGTCTGCCTATGGCGCGCATTACCGGTTCGTGGGGGAAAAAGATGGACCCCAGGTGGTCAACGACCATGAGGGCGCAGGCAAGCAGTTTTAATGCGGCTGAGGTCATATTCCTTTATCTCCCTTCCTTTAAAGGGCAAGTATCACGAAAATCTTTAGGAAACTTGCCCCTTTAACTTAAGATACGGCCGGGTGCTTTTTGTACCTGACTGTGTCGATTTCGGGGATTGCTCGATCCTCAATGTATCATTATACACCTCCGGTCGGCAACCCCTCATCTCCTTGTCATCCATCAAAAATCCCTCCGGCCTGAAAAGATCCATTTTCGTTCTGCATCAAGATCTGCTTCGCCCTTTAGAAGACACAAACAACACGTATCTTTTCGTTTCTCTGGTTGTTCAAACCAAACAAACCGGATAAACCAAAGAGACCGTACAAACCAAAGATCCCTTCTTTAGAGGACACACACAATAATATCGGAATGCCCTCCTTTTTGGCAACCCCTTAACTCAGGAATTTTTTTTATTTCATGCCTGTCTTTTTAAAAAAAAATAGCAGATGCTCGGGGCGGCATGGTAATATGAGCGGGTCCGTAATGAACAAGACGAAAAAAATAAATTTACGATGCCTGGCGGGGCTTGGTTTTCCGGTGGTCTTAACCCTGGTGTTCCTTGTTATTTTTATTGTCTCCAACTGTTCGGCATCGGCCCTTGAAAAAAATGGCCCCGTTTCCCTGACGGAGCATTTTTCACTGGGCGCGAAGGTGAAATATTATTTCAGGAGCCATACCTCCTATGAGTTCGGCAATCCCGTTCCCCCGTACCAGGCCCCGTTGAGCCGGCTCGAATTTCCCTTGAATTCCTGGTGGGGCGGACTCGAGATGAGACTGAACTTCCCCCGGTTCTCAGTGGGATTGGAAGCCCTCACAAATATATCGCAGAATGCCCACGGGAATATGGAGGATTCGGACTGGGATGATGACGCCAGACCGGACGTGAAGACCATCTACAGCCAATCACAGATGCGTGTCGGCCCGAGCTATATGGCGCGGGCCGATGTGGACCTTGAGGTTGCCGATTGGTTTGGATTGCCGAAATGGCTGAGCATAAGGCCCCTGGTCGGGATGAGGTGGCAGAAGTTCAACCTTATGGCGCACGACGGCATACAGTACGATTATCCGAGCGGGGCCACTCCTCTTATGCTTTATGGTGATTCGATCCGCTTCAAGCAGACATACTGGCAATATTTCGTGGGGATACGCGCGAACATGGACCTGACAAAGCTCACCGGCGTCCCCTCTTTGAGACTGCTTGCGCAGTTCGACTGGGCATATGTGGAGGGGCAAAATGAAGATAATCATCTGCTCAGGGCGGGTCATAGGTTCACCTGCGAAGATACATACGGCCACGCCTGGCATGGATCCATTGGCCTCAAAAAGGACCTGTGGAAGAATTTTACGATCGGCCTTGATGCCGATTATCTTGCCATATCGACAACCGGCAACCACCGCATGCTCAATCGCCCGATGGGTATTGACATGAGTTTATCTAACGGTGTCAAGGTCTGGTCTGACCAGGCGAGTGTATCCTTGACCCTGGGATACCGTTTCTGAACCCGATAACAGGTTTATACGGTTTCTATGGTTACTATGGTTGCAACCAAATCGAGCAAACCGAACAAACCCAGAAAGACAGTTTGAGAGTTTATGGAGCGTTTGAAAGTTTGTGAGGCGTTAAAAGAAGGAAATCCTTATAAACCGAAGAAACAGAACAAACCGAATAAACCGAATAAACCAGATTATAACATTTGAATGGATGAGAGACGAGATGGATCCAGGAGATGCGCCGCGTTGCCTTGAGCCGTGCGGCCTTTATGGGCCTGCCACGCGGCGCATGCCTGGATCGTAAGACCCCTTACCCCAATACCCTGCTGCTATTTTACCTTCGCAGGGCTCCCCTTCTTCTTCTGGATCAGAACAGTCTTTCTATACTGGTCTGAATATTTATCGATAAGCTTGTCCACAGTCCCGTTCATGATCAGTTCATCGAGTTTTTTGTTGATCTGGGGAAGATATTTTACGTAGGGCGATTTCTTGGAGATCCCGATATAGAAATTTTCAACCGATGCGTTCACCGGAAGAAACTCCACCTTGTCCGCTATCCCGAGCCGCTCCGATTCAAAGAGGCCTGAGTACATGGCGTAAATGAAATAGTCGGCTTGTCCGCCGGTGAGTTTCGCGAAATTCTCTTCAACCTTTGCCGAACGTGTTACCGTGAGCTTTTCAGTAATGAATTTATCAAATGCCTGGCCGAAGCTGTCGCCAACAGTTGTGGTGCCTTTTTTGCCGGCCAGGTCATCCCATTTTGCGTACTTGAAGGCCTTGCCTTTCGCGACAAAGATCACCACAGGGTCCTTGGCGAAAGGGTTTGAATATTCAAAATATTTTTTTCTTTCCTCGGTCATATAGATGCCGACAAGGACATCGATCTTTCCCTGTTTCGCTTCTTCCTGGACCTTGTCCCACCCTCCTTTATAGGGTGTTTTTACGGTCACTTTGAGATCCTTGAAGAGCAGGTTGACCAGTTCGGGACCTACACCGACGATATTGTTCTTTTCTTTCCACATGATAGGTGGATACTGCGGGTGACCCGAGGCGGTGAGGTTCTCAGCGGCAATGAGCGGTGTGCCGGCTGACAGCAGAATTACAACAGCGAGTGCAAACAGAAGGAACTTTTTCATTTTCTCTACCTCTTGATTGGTTAGGATAATATCGTTTGAAAACTGGAAAATACTATCATAAAAAAAGATGATGTTAAATGCATTTTTAAAACATTCCCGCGGTTCCTTGACACGGACCTTTCCGTCTGCTAATGAATGAAGAAGGCCCATGAAAATCATATACTCCCTGGCGGTCATCGCTTTTTTGACTGTATGGCCCATCGCGGGCGGCGGCGAAAGCTGTGTTGAGTGCCATACCGACGGATCGATCATGAGCTCGCTTGTTGAAATGCCCGCCAAAAGAACAAACGGCTCCCCTGGTGCCATAGGGCCCGCCGGCATTCCCGCCTTGATAAAGCCTGACGTGTATTACATGAGATATTACGTCGACAAGTCCCTGACCGACAAGGACCCTCATTTTGGCAGGGGCTGCGTTTCGTGCCATAAGGGTGACGGCAAGGAGGCTGACAAGGACAAGGCACACAAGGGTTTCGTGAAAAGGCCCTCCGCCGACCTGAAAACATGCGGCGGCTGTCATGAAGACATTACCGGGAACTATCAGAACTCGCTGCATTATACAGTTTCAGGTTTCACAACAAAAGTCTCCATGAGGTTCTCGGCAAAAGAGGAGGCCGTTTTCAAAATGGAGATCTTCGGCAAGTCCTGCAGGAGCTGCCACGCAGCTTGCGGTGACTGCCATGTGAGCTCTCCGTCCATCGACGGGATCCGCAGCGGTTTTTTGAAGGGCCATGCCTTTGTGAAAAGGGATGAGGGGAAAACATGCGGCATCTGCCATGGCGGCAGGGTTTACGCGGAGTATACGGGCAGGTACGGAGCCGGGGCGGACGTCCATTATCAAAAGGGGATGATGTGCACAAACTGCCATAAAAAAGGTCGTCTCCATGGTGAAGGAGGTATGTACGCGGGTAAGGACTCCCCGAGGGGCAGCCCGAAATGCAAGGACTGCCATAAGGCCGGGTCCGAGAAAAGACCAGTAGCTAAACTGGCCCATTCAAAGCATGAAGGAAGAGTGAGCTGTTATGGCTGTCACGTCCGGGGTGAATACCGCAACTGCTCCGGGTGTCATGAAGGGAAGGCCTCTTCTTCCAGGGCCGGATTGATCCTCGGCGCCGACCCTGAGAATAAAAGGCTCCTCACCACCTTGCGGCAGATACCCGTCTCCCGGGACACCTTTTCAAAGGCGGGCATAAAGATGGAACGGTTCGATGATGTCACGGATTACAGGGCGGCCCCCGTTCACAACATCCAGAGAGTGACAGCGAGGACCCGTTCATGTGACATCTGCCATGTAAACAAAAAAGATCTTCTCACGAAGGGATCGCTTATAAAGAACGGCTCGAAGGCCAACGAGGGCCTGATCTTCAGGATGCCTCCTCTGGAAATCAACTGAGAAGGGGAGAACAATGACAGTCGCGCAGCGCAACCGGGGAATAACAGCATGTATTCTTGTTTTTCTCGCTCTTTTTTCCTGTTCGGCAGACACTCCTTCAAAGGAGAGGGGGCGTCGATATGTGGACCCGGAGGGGACCCTCTCTTTAATAAGGGACAAGAAAGCGGTGATCGTTGATACGATGAGCGATCTCGAATGCATGGACCACAGGATACCCGGGTCCCTCTGTTTACCCCTTGAAGAATTTGAGAACATGGCGCGGGAATTGCTGAAAGACAAAAAGCGGCCCGTGATCTTTTACTGCGAATCTGATGAATGCCTCAGGGCGGGCGTGTCATACGATAAGGCCAAAGCCGCCGGTTATGGAGAGATATATATTCTGAGAGGGGGCCTTCCCGCATGGAAGAGGGCGGGATATGACGTGGAATCAGTTGAGCGGGTAAAAAGAGAGCCTGTCGTGTCCGTTAAGCGCGGTGCCCTGGAGAAAATGGCAAAGAAAAAACAGGGCATTTTCATTCTCGACATCAGGTCTGAAGATGATTACTCGAAAGGCCACCTTGCCGGCGCGGTCAACATCCCCCTTTACAAGCTCCGGAAAAGGCTCAAAGAGATACCGGGGAACCGTACGGTCCTTGTCGTTGATGAGAACGGGAAAAGGTCATTTCTCGCAAGCTGCTATCTCATCAATCACGGTTTTAGCGACGTGGTAAGGCTCTATGGCGGGATGGAATACGAAGAGCCTCAAAAGTGGAAGGGGGGAAAAGGGTAGCATATGGTACACACGGGCCGGACAAAAACTCTTTTGTTCTGCGTTCTTTTCCTGGTGTGCTCCGGCCACGTTTTTGCCTCGAACACAAGGATAAACTGCGTCGACTGCCACGACAGCCCCAGGTTCAAAACCGCCTACAAAGGATCGGTGCATGGGAACATCGGGTGCACGGGCTGCCACAAGAGCTTTGAGAGCCTGGACAGGCATGTCATGTTGAAAGAAAGACCGGCGCTTCTCTCGTGTGGAACATGTCACAGCGAGATCGAAAAGGTCTACAGGAACAGCTTTCATTACCTCTATGAGGATTTCCGCTGTTATGACTGCCACTACGAGATCCATTCACTGAAAAAAGAGAGGGGCAACTTTAAGATCGCCGTGACGAACAACTGTACGAGGTGCCACGCGAACGATGAATATGTCCTCTCAGGCCACGGGGCCGCGGTCATGAAGGGCAACAAGGATTCTGCGACGTGCAGCGACTGTCACGGCCTGCACGATACCAGGGCCTATCACACCTCCGGAGAGAAATACATCCTTGAGGCACGCGAGTTCTACAACAAAACATGCAAATCCTGTCACTCCAACAGGGAAATGATGGTCCGCAACAACATCTCCCCCGACAACGTCAGGTATTACGAGGAGACCTACCACGGCAAGGTCCAAGACCTGGGATACTCAACGAGCGTGGCGGGATGCGCGGACTGCCACACCGCCCACAATATCCTTCCCCAGTCCGATCCGGGATCGACCATCAACCCGAAGAACCTCGTGAGGAATTGCGGCAAGTGCCACCCCGGTATCCATCCGCGTTTCGCGCAGTACAAGGCGCACCCCGATTACAGGGACATAAGAAGGTACCCCCTGCTTTATATAAGTTTTATCAGCATGGTGGCGCTCCTGCTTGTGACGTTCACCTTCTACTGGACCCACACCGTCCTCTGGTGGAGAAAGGTCTACTGGGAAAAACACAGGCTGGAAGAGCTCGGCATAAAACTCGAAAGCCCCCTTACCCACGAAGAAGGGATCCAGGAGGTCAGGCGGTTCGCTGTGAAGGACCGCGTTATGCACCTCTTTCTCGTTCTCTCGTTCTTTGGTCTTGTCATCACCGGTTTCCCGATAAAATACCATGATACGCTCTGGGCGAAGGTTCTCATTCAGGTGATGGGCGGCGCCCATAACGCGGGCCTGTACCACAGGGCCGCGGCGGTTGTCCTTATCGTGCTGTTCTTTATCGCCCTGTGGAGATGCTTCCGTTTCATCTTTCCAAAAGGCCTTGGCTCGAAAGGCAGGAGCGGCTGGAAGGAGAGACTTTTCGGGCCTGATTCTCTTGCGCCCAACATGAATGACTGGCGGCAATTCAAGGGAATGGTCAAATGGTTCTTCAATAAGGGTGAATACCCGAAGTTCGACAGGTGGACCTACTGGGAAAAATTCGACTTCCTTGCCGTCTTCTGGGGCATGGTCGTCATCGGCGGCTCGGGTGTCACTCTGTGGGCCCCGGAGAAGGCATCTTATATATATCCGGGATGGGTTTTCAATATCGCGAGCATCCTTCATTCCGAAGAGGCCCTGCTGGCGGCACTTTTCATATTCACGGTCCATTTTTTCAATACGCACCTCATTCCCACGAAATTCCCCATGGACCCGATCATCTTTACGGGCAGCTATCAGCTTGAGGAACTCAGGAGGCTGCGGGCCCTCGAATATGAGAGGCTGGTAAGGGAAGGCAGGCTGGATGAACTGAAGATCAAACACCCGGGCATATCGCTAAAGCTTGTTTCCGCCTTTTTCGGTCATGCCAGTTTATGGATCGGCCTTCTCTTCACCCTCATTCTCCTGTGGACCTTCTTTTTCGGATAGGGATAGCATCGATAAATAAGATCATTGCCGGCGCAGCACGCTATTTATGAGGCCCGGCCTCGCGGGCGGTGATCTTATGTATCTTCTTTCTGACCCGGGTCGCCATCTGCCCATTTTCTCTTTCCTGCAGTTGCAAAGGGGATGAAAATGGGCGCTATCAGAAACACGTTCCACCAGTTGAGATCCATATTTTCTATAGTGGCGCCATATGACCATATCGCCCACGCGGCCGAGACGAGGAATATCACGTAGGGTGCCGTCATGAGCTTCCAGAAAGGTGTTAAAGGATGGCGCCATGGTGCGAGGAGGATAATGACTGCAAAGGCAATGCAGACAATGATGATGCCCATGAAACCCTGGAGCGTTTTGTTCTGGATGATAAAAATAATGGAAAGGATGACCACCCAGATGAAACCGCCCATCCAACCGGCAGTCCAGCCGATCTTTTCACCTGTTCTGTCTGGCATATTCATCTCCTTTCGACTGCGGCATTGGTTTTTTGTTCATTTCAGACGAAGATGTCCTGGCCGTGATGTTTCCCCGAACGTTTGATCAATTCCGTGATGCCTCCGGCAACAGCCCCGATCAGGAGGTAGATGACCACGGACGGGATGAGGAGCATCCCAATGCTTCCTCCCGCGTCACCCCCGAAGTACCCGAGAAGGCCCCGTGAGTCGAGCGTCAAAAGGACGGCAAGGACGACGGCCGTCTGCAGGAGGTAGGTGCCGCATAGCAGCAGGTATCTCCGCCAGTACCCGTACCTTTCCCAAAGCCCCCGTTTCCTGTCGGCAAAGCCAAGGGTGACAGCAAAGAGAAGAGAAAAAAAGATGATCACCACATAAAGCAGATGGGAACGGAAATGAGCGAGAAGCGGATAGACAACGAGATGCACGACAAAGAAGGGAATGACCCACCAGAGTGACATGCAGAGAAGCACTATGCCTGCTTTTACCCGCCTCATGATAATGATTATAGGCGCAGGAAGCAAAGCGGTCAAGTGCGCAAGACGGTCTTTCCTGGCAGGCCGCGGGGCCGGCAGGTTTTTTATTGCATAATGGCAGGAATTCAGGGATGATAAAAAAGGTGGCACAAGGTGCTTGAATGAGAACGGCCTTAAAGCTGACCCGGCGGATACCTGGAGCAGAACGTGGCAGATGATGAGAATGTAACACATCTTGAAATATTGTTGTCGTACGATATCCTGAAACAGCTTACCGGCGCGATGGAGCGCACGGGATGTTCGGCGGCGGACCTTGTCGAACAGGCGCTGAGACAGCTGCTTTCGGAAAAAGAGAAAGCTAACGCCGTCTATCTCTCGGCGCCAATCAACGCGCTCGTGGAAGGACTTTACGTGGAGAACACCACCATTGCCCAGGTAAGGAGCCGCGGCGATTTCGGTCTTGGTACGTTCAACTACCTCGATGGAGAGATGGTCCTGCTCGACGGAAAAGTTTACCAGATAAGGTCCGACGGGAATGTGTACGACGTCGGTGACGATGAGAAGTCGCCTTTTGCCTGCGTCACGTTTTTCAGCCCCGACACCTATGACGATATCGAAGGAGACCTGGCTTCGAAGGACCTCGTCAGCCTCCTCGACGGTCTCATACCTTCGCAGAACATGCTTTATGCGATCCGCATCGACGGCACATTCAGCCATGTGAGAACAAGGGCCGTCCCGAGATCAGAAAATTACAGGCCCCTCGTGGACGCCACAAAGGACCAGCCTGTTTTTGATTTCCACGATGTTGCGGGATCACTCGCAGGGTTTTACACCCCCTCTTTCATGGAGTCCCTGAACGCGCCGGGCTATCACCTGCATTTCCTCACTGAAGACCGTAGGCGCGGAGGTCATCTCATTGGATGCACACTGAAAAAAGCGCGTATAGGCATCCAGCATGTACCGCAGCTGGAAGTGGGTCTGCCCGTTACGTTCGACTACCTTACCACCGACCTTACGAGGGACATAGGCAAGGACCTGGACAAGGCCGAGAAATAATCACAGGTGCAGCAATCCGCCAAGAGGCTTATGTTCCGAACGACATTCAGCATATCAAAGATGGATTGTCCTTCCGAAGAGCAGTTGATACGGTCAAAACTGGAGGGAGCGGCAGATATTCAAAGGCTGGAGTTCGATATACCCGGACGCCGGTTGCACGTATACCACATGGGTGGTTACGATGGTCTCCTGGCAGCGCTTGAAAGCCTTCGGCTTGATACAAAGTTCGTTTCATCGGAAGCGATAGGGCAGATCGATATGGGCGAAGACCGGCAGCTGCAAAGCAGGGTTTTATGGCAGGTCCTCGCCATCAACTTCTTCTTTTTTGCCTTCGAGATCATCTCGGGCCTGATGGCGGGTTCGATGGGACTTGTGGCTGACAGCATTGATATGCTGGCTGACAGCATCGTCTACGGCCTTTCATTGCTTGCGGTGGGAGGGACCGCCGCGCGTAAGAAGAAGATCGCGGGTGCGGCTGGTTATTA
>JAKLET010000033.1 GCA_022711595.1 Deltaproteobacteria bacterium
TCCTGCAGAACTTTCTCGATCTCACCATCACCTGAGCGTATCACCGGACGGCTCGCATAAGCGAGCAAGAGGGGGAGGATCCGCGGGCTTTGCCCGTGGAGGGGGCGACGCCAGCCCCGGCAATCGAAAAGAGCCAGAAGGTGGGGCTGCAGCTCCTGCAGAACTTTCTCGATCTCACCATCACCTGAGCGTATCACCGGACGGCTCGCATAAGCGAGCAAGAGGGGGAGGATCCGCGGGCAAAGAAAACCTCTTTTTTCTTTATTTACTGACCGGATAAACCGAATGAACGTGACAAACCGGATAGACCATAAAAAAAGGGGCTCGCAATGAGCCCCTTTTTGACCTTGTGTTGGTAAATGTTTAGTTCTTTTTCAGGAAATCTACCGCGAACTTCACTGCCTCGTCGCCAGGAAGCTTTTTGGATTTCAATGTTTTTACCTGGTCATCAAGAAGAGGTTTGACAGCCTTGGCCCACTTGGCGTCTTCTGCGGCGCTGAGCGTGATGACCTGGTTGCCTCTCTTTTTCGTGAAGGCATAGCCTTCCTTGTCGATCTCATCCCATACCTTGCCCTGTTTCACTACCCATTCTTTGCTGACATCTTCGAAGATCTTCTGGACATCGGGAGGAAGGGAATTCCACTTCGCCTTGTTCATGACTACAAACATGGCGGTCGTGTATGCGGAACCGAAGTTCTGCGTCGTTGACTTTACAACTTCGCCCCACTTCCAGCCCTGGAGCGATTCAATAGGCGCCATGGCGCCGTCGGCAACGCCGGTACGGAGCGCATCGTAGGTTTCCGGCATGGTCGTTCCAACGGGGGCCGCGCCGAGTGCCTGGACAACCTTTGCGGCAAGACCGGTGGCACGGATCTTCATGCCCTTCATATCCTCGAGCTTGTTGACAGGTTTTTTGCTGTGAAGGATGCCGGGGCCGTGCGCGTGAAGCCAGAGCACCTTGACATCGGCAAGCTCTTTCGGTTGGAACTTGGCATAAAAGGCATTGACAAGATTCGTTGCCGCAACGCCGGATTTATATCCAAGAGGAAGGTCCAGGGTCTCCATCATGGGGAATTTACCCCTTGTGTAAGCGAAGCAGCTCTCGCCGATATCCGCTATACCCTTAACTACGTTGTCATAGGTCTGTGCCGCAGGTGTCAGTGTGCCGCCAGGGAAATAAGTGATCTTGACCTTGCCGGCCGCTCTCTTTTCGACCTCTTTACACCACTGCTGCGCTATGATGCTGTTCTTGTGCGGTGCCGGGAAGAAGTTCGAGTAATTCAGCGTTATGACCTTCTGGGCAGAAGCCATGACGGGAAAAAAGGCGAGACAAGTTGCTGCAAAGAAAACCAAAAGTAAACACTTTACCCCGAAAACCCGTTTCATAAACCCCTCCTGAGATATGATTTTCTCTCTTTATAGTAAACGGGATGCCCTTTGTCAACAGAATTGCAAAAAAAAACAACGGCCGGCGCTTGAAGTTCATAATAGTGAACAATAAGTTTCTTAAAAAACCCTGCAATATTAGGCAATACAGACCTTTGTTTATTATGGTAAAAAATAAACTTGACTTTTGGACAATTTTCGTAAATAATTTTGACATATGTGTCTCACCATTGTATGATTACTTTCTCCCAAGAGGTGCCCTGTTATGGCCAAGCATAAAATAGTATGTCCCATCTCCGGAACCGCCTGTGTGGAATGCGCCATCTACCGCGGCAGGCATTATTACCTGTGTTATTCCTCATCTTACAAGGGAAGCTCCTTCGACCCCGAACGGGTAAAGGAATTAAAAGCGACGGAGCGCAAGGAAGACCCCGGCAAGACCTTCGGGATGCCCGAGAAGATAGATGTCGGTTCCCAGTGTATACATAATGTTGAGGAATACGGCATAGAGAAAGAATTTGCGGCCCTGAAACAGCATTAAGCTAATTTGAAAGAAAAAGAACCAGTAGAAAAGAACCAGTAGAAAGGAGAGGATCATGATCAACGATTTTCATTACCTGAAACCTGCAAGCCTGAAAGAAGCGCTTGCAATGTATGCGCAGCATGATGATTGCAAGGTCATCTGCGGCGGGCAGTCCTTGTTGATCGTCATGAGGCAGGGCATGCTTGCTCCCGAATACCTCCTTGACATCAAGCACGTGAAAGAGCTCAGCTACATCAAGTTCGATGATAAGGACGGCCTCAGGATCGGCGCAACAACAACGCATCGCGAGATCGAGAAATCCGACATCATTGCAAAGAAATACCCCGTTCTCGTAGCAATGGAACAGAAACTTGCCTCCATCCAGACCCGCAACTGGGGTACGATTGGCGGAAATCTCGCCCATGCCGATCCCGCGGGCGACCCCGCACCCGTGCTTATGGCACTCAAGGCGAACATCAAGTTCGGTAACGAAAAAGGCGACAACACCATGCCGCTTGATGAGTTCTTCGTGGACTATTTCGAAACGAAGATGGATCACGGCGACCTCGTTCTCGAAGTTCATGTGCCGGCTCCGGAGCCTAAATTCGGCTGTGCATATCAGAAATTCAACCTCCTTGACAGTGACATGGGTATCGTCGCGGCGGCCGCGGCGGTTACGCTTAATGCTGACGGCACCTGTAAGGAAGCCCGGATCGTTCTCGGGAACGCCGGACCGACACCCATGAGGGTGACAAAGGCCGAAGATCTTTTGAAAGGCAAAAAGCTCGACGACAAGCTGTTCGCCGAGGCCGGCCAGATCGCTTCCGAGGAAGCACAGCCCGTTGCAGACATCCACGCGTCTGAGGAACACAGAAGACACGTTCTGGGCGTTCTCACCAAGAGGATGCTGAAAAAGGCCTTTGAACAAGCCCAGAAAGCTGCTTAAGGAGGAGAGATATGGAAAAGCATATATTGCGTTTAAAAGTTAACGGCGACGAATACGAAGTTTACATACATCCGAAAACATTGCTTGCGGAAGTGATCAGGGATCACCTCGGTCTCACAGGCACAAAGAGGGGCTGCGATACGGTATCGTGCGGCGCCTGCACCGTGAATGTTGAAGGCAAATCAGTGAAATCCTGCTCCGTCCTCGCAATTCAGTGTGAGGGTCTGGAGGTCACGACAGTTGAAGGACTCGAAGTAAACGGCAAACTGAGCCAGATCCAGAGAGCCTTCCTTGATAACGGTTCCTACCAGTGCGGTTTCTGTACGCCCGGAATGCTCATGTCCTCAACAGCCTTCCTCAGCGAACTTGAAGGAAAGAAGCCCTCCGAGGAAGAGATACGTGAAAGCATTGAGGGCAATGTATGCCGATGCACCGGTTACAATAGCATTGTAAGAGCCATTGACGCCGTTGCCCAGGGCAAATACAAGGAGGAGTGATATGAGTCACGCAAAATATTCTGTCATAAACACACCAGTGCACAATATAGACGGCATTGCGAAGGTAACCGGCCGGGCAACCTACACCTTTGACGTAACACTTCCGGGAATGCTTCACGGGAAGATCCTCCGCAGCCCCCACCCCCACGCGAAGATCATCAACATTGACGCCACCCGGGCAATGGAACTCTCCGGCGTGAAGATAGTCGTCACCGGCAAGGACACCCTCGGCATAAAGCAGGGCATCTGGAGGCGCTACGAAGAGCTTTGCGACGAGCAGGTTCTCCCCCTTGAGAAGGTTCGCTACATCGGCGAGCCCGTCGCGGCCGTTGCCGCAATAACGGAAGAGATCGCGGAAGCGGCTCTCGACCTCATCGATGTGGAATATGAAGTTCTCCCCGCTGTTTACGAACCGCTGGAGGCGATCAAGAAAGAGGCCCCCACGATCCATGAAGGTGTGGAGAGGAACGTCAACGTAACCCGCCATATCGAGTGGGGCGATGTTGACGAGGCATTCGAAGAAGCAGACTATATTCGGGAAGACTGGTTCAAATGCTCCGGCCAGGCGCATATGTGCATGGAGACCCGCGCCGCCGTTTCGAGTTTCACGCCGGAAGGCAAGCTCACCTGCTGGGCGTCCACCCAGTCTGCCTACTATACACAGGGCCTCCTTGCGGGTGTTCTGGGTCTTCGCGAAGGCGATGTGCGTGTTCTGGCGCCTTACGTAGGCGGCGGCTTCGGCGGCAAGTTCGAGCTTGATGCGGCCATGTTCTGCAGCGCAGTTATGTCCATGAAGCTTCATAAACCGGTCAAGGTCATATTCACTCGCGAGGAAGACTTTATCGCCTCTAAGAGGCGGACCCCCATGTTCTACTACGTCAGGACAGGCATGAAGAAAGACGGCACCTTCTGTGCCCGCGAGTCACGCATGTTCTCCAATGGCGGCGCATACACAGGTATGGGCGCGACCGCCCTTTACCTGTCGGGGTTTTTCCACTCATTCCCGTACAAATGGAGGGGTTACCGCTATGACGGTTACAGGGTATACACGAACACCCTGCCCTCCACATCGATGCGCGGCTTCGGTGCCCCCCAGGCCATGTTCTGCTCCGAGCAGCAGATCGACTGGATGTGCGCCGATCTCGGTCTCGATCCCTTTGAGGTAAGAAGAAAGAACGGCCACACCGAGGGATATGAGGTACCCGGCCAGGCATTCATAGCGAGTTGTGGACTCGAGCAGTGCATCAATGAGATTGAGAAATGGGTAAAAGCAAAAGGCAAAATGCCCCCAAACCGGGGCATCGGCATCTCCTCCTGCGGCTTCATGTCAGGCGGTATCTTTAACTGGTTCGATTCACCCTATTCTTTCTCTTCGGCGGTTGTCACCATCAATGTCGATGGCACCGTGGAACTCCATGTCGGCTGCCAGGACATCGGCCAGGGTTCCAACACGACGATGGCAATTATTGCCGCGGAGACCCTTGGCGTAAAGATGGAGGATATCAAGGTTCACTCTGGCGACACAACGCATTGCCCGGCAGACCTTGGTGCCTGGGGATCGAGACAGACCCTCATGGCCGGCAATGCAGTAAAGATGGCCTGTGAAGATGCCAAGAAACAGCTCCTTGAGTTTGCATACGCAGAGATGGGGATCAACATCGTTTACGATCTCGACATCAAGGACAGGTGGGTTCACATCGTTGCCCGTCCCGAAAGGGGCCTCGACTATTTTGAACTGGTAAAGAAGGTGCTCCGTGCAAAGGACGGCCAGCGAGTTGTCGGCAGGGGCTATTATACACCGCACAGAAAAGGCATGATATCCCCCGCATACAGCTACATGATGCAGGCGGTTGACGCCGAGATCGATCCCGAAACGGGCAGGATCAAGATCCATGAGGTTATGACTGCCCACGACTGCGGCCAGCCCATCAACCCGCTGGGCCTTATCGGCCAGCTTGAGGGCGCAGCTTCTATGGCACTCGGCTACGCATACCTGGAAGACATGCCCTTCGAGGACGGCAAGCTCATGAACCCAAATCTTGTCGACTACAAGGTCATAAAGGCACCGGAGATGCCCCCAACAGGCATTATCGAAATCGATACCTATGAACCGGAAGGACCGTACGGTGCGAAAGAGGCCGGCGAAGGACTCACGAACCCGACGGCAGCGGCCCTGGGCAATGCAGTATACAACGCACTGGGCATACAGATGAAAGAGCTCCCCATCACCCCCGAGAGGATCCTTAAGGCCCTGAGGGAGAAGAAAGAACAGGAAGCCCAGAAATAGTTAAGAGATAAATAAGGAGGAGGTATACCGTGAGCTTTAAATGTCCAGCATGTAAAAAAGAATGGCCTAACAGCAAACAGGTTGCGCGCCACATGTTCGGTACCGGTGACAAGGCGCACAGGGCATGGATCGAATCACAGGGTCACTCGTACATCGAGCTTCTTCTCGCGCAGACCACCGAAGCGGGCAACAAGAGCTATGAGATCCTGTCGGACCTGATAGAAAAGGCACAGGACAAGCTGTAAGAATAAAAAAGGCCGCCGCAAGGGGCCGGATACTTAACACAAGGAGGTACCATGATCATAGAGGGTGGTTTTACCTTAAAGGCACCAATAGACAAACTCTTCGATTTCCTGCTGAAACCGGACACGATCCTTACCTGCCTTCCGGGCGCGGAATCAGTGAACATTATCGATGACACGTCATACGAATGCATCGTGAAGCAAAAAGTGGGACCCATCAAGGCCAGGCTGAAATTTGTCAACAAATTGACCGTCGTAGAGAAGCCGACCCACATGGAGATCGAAGGCGAGGGCGAGGACATGACCAAGCTCGGCCATTTCAAGAACAAGACCGTCGTTGATTTAAAAGACAAAGGCAACGGAGATGTTGAGGTCAGCTACAAGACTGACGTGAACATAGTCGGCAAGCTCGCCATGTTCGGGGACAGGATCATGAGGGCGAAGGCGAAGGACACGGAAAAGGAATTCACCAAGAACCTTCAGGAGAAATTGAAAACCATCGCTTAAAAAGAAGAAATTAAAGGTTAAAACAGGGTTCCGGCTTACCGCCGGAACCCTGTTCTTATTTTCAGGCATAACGGCTTTCAATTGTTTTGCTCGGTTTCTTTTGTTTGTAGCATGATAAATTAAAACAGCTTATTACCTGAATAAAAAAACCATACAAACCATACAAACCAGAGAAAAAAAACCCGCTCCGGTAAGAAGCGGGTTTTTTATGGACATATCTGTTTTTAGCCGGGCATCAGCCAGCCGGGCAGCCAGGTGGAAAGAGCGGGGAAAAGAAAGACAAGGATGCCGCCGAGGATGATACTGATGAGGAAGGGGTAGACGCCTTTGTAAATGACGCCGAAGGGTGTCTTGGTGATCTGCTTGACGACGAAGACGCATATGGCCATCGGCGGGAGAACGACACCGAGCATAACGGTGATGCCGATGAGGATGCCGAACCACATAGGGTTGTAACCAAGCTTGAGGATGGCGGGATAGAAAATCGGTGTTGCAAGGATCATGAACGCGAGGTCATCGATGAAAGAACCGCCGATGAGGTAGATGAGGGCGATGAAGACGACGATGACCCAGGAAGGCATGTTGAGGCTGACGATCCAGTCCGCTGCGACCATGGGGATGGTCGTAACGGCGATGAAGTGGCCGAGGACGGTGGAACCGGCGATGAGCATCAAGACCATGGTGGCCGTTCTGACCGCTTCCGCGACGGACTTGATGTAGCCCTTGATATTGAGATCGCGCATGGCAAAGGTCATGACGAGGACCAGGAAGGTGCCCACGCTGCCTGCCTCTGTGGGGGTGAAGACGCCGCCGAGGATGCCGCCGATGACGAGACAGAAGATGACAAGCACCATGAGGACTTCCGGGATGGTCTTAAACCGCTGGCCCCAGGTTGCTTTGGGGCTCTTCGGGCCGATCGCGGGATTCATCTTGCACCACCCGTAGATGACCACAACAAAGAGGGCGGCGATGATGAGCCCGGGAATGATGCCGGCGAGGAAGAGGCGGCCGATCGACTGGTCGGTGATAATACCATAGAGGATCAGGGTAACACTTGGCGGAAGGAGTATGCCCAGGGTGCCGACGGTGGCGACGATGCCTGTGGACAACCTCTTGTCATACCCGTACCTGTCCATCTCGGGAACGGCCACGCTGGCAAAGGTCGCCGAGGTGGCGGGCGAAGAACCGCAGATCGCCTTGAATACCGTTGCGCCGCCGACGGTCGCCATGGCAAGGCCGCCGGGGATGTGGCCGAGGAACTTGTGCGCCGCGTCAAAAAGGCGCTTGGCAATGCCCGAGTTGAATGCCACCTGTCCCATGAGGACGAAGAGGGGGATGACGGTAAAGCTGTACGAGTTGAGAACATCGTACATGTCCTTCGCCAGCAGATTGAATGCCGCATCAAAAGAGATGAGGTACCCGAAACCGAGAAAACCCATGAGGACCATGGCGAAACCCAGTTCGATACCGGTGAGGAAAAGAAAAAGTACGATTAGCAGTCCGGCGATTCCAACAGTAATAGGATCACTCATATTGACCTCCGAAGATCTTGAAGATGTCACATATCAGGACGAGGCACTGGATAAAGCAGCAGACCGCCATCCCGTATGCGACGGGATAGAAGGGGATCTGCCGTGTCAGCGATACCTCGCCCGATACATAGAGGTCGTACCCGTACTTGATCAAATTGTGACCGATGAGGTAAAAAAGACCGATACTTACAAGGCGAGTAATGATGTTGATGATGCCTTGCCCCACTTTGGGGAATTTTACAACGAAAAAATCGACGAATATGTGGCCCCTCATCCATGAGGTGATGGGAAGGGCGAAACCGATGGCTACCGCCCCGCCTAAACCGACTATCTCAAAGGTTCCGATAATGGGCCTGTCGAAGAAATAGCGCAGGAAAACGTCACATACCGTGAGCAACATGATAAAGGTGAGTGATGCTCCAGCAACGACGCTCATCAATCTGCTGAGCTTTTCAGCAATCCAAAGTATGGCTCCCATTGCTCCTCCTAACTAAAACTATGTGTTTATTTGTACCCCGTGAGTTATTACGGCATAATAAGTCATTCAAGAGAGGCTTGTCAAGCGAAAAAAATAACATCACAACGTATTAATATTGTTGTTGTTTAGCCGACATTGTACCCCAGGTTCACCCCTTGTTGAGGCCGGAAAGTGCCGCGCGGGCACAAGCGCAACAGAGGTTTTCCGCCAATGCAGGCGCGGGGAGAACAATAAAAAGGCCCCTTCGGCCCCGGGTTTATGAAAAAACCCTGACTTGCTTTGAAATTAATGGCGAAAGATGTTAATACCATGTGTATGGACATGGCGTGTGTCATACTGGCCGGCGGCAGGAGCACGAGAATGGGAAGGGACAAGGCGACGGCCGCCTTCTGCGGGGGGACGCTCATCAAGCGGGTCTACGATACGGTGAAGGACGTCTTTTCAGAGATCCTTGTCATCTCCAGCCTCCATGACACAATAGACGGTGTTGACGCACCCATAGTGAAGGATGTCGTGCCGCTGCAGAGCCCCATGGTGGGGATCGCGACCGGCCTGATGCATTCACAGCGCCCCGGTGTTTTTGCCGTTGCCTGCGACATGCCCTTTCTGTCCGTGGACGCGATCCGGTATGTGCTCGCGCAGGCGGGCAACGAGGACATCACCATCCCGAAGATCGGGGGATACTATGAACCCCTTCACGCCATATACCGGAGAACCTGCCTCGCACCTTTTCTGAGGCTGATAGACTTGAACCTGCTGAAAGTTGCCGGCGTATTTCCTTATGTGACCGCGAAGGCCGTTGATGACCATCCGTGTTTTCATGCCGGCGACTTTCTGGTCTTTTCGAATATCAACACCCTTGAGGCCCTGGAAATGATCGAAACCGGAGGGCCCCGCTGAATGACCGGCGCGGCACCGGCAAGGATGCGGAAGATGGGAATCGAAGACCTCCCGGAGGTCCTCGCGATCGAAAAGATTTGTTTTTTATCACCGTGGACGCGGGGAATGTTCGAATCCACTATGGCGTCACCCATAGCGAATTGCCTCGTCATCGAACGTTCCGGGCATATCTTGGGGTACGCCGTATTCTATTTCGCCGGTTTTGAGGCGCACATCATGAACATTGCCGTTCATCCCGGCGTCAGGCGTCGCGGCCTTGCCCGCGAGATGCTCTCCCGCGTGCTGGCCCTTGCCCGCCGGAAGGCGGTCGAGGAATGCTTTCTGGAGGTGCGCGAAAGCAACATACCCGCCAGGGGCCTTTATGAAAAGCTCGGCTTCGAGGCGGTGGGAAGGCGAAAGGGATACTACCAGGAGAGCGGCGAGGACGCCCTGGTGATGAAACTCCGGCTGTGTTAGGTTTTCAGTTGCGCCACGCAGGGGTTACGGGTTAAAATCCGTTACCGAAGATACCTCTATATATAAATAATTGTTATCCCCCTGTTCGGGGATCTTTTGGGACGTACCATGGATGACATACCTGGAAGGATCATAGAGAACATCAATGTTGCACCGGGATACTTCCGGCTTGTTATCAGGCTTGAGAGACCCCTTGGAAAGGCTTCCCCGGGACAGTTCGTCATGCTGAAAATACCGGGAGAAGAGGTGTTCCTCCGCAGGCCATTCAGCATATTCGGTTCACGCGGCAAAACGCTTGTTGTCATGTACCGGGTCGCGGGCAAGGGGACCGGCTGTCTGAGCCAGGCCTTGAAGAAATCGCCCGTCATGGTGCTGGGGCCCCTCGGGCGCGGGTTTACCATAAAAAAGAGGGACGCCTACCTTGTCGTAGCCGGCGGGATCGGTTTTGCCGGCACCAGGATGCTCCTGGAAAAGCTTGGAGAGAAGGCGACCCTGTTTTTCGGCGTCGGGGCGAAGGAAGAGCTTTCCGTGGCAGAGGACTTAAGCGGCATCTGCGTCCATGTATCCACGCTCGACGGCTCCCGTGGGTTCAGGGGTGACGTGGTCTCCCTCCTCGGACAGCACCTTGATGCCTGCCGCCAGAAGGATATGGAGGTCTTTGCCTGCGGTCCTGCCGGTATGGTGAAAAGCTTAAGGGCGCTCCTCGAATCAGGGCATATACCATGCCAGGTTTCCGTAGAAGAGAGGATGGCCTGCGGGATGGGGCTGTGCTTCGGGTGCGTCGTCGCGACAAATGATGAAATAAACCCCTTCAAAAGGGTATGCAAGGAAGGACCGGTTTTCAGTATATGGGACCTCTCGCTGTAGAACTGTTTGGAAAGAAGTTCAAAAATCCCGTCATGAACGCCTCGGGCACCCTCGGCTACGCCGTTGAGATAGAGCCGCTCTGGGGTGTGGAGACAATGGGGGCGTGTGTGACCAAGGGCCTGTCCGCTTTGGCCCACCACGGCAACCCGGTCCCCCGCGTCTGGGAGGAGCGCCATGGCATGATAAACTCCATCGGCCTCCAGAATGTAGGTGTTGAGAGGTTTTTTTCCGACCACTTCCCCTTCTTCGTGGAAAAGAATACCCCCATAATCGTAAACTTCTTTGGTTTCAGCGAGGATGAGTACCTTTCCTGCGCGGAAAAGATAAGGCCCCACGAACTGATAGCCGCCCTTGAAATGAACCTTTCCTGCCCGAACATAAAAAAAGGCGGGATCAGCTTCGGGAAAGAGGCGTCCACCGTTTATTCCATGGTTCGGTCGGTCAAGGGCATAACGGACATACCCCTTATCGCCAAGCTCACCCCGGAGGTGAAGAACCTTACCGAGATAGCCATCGCAGCATATGAGGCGGGCGCCGACGGCCTTACGCTCATAAATACCCTGCCCGCCGCAGCGGTGGATGTGAAGAAGAGAAATGTCCCCCTGAAGGGCGGGCTTTCCGGCCCCATCCTGAGGCCTGTAGCCTTGCGCGCCGTGCACGAATGCTCGAAGGCCGTGCCCATCCCCATCATCGGTGTCGGGGGCATCATGGACGCCCAGGATGCACTGGCCTTTTTCATGGCCGGAGCGTCGGCGGTCCAGGTGGGAACGGCCACCTTTGTGGACCCCTTCGCCATACCGAAGATCATTGCCGGCATGGAGGCCTGGCTCGTCTCCGCGGGCCTTGACAGCATCCGGGCCATCACGGGTGTAACCCATGAGTGACCACGCCGCAGCATGGCCGGCCGCCGGGGACCCTTCCGGGGAAGCCCTGCGTGACATAACGCAAGACCTCGGCCTGCCGGCGCTCATAGCCCGCATCCTCGTCGCGCGGGGAGTCCGGACGCCGGACGAGGCCAGGGTTTTCCTCAGGCCGAAGCTTGAAGACCTGTCGGATCCTTTTCTGCTGCCTGACATGGAAAAGGGCATCACCCGGCTCATTGATGCCGTGAAAAAGAAACAAACGATCTGCCTCTGGGGAGACTACGACGCGGACGGCGTTTCATGCCTTGCCCTGATGGTCAATTTCCTGCGGTATTTCGGGATATCCCCGATAGTCCACATACCGACACGAGAGGAGGGCTACGGGCTCCATGCGGAGGCAATAGGGGAATTCGGCGCCAGAGGAGCGAGACTGCTTGTGTCCCTCGACTGCGGAACCTCCAACGCTGACGAGATCGCGTATGCAAAAAGCCTCGGAATGGACACCATCGTTATCGATCACCACGAGGTCGGCTCCGGGATACCTCCTGCCGAGGCCGTGATAAATCCCAAGAGAAAAGATTCCCTGTTCCCCACAAGGGACCTTGCCGCGTGCGGCGTCACTTTCTTTTTCCTTCTCGGGCTTAGAAGGGTCATGCATGCACAGGGGCTTATCCCCGGCCACATCAATCTCAAACGGGAGCTCGATATCGTCACGGTAGGCACCGTGGGCGACATGGTCTCTCTGACGGGTGACAACAGGATCCTCGTAAGGCACGGCATGGAAGTGATGAACAAGGCCCCGCGGCCGTGGCTGAAGTCAATGTACGACAGCAAAGCGGTACCGAAGGGGCTCGTCAACGAATTTGCCCTTGGTTTTATGATCGTTCCCAGGATCAACGCGACAGGCAGGGTCTCAAGGGCCCAAAAGTCCCTCGATTTCCTTGTTTCTCTGGATGCGGCCGGCGCTGCCTCTTTACTTAAGGAGCTCCAGAGCGCGAACAAGAAAAGGCAGGAGATCGAGGAGAAGACGCTGCGCGAGATCACGAAGGCCATAAAGGCGGGCGAATACTCGGGGGAGAAGACCATTGTGGCCTTCAAGGAGAACTGGAACCCGGGCGTTCTCGGCATTGTTGCCCAGAAACTGACGGAACAGTTCGGAAAACCCTCCATTGTTATAACCAGGGTGAACGGGGCCTGGAAAGGCTCCGGCAGGGGCGGCGACGGCCTGGACCTTTTCGGGGCCATATGTTCGCTCTCCCACCTGCTTTTGAAATACGGAGGCCACAAATACGCATGTGGGATCTCGCTGGCGCAGGAGAACCTGAAGCCCTTCGCGGACGAGTTCGAGAGGGTGGTCACGGGGAGCATCACCGCAAGAAAAAAGGAAGTGCACGTCGACACGCAGGCCGCCTTTGACGAGCTGACAACAGAGGTAATGGACCGCCTGGAAGAGCTGGGGCCCTTCGGTATCGGCAACCCAAGGCCGAACCTGCTTTTCAACCCTGCAAGCATCGCAAGCACAAACAACGGACGGGTAAAGATCACCGACGGGAGCAACAGGACATGGTATGGTTTTTACCCGGTGAAAGGCCCCTCCATCAATGCCGGCCCGGCAAGGGTGATCGCCTCTCCGGTGGTGCGGATGGAGATGGGGGAGAGGTTCATCAATTTGAATATAAAAGAAATGATCATACCGTGAAGCGTTCAAAGACCGTAAAGCGTATAAACGTAAAGTGTAAAGCGTAAGGAGTAAGGAGTAAACGTCCGCGGTTCAAGTTCTTAAACACCTTACACCTCACGCTTTACGCCTCACGATTGTTATGGTTAAGGACAAAACACATGTAACGCCCGCCGTCAGGTTTCTTCGGGGCAGGCAGGTGCAGTTCTCAGAGCACCCCTATCAATATGTGGAGCACGGGGGCACCTCAGCATTCGCGAAACAATACCACGTCGATGAACACATGGTAGTAAAGACCCTTATCATGGAGGATGAATACAAAAAACCTCTCGTTGTTCTCATGCACGGCGACAGGGAAGTTTCCACCAAAGAGCTCGCGCGGGTCATGGGGGTGAAAAAGATCGGGCCCTGTATGCCGGAGATTGCGCATAAGCACTCGGGATACGTGGTCGGCGGCACCTCGCCCTTCGGCACCCGCAAGGCCATGCCCGTTTACATGGAAGAGACGATCCTCGATCTGTCGAAGATCTACATCAACGGCGGCAGGCGGGGGTACCTGATCGCGATGGATCCCCGTGATATCGTAAAGACGCTAAGCCCCACCCTGGTCAATGTGGGGATAGAATAAAAGACAGGTGATGGGTAATGGGTAATGTGAAAACAAAACCAGGGAGCCTTTCCGCCTTTCCTGTCACCTATGACCTATAACCCACCACCTGTCTTGTTAAATAGACAACAATGCCCGAAAGGACTATAATGTCGAAAGCACACATCAACCGGTAAAGGACCTCTATGTCCCCTGAACTGTCTGCGTTGCTCATAACGGCTGAATCCATCGGTTTTTTTCACGCTTTTTTCGGGCCTGACCATCCTCACCTGCGGCCTGATGATCGAGTTCCCGGGACTGTGACGTAAAGGAAAGGTGGAAGCATGCGCGGGAACGAAGAATTCCTTTCTGTTGTCAATGAATTGTTCAATGAGAAGATCCCCTTCAACAAGCTGCTGGGCCTCAAGGTCGAGTCGATAAGCCGCGAGCGCGTGAGCGTGGGGTTCCGGATGCGCGATGAACTGATGGGGCACTACCAGCGCGGCATGGTCCACGGAGGGGCCATATCGGCGGTGCTCGATGTCACCGGCGGCCTGGCGGCGTTCATGGGCGTCCAGGAAAAAATGGCGGGTGAAACCCTGGAGGCGAAGCTTGAGAGGTTCGGCAGGGTAAGCACCATAGACATCCGTGTTGATTTCCTGCGCCCGGGGATCGGCAAGAAGTTCATTGCCACCGCCTATGCCCTGAGAACGGGAAAAAAGGTCGCCGTTACGAGGATCGAACTGCACAACGAAAAAAAAGAGCTCATCGCCGTCGGTACCGGTTCCTACATAGTGGCATAAAGACAGTTAAAACCGCTTGAGCGGCTTAAACAGCTCGAACCTTGAAAGCTTTTTATGAAATATGTCCTTAAAATTCAAGCTATTCAAGCATTCAAGCGGTTGAAACCATCTTTATTGGAGAGAGGCTGAATGAGATCAACAGGAAAACAACAGGTACCGCCCCCGGCAGACCGGGGGCATGAAGCTGACATCGTTATTGCCGGCGGCGGACTGAGCGGGCTTTCGGCGGCGCTGACCGCGGCCGAAAACGGCGTGAAGGCGATCGTTCTGGAAAAGATGCCCTTTCCAGGCGGCGCCGGCCTTTTCCCGGAAGGTTCCCTGGGGATCGGCACCCGCTACCAGAAGGAGAACGGGATCAGGACAACTACCGATCAGGTCTTTGCCAGGGTCATGGAATTTCACCACTGGCGCTGCAACGCGCCGGTGATCCGCACCCTTCTCGACGAATCGGGCGCTACGATCGACTGGCTGGAGGACCACGGGATCAGGATCAAGGGGATCAGGACGATGTTCCCGCCCGAAAAGAGCCTGCAGGTATGGCACATCTTTGAAGGCGGCGGGGTAAGGGTTGTGAAGGTGATGTCCGGGTCCATCAAGGAGAAGGGTGGACCGATCCTTACCGGGACCCCGGTGGAAGAGCTGCTGATCAATGACGGCGGGGTCGTGACCGGGGTTATGGCCAGGGGCGCCGGAGGTGAAACGATAACGATCGCCGCAAAGGCCGTTATCATAGCGACCGGCGGTTTTGCCGGCAACGCGGAGATGCTCAGGAAATATGTGCCCGATGTCAACGCCCCGGGGATGGCAAAGCTCATGCACCGCGGCCCGGCCGTTGACGGCAGGACGGGCGACGGGATCAATATGGCGCTGAGGGCGGGCGCCGCGCTCTCCGGCATGGGCACCCTCGCGGGGAACAGCCCCTATCTCGACAACGAGCCCGCGATCAGGCAGTTCAGCGGACCGGACCACATGAAACAGATGCGCTGCGCGCTGAGCCAGCCCTTTCTCTGGGTGAACAGGCAGGGGGACCGTTTCTACAACGAATCATTCGGTTCGGTCTTCAGCGATGTGTACAACGCGATGACCTCCAACGGCGGCCTGATGTGGTCCATCTTTGACGACAGCATGCGCAGATACATGATCGAAAACGGCCCCCTCACCCCGTTCAACGCCATTGTCGTCCCGGGGCAAAAGATGACCGCCCTCGATAAAGGCATCCAGAAGGGGATCGGATCAGGGTTTGCCTTCAAGGCCGATACCATTGAGGAGCTGGCCGGGAAGATCGGTATAGGGCCGGATAAATTGCGTGATACGATCGAGAAGGTCAATCATTATGCCGATCAGAAAAAAGACCCTGATTTCAACCGAAAACCGGAGCATTTGATCAAATTTGACACGGAAAACGGACCATACTACGCATTGAAAGGCCTTCGGGCCTTTTTCCTGACCCTCGGCGGAGCCCAGGTGAACACGCGCATGCAGGCCCTGAACGGGGACGGGGAGGTGATCCCCGGCCTGTATGTGACCGGCCAGGACATGGGCGGCCTCTACGACAGCACATACGACCTGCTCGCCGAAGGGTCCGCGAGCAGCTTCGCGCTGAGCTCCGGCCGCATCGCGGTAAGGAGCATTATGGAGATAGGTCTGGCTGGAAAAGGCGGTGAATTCGCCCGCTGAACCATGGCGGGGCAATGAACAGCGGGTATCGCCGCCTGCTGCAAGGCAAGGCCTCATGGCAGCGCGCGCAGCGGAGCGTCCGGGCGAAACGGCATCACGGGCGCAAATAGCGGCCATTGGCCCTGTTCTTTCAATATCTGTCCCATATAACCTTTTTTAATGCAGAGATCATATAAAAACCACTGAAAGCCGCGTTAATTTTGTTATAATATCTTCCATGCAATCCGATCTTTCCATGCTCGAGAAGTGCTGTGTCTGCCCGAGGCGCTGCGGGGTGAACCGGCTCAAGGGCGAGCGCGGGTTCTGCGGGGCCGCCGGTGAGGTCCTGGTGGCGCACTTCGGGCCCCACTTCGGGGAAGAGCCCCCCATCACCGGGACAAGGGGCTCGGGAAATGTCTTCTTTTCCTTCTGCAACCTGCGCTGCATCTTCTGCCAGAACTACCAGATAAGCCACGAAGGCCGCGGCGAGGCCGTGACGCAGGAGGAGCTCGTCGACATATTCTTTTCCCTCGAGGCCGCGGGCTGTCACAACATCAACCTTGTGAGCCCAACCCCCTATATCCCGCTCATCGCACCGGCGATCAGGGAGGCAAGGGAAAAGGGGATCGGGATACCCTTTGTTTACAACACGAACGCCTACGAGAGCGTCGAGGTGCTCGCGACCCTCGAAGGCCTCATCGATATCTACCTTCCCGATCTCAAGTACTGGAGCGCCGCGATGGCAGAAAAACTGTCCGGTGCGGCAAAGCACGCCCCCTACCGCGATTGCGCGCAGTCGGCCATCCTGGAGATGAAGCGCCAGGTGGGGGACCTTGTCATCGAGAACTACCTGGCAAAAAGGGGCGTCCTTCTCCGCCACCTTGTCCTGCCGGGCGGGCTCGCCGGCTCGCGCGATGTGTTCGCATGGGTCCTCGAGAGCCTGGGCAGGGCGACATCCATCGGGCTCATGTCCCAGTACATGCCGATCTTCCAGTCGGCACGGTATCCCATCCTTGCCAGGAGGATAAGACGGGAGGAATATGACGAGGTCGTTTCGTACCTTATTAATAATGGTTTCGACAATGTTTTCATACAGGAACTGGAAAGCGCCCCCCTGTTCGTGCCCGATTTCGGGAAGGAAGAACCCTTTGAACGGCCAGGAAGCGGTCCCGATCAATAACGGCAGGAACAAATATCCGGGCTTTGTTTTTAGTTTTTAAATAACCAGAGAAACCAGAGAAACTGAAGAAACCGGATAAACCGGTAGAAACGGTTTTTTCATCACTTTATGCGAAGGAGGCAGTATGGAACTCAAGACCGTGAAGATCGACATACCGGAGGGGCTCAACATCGTTATCGGACAGTCCCATTTCATCAAGACCGTCGAGGACCTCTACGAGATACTCATCGGGTCCGCGCCGTCGCTCAAGTTCGGCGTCGCCTTTTCCGAGGCGAGCGGACCGTGCCTCACGAGATACGAGGGCAACGACGAGTCCCTGGCGAAGCTTGCCGCGGATACGTCCTTCAAGCTCTCCTGCGGCCACACCTTTGTCATATTCATGAAGGACGGTTTTCCCATAAACGTCCTCAACGCCGTGAAAGCCTGCCAGGAGGTGTGCCAGATCTTCTGCGCCACAGCCAACCCCCTCGATGTGGTGGTGGCCGAAACGGACCAGGGCCGGGGCATCTTGGGCGTCATCGACGGCTCCAGACCTGCGGGCATAGAGAAGGATGAGGACAAAAAGGCACGCAGGGAGATGTTGAGAAAGTTCGGCTACAAACTGTGATAGACTTCAGTTTGTGATGGCTTGAACCGTTTGAGCAGCTCGAAGGACGAAAACTTTTAAAAAGATGTATCCTTCGTGTTCAAGCGGTCCAAACGTTTGAAACCGTTTTTAAGGGAGGTGCGTTATGAAGCGGACACTATTCATGGTATCGGTCATCGCGGCGGTTGTTCTTGGCGCGGTTCTTTCCTGCGGTGCGGCCGACGACATGGCGGCATTCGTGAAGTCCAATATCCAGTGGCTCGGCCATGACACGTTCAGGATCGCCGGGGACAGGACCGTTTATATCGACCCCTTCAAGATCAAAAAGGCGGACAAGGCGGACATCATCCTCATAACCCACGACCACTTCGATCATTGTTCCGGGGCCGATGTCAAGAAGCTTCTTGGGCCGAAAACGGTCGTTGTGACCCCGGGAGGGGGCTGCAAGGGCTTCAGGGCCGATGAGCGCATCGTAAAGCCCGGAGACCGCCTGGAGGTGGGGGGAATCGCCATTGAGGTCGTGCCTTCCTACAACGTGAAAAAGGATTTCCACCCAAAGGACAAGGGGTATGCGGGATATATAATCACGGTAAAAGGAAAGCGCATATACCACGCCGGCGACACCGACCACATCCCCGAGATGAAGACCTTCAAGAACATCGACATCGCCCTGCTTCCCGTGTCGGGCACCTATGTCATGACCGCCGATGAGGCCAGGGCGGCCGCCCTCGAGATCAAGCCCCGCATTGCCATACCCATGCATTACGGCGACATCGTCGGTACAAGGGGCGACGCCGAGCGCTTCGCCGAGGGGCTGAAGGGGAAGGTGGAGGTCATTATCCTGGAGAAGCAGTAGGACCGCCATGCCCGCCGGGGGCATCATGGTTTATCCGGTTTCTTTTGTTTCTGCAGTTTCTTTGGTTATTGAAAAAACCAGAGAAACCAGAGAAACCAGGCAAACCGTATAAACCGTTTTTTGGAACGGTTCTTGCTTGCCTTTTCCTGTTGATTGTGGCCGGAGTAATGTGTTACTTTTCATCATAAATGGAAGACTTTTACAGGATATCCAGACTGCCGCCATATGTGTTCGGCATCGTGCGGGACCTCCTTATCGAGGCGCGCCATCGGGGCGAGGACATCATCGACCTCGGCATGGGCAATCCGGACCTGCCCACCCCTAAATATATCGTTTCGAAGCTTGTCGAGGCGGCACGCAACCCGAAGAACCATCGTTACAGCGCGACCCGCGGCATCCACAAGCTGAGGGTTGCCATCTCCTCCTGGTACAAAAGGCGCTATAACGTGGATATCGATCCCGACGAGGAAGTGGTCGTCACCATGGGGGCCAAGGAAGGCATCGGTCATCTTGTCCTTGCCACCATCAGCCAGGGCGAGATAGTCTTTGTGCCGAACCCGGCATATCCCATACATTCATATTCCGTGGTCATCTCGGGCGGTGACCTGAGGACCATCCCGCTGCAGCCGAAAGAAGAGTTCTTCGAACGTTTGAGCATCGCCGTTAAAACGACATGGCCGCAGCCCAGGATGCTCATCATCAGCTTCCCCAACAATCCCACCACCGAGGTTGTCGAGACCGACTTTTTCGAAAAGGTCGTCGATTTCGCGAAGGAACACAACCTCATGGTGGTGCATGACCTCGCATATGCCGACCTTGCTTTCGACGGGTACAGGGCGCCAAGCTTCCTCGAAGTGAAGGGCGCGAAGGATGTGGGCGTCGAGTTCTACTCCATGTCCAAGAGCTACAGCATGCCCGGGTGGCGGGTCGGTTTCGCCGTAGGCAACAAAAAAATGATCAACGCCCTGGGTAGGATAAAGAGCTATTTCGATTACGGTGTCTTCCAGCCGATCCAGATCGCCTCGATAATCGCCCTCAACGAGGGCGACAACGATGTGACGGAGGTTGTTGAAAAATACAGGATACGAAGGGACGTGCTTTGCGAAGGTCTTTACCGCCACGGCTGGGAGGTGGAGAAACCAAGGGCCACCATGTTCGTCTGGGCAAAGATACCGGAACAGTTCGCGGCAATGGGCTCCGTGGAGTTCTCCAAGCTCCTTCTCACCCAGGCCAGGGTTGCCACGTCACCGGGCATCGGTTTCGGTGAGTTTGGAGAAGGCTATGTGCGGTTTGCTCTCGTGGAGAACGAGCACAGGATAAAACAGGCGGTCAAGGGTATTAAAAATTTCCTACATTCAGCAAGGAAACCATGATAGGCATAGGAATTATAGGATTAGGCACCGTGGGGACCGGGACATACCGGATCCTCACCGAACATGCCGGCCTCATTCGTGAGAGGACCGGACTCGATATCGGGGTTGTGAGGATCGCCGAGGTCAACGCGCGCAACATTAAAGGAAAGGGCATCGCCCGCGGCATCGTCACGGCCGACGCCATGGACCTCATCCGCGACAGCAGGGTCGATATTGTTGTGGAGCTCATTGGCGGCATTCATCCCGCCTGCGACTTCCTCGCGGCGGCACTGGACCTTAAGAAGCATGTGGTCACGGCGAACAAGGCGCTTCTTGCCCGGGAGGGGGATGCCCTCTTCAGGCTTGCCGCGAAGAGGGGGTGTGAAATAGGCTTCGAGGCCTCCGTGTGCGGCGGCATCCCCGTGATCAGGGCAATACGGGACGGCCTTGTCGGCAACGACCTCACCTATATACTGGGAATTCTCAACGGCACGAGCAATTACATCCTTTCGCAGATGACCGACGAGGGAGTGTCCTTTGCCGAGGCCCTGAAGGACGCGCAGCATAAGGGTTATGCGGAAAAAGACCCCACATTCGACGTGGAAGGGACAGATGCAGCCCACAAGCTCTCCATACTTGTCAGGCTTGCCTTCGCCCGCCCCATCACCATGGACGGGATAACAACAAGCGGGATATCGAAGATCGACCCCGTCGATATCGGTTTCGCCCGCGACTTCGGATACAAGATAAAACTGCTCGCCATTGCGAAAAAGCTCGGTGCAGGGGTCGAGGCGCGCGTCGAACCGGCAATGCTTCCCTTGAACCACCCCATGAGCAGCGTGAATGGCGTCTATAACGCGGTCTACATCGTCGGCGACATGGTGGGGCCCAACCTTTTTTACGGGAAGGGCGCCGGAAGCGAACCGACGGGGAGCGCCGTCGTGAGTGACATCGTGGATATTGCGAAAAAGCTCGGTGCGGGGGGCATGCCGCGCGGTGTCCGCACTCTGGGCCCGGCAGGCAGGTCAAAAGAGGCAAAGGGGTCATCAGTGCCATACTACCTGAGGGTTATGGCCCAGGACCGGCCGGGGGTGCTCTCAAAGGTTTCGGGCGTTCTTGCGGAATACGGGATAAGCATATCCGCCGTTACCCAGCAGGGCAGAAAGGTCAGCGGTTATGTCCCCGTGGTCATGGTTACCCATGAGGCCACAGAAAAGGCGCTGAAAAAGGCCAAGGGAGAGATCGACAGGCTTTCTTTCGTAAAAGGGGAGAGCGTTCATATAAGGATCGAAGAAGGCAACCTGTGAAAGACAGAGGATCCACGGTTCATGGCGTGATTGAAAAGACCGCCGGGGGACCCCGCAGGGCCCTGCATTGCGTTTGCTTTCCCGACAACCGCAGACCCGTGGCCGGCATGCCCTCTTTTAACGGCGGTGGATTATGAAATATATCGTGGTTATCGGTGACGGAATGGCCGACTTCCCCCTCGACGAGCTTGGCGGGAAGACGCCCCTTATGGCGGCAAAAAAACCGAATATGGACATGATGGCCCGGAAGGGTTTCTGCGGAAAGGTAAAGACGGTGCCCGACGGCTTCCCGCCGGGCAGCGATGTGGCCGGCATGTCCATATTCGGATACGACCCGGCCCTTTATTACACGGGAAGGGCCCCCATTGAGGCCAGCGGGATGGGGATATCCATGGGCCCCGACGACGTGGCCTTCCGTTGCAACCTTGTCAACATAGGCAGCGAAGGCGGCAGCGATGTCATGGGCGACTATTCCGGGGGCCACATCACGACAGAAGAGGCAGCCGTCCTCATCGGCTCCCTCAACGAGAAGATGGGCGGACCGGAGATCATCTTTTTCCCGGGAGTTGGTTACCGCCATATCATGATCTGGAAAGGCGGCGCCTTTGAGCTCTCGACCACCCCGCCCCACGATATTACGGGAAAGAAGACAGCGGGGCACCTGCCGCAAGGCCGCGGCGAGGAGACAGTGAAGTCCCTTATGGACCGCTCACGGGAAATTCTGGGCGGCCACGACCTGAACAAGCGGCGGATCGACGCCGGCAAGCTTCCAGCGAACAGCATATGGCTCTGGGGTCAGGGCAGGAGGGCGGCGCTGCCGTCTTTCAGGGAAAAGTTCGGTCTCAGGGGGGCCACGGTCTGCGCAGTGGACCTTGTGAGGGGGATATCGAGCCTTATCGGATTTACCGCGCCCCGTATCGAAGGGGCAACGGGATATCTCGATACCGACTATGGCGCCAAGGCCAGGGCGGCGCTTTCACTCCTCAAGGATCACGATATCGTGTATGTCCACGTGGAGGCGCCCGACGAGGCGTCCCATAACGGCGACACGGCGGAGAAGATAAAGGCCATAGAGTGTATAGACCGGGATGTTCTCGGCGTGCTTCTCAAGGAGGCCGACAGGGACACGAGGTTCCTCATCGTTACGGATCACGCCACACCAATTACGATGAAGACGCATTTTGCAACCCCGGTGCCTTTCGCGGTGTATGACGGGAGCAGGGAAATCGCGGACAATGGCGTGAACTACGATGAAGAGGCAGGCAAAGAGATTATCACGGGCGAGGTGATGGTGAGAGCTCTTATCGGGGGACGGAAGGAATGAGACAAAAATTTATATTTGTTACCGGCGGTGTTGTGTCTTCCCTGGGAAAAGGTATCGCGGCCGCATCGATCGGGGCGCTTCTTGAATCACGGGGACTCACCATTATGATCAAGAAGCTCGATCCTTATATCAACGTGGACCCCGGGACCATGAACCCCTTTCAGCACGGCGAGGTCTTCGTAACCGAGGACGGGGCAGAGACGGACCTTGACCTCGGCCATTACGAACGCTTTACCACCGCCACATTCTCAAAGAGGTGCAACTTCACGACGGGCCAGGTCTATGACACTGTCATTTCCAGGGAGCGCAAGGGAGAGTATCTCGGGGGTACGGTCCAGGTCATCCCCCATATCACCGATGAGATAAAACGCAGGGTCCTTGACGTTGACGAAGGCATCGACGTTGTCATCGTGGAGATAGGGGGCACCGTGGGCGATATCGAGGGCCTGCCTTTCCTCGAGGCCATACGCCAGCTCCGCAACGACCTCGGGAAGGAGAACTCCCTCTTTGTCCATCTCACACTGGTTCCTTTCATCAAGACCGCCGACGAGATGAAGACCAAGCCGACCCAGCACAGCGTCAACGAACTGCGCAGGATAGGTATCCAGCCGGACATCCTCCTGTGCAGGACGGAGAGGCCGCTGTCGCAAGGGCTCAAGGACAAGATATCCCTTTTCTGCAACGTGGAAAAGGACGCTGTCATCACCGCCAAGGACGCCGATATCATCTATGAGGTCCTCATAGACTTCCACAACGAGGGGCTCGACGAAAAGATAACGAAGCTCCTCAACATCTGGGCCAAGAAACCGGACCTTACGAAATGGGAGAACATCGGAGAGACCATAAAGAACCCGAAAAAACAGGTCGATATCGCACTCGTGGGCAAGTACGTGAAGCTCAAGGACTCTTACAAGAGCCTCAACGAAGCCCTCGTGCACGGCGGTATCGCCAACGACTGCAAGGTCAATATCCGCTATGTCGACTCTGAGGACATAGAAAAGGGGATACCCGCCGACCTCTTCAACGTGGACGGCATCCTCGTCCCGGGAGGTTTCGGTGACCGCGGCATCGAAGGCAAGATCAACGCCATCGAGCATGCCAGGGAAAAGAAGATCCCCTTTTTCGGCCTCTGCCTTGGCATGCAGCTTGCCGTCGTTGAGATCGGCCGCCACCTTGCGGGGTGCAAGGGCGCCAACAGCTGCGAGTTTGACGAAAAGACCCCGCACCCCATCATTTATCTCATAGAGGAGTGGGTGGACAGGGACAACCAGGTGCAGACCAGGGACAAATTCTCCGACAAGGGCGGGACAATGAGGCTGGGAGCCTACCCGTGCCGCCTGAAGACGGGCACCCTTGCGTACAGGGCCTACGGCAAAGAGGTCGTGCAGGAGAGACACCGGCACCGTTACGAGTTCAACATGAAATACCGCGATCAACTGGAGAAGCGCGGCATGATCATATCGGGCATCTCCCCCGACGGGACGCTCGTGGAGATCATCGAGATGAAGGGGCACCCGTGGTTTCTGGGATGCCAGTTCCATCCCGAGTTCAAATCGAAGCCATTCGACCCTCATCCGCTTTTCAGGGACTTTATAAAGGCATCCCTCAAGCACAGGCAGGAGAGGCAGAAGTGCAAAAAAAAGTGACCATAGGCTCCGTCACGTTCGGCGGCAGGCCTTTTGTCTTCATCGGCGGCCCCTGCGTCATCGAGGACAGGGACCTGACCTTAAGGACGGCAGAGCGCCTCGTCAGGATAACGGGCGGGCTGGGGATCCCTTTCGTTTTCAAGTCCTCCTATGACAAGGCGAACAGGACGTCCATATCGAGCTTCAGAGGCCCCGGGATCGATGAGGGCCTTGCCATACTTCAGGAGGTGAAGAACGCACTGGGTGTGCCCGTCCTGACCGATGTGCACAGCGCCGGAGAGGCCCGGATCGCCGCCGCCGTTGCCGATATCCTCCAGGTGCCTGCGCTCCTGTCGCGGCAAACGGACATCCTCACCGCGTGCGGGGCCACGGGAAAACCCGTCAACATCAAAAAGGGCCAGTTCCTTTCCCCCAGGGACATGGTTCACGCCATAAAGAAGGTGGAGTCCACGGGAAACACGGACATCATCGTCACCGAGCGGGGGACCTCTTTCGGTTATAATACGCTGGTCAATGATTTCCGGGCCATTCCCATCATGCGGGAATTCGGGTATCCCGTTGTATTCGATGCCACCCACAGCGTCCAGCAGCCCTCAGCCATGACGGACCGTTCGGGGGGAGAGAAGCAGTTTGTCGTGCCCCTTGCCCGGGCCGCCGTCGCCATGGGGGTTGACGGCATCTTCATGGAGGTTCACCCGCAGCCGCAAAGCGCCCTCTGCGACGGAGACAACTCGCTTTCCCTTGATGATCTTCCGGAGGCCCTGGCGGCGTTGAAAAGGATAGGGGAGGCACTGTGAGCCTTTTAAAGACGGGGAAAGAGGTGTTGAAAAAGGAGGCCGAGGCGCTCCTCAAGATCATGGAGGACCTTGACAGCTCCTTTGACGAAGCGGTCAGGACCATTCACGACTGTCCGGGCAGGGTCGTCCTTACGGGTATGGGGAAATCGGGCCTCGTGTGCAAGAAGATCGCCTCCACCCTTTCGAGCACTGGCACGCCGGCGCTTTTTATCCACCCGGCCGATTCGCTCCATGGCGACCTTGGGATGCTTCAGCGCGGCGATGTGCTTATAATCGTCAGCAACAGCGGCGAGACCGAGGAGATCCTCAGGATCATTCCCTGGATCAAGCGCCTTGACATACCCGTCATCATCATTACCGGTGAACCTGAATCCGCCATCGCGGGGTTCGGAGACGTTGTCCTTACCGTGAACGTCGACGAGGCGTGTCCGTACAATGTTGTCCCCACATCGAGCACGACAGCCACCCTTGCCCTGGGCGACGCCATTGCCATCGCGATCATGGAAAAGCGTTCATTCAAGGTCGAGGATTTCGCCCTTCTCCATCCCGGCGGTTCCCTGGGGAGAAAGCTGCTCCTTAAGGTCGCCGACCTTATGCATACGGGCGACTCGATGCCCGGGGTTTTCGAAGACGCGTCCATGAAGGACGCCATTCTTGAAATAACGTCGAAAAGGCTTGGCGTAACGGGTGTTTACAGCCATGACGGGGGGCTCGCCGGGATCATAACCGACGGGGACTTAAGGCGCGCCATCGAACGTTACGACGAATCTCTCATGGCAAAAAAGGCCGCCGATGTGATGACAAAAGGCCCCAAGGTCATCCGCAGTGACGCTCTGGCAGCGTATGCGCTGAAAAAGATGGAGGATTTTTCCATTACGTCACTTTTTGTCGTCGACGATGAAAAAAGCAGGCAACCCGTCGGGATCATACATATCCACGATCTTCTGAAGGCAAAGGTAGTATGAGCATAAAAACCGGGACCGACGCAGTATTTCCCCCGGTGTTGAAGCGGCCTTGAAACGGCCACTGAAAAAAGATGGACATTCCATTCCGCATGAGGATAGATGAGCAGCAGAAAGATCATTCTTTATATCTCTTACGCATGTGTCCTGGCAAGCCTGGTCCTTGCCCTCTATTTTTTTCTCCATAAGCCCCAGAGACCGCCGTCGCCGGTTGTGGAAGACAGTAAAAAGGCTATCATTTTCAAGGACGTCAGGTACACGGGCGAGAAGCGCGGCGTTGTGGACTGGGAATTGACAGCGAAGATCGCCCGCAAGTATATCGACCAGCCGTTCATTGAACTGGAGGATCTCAAGGGGATATATAAACCAAAAGAGGATGTCGCCATCGAGTTCACCGGGACGAAGGGCTCCATGGATACCGAAAAGGAGTCGGGAAGCGTCGAGAACGTGGAGGTTTTATACAAGGGGGAGTATACCCTGAAGAGCTCCACCATGAACTTTGATTTCAAAAGCGGACTGACCAAAACGGACGCCCCCGTCGACATAACGGGGAAGAAGCTTAATATGAGAGGCATAGGGCTTCTGGCAAACACTTCGGAGCAGACCGTCAAGCTCCTCTCCGACGTAGCGGGTATTATCACGACGGAGAAGGCGAAATACCGCTTCCAGTCCGACACGCTCACCTATTATTTCGAGGTGACCACCTATCTGCTTGAAGGAAAGGTCATCATGAGGGGTGAGGACCTGAATCTTGTCTGCGACGTTTTGCACATATACAGTACCAATGACGAGGTTGAACGCATCGAAGCCGACGGCAATGTCCGGGTCATATCGAAAGGTACTGTTGCGAAAAGCCAAAAGGCGGTATATCATTTTAAGGAAGGCAAAATAGTGTTTACCCAGTCACCGAGGGTTTTCAAAGACAACGTGGAAATGAAAGGCGAACGTGTGATCTACACGACGAATGACGGAAAACTGTCCGTAGAGAGACCCAAGATAAGGATGGAGAAGGGAAAGGAAAAGCCATGACGGGAATACTGGCCGCCTCCGACCTCTCCAAGACCTACAACGCCAGAAAGGTCGTCGACGGCATCAGCATGCAGATGGAAACCGGTGAGATCGTGGGACTTTTCGGCCCTAACGGAGCCGGGAAAACAACATCCTTCTACATGATCATCGGTTTTATCAAGCCCAACGGCGGAAAGATACTTCTCGACGGCGAGGACATCACGGAGCTTCCCATGTTCATGCGGGCAAGAAAGGGTATTACCTACCTGCCGCAGGAACCGTCGGTTTTTAAAAAAATGACAGTGCAGGACAACCTCAGGGCTATTCTGGAGTTCCTCGGCATCGACGGCGAAATGATAAATCACCGGGTCATGGAGATACTGGAGTCCTTCAAGCTTGAACACCTGGCGCGCAACAGCGCTGACTCCCTCTCCGGAGGCGAGCGCAGAAGGCTGGAGATAGCGAGGGCGCTTATGACATCGCCGCACTTCATGCTCCTCGACGAGCCCTTCTCCGGCATAGACCCCATATCGGTCTCGGACCTGAAAAAGATAATCTTCGGTCTCAAGCACCGGGGCATCGGCGTGCTCCTGTCCGACCACAACGTCAGGGAATCGCTGCCAATATGCGACAGGGCCTATGTTGTCAACGAGGGCAAGGTGCTCCTCGAGGGCACACCGGAGAGCGTTGCCCAGGACAAGATCGTAAGAGAAGTGTACCTGGGAGAGGAATTCAATATCGATGTTGGAACTTAAACAGACCCAGAAATTATCACCCGTGCTGACGCAGCAGCTCCAGCAGGCCATCCGGCTGCTGCAGCTCTCGAAGCTGGAACTTGTCGAGGCCATCGAGCAGGAGGTAAAGGAAAACCCCATCCTGGAGGTCGGTGAAGAGGAAACCTCCAGAGAGGAAGCGCAAAGAAGCGAGCGGGAGCAGGAAGAGACCAGGGAAGAAAAGCAGGAGATGGAGGAATTGCTGGAGCGATTCTCGCCGTCGGAAGAATTCATTCCAAGAGAGGACAAGGACGCACCCGACTACGAGAACATGGTCAGAAAGACCTACAATCTCCGGGACCACCTGCGCTGGCAGGTCGGCCTTTCAGAGTTCGACCCCCGGGAACGGTTGGTGGCCGAATGGATCATAGAGAACATCGACGACAACGGGTATCTTATCTGCAGCCTTGAAGAGATCTCCAAGGACTCGGGTTTTCCCGTGGAAGAGCTTGAACCGGTGCTGAAAAAAGTGCAGAAGCTGGAACCCACCGGAGTCGGAGCCCGCGACCTCAAGGAATGCATCCTTCTTCAGTACGATGCGGCGGGGGAGAAAGACCCCGTTCTGGAGAGCATCATCATCGACCATTTCGACCTTTTCCAGCACAACAACCTTAAAGGTATCTTAAAGGCGACGGGACATTCCCCGGAGCGGGTAAAGGAAGCCTTTGAAAAGATCAAGTCCTTCGATCCCAAACCGGGGAGGAACTTCAGCGACGAGCTCATCTCATACATCGTGCCGGATATTTACGTGGTCAAGACGGAAGACGGTTTTGACATAGCGCTCAACAATGACGACATTCCCGAGCTAAGGATGAGCCGGTATTACCTGGAGCTTGTTACCAACAAAAAGGTCGGCGGCGATACAAAAAAGTACATAAAGAACAAGATGAAACAGGCCGAGTGGTTCATTAAAAGCATCCAGCAGCGGCAAAGGACGCTCTATCTTGTCGCGCAGAGTATAGTGAACTTCCAGCGCGAATTCTTTGAGAACGGCCTGCGGTCGCTCAGGCCGCTGATACTGAAGGACGTCGCACAGGACGTGGGTGTGCACGAGTCCACGGTGAGCCGCATAACAACAAGTAAATACATGAGCACGCCGCACGGTGTATATGAGTTGAAATTCTTCTTCCCGACAAGCATAAACAAGGGCGAGGGGGACCCCCTCTCCACGAATGTTGTCATGGACTTCATAATGGAGTTTATAAAAAAAGAGGACAAGAGAAAACCCATGACCGATGACGAGATCGCCCATATCCTGAAATCACGGCATGACATCAACATCGCGCGCCGCACTGTCGCGAAATACCGGGAGATACTCAATATACGGTCTTCGAGGGAAAGGACGGTGATGGAATAAAGACATAACATTCCGGATGCATGTACAGCTTGGGTTGCCTTGACGCGGGTTATGTGACTGATTTACGTAATACTTACGGGGAACTGGATTGACACTGCATGGCATATCTGTTAATGTTATGGGCGTGGGTTGGTTCAGGCCAACCTTATTTTTATCAACGGAGGTACCATGGATATCACGACCAGCTTCAGACATATTAGTGCAAGCGAAGATGTAAAACGCTATGTCGAAGAAAAACTCGCGCGTCTCCAGAAGTACGTGGAGACCCCCTTGGATATACACGTCGTCATCTCCCTCGAAAGGAGATACCGTCAACGCATCGACGTCATGTTCACCATCAACGGGGTTGTCATCAACGCGCACGAGGTAATGGACGATATCTACGCAGCCGTGGACAAGATACTCGATAAGCTTGAGCGCAGGCTGACGAAGTACCGGGACAAGATAAAAGAATTCCGCGAAAGCAAGTCGAAGCGCATCGCCGCGCCGCAGACGGTGGAGGAATCAGGGATCATTGTCACGAGGACCGTAGACGCAAAACCCATGGATCCGGAGGAGGCCGTAATGCAGCTTAAAGCCTCCGGCGACATGTTCATGGTCTTTCGTGAACGCGAGGGAGACAACGTGTGCATCGTATATAAAAGGAAGGACGGGAAGTTCAGTCTTATTGAAACGATGGGAAAAGGTTCTTGAGGCTTGTCGACATATTGAAAGAGTCCTCGGTCGTTGCCGATATCAAGGGGAAGACCAAGAAGGACGTGCTGTCCGAGCTTGTGGGACAACTGGTAAAAGCCAACCTCATTAAAGACCCGGGACCGGCTACCGCCGTCGTTATGGAGCGTGAGGCCCTGGGCAGCACCGGCATCGGTGACGGGGTGGCCATCCCCCACGGCAAGATGAAAGGTGCGGGCGAGATCCTGTGCGCCTTCGGCCGCTCGATCGGCGGAGTCGATTTCGATGCCGCCGACGGGCAGCCTGTCCATATCTTTTTTCTTGTACTGGCACCTGAAGATTCAGCCAGTGCTCACCTGACTGTCCTGTCAAGGATCTCCAAGATCCTTCGAGACCAGACTTTCAGAAAGAGACTGCTTGGCCTCCCCGATGCCCATGCCATATATGAGAGCATCGCGGAGGAGGACGACAAGCTGTAAAGGTCTTTTCGGGGGGCCAGTCAACATGGGCGGCCACCGGAAAACGGGCACGAGACCATACGGGGCCATGACCCCCCGGGAAAAAGGCACATGAAAGGTATAGCGGTCCAGGAACTCGTTGATGACGAACTGTACGGATTGGAGCTGGAGGTCCTTGCCGGGAAAAAAGGCCTTTCAAGGAAGATATACAACCCCAGGATCCAGAAGCTGGGCCTTGTCATAACGGGTCACATGGTCTATCTCCATCCCCACAGGGTCCAGATCCTCGGCAACATCGAGATATCCTACCTGAGATCCCTTGCGGAGGCTGAAAGCAGGCGCATCATCAAGGAGCTTTGCAGGAACAACGTCGTCTGTTTCATCATCGCAAGAAATCTGAAGGTTCCCGAACATTTCCTCACAGCAGCGGAGGAAAAAGGGATCCCCATGCTCAGGACGAAGCTCGTCACCTCCATCTTTATAGAGAGGATCTCGAAGCTCCTTGAAGAGTGGCTTGCCCCCTCCACCTCGGTGCACGGTGTCCTGATGGACATACTCGGTGTGGGCGCGCTCATCATGGGGAGGCCGGGTATCGGCAAGAGCGAGAATGCCCTGGAGCTTATCATGCGCGGCCACCGTCTTGTTGTGGACGATGCGGTGCAGGTGAAAAAGATCGGAGCCATCGATCTGTACGGCGAGGCTCCGGAAATGATCAAGAGCCTCCTCGAGATTCGCGGTGTGGGGATAGTCGATATACGCCACCTCTTCGGCGTATCAGCGGTCATCGACAAAAAAAAGATAGATCTTGTGATCGAGCTTTTCGACTGGGACACGTCCCTCGAATGTGAGCGCGTAGGCCTCAGGGAAGACAAATACAGGGTGCTCAGCGTCGATCTGCCTTTCGTGAGGATACCCATCAGCTCCGGCAAGAACGTCTCGGCGATCATCGAGCTGGCGTGCCGCAACTTCATTCTCCGCAGGCAGGGCATCAATACGGCCGTGGAGCTGGAAAAGAGGATGCTCAGGTCCATGGAAGGAGGGCGGGACTGATGGATGTTCTTATTGTCAGCGGTATCTCCGGTTCGGGCAAAACAACTTTCCTGAGGGCCCTGGAGGACATAGGGTTCTTCTGCGTCGACAATTTTCCCCTGGTCATGCTTTTGAAGTTCCTGGAACTCAACCGCAGCGAAAAGGAGAAGATATCCCGCCTGGCCTTTGTGGTGGATGTCCGCCTGAGGGATTTCTTTGAAGGCGGAGGAGAGATCATAGACAAGGTAAAGAAAGAATTTGGCGCAAAGATGCTTTTTCTGGAAAGCTCCGAAGACATCCTTGTCAGGCGCTACCGGGAGACAAGACGCTCTCACCCTCTGTTCAACTCGTCGAATATCAAGGACGCCCTGAAAGAAGAACGGGAACTGGTGTTGTGGCTCAGGGACAAAGCGGACCAGGTCATCGACACGACACACCTGATCCCCCATGAACTGCGCAGTTTCGTGCTCAGGAAATACGGGACCGAGGACCAGCGGATGAAGATCAACATCATGTCCTTCGGATACGCCTTCGGCCTCCCTCTTGAGGCCGATATGGTCCTGGACGTGAGGTTTGTGCCGAACCCCTTTTTCGTTGAAGGCCTCCGGGACAAGACAGGCCTCAATGATGAGGTGGCGGCGTTCATTAAATCACAGGAAGTATTCAGGAAATATTTTCTTTTTCTTTCCGATTTTTTGGTGTACCTTATACCTTTGTTCGAGAAGGAAGGGAAAAGCTATCTGACCATATGTTTCGGATGTACCGGAGGGAAGCACCGGTCTGTTTTCATTGCCGGCGAACTTGCGGAGCAGCTGACGGCAATGGGTTATAATGTATCGATAGTCCACAGGGACATCGAGAGGTAAGGAGGGGACATGACGGGTCTCGTTGTGGTGGCCCATTTCAACCTTGCGCGGGAAATGGTGGCCGCCACGGAATTGATCGTTGGAAAGCAGGAGCAGTTCGTTGCCGTCGATATAGTTCCCGATGAACCGGTGGAAAAGATAAAAGAAAAGATCGTTTTATCGTTGAAAGAATGTAACAGCGGCGACGGAGTGATCATACTGACGGACATGTTCGGAGGAACCCCTTCCAACATAAGTCTGTCCTTTCTGGAGGATGGCAATGTGGAAGTGGTGGCCGGCGTCAACCTTCCCATGCTCATCAAGCTGGTGACGTACCGGGAAGGAAAACCTCTGGACGAACTTGCGAGCTTTATCACTCAGTACGGACAGAAGAACATATACCTTGCGACGGATGTCCTCAAGGCGCGGAAGAAGGAATAGGCTTTCATGCAGGAAGGGATATTTACGATCAGGAACAGGCTTGGCCTCCACGCGAGGGCCGCGGCGATGTTCGTTAAGGCGGCCGCAAAGTTCAAGTCCAGCGTGATGGTCGAAAAGGACGGGATGGAGGTCAACGGAAAAAGCATCATGGGCCTTCTCATGCTGGCCTGTCCGCTGGGGAGCAAGGTGGTCCTCAAGACCGAAGGGGACGACGAAGAAAAGGCCTTTAAGGAGCTTGGAGGCCTCGTGAACGATGGATTTAACGAGGAATGAAGGAAGAGTTATTCGCCAATAAGACACTGGAAGGCATCGGTGTTTCTTCAGGGATCACCATCGGGAGGGTCCACCTCCTTGAGCGGGGTGCGGTTTCCATAACGAAGCGCTCCATAACGCAGCGCCAGGTGGAAAGAGAAATCAGCCGCCTGAAGAGCGCGATCCAGGGAGCGATCGACGAACTGAGCAATATAAAAGATACCATTCCTGACGACGACGTGCGCAAGCACACCTTCATTATAGACGCCCATATACTGATCCTCCAGGATGATTTTTTTGCAAATTCGGTCATTGAGGTCATACGCGGCGAGCACATAAACGCCGAGTGGGCCCTTGATGTTGTCGTCTCCAGGTTCCTTGCCAGTTTCGAAAAGGTCGAAGACCCCTATCTGAAGGAACGCGGCCACGATATCAGATACATCTACGAAAGGCTTGTCAGGATCCTCATAGGCGGAAAGAAATCTTCCATGGACACAAAGAACGTCAAGGGAAGATCGATAATCGTAGCCCACGACCTCTCCCCTGCCGATACGATACAGCTCAACATCAACCGGATCTCCGGATTTACCACCGACGTGGGCGGCAGGACCTCCCACACCTCCATCGTCGCACGGGCACTCGAGATACCTGCCGTGGTGGGAGTGGGGAACGTGACGAGCCTTGTCAAGAACAATGATCTTGTCATCATAGACGGCGAAGACGGTGTCGTCATAATCAACCCCGACAAAGAATTGCAGAAGGAATACATGGCGCGGCAGGCCCACCTGAGGACCCAGAAGAAGGAATATCTCAGGGTGGCCAGGCTGAAGGCGGAGACAAAGGACGGCTTCCGGCTGAAGGTGGGGGCCAACATCGAGCTTCTGGCCGAGATGGACATCGTCGAAAAATACGGTGCGCAGGGCATTGGGCTCTACCGCACGGAATATATCTACCTGTCAAAGAAGAACGACCTTCCCACGGAGATGGACCATTACCATATCTACCGGAAGCTCGCAGAAAACAGGTCGTTGGAATATATAACGATAAGGACCCTCGATATCGGCGGAGACAAGTTTGTATCGGAGATCGAGATACCGCAAGAGATAAATCCCGCAATGGGGCTGAGGGCCATCAGGCTTTGCATCAAGGAGGTCCCCCTTTTCAAGGCACAGCTCAAGGGCATCCTCCGGGCGAGCGCCTTCGGGCCGCTGAGGATCCTCATACCCATGGTGTCCGGTATCGAGGAGGTGCGCAAAACGAAGGCCATCATCGCCGAATGCATGGAAGAGCTCTCCCGTAAGCGTGTAAGTTTCAACAAGAACATCAAGACAGGCATAATGATCGAGGTACCCTCGGCATGTATGATAAGCGACAAGCTTGCCGCGGAGGTGGATTTCTTCAGTATCGGCACCAATGACCTTATCCAGTATACCCTTGCCATAGACAGGGTCAACGAATATGTTTCATATCTTTATGAACCGCTCCATCCGGCGGTTCTCAAAATGATCAAAAAGGCCGTCGATGACGCCCACGCCCACAAGATCACCATAGCCCTGTGCGGCGAGATGGCCGGTGAGCCCCGTTATGTACCGGTCCTTCTCGGGCTCGGGCTCGACGAGCTCAGTATGAACCCTTACTCCATTCCGAGGGCGAAGAAGGCCATAAGGGGCCTCGACCACGGGTATTGCAGGGAGCTCCTCGAGGAGATCATGAAAAAAGATTCTCCCGGTGAGGCGGAGGCGATGCTCGATGAAGAAATGACAAGGCTGCTGCCGGGGGATTTCTCCAAGGGCCACGGATATAATTAATGGAATATTTGTTAATTTGATTATACAAGGAGGAAGTAGAAAATGGGAATGAGCAGATATTTTTTCACGTCTGAATCGGTAGCGGAAGGACATCCGGACAAGGTTGCCGATCAGATATCGGACGCGGTGCTTGATGCCATCATCGGCCAGGACAAGAAGGCCCGGGTGGCATGCGAAACATACGTAACGACAGGTCTCGCGCTTGTCGGAGGCGAGATAACCACGGATTGTTATGTAAATGTGCCGGATATAGTCCGGCAGACTGTGAAGGGGATAGGGTATAACGATTCCTCGATGGGGTTCGACTGGGAGACATGTTCGGTGCTGACCGCGATCGATGAGCAGTCCCCCGATATCGCCATGGGCGTCAACGAGACGACCGACCACGAGCAGGGTGCCGGCGACCAGGGCCTCATGTTCGGATATGCCTGCAACGAAACGGCCGAATTCATGCCCATGTCAATAATGTATGCACACAAGCTTATAAAAAAGCTTGCCGATGTACGCAAGGCGGGCGTGCTCCCCTTCCTGCGCCCGGACGGGAAGAGCCAGGTGACCGTAGAATATATAGACAGGATACCGGTCAGGGTCGAGGCGGTGGTCATCGCCGCGCAGCACAACCCCGACGTAACCATCGAGAAGATCCGCGAAGGCATCACGGAAGAGGTGATAAAGAGGATAATCCCTGCCGAGATGATGGACGACAATACGAAGATATTCATCAATTCCACGGGAAGGTTCGTCGTGGGCGGCCCCAAGGGCGACTGCGGTGTTACGGGAAGGAAGATCATAGTCGATACATACGGCGGTGTGGGCAGCCACGGCGGCGGCGCTTTTTCAGGAAAAGACCCCTCAAAGGTGGACCGGAGCGCCTCCTACATGGCCCGCTATATCGCAAAGAACCTCGTGGCTGCGGGACTTGCAGACAGGCTGGAA
>JAKLET010000034.1 GCA_022711595.1 Deltaproteobacteria bacterium
CTGGCGATCCGGGACGCGGCGCTCAAGAACGGAATGAAGGACCTCAAGGAATACTGCCTCATTCTTCTTGAGGAGGGGCTTACCACCATCGACGAAGTCCTGCGAACGGTCATCGTTCAAAATTGATGAAACCGGTTAAAAGAAAAGGAAGCAAAGACGGCGCCGCCGCGCTTTTCGCTGCTGTCGGATCATGGTCCGGACTTAATCCCTCCCCGGTGATCCCGGCTGTTTGAATACCGGACTTTATAAATTTCATTGAAAAATGATCCCGATAGCGTAAAATAGAACTGTTGATATGATTGTTACAGTATTTTTAAAAATGGGGTGATCCTGTATGAAAAAACTCTTTATTATCATGGCGATCATCCTGGGCATCATGACGGGCAGCGAATTGCAGGCCGGGAATTTCTTCACCAGCACGGAATTCGACCCCGTTCTTATAAGCCAGGAAAGCGAGATAGGCATCGGGAAAAACACCGACCAGCAGTTAAGGCAGCAATACAAGGTATCCATGAACGAGAAGCTGAACCAGCAGATCAACGCCATAGGACAGAGGCTGGCAGCCCGTTCCAACAGAAATGATCTGAAATATACCTTTACCGTCCTCGACGACGAACTGGTCAATGCCTTTGCCGCCCCCGGCGGGTATATATATATCACGACAGGCATATTGAAAAAATTAAAGAACAACAACGAGATCGCCGGTGTGCTGGGCCACGAGATAGGCCATGTCGTCCACAAGCACTCGTTGAAGGCCCTCCAGCGCCAGATGATCGCCCAGTTCGGCCTGCAGCTCATCGCCAGCGGGCTCGGCGACGGCGGTATGTCCAGTACATTGATACTCAAAGCCTCCGAGATCAGCGCCGGCCTTTTGCTGCTCAAGAACTCACGGGAAAACGAACTTCAGGCCGACAGCGAAGGGGTAAGGATCATGTACCTCGCCGGTTTTAACCCGCGGGCCATGATCGACATCCAGAAGATGCTCCTTGGCATGTCCCAGGGCAAGGACCCTCCCGCGATCATCTCCACCCATCCGCCTTCACAGGAAAGGATCACCGCGATAGAACAGGCAATAAAGAACATGAAAAAATAATCTGCCCGAACACGGACACAAATCTTCAATTATCCGCGTACAGGCGGCCCGGAAGTCAGGGGGCGGGTGGTCCGTTTGATAATAGACGTGATTTTTACAGAAAAATCCTGTAGGATACTATCGAAAGCTCTCCAGTTATTTCAGCTAATGGTAAACATCTGAGAGTACGAGATGGGTTTAAACGGGGCCCGATCTTGACGAAAGACCGGGTTTTCAGCAATTAAGTCAATATTACAGGCTTGAGACAGGTATTTGAACGGAAAAAAGACCTGGTTTCTCTGGTTTCTTGGGTTTATATGATTCCTGAATAACCAAAGAAACAAGAAAAACCAAACAAACCCGAGAAACACGAGACGGTTTGAGTTTTAATGCAGGACATGACCCTGTCATTCGTGCTTTTATGAAAAGCCGAAAGACAAAAATCTTATTGGAAAGAGGAAATAATGGCATACACAGCTCCCAATGCTTCCGCAGACAAAGACGAAAGACCAGACACGGTATTTGCCGGTGACCTGGAAGTCCAGGGCACCATAAAATTCAAAGGCTCTCTTCTGATAGAAGGCGTCTTCAACGGAGAGATCCTCTCCGAGGGACTTCTTGTGGTAGGGCCCGACGCAAAGGTCACCGCCACCATCAGAACCAAAAACCTCGTATCGAAAGGCGAGATCAGCGGCGACGTCTATGCCGGCGAACAGGTTGTATTGGAGGAAACGGCAGTCCACAACGGCAACATCACCTCGCCCGGCATCGTGATCGAAAGGGGTTCGACCTTTAACGGATCCTGCTCAATGAAAAGAGGCCCCTCCACCGGCTCCGGCACTTTCTGACCTCATTTCCGCCAGGAGACCTTACAGGGTCTCATCTTCATATGTTTTTTTACATGGGTCACCCATGAGAGAACGCTCTCGAGGGTGACCCATTTTGTTTGTGCATGATGCCTTCCGTTCTTTGCCATTGCGTGCACGGCACCCCGGCTGATATCTATTATGCAAGACAATAGAATTTTCAAACGAGGAGGCAGCGATGGCGGACAAAGAACTCCAGGAAGGCATTAAGGCATTTGAAGAGGCCCTGAGGTACGGGGCAATGGCATCGACACGGGAAGACCTTGCCGGCGTCGAGGAGAACTATTGGATAGCCTTCAACCGGCTCAAGGGTTCGCCCGTTGAAGAGCACCGGAACATCTGCGCCCTGTGTCTCGAAGCCGTGGCGCGCATTCTCGACGGGGAGGGCCGCCCCAGCGCCGCCGATGATCTTCGCAGGCAGGCCGTTTCTCTGCGCAGGAGCGACGGGCGGGATGCCTCCCGCATCAGCAAAGGATAGCCGCAGGCGACGGGCGGGAAAAGCATGGAACACCATGAGCTCATAGCGTGGATACGAAGCGAGATCACATCAACCAAGGTTGTCCTATGCCAGGAAGTGGTCGGCTATAACGAGTCTTTGGAACCTAACCCCGAGATGTGTTTCTGTGAATTCACCAGTCATCCGGTGACATCCGATGGGCAGCACATCATCGTTCAAAAACCTGTCTACGGGACCGTGGCCCGCACGGTCCTTGACGAAACACGCGCCTCAGCGGCAGCCGAGGCCCTTGCGGCCCTCATCCTTGCCGATGAACGCTACATTTACCTGGCAGAAGAACTGATGGTGAAACATCATTTGTTCACGAAATACTGGGAGCACCTGCGCCTGCACGGCAAAAGCGTGAGAACAATAAAGACCGCGCTCCGTCATCTCGGAAGGGCGCCCTCCCAGCTCTTCGTGAGAAAGATCGGCAGGATCGCGGCGAAGCTGAGACCTCCTTTTGAATTTGCCGGGAAGTTTTCCGCGGTCATCTGTTTCTATGGTACGATTATTTATCTTGTCTGGCCGAACTCAAAATTGGGGCTCTGGATCGGCAGGATCATTAAGGGGCTCCTTCTTGAGTCGAAAAGGATAATATACGGTTAGAAGGAAAGTATGAAACATCCCGGAACTTCTGACAAAACGGCAAATATGCGGCTGACACCGGTGAAACGGTCGGCCGCGGCTGCGTCCCGGGATATTATCCGGGACATACTGGCGGATTTCTGCGATACGGGAAGGATCACGCACCGCGTAGGGATGCACCTTCACCAGTATCACGGCGTACACATAACCGCCGACGGATCGAGGATGATCACGGCAAATCGTGATCACACGGCCCGCCTCTGGGACATCGCAAGCGGCCAGTGCCTCGTGGTCTTCCGGGGCCACACGGATGAACTCCGGCGCGCGGCATTCACTATCGACGGGAAGCGCGCCGTCACCTGCGCGAACGATGGGACCATCCGCCTCTGGGACTGTACGACCGGCGAATGCCTCCTGACCCTGAACAGCCACGAGGGAGATGTCTACACCGTCGCGGTCAGCCCTGATAACAATTATATAGTAAGCGGCGGCTCCGATGGGACCCTGCGGATATGGTCCCTCCTGTCCGGTGCCTGCGAGCACGTTGCGATACCTGCGGTCGGCAGCATCGTAAAAGTTCTTTTCACCGGGGACGCCGGCACGCTCGTCACGCTGGATTCAAGCGGCCGTGTCTGCCGATGGGGTTTTCCCGATCCCGGCAGCCCATTTTTGATCACCGAAGGGAGATTCGAATACAAGGTCCGGGACATCGCCCTCATGGGGGACGGGAAGCTCATCAGCGCGTCCTGGGCCGGCCTGCACTGCTTCGATGTCCGCAGCGGCAAAATGGAGAAGGCCTTTTCCCTGGAACCCTGCAAACCTTACAAGGTAGCGGTCCCGACAGACGGTACACGGATCGTGGCCTGCTGCTACCCGAAGACGGCCATCCTCGTCGTGGACTGCCAGAGCGGCACGATCGAGAGGCGCTTCGACGGCCACAGGGACGATGTGACCGGCATGGCCCTCTCGTCCGATGGAAAGACGCTCTGCACGGCAAGCCTCGACTGGACATGCAGGATATGGGACACCGGCACGGGGACATGCCTGCGGACCATCAGGCGCGCGTGGAACCTGGTACGTCTTTTTCCCTCAGGTGACGGCACACGCCTTGCCGCCTTTGACGTGGACGGCACGGCGAAGACCTGGAGCCTCACCGACGGTTCGCAGCGGATTTTGTCCCGTGATGTATGGTCAGTCGCCTCTCTTGACCCCGTGAACCTCATCGCCACCGGCCATAAGGACGGGAGGATATGCCTGTGGGACGGCAAGGGGGAGCCTGCAGCGGTCCTCGAGGCCCACGAAAAACATGTGAGCTGCCTCGCTTCGCTGCGGTCAGGAACATACCTCGCGAGCGCTTCATATGACGGGACGGTGAAGCTCTGGGACATAGACAGGCGCGTTTGCACAAGGTCCTTTTCCATATCGGGAAGGATCACCACGCTCGCAGTCGACGAAAAATCGCAGCGTATCGCGACCGGCCGGATCCTCGAGAACCACATAGAAATGTACGATCTCGGCTCAGGTGACAGGCTTGCGGCCCTGAAGGGCCACACATGGCCGACCATGCGCAGTCTGGGCGCCGCCATCAGGTGCCTTTATTTTCTTCCCGATGGAAAAGGCCTGGTATCATGCGCGCACGACGGGCGGGTCATCCTGTGGGACCCCGTCACATTCGAAGCGGTGCAGGTCATTGAAGAACCCCGCTATGCCATCCTCTCAATGGCCGTGCAGAAAGACGGGCGCCATGTGGTGATCGGCACCCTCGAACAAGGGGTGCACCGGTGGGACCTCGAAAGCGGCCGCCGGGAGTCCCTCTATCACGGTGAAGGGCTGGCGGCGCTCTCGGTCGCGCTCTCCCCTGACGAAAAAACACTTTTCGCTGCCTTCGGCGACGGGACGGCGAGGATCATCGACGTGAAGAGCGCCGCGCTGCTCTGCACGATCTGGAACATAAACGACGGCTTTTTCTGGTTCACGCCGCCTGACGAGCACGCCCCGGACGGCTGGGTATGGACCGACCGCAACGACCTCCTCCACGTTGTCGAGCAGGACAATGGCGGCGGTGTGCTCGGGGCGGTCCCCCTTGATGATGAAAGGCGCAGGGCCTATGTCCATACCCGAAACAATGCGGCCATGGTACTGGCGCGCATCAAGGGGCCCACCACGTATGCGCGCACAGCCGGTCGGTATCTGCGTGCCTTTGCAAAAAAACAGCAGGAAGCGATGGAACGTCCGCGTCTGCTTCCCCCGAAAGGAGACGGGAATGCGTAAGGAAAGCAAGGCGCCGCCTGCCGATCGAACGGTATCAGCCACAGGGGTGAGGCCCGCGAACATCTCAACTCAGGCGGTTGCCGCTATTCTGGAAAACTCCTCTCCGCTTAGCCGGTTGACCCACGACGTGGGGTTCCACAAAGAAAAGATCACCAGGATTTCACTGGCCTTTGGCGGAACACACCTCGTTACGGGAAGCACCGACGGCATGGTGCGCCTGTGGGATATATCCTCCGGGACATGCCTGCGAGCGTTCCAGGACCGGGACTCCACCCTTTCAGGGATCCTCACGGCCCCCGGGAGGGCCCGCATGATCACAGCGGCGCCGTTCGGAGGGAAAAAGATCTGGGACCTCGAAACCGGGGACTGCCTGGCCAGCCTGCGCGATCAGCCGGGTACGCCTGTCTGCTGCGACGATGTCCATTTCTTCTGCAAGCAGAATTGGGATGTAACGCCGCTCTTTGATAAAAACCGTCCCCGTTCGAAGAGGTCCGAGGCCCTGGTCTACGAGATCGATTCGGGAAAAAGGGTCCGCGCCTTCGAGATCGAGGGCGTCCACATCGATTCTCTCGCGGTGAGCCCCGACAGTAAAAAGATCGCCGTGACCAGTGACGATCATTACCTGAGGATATGGGACCTCGGATCGGGAGAGCTCCTCCATCAGCTCTCTCCCGGGCGCTATTTCCGGGAAATCATAGGCATCACCCCCGACAGCCGCTATATCGTCCTGAGTTCGGCGCTCACCATCGATGTCCGGGACATGGAAACTTCAGCAACGGTCTTTGCCATGGCGATACATCCGAACAACTATCAGCCCCGGTACTTTTTGCAAGGCTCTCTCCTCTTCGAGAAGAGGGTGGATTTTGCCTCTCCCGGATTTTTGTCAACGGTCCGCGCCATAGACATCGAAAGAGGCGCGATATCGCATATTGCCAGATTCGAGGGAGACATCGAACTCAAGTCCATCACTCAAGGGGAAGGATATTGCCTGGGGTCCCGCCATGGCATGATCGATATATGGGATATGAGAAACCGCGAGATAATAGCTTCTGAAGTGCTTGATCCGTATGACTTCGATTGGAATGCCAATCTCAATGCGGCCACGCCGGGAAAAAGTCAGATAGCCATTTCCCGCGAGGAATCAGTGGTGCGGCTCATCGATCCCCCATCAGGGCAATTTACCACATTCCCCGCCAGGGAACCTGTCAGGGACGTCCTGATCACCCCCGACGGGAAAGGGCTGCTGACCATGGGCCCATCCGCGGTGAAACACTGGGACCTCGCAGGCGGCCGACACCTCAGGGAATTCAGCATTCCGAAGACGCAGCTCAGGGGCGGCCTGCCCCAGGGCGCGCCGCAGATGGCGATCACACCCGATGGAAGCCGCATCGTGCTGCCGGGGAAAGACGGGGCCATCCTCTTCGATCTCTCCACGGGCGGAAAGATACGGGAATTTCCCTTCGAATTGCACGCCGCGACAGAAAGATCAGATAATCAAGGCGCTTTCGCCCTCCATGTGACCCCGGATGGGAAGAGGCTCATGGTCGTATCGGGGCCGGGCGGTTTCCTGGGGTCGTACGATATCCTCACGGGAGCCCCCGCCGCAGGTTTCCCCTTGAACGACGTAGGCCGGTTCCACGCCTTTTGCGCGGGCGGCGATCTCTTCGCCACATCAGCCGGCAGCATCCTGTCGCTCCGGGACGGCCAGACGGGAAGGCCCCTTCGGCGATACGACCAGGGCGATAGCATTCAGAGCATCGCCTTCCTCCGGTCGGGAACGCAGATGATCACCACGAGCGTGTTCAGACTGAGCTTCCGGGACCAGGCAAGCGGGGAGTTGACGCATGAACCCGACATAAACACCGGATTGGGCTATAACAGGTTCGGCAGGTGGCTCTGTCCCGTGCCCGGCGACAGGCAATTGCTCGTTCACCACGACAATTGCGTCGCCTTATGGGATATGGACAGGCACAGGTTCCTCTGGCAGGACAGTTCCTGGCGGAAGAACAGGGTGAGGAAGGCCGCGGTCTTCCCTGACGGCAAACGTTTTGTCACAGTGGACGCAACGGGAATGGTCGAAGTGAGGGGTATCGAAAAAGGCGGGGTCCTTGCGACCCTCCATGTGCTGCCCGGCGGGTTCATCTGGGAGACCCCGCCCGACACCCATGCCCCCTCGGGATGGCTGTGGACGGACAGGGAAGACCTGGTCAGCGTCGTTGCCCGGTCAAGGCGGGGCCGCAGCACGAAAATATTCAGGAAGGGGGACAATGAGCACGCCTCCTATCTGAAAATCTATAATAACCGGAAAATGGTCATGGCAAGGATCGAGTCGACAGGAGCATACAGGCGCCAGGCCGGGCTCTACGCGGCCGCCATGGACAAGGCACGGATCGCCGGCGCATCCGGCCGGTCCCCTGCCGCTCTCCCCGCCGGAAGAAAAGGAGACAGGTAATGAAGATCTACACGAAGCTTGGCGACGACCTCGATATGATGATACGCTCCTTCGAGACAAACCCGGCTGTCTCGGACCGGCAGAAAGAAACCTGGCGGCAGGAAGGCAAAAAAAGGGCGATCACCCATGGCATGTTCGGTTACGACCACGAAAAGGCCCTCGCCTTCGAAGACGGGACAAAGGTGGGCTCCATGAAACAAAACAGCGCCCGCCGTTTCTGGGACTACGCCGGGGGGCACGTCTTCCCGCCGGAAGAGGACGTGGCCCGCTTCTGTCTCTTTATGCATCTCGACATCTACAGAACCCTGGCGCTTTTGCTCAAGGCCCGGTGGGAGCGGTTCTTTGCCCACGACGTGAACGAATGGAGGGCGGCCGACGGGACAAATCTGACGGATATCCTTCTCGACGCGGACGAACATGCCCTGAGGGAGGCGCTTGTCCGGTTCCAACCCCGGGGCGATGATCTTTACAACCTCCTGACGGAGCTTGCCTGCCGTCATGCAGCATTGCCGGAGAGGTCCGGCGGCGCTGACATACCATTTCTCGAAGGACACACGCCTTCCACCTTCGCGGCCCTCGTAGATGAAATGCTCATGGGGCGATATCACTTTCTTTCGATGGAAAGTGCGGAGCTCACCCATTTCACGGCCCAGGCACGCAAAGAATTTTTCCTTCTCGTCGAAGGCACCCGGGAGCAGCAGCGGATCTATCCCCTCGAGAAGGCGAGATGGGTTTCGCTGCGGCAGGAGCTGGAAGACCTTTACCTCCTTATCGAGAACCAGCGCCTCAGGAACGCCCATACGCGCCGCGAGTGGCTCGCCGTCTTCGGCGGGGAAGAGATCGGTCTCAGAGAGGCCGCCCTTGACTACGAACGCAGCGATATCCGCTACAACCTGAAGGCCGCCAATCCCGGGTGGACCATCGAGGACATCGAACGATGCCTCGGGGAGGAAGAGATAAAGAGACAGCTCGAGCTGTCACGGCTCAGGACCGATGCGGCGCTGGCCCCCCACCTTGTGAGGCAGCCCGGAGATCAAAGCACGGCTGGAAAGTCAGTTGAACCCGACCGGTACCTGAAAGAGTGCAAAACGGTGCTCCGGCAGATACACAGGCTCCTGCACCCCGACAAGCTCATGCACCATCCCTCCTACAAGGACCTCACGGACGGCCAGAAGGAGCGCCTCCAGGAAATGCTGCTGTCGGCCCTCGAGGTCCGCCCCGAGGAACTGGGCTATCCAGAGGGATACCTGCTCCACGATATGCGGTCCCTCGACGGCCTGAAAAACGCACTGTCACGGATCGAGGCCATTCTCGGCAATCCTGGGATCGATACGGATGAACGTCTCTCGATCAAAGGCGAGACCCTGCCCGAAAAACTCAAATGGCTGCAAATGGAGAACAGGGTGCTCGAAGACGAGATCCTCAGCGGGAAAGCGGAAATGCAGGCGCTTTTCGAGGACGATGATGCGGTGAAAAAACGGGCGGTCCTCAACGATCCGTCATGTCACGAAAAGGTGAAGGACGATTTCAGGGCCCGTACCGCGCAGCTCAGGCTCGACGCCGAACGCCTTCAGGGGGCTTTCGATGCGCTCTTCGAACAGTAAAGGGAGGTCCCTATGACCCTGAACCGTCTTTGTGAACTTGTGAGCATATTTTACCCGGACGGAGAGAGGACCCTTCCCCGGATCCTTTTTGTGTGGGCCATGAACGACGAGGACGGAGGCCTTACGCTTCTGCTCTCACAGGCAAAGACAAGGATGAGCGTCTTCTCCCTCGCCGTTGAATCCTTTATCGACGATCGCCTGGATGAAGATCGGCGCCTCCTCACCCGGGCCATCATCGAGACGCGTAAAAAACCCGTGACGGGGTACGATCTCCTCTCCATTTTATGCGACAGCCCTGATCACCGCATACACCGCACCCTTCGGTCGGCCGGCATCGACATGACAACGCTCGCTATATGCGCAAAGCATGCCGGCTATGCCGCGCGCCGCCGGCCGCTGGAGGAGAATGTAGATCCCCCGCGGAACGACGCCGCGCTCCTGCGATACGGCAGGGACCTTACCTCGCTTGCCGAAAAGGGGGATTTCGATGACCTCTCAGACCGGCCGGACGAGATCGACCGGCTCTTTGAGGTGCTGTTGAGAAAACGCAAACGCAACGCCATGATCACCGGGGCGGCCGGCATCGGCAAGACCGCCCTCGTTGAGCTCCTGTCGCGGCGCATCGCCCAGAACCGCGCGCCGTCAAGACTCTCGGGAACCAGGGTGTACGAGATCAGCATGGGGAGTCTCCTCGCGGGGACAACACTCCGCGGCATGTTCGAAGAGAGGATGTCGAAGGTGATAGAGACGCTCGTGTCATGTCAGCCGGCCATCCTTTTCATCGATGAGGCCCACCTCATCTGGGGCGCCGGCAGGGCGGAAGGCGCGCCCATGGATGCGGCAAACATCCTCAAGCCGGTCCTCGGGGGATCGAAGGTATCGGTCATCGGCGCCACGACAACCGGTGAATATCATCACTATATCGCCCGCGACCCTGCGCTCGCCCGCCGTTTCCAGGAAATCATGGTCGAGGAGCCCGGCAAGGCAACGACTATCGCGATCCTGCAGCGCCACGCGCAGACCCTGGAGGCACATCACGGCATAATGATAGGGGCGGACATCCCCTCCGAGGCCTGGAGGGCAACCGAGCTCCATTTGTCCAACCGCACCCAGCCCGACAAGAGCGTGGACCTCCTTGACAGCACGGCGGTCCTCGTCGAGAGGGAAGGCCGCGGCGAGATGGGAACAGACGACCTCTATCGCGTCCTCGCGCGCCAGACCGGACGGATGATGAGCGCCCTCGGGGAGGGCGCCGCCAGGGACTTGAGGGGCCTCGAAGCGTCCCTGAACAAGCGGGTGATAGGCCAGGAAGAAGCGGTGAAAAGGATCGTTTCCACGCTCGTCTCGCGAAGATACGGTGAAGCGGCGCCGGGACGGCCGCTGGGGACCTTCCTCTTCTCAGGCGCCACCGGGGTGGGCAAGACAGAGCTTGCCCGGACCCTTGCCCGGGAGTATTTCGGGAGCGCAAGGGACTTCCTCCATATCGATCTCGCGGAATACAGCGGGCACGACGGGGTGCACAAGCTCATCGGGATGCCCTATGGTTCCTCCGTGGGAACCGCGGAAGGGATCCTTACCCGGTGGCTCCGGGAGAGGTCCAGCGGCGTGGTCCTCTTCGATGAGATCGAGAAGGCCCACCCGGATATCCACAGGCTTCTCATGGGTCTGCTCGATGAGGGGAGGATAACCTCCGGTATGGGGGAGCGCTTCGATGTGCGCCGCTGTGTCGCCATACTCACCACAAACGTCCTGGGCCACCAGGACATGCATCGGGTGAAACTGGGGTTTTCCCCGCTTGAAGACCACGACGATCCCTTCGCGCTCATGTCGAAGTACTTCCCGGAAGAGTTCCTGGGAAGGCTCGATGAGATCATCATTTTCAGGACGCCCACGGTGCAGGAGTTCAGGAAGATCCTCAGTCAGAAGCTCACAGAGGCGCTGGGGCGTCTTCAGGACAAAGGGGTCTTCCTTGTCTACGAGCCGGAACGCCTCCTTGACCACCTCCTCGCCGGGGATGAAAAACCGTGGGGAGGGGCAAGAGACATGGCGAGGCTCGTCGAACGAAGACTGATCCAGCCCATTGCCCGCCGGCTGCTCGATCTCGATGCGGGGGAATGGGTTTGCATCGAGCTCACAGAATCCTTTTACCGCTTCGGGGACATCGACCCTGTGCCGTTGACCAGGCATCCCCGGCCGGCCGGGCCGCCGCCGGGTTTTTCCGGCAGGCCGAATGCGGCCCCCGAAGCCCGACAATGATCAGGAGGTATTGAAATGGAAGAACAGGACAACAAGAAAAAAATGGACGAACATAACTGCAGCGAACATGTCCGTTATGACGGCGGACAGAAGATCAACCGGGACGGCGTCAGGATATGGATCGAAACATACTATTGCAGCGTCTGCGGAAAACGTCTCGATATAAAGGAAGAGATACTGGACTGATGGGGGAAAACAGAAAGATAGTTTAACAGTTTATGATGCGTTTGAAAGTTTGAAAGTCAAAGACAAGAGGCTCCTTCTTTTTTTTAACGTTCCAAAAACCCTCAAACGCCCCATAAACTTTCAAACTGTCTTTTTGGTTTTTTTGGTTTCTTCTGTTTCTATGGTTTCTATGGTTTATTAAGGACTTTTTAAAACGTTTCAAAAACCCTCAAGCGCCCCATAAACTTTCAAACTGTCTTTATTATTTGACGATGCGGTATGAAGGTATATATTTCGTCCCCGGCAGTTTCATGCGCCTCTGCGCCACAAAGGATGACAGCAGGGAATCCATCGGGTCCAGGATGCCGGCATCGCCGCGGATCTCGAAATGACCGTACCGCTCAACGGCCCTGATCCCCTCATCCTTCACGTTGCCTGAAACAATGGCCGAGAAAGCGCGGCGCAGGTTAGCGGCGAGCAGGTGCCGGTCCTGGTCCTTGCTCAATTCGAGACCGCGGGTATTTTCATGTGTCGGGATGAAGGGCCTTTGAAATTCCGGTTCGATCCTGAGCAGCCAGTTGAAGTAATACGCATCATCGGTGGCTTTCCGAAACTCCCGCACCTGTTTTATCCCTGCCTGCACTTCACGGGCGACCGACGCCGGGTCGCCGATGATGATCTTGTAACGGCGCTGTGCCTCCTCGCCCAATGTTTCACCGATGAACTGATGGACCTGGTCGAAAAAAGCCTTTGATTTCCTGGGACCCGTAAAAATCAGCGGGAAAGGCAGGTTCGCGTTGTCCGGGCAAAGCAGGATGCCGAGAAGGTAAAATATCTCCTCCGCGGTCCCCGCTCCGCCGGGGAACACCACGACAGCGTGGGCAATACGAACGAAGGCTTCAAGGCGCTTTTCAATATCCGGAAGGATGACGAGGTCGTTCACGATGGGGTTCGGCGGCTCGGCGGCGATGATCCCCGGCTCCGAGATACCAAGATACTGGCCTTCCGCGATCCGCTGCTTGGCGTGCCCGATGGTGGCCCCTTTCATGGGCCCCTTCATTGCACCCTGGCCGCATCCGGTGCATATGTCCATGCCTCGCAGCCCCATCTGGTAGCCGACCTCCTTGCTGTAATCGTATTCCACGGGGATGATCGAATGCCCGCCCCAGCAGACGACCAGGTGAGGGTTCTTCACAGGGCGCATTATGTCAGCATTGCGCAGAATATGGAAGACCGCGTTGGTGATGCCGTCGGAGGACCCAAGGTCGAACTTCCGGCTGTCGTTGATCTCGTCGCTTATAAATATGATATCCCGCAGGACCGCGAACAGGTGTTCGTTGATTCCCCGGATCAGCTTCCCGTCCACGAAAGCGCTGGCAGGCGCGCCTTTTACCTCGAGCTTCACACCGCGCTCTTCCTGAATTACGCGGATGTCGAAAGACTTGTAGCGCTCGAAGAGCTCCTTGCCGTCATCCAGTTCAATGCCGGAACTGAGCACCGCGAGAGAACAGTTCCTGAACAACTTGTAGAGGCCGCCCTTACTGGTGTCGAGCAGCCTGTTTACCTCCATCTTTGACAGAACATCGAGATTGCCTTCCGGTGTGATCCTCGCGTCGATCGTCTCGTGCTTCATTCGCATGTATCCTCTTAAAGAAAAACGTTTTTCTATTCTATTTTCCTTTAATTTCAAGCAATTTTCAAGGAAGAACCCCCGATCGCCAGGCAAAGGGGCCGATAGAAGAACAAAACATTTTCTCTCGGCATCCCCGGCATCATAGCGTACAGGGTCGTTGAAAGAAAGCAAAAGATAGCTGCATAGCGGGAAACTTCTTCAAATCGTATTTATCTGACTATCGAAGAGCAAGTTTACCTCAGCAACGAAAACCGCAAGTTTTTTATAGACATGGGAAAAACTAAATAATCCCGCGGAAAGCACTGACCTTCTTATTTGCAACCGCCAACTGATGGGGCCACCAGTGAAAAAACGGTTGCGACCGTTCTCCCGAGCGCCCCTGGCAAGTAAAATGGTTGTTTTTTATTCTTTCTCACAGTATATTTAAAAAAACAGTATAAAGGCAGTAATGATGTTATATTGCGGATCAGGCACCTCAAAAGATCTATACTATCTTGCCCATACAAATACTGATGGCAGCAAGGAGGGACAGCGCTTATGAAAAAACTTTTTGTCCTCTGTCTCATGACGGCACTTCTTTTGCCATGCCTTGCCATGGGGAAAGAACTGCCCATAGGAAAAACAAAGACAATCAAGGGTGATGTCGTCGTTGTGCGCGGCGGCAAAGAGCTTTCCGTTAATATCGGCGACAGGGTTTACCGGAACGATACGATACGAACGGGATCGGACAGTACGGTGGGGATCATTTTCGAGGACAACACGATCCTGTCGCTGGGACCGAACAGCGCGATAGTGATCGAAGAATACATATTTGCCCCCGAAAAGGGCGTGCTGTCCATGGTTGCCCGCATTTTACGGGGCACCGCCTCCTACCTGTCCGGCATCATAGGCAAGCAGTCGCCGGAAGCGGTGAAGTTCCACACTCCCGACGCAACGATCGGCATCCGCGGAACACAGTTCCTTGTCAGGGCGGAAAATCAGTAACCCGCGGTCTTTTGCCGTGGTCCGCTGATGGCCGTTACTTTATCGATCTGTCACAGAATGGGGGGGGAGACATGAAGAACATTATCACCGCGCTGATCTGTCTGGGTGTTGTCCTGTCCGTTGCGTCCTGCGGCTGCGGGATAAGGAGCATGGTGGTGCTGATCCCCGACCCGGACGGCCGTGTCGGGCAGGTGGTAGTTGAAAACGACAGCGGGCAAAAGGTCTTGAACGAGGCCAACCAGTCGGTGGAATTGACGGACCGCAAGACACCGCCGGGCAAAGTGACAAAGCTCAGCAATGAAGAGATCAGCTCCATATTTTCCGACGCGCTGGCCGCACGGCCGATGCCGCCTGCACGATTTATCCTTTATTTCCTGCACGACTCAACCGAACTGACCGTCGAATCCAGGGCCGTTGTCCCAAAGGTCATTCAAACTATCAGGGAGAGGAACTCCACTGATGTGGTCATCTCGGGACACACCGATACGGTGGGCACGAAGGAGCACAACTACAAGCTGGGCCTCGACCGGGCAAACGCGCTCTACGATATCCTTATCACCAGCGGCGCGGTCCCTGCGAGTGTCACCGTCACATCTCACGGGGAAGGAAACCCCCTTGTTAAAACAGCCGATAATGTCACGGAACCAAGGAACCGGAGGACTGAGATAGCGATAAAATAGCTTCCTCCGCCACCCGGCAAGGTCATTCATGAAACCAGGGTCGAACAGACTTCCAGTTAACGATCACAGCAATGATGCCTCAACCGTCAGGCAGGGAAGCCGCCGCATCCTGGTCTGGGGGCTCCTGTCCACCCTGTTCTTTGCCGCCCTCTTCGTGTTCAAACCGAACCTGTTCCAGCCCCTTGACCTTATAAATTATGACTTTCTCCTTAAAAGATTCCCCAACAACCACATCGGCGGCAGGGTGGTGATCGTCGAACTCGATGAAAAAACCCTGAATCGTTACGGCCAGTGGCCCTGGCCCCGCTACCGGGTGGCAGGACTGCTCGACAAGATCGCCGCCATGGAGCCGGCTGCCGCAGGCCTCGACATGGTTTTTGCCGAACCCGACAGGACCTCCGCGGGGCAGCTGCTGAAAGACCTCAGGACCGTTTACAAACGCAGTATACCCCTTGACCGTCTTCCCGCCGAGTTGAGCGACAACGATCGCATCCTTTCGAAGGCGCTCGCCCGGGGCCCCTTTGTCCTTGGCATCCAGTTCCATTTCAACGGGCACGCGGGCAATCCGGAACAATGTCTTCTGCATCCCGTCAGGGTTTCCCTCCTGAGGGATACGGGAAAAAGGAGAGAGGGCCCCGATATTCCGGGAAGCCCCGGTGCCCTGTGCAACCTGGCGATGCTGGCGCGGAGCGTCAGCGCTTCAGGATTTTTAAACTTCAGCCCGGACCACGACGGCATGCTGAGACGCCTTCCTCTGCTCATCCAATACAACGGAGAGACCTATGCCAGCCTGGCCCTAGCCACTGTCCTGAAATTCAGGGGAGCAGGCGGTATCCTTCTTAAAAAAGACGGGAGCACCCTGCGGTCGCTCAATTTCAACGGGACCTCCGTTCCCGTTGACACTCACGGCCAGCTGCTGATCAAATTCCGGGGGCCGAAGAGAAGCCTTGACTATGTGTCTGCCGCGGACATCATGGACGGGAGCGTCCCGCCGGAGAGACTGCGGGGGCGGATCGTTTTCGTCGGCGCCTCTGCGGCGGGCCTTGCCGAATCGCTTGCAACACCTCTGGGCCCTACATACCCTGGCGTAGAGGTGCATGCGACCGTTGCCGACAACCTCCTGGCGGGCGATTTCATTTCCGTACCGGGCTGGTCAGGCGGGCTTACCCTGCTGCTTATCCTTGTTCCGGGCGCATTGCTGGGCCTGCTGCTCGGTTTTCGAAACGCCATTCCCTACTGCTTCGCTGCCGTGCTGCTCTTTATCGCCGGGTTATGGCTGATGACGCAACAGGTGTTCTTTCGCTCGGGACTGTTCGTGGGGACGGCATTCCCGATCGCGTCCGTTGTCTGCGCTTACCTGCTGCTTGCCTTCATGAAACACCGTTCGGACCAGAAACTGGCGGAAGAAAAGACCCGCCAGTCCGAGGAAAAGTTCATGAACATCTTCATGTCCGCGCCCTACTGCATTGCCATCACCCGGATGAAGGACGGTCTCATACTCGACGCGAACCGCGGCTTTGAAGAAACCCTGGGATGGAAGCGCCAGGAAGCCATCGGCATACGGTCGACAGACCCGCACTTCAATTTCTGGGTCGACCCCGGGGAACGTGAGTTCATGGTGGAAGAGCTGAAAGCCGGCAGGGAGATTATGCAGCGGGAATTCCAATTCAGGGGATCCGACGGTGTCCCGCGCCCGGGCATTTACTCCGCAAGGCCCACCCGGATCACGGGCGAGGCCTGCCTTATCTTTATCCTGCAGGATATCACGAGCCGGAAACGATTGGAGGAAGATCGCCAAAAACTGGAGCACCAATTGCTTCAGACCCGGAAAATGGACGCCATCGGGCAGTTGGCAGGAGGCATTGCCCATGACTTCAACAACATGCTCAGCGTGATCATCGGCAATACCGAACTGGCGCTCAGCAAAGTTTCCCCCTCTGAACGCCTCTATGAGGCACTTCAGGATATCCTGAATGCGGGAAGGCGGTCCGCGGACCTGACCCGCCAACTGCTGGCCTTTGCCCGCAAGCAGACCGTCAGCCCAAAGGTGTTGGACCTGAACGACACCGTGGCGGGCATTCTCAAGATGCTTCAGAGGCTTATCGGCGAGAACATCAATCTGGTATGGAAACCCGGGCAGGCGCTCTGGCATGTCAGGATAGACCCGTCCCAGGTCGACCAGCTCCTTGCAAATCTGACAGTGAACGCCCGTGACGCCATGAACGATGCAGGGGAGGTCATTATCAGAACCTCCAATATTGTCTGTGATGAAGCCTATTTATCAGCTCACCCGGAATCCGCTCCCGGGGAATACGTATCGCTGGAGGTGAGCGACGAGGGCTGCGGAATAGAGAAAGAGACAATGGCGAACATCTTCGAACCCTTCTTCACCACCAAGAAAGAAGGCGTGGGGACAGGCCTCGGCCTGGCTACCGTATACGGGATCGTCAAACAGAACGGAGGGTTCATCAATGTAGACAGCGAGCCGGGGCGGGGCACGACCTTCCGGATCTGCCTGCCCCGATTCAGTGCCGGGCTTAAGGAAACCTCAGACCACGATTCGTCGGATAGGGTCGAGGGAGGCACCGAGACGGTCCTGATCGTGGAGGATGAGGGGTCGGTTCTGAGCCTCGGCAAAGAAATGCTTGAAACGCTGGGCTACAAGGTGCTGGCGGTCGACGGGGCGGACCATGCCCTCCGATTGGCCGGGGAATATGGCGGGAACATCGACCTGCTGCTCACCGATGTGGTGATGCCGGGCATGAACGGGAGGGAACTTGCCCGAAGGATCGTTGCCATTAAACCGGGCCTGAAATGCCTGTACATGTCCGGGTACGCGGCAGACCTGATCACGCGCCAGGGTTTTCTGGAGGAAGGCATTCAATTCATCAGCAAACCGTTCTCTCTGGCTGATCTGGCCGACAAGATCCGGAGAACGCTGAAATCCTGAAATACGATTTTCAACCGTTCTTTCTTAACATCTCTTATATTGACAAATAATTCATTATCATGTTTTAGATATTAATGACGGCAAACCAAAAAGCTTCAGGAAATTCTTGATCCGTTGAAAAGGGCCCTGAAAGACCGGGGGTAGGCCCTATGGGTTTCTTTGAAACGGATAGCCGTTCCACACACAGCATCTAAAAACAATTAACTGGAGTCCGCAATGATAAGAACGATCAAGTTCCTTGTTCTCTTGCTCTTCCTGACGGCAGTGTCCGAACCCGTTGCCACGGCCGGCAGTGTCATCTGTGAATGCCCTTCAAAGAGATGCTTCAGCGCCGGTCAATGGTGGCCGTACTGCCCCGAATGTGTATGCAGCGCCACCACGGCCACTTACGGGCCGGAGCCTTACACGCAGCCCGTTGATTCCAGCTTTCTCAAGAATAACTTCAACATCGACTACAACAACCTGATGCAGTTCATCCGGGACGCCTTCGAGCCTCCTCTCACCCAGAAGCAGATCTCCGATCTTCTCGGCCAGGCGGGACAGGCGACCTCGGACGGACTGCCGACCTACGAGATCAGAAGTCTCTATGAGCCCTCCTATCAGTACTCGATGCTGGAGATCAAGTACGACACCATCAAACTGAGCGATAATGCGCTCGATCGAAAACTGCTGGAGGCTGCCCTGAAAAATGTAGGGAAAGTGGAGACCATTTTCGGGCCCATGGACATGAACCTTCTCGCTGCCGCGGCGGCCGCTGCCCAGCATGGATTGAGCAAGGAAGACATGGGATTGGCGGACAAGGTGTTTGACCGTTTCAAGGAAAAGATGCAGGCCCTGGAGCAGATATTTCCCAACGCCATGAAGAACCTCGATGATGCCACCACGGCAAAGCTATACCAGGATGCGGTCAATGAGGTCAAGGCGGGTGAGGAGCTGCGTAAGAACCTGGACGATGTTTACGGGGGAAGCCTTCCGGAATAGCCGCAGTATGAACAATATATCTATTACTGACCTTCCGGCAAAAGGACATGATGACATGACCATCAGGAGTGGACAAATATGAAGATCAAGATCACGCTCACCGTATTTCTCGCATTGCTTATTTCCTGGACAGCCGCCCACGCCGATGTCGACATGATCGGCGCGGTCGTGACCCTGGCGGACAAAGCCTGCATGGAAAAGAGGTACGACGACGCCGCCAGGTCCTACGAGGCCCTGCTCAAGGCCCTCGACCCGAAGTCCGCCTGGACACCCTACGTCAAATATCGCCTGGCAAGGATACGGCTCGTAAAGGGCAAGACCGCCGAAGCCCTCGCAGGCATGGAAGACCTCGCGCGCCTCTACCCCGAAAACGCCTTCGTTGCCTACGACCACGCCCTCGCCCTCTTCTATAACAGGAAGTATAAAGAGGCAATCCCTGCCTTCGAGAAGGCCGCTTCGGGCCATAAGAACTTCGAGCCCCAATGCCGCTACTACATAGGCGCCTGCCGGATAGCACTGGGTGAAGTTGACGAGGGGAAAAAAGACCTCAAGAAGGTCACGGAAACAGCCCCCGGTTCGGTGGACGCAAAGAAGGCGCAGGAACTGCTTGCCAGAGTGGAGCAGGCCCTTGCAGAGGTTTCCGGCATGGAAAAACTGGCTTCCGTCACCGCCGCCCCGAGACGGCCCACCAAGGAAAAACCATGGGCTTTTTCTATCTCTTTGGGCATTGAGTACGATTCCAACGTGGGCCTCATACCTTCGCAACAGGAAAAACCGGAGGATGTCTCAAACACCGGTGACTGGCGGGCGGTCTACAGCCTCGGCGGTGTCTATGAGTTCCTCAACACGGGCAAGGATTTCGCCGGTGTCAGGGCCAGCCTGTACGGGACCACCCAGTTGCACGACACCCCGTTCAATGTTGAGAATGGCTTGCTGAGCCTTTATTACAAGCACAACTTCGGCGACACCTTCCAGTTCAGGATCAGCCCCTTCATCTCCAAGACCTGGCTCAAGGACTCTCCGCAGAGCTGGTTCTGGGGAATAACCCCGGGTTTTTCCTGGCAGCCTGTCCGATGGACGTGGACGGACCTGGACTTCACCTACACAAAGGCGGCATTCCTGACCACGCCCGACTACCCGCAGGAAGACCGCAGCGGCGATAACTATTTTTTTACGCTCAAACAGAACTTCACCTTCACCTCGCTGCTCATCAACAAGAAAAATACCTATTTCGGCGTATGGCTGAACTATGGGAAATCCAACACGGACGGGTCGTCCTATGACAACAACAGCCGGGGTTTCGGAGCGCAGGTCCAGCAGGAGTTTCCTTATACCTTCACGGCGCTCTTGAGCTACGGCTACGGGAAAACGCACTACGACAACCCCAATATCCGAAGCGCGACGCTGGAAAAGAGGGACGACAGCAGCCACATCCTTTCCCTGAACCTCTTCAAGAGGCTTGACACCATCTCAGACCATCTTTCGGCATATGCGGGCTGGCGATGGTACAAGAACGATTCCAACATCCGGGATTACTATTCGTACAGCTCCAACACCTACTCGATGGGGATCATACTCGATTTCTAAACCGCCTGCCGCGTGAAGACGCCAGGCAAAAGAAATCTTTTGCCGCATATCGACAACAAGGAAAGCTTCACGGCAGGAAAAGTCTCCCGTTTCTTGCGCTCAAGGTATCTGCGTTTACCTGCGGTGAAAAAGTCTCTTCATTTTTCTAACCGGACAAACCGATCCTTTTGAAAGGAAAAGATCATTTACAGGTAACCAGATGGAATATTGGGATCATCTTGACACTTGACACGGGCAGTGATCTTTTACTATAAAATATAGTCGTACTAATACTAAAGAGGAGTAGCAGAATGGATGAGATCGTCAAAATAGCAATTGATGAATACGAGAAAAAGCCGGACGGTTCCTGGGTTTGTGTCAAAAATTCAGATGTTACCACTAAAACCGGGAAGGTGATCAGAATAGCTCCTGGCACCGCTTTCAGCAAAGGCCGCACATTCCTGGGACTTGACATTGCAGAAGCGCTGGATAAGATCAGCGGAAATTAAAAAAACAAAATATTTTACACTCTGGGAGGGACGCTTGTCGAGCGAGAGAGGGATGATTCTCGCTCGATGACATTCATTCTCCAGCATTTTATTTGTTCCAGCCGTTAAGTTTCTCTTGTTTAATGGAGAAACAACGGACGCCCCGTTTGACTCCCAAACGGTCTAAATCCACTCATAAGGTGTAGATGCTCCGGGCATCTGTCATAAATTATATTGACGATATGTCATTATGACAGTATAATTGGTTTAATTATGACATATTTCGACAGGGAGATAAGCGATCTGATACTTGCGGCCGCGGCAGACATGCCCGTGATCGTCCTTACGGGAATGCGCCAGACGGGCAAGAGCACCTTTCTGCAATCCCAGAAGGAACTTCGCTCCTGGAAGTATGTAACCCTTGACGACTTCAACCAGCTCGCTGCCTGCAAAGAAAACCCCGATGGATTTGTCGCCTCGGAAGAGCACATGATCATTGACGAGGCGCAGCGCTGCCCGGAACTCTTCGTTGCGATCAAGAGCTCCGTCGACCGCAAGCGTTTGCCGGGAAGGTTCATTCTTTCCGGCTCTGCCAATTTTCTCTTGATGAAGGGGATCTCCGAAAGCCTTGCCGGCCGTGCCGCCTATTTCAACATGCATCCCTTCACACGGCGAGAGTGCACAAAAAAGACGGCTGCGCCCCCTTTCATCAAGACTTTCTTTGAAACGCTCTCTTTTTCCACAAATCAGGATACAACACCCGTCGGGCCTGATGAGATCAGAAGGGGGGGGATACCGCCTGTCGCCCTCGGGCTCGTCAAAGACAGCGATCTGTGGTTTCGCGGCTACGAGCAGACATACCTTGAGCGGGACATCCGGGACCTGGGCAGGATCGGGGACATCATTCCTTTCAGGGCGCTTCTGCGTCTGCTCTCTTTGAGGACCGGTAAGATCCTGAGTGTAAGCGAACTGGGACGCGATGCCAGAATGCGGTCTGCGGCTGTTTCGAATTACCTGTCGTTAATGGAGGTCTCCTGCATTTTTTACCGGCTTGCCCCGTTCCTGGAAAACCGCGCGACCCGTCTGATCAAGTCTCCCAAGGTCTATATGTCTGATTCAGGCCTGGCCTCATTTCTCGCGGGAGCGGACGATGTGGAAAAAGACCCCCTGTACGGTGCCCTGCTCGAAACCTATGTCGCTCAGAACCTCACGGGGATACTGCATTCCACCTGGCCGAAGGCGGAACTCTTTTTCTGGAACATCCAGGGCAGGCATGAGGTTGATTTCGTCATTAGTGCGGGCAAGAAATGTATCGCGGTGGAAATAAAGGGATCTTCTCGGTGGGACCGGCAGGACCTGTCCGGGCTGAAAGCGTTCCTGGCTGCGACACCGCAATGCGTCGCGGGGATCCTGGCATACAACGGTCCATCTCCGATAAGCGTTGGGGAGAGGCTCTGGGCAATCCCGATCGGCATGCTCATTTCCTGACGCGCACGACATCGATCTCGGTCACAGGACCGCATACATCCGGCTTCAACCGTTTCTATGGTTGTCTGGTTTTTACGGTTTATATGGAAAGGAGTTCCTTCTTCTTTTAACGCTTCACAAACTTTCAAACGCCTCATAAACTCTTAAACTGTCTTTTCGGGTTTGTTCGTTTAGCAAGAACCAGATAAAACAAAGATAATCAACAAAATGTATCTATTTGCCGTTTGTGTATGGCCATAAATTAAACAGATGTGATATTATGTTCATTAATTCGACGACTCCACCGGAAAGCTTATTGACGAATCAAGGTGGTCGTTGACCGCAACAAGGGGATGGACATGGAAAACCTCGAGGAAATAAAAAAAATATTAAAAGAACACAAAGGAACGCTCAGAGAGAGGTTCCACGTGGACAATATCGCGATCTTTGGTTCTTATGCCAGGAAGGAAGCATCGCGTGAAAGCGATATCGATATACTTGTGGAATTTTCAAAACCCGTGGGATTTGTAACTTTCATAAGGCTTGAGAACTATCTCACCGAACTTATCGGCAAGAAGGTTGACCTCGTTACTAAAAAGGCGCTTAAACCCAACATCGGCAAGATCATCCTGCAAGAACTTGTTCATGTATAATAAGAGACAGCCTCTCGATTACCTCAATGATATCCTGGAATCAGTCAACGACATACGCGAGTTCACCAAAGATATGCGCTATGAGGATTTCATCGGTGACCGCAAAACGCTGAAGGCAGTGATCCGTTGTTTCGAAGTCATAGCTGAGGCAACAAAGGCTTTGCCGTCCGATATCAAAGAGAACCACAAGAAAATACCATGGGCCGAGATCGTCGGTATGCGAAACAAGCTCATCCATGAATATTTCGGAATCGATACGGAGATCCTGTGGCAATCCATACAGGAAGACCTTGAACCCCTTGAATCCACGGTAAAGACAATATTCTTAGATTTGAAATAACTGGTTTCTTATTTTTCTTTAGTTTTTCCCGTTCAAGCGGTTCAAGCATTCAAGCCGTTTTTCTGTTTCACGCCCGCTCTACAAAGACCGTGAAGCGTAAGGCGTGAATCGTAAAACGTTCAAAAAGAATGAAGCCAAAAGGCTGTTTCACGCCCGCTCGTCATGCCCGCGGCTTGACTCGCTGGAGGCAACAGAGCATGGGGAGAAGGCCATACCTTGCATCCTGATCTTCGAGAATACCAAGATCAGGATGCACTCCGATCGCCTTCGGCGAAGAAATGCTTCCTGGGAAATTAAATGGTTTTAAGCGGACTTGATCATCTTGCCGGCAAATTGATCGATATTTAATTTTTGAAGAGCGTCCCGCAAGCGCCCCCTTTCCACATCGAAAGCTTCAATAAAATGCTTGACAGTAAAATATTAAAGATGGATTATTAGAATAGAAAGTAACTAAATATCATATTAAGAGTTCTATTTAGGCCTAAGAACGAGAACAAGATACTTCTGAGATGTCGGATATTTGTAAATGAGGCGCAATAGCTAATAGCATCCTAATTTAGCTTCTTCGGCCATGCTTTGCAAATAACCATGACAAAAACACTCTTAAACAACCCCGCACAAATTATCGCTGAAGCTGCAAAAAGTCCACTTGGGATAATCTCACTGATCATTATTGTTCTCGCCTTCTTAGCTTTGAAATTCTTTTATAAAGAATCTCGTAACGTCCGTATTGTAGTTTTTTGCCTCATGTTTATAATTGCTATTTTTTCTTTCGTCCTTGCTATTTATCCACTAGCCCACCCAACTAATCGTCCAGCACATCCTGAAGGTAAACCTGTATCATATTCTGCATATGGAATTGAGATACAAAAAACTATATGGAAACATTACTATTTAGAAAACTACGATTTTAAAGGTGAAATTGAATACTTCATCAAAAATGTTTCTAGCACCAATATATCAATATTGCCCCCACAACAAGGTGGGTGGTTTGGATGGAATGTAAAATCATTTGAGCTTCAGCCGATAATCTACGGTACCGACGAAGGCAAACACAATCTAAATAGACTCCTTCTCTCGAAAGACATGATTATTAGGAGAGATATTACCGGCAACGATAATCAAGTTACCCTATACACCTGGCAATTCAAGATAGAACCAGCGCTTGCCCCTGGTAAAACATTACATTACGGTCAAATATTCAAGACCGAAGGTACTGAGCTGGATGCTTTCACTGAAAAAGGTTCATTTGCTGGCGCATCATCGCCATTTCCAGTTGATACCCTGGTATCAGAGGTTTACGCTCCACAAGGATATCGATTGATCAGCAAAGGCTATTTTATAAGAGATAGCATGGGAATCGACGTAGCCACCAAAGTAGATGAACCAGAATTTTCTAATGATGGGAGTAAAATCGTCTGGACAATAACTAAACCCGTTCCGTCTCTCAAATACTACCTGAGAGTCTCCATTGTTAAAAAAACTTGAAAACAAAATATTCCCATTCAGATTTCACTGCACTCGGTGTGGCGCATGTTGCACACATATGTTAATGGGTGTTCCATTATTCCACACAGATATACAGGATATCTCCGGTATCCTTAAGACAAATAAGGGTGATTTCATTAATCGATATTGCGACCTGATCGTTCATAAGATCCCTAACAACCAAAATACGTTAAGAGTCCACGCTTTCTATCTAAAACTGTTTGATAGTAGATGCATTTTCTACGAAAACAATGGGTGTGCAGTTAATGATGTTAAACCATACCTTTGCAAAACGGCTCCTTTTATTTCTTTGCTATTTCAAGATAGCACGGTGATCGATAATTTTAAGAAGCGATGTAAAGGTTTCGGTCATGGACCATACTATAACAAAAAAACGATCAAGTTCATGCTCAAACAAGAAGCGAAACTGGAAAAAGCAGAATGGGAATTATTCAATAATGGATTTTACGATAACCTGATGAAGAAAGCTTTATAAATATCAAAGGAGGAAAAAATGTTCACGAGCTTTTATGATGTAAGGCGCCTTATCCCAAGCGGTCCCGAACCTAATTTAACGAATCTTTCAATAATTAAGGTTCAGACTTGGAAGAAACATTATCCCAAAGGAAAGGGAACAAAAAGCAAAGCCAATTAATAATCGCGAATGAGAACGAAGGGGGCGTTCGTTAAAAGGCAAGCAACTCAACCCATCAAATGCCTTTAGCGTTATATTTCGGTGGTTCGCCAGGACAGGGACATTGCTGGTTATGATAACCTAAAACTGACCCACCCCCGGAGGATCGAGTTATTTAATTATTTAAGAACGTCCCCTCCGTTCTCCCCTCAGCGTCGATTCAATAATAACTTAATTTCTTAAGAACGTCTCCTGTCTGCCTTCTCTAATGATCTCTCAATCAGTTCATCATAATTCCAAGGTTCTCTTGGTGGGTTTTCCTGAAGCCATTTCTTTGTTGGAAAACGTGCATCGGGAACAATACCACATGATTTATTAAGGCTATTGCAAAGTCTTTTTATATCGTATGTCTCGTATGTTAATTCGTTAAAGTAACGAACCAACCGATATGGTATGAAAGAGCTGTGCGTTTTGATAAAATCAATGAATTCTTTCCGCTTTTCTACATAGAGGTGGGTGTAAAAACTATCACAACGAAATGTACCATCGAGAAGCTCCCGGTGCAATATATAGTTCGAAGAATCAATAATTGCATCATAGTACATCATGGCAATATGGGGAGATTTGAAACGTATTACATTCAACGTTTCGGGATGATTATTCCAATAAGTCTTACACATGGTAAGCCATGTAACGATTCTTTTGTGGCGGTCTATTAAATCTCTGTGATTAACATAACGTATCTTGCGTTTTGGGTTTGGTAGGTTACCGACAAGATATGTTTTATTAATTGAATAATAGTGTGCGAGAAATGGTATTGCTTTATAACGTTCTCTATCGATATCCTTATCTGCTATCTGTTTTGTTCCTAATGCCTCCATGGTATTGTAGATATCGTCAAGTAGTTTCACCCAAGCAGGAGAAACTGCATCAACAGTTATAGGGGTCCCATCATCTGGGTAATTACTTTTTAATATGTCATAGGAGTAAAGATGTTTAAATCTCCAGAATGCTCCCTCACCGTCATTTTGTGGTATATAGGACATACCCTTTTCTGTAAGATAAAACTGAAGATTATTAAGAGGTGACAAAGCAGGACCGTGGATATAAAAAACCTTTGCTATGAGCATACGGTAGAAATAAACCATCTCACCTAGTATGAAATATTCTTTCGCGGTATGATTAGGATGATTTCCATTAATCCAACGATCATGTAAACTGTTATAGAAAAACCAGTTTATGAGGAAAATAATGGCAATCACAATAACAACGCCATACCGTAAAAACACCATCAAGTTTTTTCCGTTCTTTATTCGGTTTTCGTTTCCATGTTGTACCGGATAGTGCATATTTGTTTCCTTATAATTTATTGTTTTTTTTATTCGCTCTTTACTTGTTCCAGTTTTATTATCAATAAAACTTTTTTCACTATGGTATCGTTATACAATTCATTTGAATACATAAGTATTCTTATATAATTCAATTGTGGGAAATCCAAGTTGTAATAACGAATTTGCATCCCCCCGGACGCTTCATTATCCGACTGCCGGAAACAATGTTAGCAGCAAATATAGTTGCTGTCTTTTTTAATCTTCGGGAAAATTAACTATGATGTTGTTTCAGAGATGCGTCTTCTCCCCCATTATGAAGACCACACGATGAATGTAAAGAAATGTAAATAAGAATAAGATATTGTGTCAAGGGATATTTTAGTCCGAGCGGGAGGGATCAAATCCCGCCTTAAATGTTATTTGCTTCTTAACGAAGACCTCCTGATTGCTCCCTTGCTTTATAAAAAATGGTTATTGAATTATTTAAGAACTTCCCGCATGCCCCCGGTTTATTTGGTTTGTACGGTTTGTCTGGTTTGTCTGGTTTTTACGGTTTATATCGATATTTAATTTTTGAAGAGCGTCCCGCAAGCCCCCCTTCCTACAAAAACAGAGGGTACGCTGGATGAAGACCCGGGGAAGACGTGCGCACAAGGAAAGATGGAAAACCGGATATGCCCGATATCATTGAGTATCGATATTTGTGTTGACAGGAGGACTATAGGATGTCACCTGCCTGCTCTCCTATTGGAAAAAAACCCTATAGGTATCAACTAGCGCACCAAGTCTGTGTATAGTTCCGTTAAATTTTTGGATGCCCAATTCTTCAATGATATGGTTATAGTCATCGATGAACTTTTCGATGTCTTTTTCTTTAAAATCGTTAGGCCTATAAATAGGGTTGAAATGATCATATAGGGATAGATCATTCGTAATGTAATTGTCGCGCACCAGACCGTAATATTTCAGGCCAGGGTGAGGTGTAAAGAAGACAAAAAACAACTCTATTCCGTTCTCAATTCTCCAGTCTCTTATAATTGGCAATATTTGAGTCAAATATTCTCTTTTCATTCCAGGGTGTAACAGTTGCAGAACTGGCCTGACTATAATTCCTTCTTTATTGCATGAGGATATTGCATTTGTTACCATAGATAGCCAGTTCTTTTTGGAATACTTTAAAGAATACATTAAAAAATGTTCGTCGAAGCTTTCTACTCCAATCATCAAGTGCGTAATGCCGAATTGCTTAAGTATATTGACCGCTCTTTGGTCAGTCTTCTCTACTCTGGTTTCAGCTATGACCTTGTTGAACTTTTTGCTCAAACTCAAATTAGTTAATGCCTTTACAGATAACAATATATCGTCATCGATAATCTTCAAGCTCTTCCATTTGTTCATTTTTCCGAGATCATATGAAATGTTATCAATACTACGATACGAATAATGTCCGCTTTCCCATATGTATCTCATTGTACAGAATCTACATTCATATGAGCAACCAAATCCAAGATCATAGCAGACAGGATCATTATTATAGATATCAAAAAGCGTCTTGTTTAATAGGTCGGATAGTCTGTAATCTATGTCTGGTTTCCGACTTCCCCGTATTATTCTTCTTTGTTTAGCATCTTTGTCTATAACGTTACTGGGTGGAATCCCTTCGACTATCAAATCAAAGTCTTTGTAGTGATCAAAAATGATTCTTGAATTTAAAGTCGCAAAGGCTCCTCCTAGGATTACTATGCATTCGTATCGTTTTGCAATCTTGGCGAATTTTACAGCACTGTGAAACGTTGCACTAATGGCTGTAACAAATAAATAATCAGGTTTCTCTCTTTCAAGAAATGCCTCAAATGGTTCATCGGTTAAACCCTCCACAAATAAACTATAATTGTAATTATCATAGTCAGAAAACATGTGAATCAAAGATGGAAACGTCAGAGCCAATGCATGCCGGTGTTCGCAAGTGGTATTTTTATTTGATGTTTGTAGAAAACATACATTAATAGTTTCTTTCATTGCTCAGCTATATGGATTGATTTTATAATGTATTACGCGTTTGATTTCAGAAATATCATCATCCTGAATGTTGGCGTATAGACCCAATTCCTTCAAAAGGTCTTTCAGGTTTTCATCGGTCACTTTTCCTTCCACAACAAACTGTTTTGTCATGTCTATTTGCTTGGATTGTTCAAAAGCTTGCCTTAAATCTTCAAGATACGCGTCATAAAAGAAAGTTCCTTTTTCATACAGAATAGCTGGTTCTTTGGGGTCTTCTCTTGTTAAGATTGCTCGCGTTGATGATAAGTCAATGCGAAACAAAGAAAAATGGTCTTTTAGCCCGATTTTTATCTTCAACAACGGTTGCTCTGTTTTCAATATAAAGGCACTTACAATTGTTGAAAGCAACTCCAAGCGGACTTTATTCCCGTCGGTCAACGAACCGTTTTTGCTACTAGCTGTACGCAAGCCCCTTCTGTAGCTGGCGTAGCTGTCGCAAACCCCAAGATTACTAGGATTTAGAATCAGAATTACAACATCAAAGGAACGATTCATCAGCAAAATACGGTAAAGTTTGATTTCTGGTATATCTGCCAGTTGAACCACTATACCACCACTTTTCAGTATCTATCCGTGCCTCTATCAACTGCTCGCCTATTTCTCCAGCCTGCAAGATCGTTACTTGGGCCTTGTGCTTGTCGCTTGGAGCTATCCAGAATGTAAACAATGAAATAACAGTCGCAACTAGGACACTAATCAGTAATTTGTCAACAATGGATATTAGTACGGTCTTGCTTATGGCTATGGGCAGGTCAAAGCACCAAGGTAATAAAAAATATTCAACCGCAAACAATCCAAATAGCAACAGAAGGATTACGATGCAAAAAAGCCGCCTACTTTCCTTTGTCTGAAATTTCTCCAACATGACGGTAATTCTCCCTTTTTTTAATGAATCCAATAATCCATGGAGCAAAGGGGGCGTTAGTTAAAAAAAGCAACTCAACCCCCTCGGGTGCCCTTAAAGTTTCCTCATTTTTTCTTCTACCAAGTCAGAGCTAGCGATGATGATTATAGGTGGTATTCGGCAAATGATATTGCTCTCCCACGAAATTGTCAATAAAGTCGTGTTTCCCGCTATAGGCGGGAATAAACTCACCTGAAAAAGTCACTTACTTTATAATGAACGTCTTCTAACCGTCTTATTATTAAAGTACAGGAGCTTGAAATCAATATTTTTGTGCAAGTTTAATCCCCCCATAAAATAAATTGTTAAGACTGTTTGAAAGCCAGTGGAGTTGTTCATTAAAAAAAGTATCATCCCCAGATAAAGCCCTGGTACTCCAAGTTGCCGCAAACTCTAACGGTTTTTCTGGTGTTGGCGAATCATTAGTTCCCGCATAGTGCATACGTGGAATGTTCCCTCTATGCGTCATGGCGTTGCGAAACTCTTTCCAAAGACTCCATTCATCAGACGTGATAAGGTCTTCCAACGCTGAAACAAGTGTTATTGATGAATCAATCGCTTTGAGTTTTTCTTTTAATTGTCCGAGGCCACTACTATACTGCCTTATCTTTTCGTTAAAAGGTAATCCGAACACATTTGGATCACTGGCAAGAGCATAACAACTATAAACCGTTGCTTCTATGCAAGACAATCCAGAAACAAATATTCCAAAAAGAAAACGTTCCCTAAAGTATCTTTCCTCAAAGGAATCATTTGAACCATATAATTTCCAAGATTCCATATAGTTCTCTTTATCTTCAACACACGCCCGAAATCTCCAACCAATAATATTTGATGCCCTGCCAAATTCATGCCTTGCTTCGGAGCCAGTTTCAAACGTATTTCGGCTAATATGTACAAACTCTTCAAAAGTCTTCAAGGGAAATAAGGATGGCATATTTAGTTGCAACACATTAGAAAAAGGCATCAAAACAAGCCCCCCCATTAAAACTGATGGTATAAACGCAATTATAATAAGCTAGGCCAACTACCAAGAATCCAAAAAATGCCTGACGCTAAACCAATACAACCCGCACTTATGCATGATAATCGATTTGGAGCCTTTATTATTTCTCCCTTTTTGGGTGGACGAAAATAATCTAGTGCAATGCAACAAATCGCTTCAATCCCAAGGAATGCAGCCCCAACATTAAACCACCCCTGGAGTCCTCGCACAAAAGCACAAAGAGCAAACACAACGATTGTAGCCAAAGCAACGGGCCACATTGCAATTGCAATTTTCGATTCTTTTTTAATATCAGTCATATTCCACGCCTTCAAACATCGACTAAGGGGACAGGTGGGGGACATTAACAATCAAACAACTCAACCTCCAGACCCCCTTCATGGTTATTAAATTCTTCCTTCTACCGATTATGAGCGAGCAATGATGATTATAAATGGCGCTAGGTAAATGCTATTCCTCTCCCTCGAAAAAGTCAATGATATGTGTGTCTTGCATGGTATTGCGTGCTGAACGATGAAAAAACATGGTTTATATGGTTTGTTCGGTTTATCTGGTTTGTCTGGTTGTAACCAAAGAAACAAGAGAAACTAAAGAAACCATAGAAACCCAAAAAAGACAGCGATTATTGTAAGAAGCAAAGGTCTTGCTTCGCCGAAGGCGATCGGGGTGCGGACTGATCTTGGTATTCTCTAAGATCAGTCCGCAAAGTAAGGTTTCCTCCTTATGCTCCCCTGCCTCCAGCAAAGCCCGAAGGGCGAAGCGGGCGTGAGACAGAAAAACGGCTTGAATGCTTGAGCCGCTTTAATGGAAAGGCGAAAGATGGCTTCAATGCTTGAATGTTACCGTGTTTGTGAAGCGGTTCAAAAAAGAAGATGAGTTCCTCCTTATAAACCAAACAAACCGTATAAACTGAACAAACCGAATAAACGCTCTTATGTCTTTTCAATGAGGGCGATCTGTATATCCATAACATTCGTCCCCGTCGGGCCGGTGATGACGAGCTCCCCTGTCTCCTTGAAGAAGCTGTATGAATCGTTGCGTTCGAGGTAGGCCTCGGGGCTGAGCCCCTTCGCCCTGGCATTCTTTATGGTCGCGCCGTCCACGACCGCACCCGCCGCGTCGGTGGGGCCATCGGTGCCGTCGGTACCCGCTGACAGGAACGCTATGCCCTCCACCCCCTCAACAGCGATGGCGAAGGCCAGGGCCATCTCGGTGTTGCGCCCGCCTTTGCCGTCTCCTTTCACGGTGACCGTCGTCTCGCCGCCGTAGATGAAGCACATGCTTTCCCTTCCCGGCACCTGAAGTCTCTTATGCGTCGATATCACGGCGGAGGCGAAGCGCTCGCCTATCCTTTTCGCCTCACCCTCTATGTTGTTTGCCGGGGCGACTGCGACGAAGCCGAGTTCGGACGCGCGCAGCCTTGCCGCGTCGGTCGCCTTTTGGTTGCCGGCTATTATGATGTTCTCGAAGTTTGCGAAAAGCGGCTCGTCCTTCTTCGGTGTCTCCGGGATGCCGCCCGCCGTGCCGCCTTGCAGGACCTTCATCGCCGCGGCAGGCACGCTTTCCGCAAGGCCGTACTTTTCCAGCACGGCGATGGCGTCGGCATACGTGGATGGATCGGGCGATGTGGGGCCGGAGGCGATGACATCGAGCCGGTCGCCTATCACGTCGGAGAGGATAAGCGATATCCCGTGCGCCGGGTGGGCCGCCCGGGCAAGCCTGCCCCCCTTGACGCGGGAGAGGTGCTTGCGCACGGTGTTGAGCTCGTCGATGGTCGCGCCCGCATTGAGAAGGAGCCCCGTCACGGCCTGCTTGTCGGCGAGCGTTATCCCCTCGGCCGGTGCCGCGAGCAGGGCGGAACCTCCGCCGGATATGAGAAAGAGCACCAGCGTCTTCTCGTCCGCGCCCGCAAGGAGCTCGAGGGCCCTTTGCGCCCCGGCGCGTCCCGCTTCATCGGGTATGGGGTGGCCCGCCTCGTGGACCTCGACGGAACCCGGCAGCATTGCTCCTTTCGTGTGGCCGTATTTCGTGATAACGATGCCCCTGACAGGTATATCGCCGGGAATGCTTTCGACGGCGGCGCCCGCCATGACCGCGGCCGCCTTGCCGAAGCCGACAATGAGGATGCCCGAGGTCAGGGCGCGCTCCCGGCAGGCATCAAGCACACGCGGCATGTACTGCTTCACCGATTTGGCCGGATCGACGGCGCGAAGCGCCGCCTGGAATATATCGAGTGCCGTCTCCCTTCTCTCTGATGGCGTCATGATATTTAGGTTATACGAACGAAACGGGCAAAGTAAATAAAAAACAGGTTGAGATAAAGATAGTTTGAAAGTTTGTGAAGCGTTTGAAAGTTTGTGGGGCGATTTAAAAAAGTCTGACCCCTGATGTCAATAATGGACATGAACAATCATGCCGCTGTGATCCTCTCCCTGTAATATTTCTGTTCATAGGCAACGGGGGATAGATATCCCAGCCGTGCCTGTGTCCGCTGCCTGTTGTAGA
>JAKLET010000035.1 GCA_022711595.1 Deltaproteobacteria bacterium
ATGTCGCGTCGTTCGCGTCAGGCGTGATCACCTTCATGCAGCACGAAAAGCGCCGGTTCGTTGAAAAGCTTGATTACCTCACCAGTGTCGGCTGGTATAAAGGAGGCGATTCAAGAAGGAAGTTGGGCCTTAAGCGCGGAGGCGCCCTTGCCGTTGTTACCAATCTCGGCGTGCTCAGGTTTCATGAGGATACGAAGGAGATGTATCTTACCGAGTATTTCCCGGGTGTCACTGTCGAAAAGGTCATCGAGAACACCGGTTTTCCCATCGATGTGTCCGGCGCGGTCGAGGCTGCCCCTCCCACGCCGGGTGAGCTGACGATACTGCGCGAAGAGGTCGACCCTCAAAGACTCATCTGCCAGGCCATTCTGGCGACACCGCCGCCGGGATAAGAACAGTTTGAAAGTTTGGATGTTCCAGAGTTTGAAAGGCGATAAGAAATAAAAACACTATCTTTATTTTTAATACCTTGAAACCCCTCAAACTTTCGAACGTTCAAACCGTTCTTATGGTCTTTCATATTGCTAATTTGGAAAAATTAAGTTTATAATAAGGCAGTTTTTAAGGGACTTACAGTCCCTTTTTAGTATGTCGGAGGTATTATGAAGGTTCAGGTTGAAACGCTCGACAGCGTGCGAAAGAAGGTGGAAGTTCTTCTTCCTGAAGAGACGGTTGCCGGGATCAGGGAATCGATCTACGATGAAATAAGAAAGAACGCCAAGATCAAGGGTTTCAGACAGGGAAAGGTCCCGAAACCCATCATCACCCAGTATTACAAGGATTACATCGAAGAAGAAACAAGGAAAAGGATACTCCAGGACACCATGTTCGACGCGCTTAAGGAGGCCAATGTTGAACCCGTCATTGAGCCTGTCGTCGATTTTCTGGAGAATGAGAAAGAGCACGGATACAGTCTGGAATGTGAGATCCTGCCCGAGATCCAGTTGCCGCAGTATATGGGTATCGAGATAGAGGCGGAGGCGATCAATGTTTCCGATGGGGACGTTGAGCAGCGCATCGAAAGTATGCGCAGCTTTCATGCCAGTTTCGAGCCCAAAGAAGGCGCGGCCGCCGATAAGGGCGATTTCGTGGTCATTGGTTACCAGGGATACCATAATGGTGAAGAACTGAAGCAGATCGTGGCCGAAGCCTACCCCCTGGAACTGGGGAACGCCATGCTCATGCCTGAGTTCGAGAACCAGATCATAGGTATGAAGGAAAAAGATGAAAAGGACGTGGAGATAACCTTTCCCGAAGATTACCCCGACAAGGACATCGCGGGAAAAAAGGTCCTTTTCAAGGTCACCATGAAGGAGATCAAGCAGAAAAAGCTTCCCGAGGTCAACGATGAGTTTGCCAGGGACATGAACTATGAAAACATAGAGGCCATGCAAAAGGGCGTAAAGGAAGAACTGGCGAAAGAGAAAGAGAATTTCCGCAAACGTGAGCTTACACAGAAGGCGCTCGAGTTCCTTCTGAAAGATCTCGATGTTCCCGTTCCGAAAAGGTTTCTCGAAAAACGCATAACCGGCATGATAGAAGATGCAAGGGAGCGTTACCAGCAGCAGAAGTTTTCCGGTGAAGAGCTGAAGAACATCGAAGAGAAGATGAGGGCCGATTTCGGCAAGCGTGCCGAGGAAAGGGTGAAAGTGGAGATCGTCCTTGCGCGTATCGCTGAGAAGGAAGGGATCAAGGCCGACGATAAGGACGTGGAAGAAAGATTAAAAACGATTGCAGAAGACGCAAATAAAACATACAATGAGGTTAAGGGCATTTATGAACAGTATGGCCTTGTTCCCGGCCTCAAAGACAGCATCATTGAGGAGAAGACAGTGAGCTATCTTCTGGACAACGCCGTCATCAAGGAGAAAGCATGAATCTCGTGCCCATAGTTATAGAAAAGGACGGAAGGGGCGAGAGGGCATATGACATCTATTCCCGCCTCCTGAAGGAAAGGATCGTCTTTCTCGGTACCGCTGTCGACGATATGGTGGCGAACATCATCATCGCGCAGCTGCTCTTTCTCGAATCTGAAGACCCGTCAAAGGACATCTACCTTTATATAAACAGTCCCGGCGGCATCATCACCAGCGGTATGGCCATCTATGACACGATGCAGTATATCAAGGCACCCGTGGTGACGACCTGCATCGGCCAGGCTGCGAGCATGGGAGCCCTGCTTCTTGCCGGGGGAGAAAAGGGCAAGAGGTTCGCCCTGCCTCATTCGCGTATCCTCATCCACCAGCCGCTTGGCGGTGCCCAGGGCCAGGCGAGTGATATCGATATCCAGGCGAAAGAGATACTCAGAGTGCGGGAAGAGACCAATGCGATCCTGGCCAAACATACCGGTCAGCCTCTCGACAAGGTTGCCAGGGACACGGAACGTGATTATTTTATGACCGCGCAGCAGGCGATCGAATATGGTCTTATTGATCAAATTCTCGAGAAGAGGTTTTAAGACATGATCAAAAAAACTAACGGCAGGACCATCAAGCTTAACTGCTCTTTCTGCGGAAAGAGCCAGGATGAGGTGAAGAAGCTCATTGCCGGCCCGATGGTCTATATATGTGATGAATGCATCGAACTGTGCAATGAGATCATCCAGGAAGAAGCTAAAAAAGAACGCTTTGATTACATCAAAACAGCGATCCCGAAGCCCCACGAGATAAACAAGCTCCTCGATGATTTCGTCATAGGCCAGGACCACGCGAAGAAAGTCCTCTCCGTAGCCGTTTATAACCACTACAAGAGGATCGAGTCGAAGACGCAGTTCGACGATGTGGAGATACAGAAGAGTAATATCTTGCTCATCGGCCCGACCGGGTCAGGCAAAACGCTGCTTGCCCAGACGCTGGCCAAGATACTGCATGTGCCGTTCACGATAGCCGACGCTACAACACTCACCGAAGCGGGCTATGTGGGCGAAGACGTTGAGAACATTATCCTTTATTTGCTCCAGTCGGCCGATTACAACGTGGAGAGGGCGGAGAGGGGAATTGTCTATATTGACGAGATCGATAAGATCTCACGCAAGACGGACAGTCCTTCCATCACTCGCGATGTTTCCGGTGAGGGCGTCCAGCAGGCACTTCTCAAGATCATAGAGGGGACTGTTGCCAATGTTCCTCCCAAGGGCGGCAGAAAACATCCCCAGCAGGATTACATCAAGGTCGATACATCAAACATCCTTTTTATCTGCGGCGGCGCCTTTCACAGCATCGAAGGCCTCATCGCCGGCAGGATAGGCAAGAAGAGCATTGGTTTCGGCGTTGATGTAGAAGGCGGAAGGGACAAGATGTATTCTGAGCTTATCAGGGATATCCAGCCTGAAGACCTTCTGAAATACGGGCTCATACCGGAATTCATCGGCCGTCTTCCAATTACGGCGACGCTGGAAGAGCTCTCCGAGGAAAACCTCGTGGAGATATTGAAAAGGCCGAGAAACGCTATTGTTAAACAGTACAAGAAGCTCTTTGACCTGGAGAACGTGAAGCTTACCTTCACTGAAGGTTCTCTTCGCGGCATTGCCAAAGAGGCCATGAAAAAGAAAACAGGGGCCCGCGGCCTGCGGTCCATCATGGAGAAGGTCATGCTCGACGTCATGTACGAGATACCGTCCCTGTCCAACGTCAAGGAGTGTGTCATAAGCGAAGAGGTCATCGTAAATCACGAAAGACCTATCCTTATTTATGAAGAAGAGGCAGAGAGCGCGTGATTGGTTGACATTTCACGCCGAACCTGCTATATTGACGGCTATTGGGCGGGTAGCTCAGCGGGAGAGCATCGGCCTTACAAGCCGAGGGTCGCAGGTTCAAAACCTGTTCCGCCTACCATTTATGCGGGGTCGTAGTTAAGCCTGGTTATAACGCCGGCCTGTCACGCCGGAGGCCGCGAGTTCAATTCTCGTCGACCCCGCCATTTTAATCTGAGACTGGCAATCGTGTACATGGTATGAAACTGATCCTTTGCATACATAACCACCAACCAGTCGGCAACATGGACCACATTCTGGAAGAGGCGTATATACGTTCGTATATGCCTTTTTTTTCGCTTCTCAAGGATTTTCCCGGCATCAAGGTCAACCTCCATTTCTCAGGGTTTCTTTTCCAGTGGCTGAAGGACCGCAAACCCGATTATATCAGGCTTCTCAAGGGGCTTTTTGACAGGGGCCAGCTTGAGATCGTCTCAGGGGGCATGTACGAGCCCATCATGGCCCTGTTGTCCGAAGAAGATGCCATCGCCCAGATCGGAATGCACCTTGATCTCATGGAAAAGACCTTCGGTAAACGTCCCCGGGGCATGTGGCTGGCCGAACGCGTTTATGAGCCGCATCTGCCGAAGGTGATGGCGAAAGCGGGTATAGAATACACCATTATCGATGATAACCACTTCAAGTCTGTCGGTTTAAGGGACAATGATCTATATGGGTACTTCGTCACCGATTTCGATGGTGAGAAGCTCTTTATATTCCCCGGTCTTGAATCCCTGCGTTATGCCATACCCTTCAAAACGATAGAAAAGGTGGATGAGTGTTTAAGACAGATAAAGGAAGCGGGGGGGCAGCTCGCCGTCTTCGGTGACGACGGGGAGAAATTCGGTCTCTGGCCGGGTACTTTTGACTATGTGTACAAGAAAGAGCACTGGCTTGAATCGTTCTTCCAGTATCTTTCCGACAACGCGTCCTGGCTGGAAACGGTAAAATTCAGTGAATACATCAATGAATCTGAGCCGGTGGGACGCATCTACCTTGCCTGCGAGTCCTACAAGGAAATGGGTGAATGGTGCCTGCCGGCAGAGCGGGCGAAGGAATATGCCGGGCTTCTTCATGCTGAAGGCCTTGCATACGGGGATTTCCTCAAAGGCGGTTATTACCGTCATTTCCTTGTAAAGTATACCGAGAGCAACGACATGCACAAGAGGATGCTGCGCCTTTCGAACAAGGCGAAAGGGAATGCCCGGGTGAAAAGGCATATCTACATGGCCCAGGCAAACGACAGTTACTGGCATGGCGTCTTCGGAGGGCTCTACCTTCCGCACCTCAGGGCATCGGTCTGGCATCATCTTATCGAGGCCGCCAAACTACTGGACCCGAAAAAGCCCTTTGTGGACGGTTATATAGATGATATCGACCTTGATGGTCATGACGAGGCCGTCATCAGAAATAACGAAATTGAGGCCTCTTTTTGCCTCAGCGAAGGAGGGGTGCTCTACGGACTTGATTACAAGCCGTCATCGGTAAACATCATGGCCACTCTCAGGCGCCGTTACGAAGGCTACCATGAAAAGATCAGGGAAGCGGTCTCAGAAGCGATGGCCGATGGAACAAAAACGATCCACGACATGGTGATGGCGAAGGAGGAAGGCCTTGAACGCTACCTGCACTATGACTGGTACAGAAGGGCCTCCCTGGTGGACCATGTCCTTGGCACGGACGTGAACCTGGAGGCATTTTACCGGTGTGAATATTTCGAACCCGGTGATTTTGTCAGGGAACCTTACCGCGGGGCCTTCGAGAAAGGCAAAAAAGGCCTGGCACTTACCCTTCGGAGAGACGGTCACTTCTGGCATGACTATCAGGGCATTCCAATGTCGATAGAAAAAAAGGTCACAGTCAACGAAAAAGAAGCCGTTTTAATTGTTGATTATTCCATCACCGGGGATGTCGCCGTACCTTTCCTCCTGGGTATAGAGTTCAATTTCGCTTTTCTTGGCAGCGGCGGTGACCGCTGGCTTGAGACGGAAAACGGAAAATACAGGCTCACAGAGCAGCATGTTCTCGCTCCCGCGAAAAACCTGAAATTCCATGACCCATACCAGAATATCGAGGTTTTTCTCGAACTTGATGAGCAGGCGGAGCTCTGGAGCTTTCCCGTCGAAGTCGTGTCCCTCTCGGAGAATGGTTTCGAACGCAACTACCAGAGCACAATGATCATGCCTGTTTACCGTGTCGACTTGACCCGGGGGCCAAAAAAAATTCATCTCAGACTGCGCCTTACACAGGCCTATCAGGCCTGATAAGGGTTAAACCGGACAATGCCCCTGGTATCTGTCATCATTACAACCTGTAATAGACGTAATTTCCTGAAGGGGGCCCTGGTGTCCGTCCTGGCACAGGATTATACCGACAGGGAGATCATCGTCGTAGATGACGGCTCCACGGATGGTTCTGAAGAAGAGGCGAGGGGGCTGCCGGTGCGGTACATCCGGAAGGAGAACGGAGGTATAAGCAGTGCCAGGAATGAAGGGCTGAGGGCGGCCGAAGGCGAATATATCGCCTACCTCGACGTCGATGATCTGTGGAGGAAGCAAAAGCTTTCCACCCAGATGCGGGTCATGGAAGAAACGGGGATACGCCTTACCTATACAGATGAGATATGGGTGAGGAATGGCAAGAGGATCAACCAGAAACTGAGACACCGCAAATATTCCGGACACATCTTCGAGCATTGCCTGCCGCTTTGCATTATCAGCCCGTCATCTGCAGTCATTCATCGCAGCGTTTTCGATGACGTCGGCTCCTTCGATGAATCGCTGCCCGTCTGTGAAGACTACGACATGTGGCTGAGGATCACTGCCCGTTATCCGGTGATATTCATCGAAAAGCCCATGATAATAAAACATGGCGGCCACCCGGACCAACTTTCCCGGGCCTACGACGGCATGGATCGTTTCAGGATAGCAAGCATCGCGAAGATGCTCGATAGCGGCATGCTAAGCGGGGAACTTTCAGTCGCGGCTGTCCGTGAGCTTGAAAAGAAATGCCGCGTGTACGCCCATGGGGCCATCAAGCGTGGCAGGGAAGAAGAAGGGGGGCATTTTCTCGATCTGGCTGCAGGATACAGGGAAAAATTCATATCAGGAGGAATGAATGGACAATGATCAGGCTGCGGATGTCGCAGTGCCCGGCTCAAAACGTTTTCATGCGGCGCTTGCGGCAAGTTTCATCATAGTGCTGGTCTGGTCTGTCATCAGGCCCTATGATCTCTTCACATGGTTTCTGGAGATCCTGCCCGCCGCCGCGGGCCTGGTCGTCCTTCTTTTAACATACCGGCGTTTCCGTTTCAGCAACCTTGCCTATTTTCTCATGTGGGTCGAGGCTATCATTCTCGTTATCGGTGGTCACTATACCTATGCGGAGATGCCCCTTTTCAACTGGATGCGGGACGCCTTCGAGCTTTCCCGTAATCATTACGACCGCGTGGGCCACTTTGCCCAGGGTTTTGTCCCGGCCATAGTTGCCAGGGAGCTGCTTGTAAGGACATCGCCGCTGAAGCCGGGTAAATGGCTCATCACTCTTGTTATTTGCATCTGTCTCGCAATAAGCGCGGCATATGAGCTTGGCGAGTGGCTCGCGGCCGTGCTCACCGGCACAAGGGCCGATGCCTTCCTGGGTACGCAGGGTGACGTATGGGACACCCAGTGGGACATGTTGTTGGCTTTCATCGGGGCCATCACCGCCCAGCTTGTCTTGAGCAGATTTCACGATAGATCCATCGAAAAAACAGCCTGAATGTTTAACGGGCTGTCGAATGTTAAAGACAAAAGCGCACAAAAGGCCGGAGATGCTTTTTACCCGTTACAATGACAATCCCGCCTTTCCTGATTTTCAGCTTTCTATTCTTTTGATCTCGTCATCTATCCTGTTTTTGTGGCTGCCGGTGTCTTGCATGATCTCTTTCGCCAGAGTCAGGTATTCGATGTCTTCTGTCCTGACGATCTCGTTATATCTATTTTCCATGAGAGACTGTTCACTGTCCCGGGCCACGAAAAGCGCGTTATTCCTGGTGAGTTCACCTGTCCGCACCTTTTGTATGTTGTTTTGAATGCCTTTGTTGACTGTTTGTATGGCAAAGACGTTGAAAGGGCGGCCCTTTTTGAAGTGCTCGGGTTTTTTTGAAATGATCTCTTTCATTCTTTCTATATATTGAATATGTTTATTTTCCTCACCTTCGATGCTTGCCCAGAATTCCTTTTCGCTGGTCCAGGTATCACCGCATGTTCGGTAAAAATCGGCTATGGCCCTTTCCGACTCTTCCATGCGTGACAGCACGTCCAGTATACCCTTCAGATCTCCCGATGTTTTGATGTCCATTGTGTGACCTCTGTATTATTTATTGGTTGCGCCGTACCTGCTCACAGGTAAGCGTCGATACCGACTCCGTCGAGCGATGCAAGAAGATCAATGACGAAACCTATATCCTTTTTTCCGGTCAGGACGCTCCCGTGCTGTGGTGCTATTATCTCGATATCGATCCCTCTTATGACCTTCATGGCGTACTGGAGGGCCTTTCCTCCCGGCATGATTTTCCTGTGAAAATCGATGATATCGGGGATCGGGCAATAATCATTGCCATTCGGGCAATTATTGTAATCGGGGCACGTGTAACACTCTTTCGTAAGATGGAGAAAAAGGTCCCATTTCGACGAGAAGCTTCCGAAAAGATCGCTGCTGAAAAGTGTCTTTGTCTTTTTATCATAAGTTACAAAACTGCCTTCGTTGTGGCAATAAGGCGTCGAGAAAAAAGTAACGGTCCTGCCTTGAAAGGCAAAGAAGTTGTTGTCCATATCGATGGTCTTGAAAAGGTGATGCCGGGTTTTTTCTATGTAATAGTTGATAAAGACACTGTTGCTCGTTTCAGAGAGTATCTTTATGCCGGGGTTTTCGCAGATGTCGATCATGTTTGATATTGAACCGCAAAGGTCCGGGTCGTAATGCTGGTAGATGAGTGCTTCGATCTTTTTGGGGTCAACGCCTGTCTGGAGGATCTTTGTCATGACAACAGCAAAATCAGGTCGGCTTCCTCCGTCGATCAGAACCGCGCCTTCACCTTCCACGATGAGATAGGGGTTGCAGTGGAGGTTCGTTCTTTCTTCGTAGAACCCTACCCAATATATCCCCTCGGCGATCCTGATGGGTCTGTCATACCTGTTCTGTCTATCCATGGTCTTTACCGTTTTCCTGTAATACGAAATATGCCTTCATTTTCCCCTTGTTTTTCAGGCTGATCGATCCACGCCCTTCAAATATAAAGTGGTCTCTGCTTTCCATGTAGGTCACATATGATATGTTCACCTTGTTTTTTTCTCCTGCAGTCTCGTAGCGGGAAGCTATGTTAACGTTATCCCCGAAGATATCGAATTGCATGCGCTCCCGCCCTACAACACCCGCCATGACAGAGCCGGTGTGGATTCCGACACGCATGCCGAAGGAGAAGCCGCTCTTCTTATTGAATTTCCTTACGAAATCCTGCATTTCCAGACCCGCTTCCACGGCTTTGACGGCATGTTCTTTATACGGTTCAGGTGCGCCGAAAACAGCCATGTAGGCATCCCCGATCGTTTTTACCTTGGTTCCCCGGCAATCGGATACTATTGTGTCGAACCCGCTGAATATTTCATCAAGGATAGCAATGAGTTCTCCGTGAGGTATTGTCTCCGCAAGCATGGTGAAACCGGAAAAGTCGGAAAAAAGAATGGTGCAGTAAAATTGCCGTGGCGTGAAGGTACCTTCATACTTGATCTCTTCAGCAACCTTTTCGGGAAGAGTGTTCTTGAGGAGACGGTCGACGCGTTTTTCAAGAGAAACATACTTCTGAATGAGGTCTTTCAGGAGTTTTTTCTGGAGGGCATCATCTTCCCTTCGGGCAATCAGATCGAGATATTCCCCGATCAATTTGTTCAAAAGTTGTTTGTCTGCCGGTCCTTCCTTGTAGAGGTTTATCAGGGATGAAATGTTCAATATCAGCCCCTTCCTTTACCTTCCATTTTCGGCACGAGCCAACGGGATCGTACCATAGTTCCTGAATTAACCCTATCAGAAACAGGTGACTTCTGCAACGATGTTCAGCTCTTTTTTGTTGTTCTGTGATCCAGGACCTTGAACCGCCGCTTCTCTTGACAGTCGTCCTGTAGCCATGTATGTTATATCTTTACCGAATCGCAGAAAAATGGAGGAAAAAACCTTTTATGCCCTATGACGCGACGAAGATGGCGGACTGGCAGATATCAGAGGCCGCAGAAGAGAAAATGAAGACGATCCGGCAGCTCCGCGAAGAGATGGGCCTCGGTGAACACGAGGTCATCCCCTACGGGAAGATGGGCCGTTTCAACTACGCCGCCATCATGGAGCGCCTGAAAGACAAAACCGACGGTAAATATATCGATGTAACGGCCATCACTCCGACGCCGCTTGGTGAAGGCAAGACAACGACGACCATTGGTCTTCTTGAAGGCCTCGGCAAGAGGGGAAAGAATGTCGGCGGGGCCATCCGCCAACCGTCGACGGGTCCCACGATGAACGTCAAAGGAAGCGCCGGAGGCGGAGGAAACGCGCAGGTAGTGCCCCTGACGGAATTTTCTCTTGGATTGACGGGGGATATCGACAGGATCATGAACGCCCACAATATTGCCATGGTCGCCCTGACGGCGAGAATGCAGCACGAACGCAACTACGGCGACAGGGAATTGGCGAAGAGGGGACTTAAGCGCCTCGATGTGGACCCCACCAATATACAGATGGGGTGGGTCATAGACTTCTGTGCCCAGGCGCTTCGCAATATTGTTGTCGGCATGGGCGGCAGGATGGACGGTTTCACCATGCAGTCCCATTTCGATATTGGCGTGAGCTCCGAACTGATGGCCATCCTTTCGATCGTCCGCGACCTCAGGGATCTGCGAAGGCGCATAGGTGAGATCACCGTGGCATACAGGAAGAACGGCACCCCCGTGACCACAGAAGACCTCGAAGTGGCGGGGGCCATGTGCGCCATCATGAAGGACACCATCAACCCCACGCTGCTGCAGACGGTCGAGGGCCAGCCGGTCATGGTCCACGCGGGGCCATTCGCGAACATAGCCATAGGCCAGTCGTCGATAATCGCCGACCTGCTGGGCCTCAAACTTTTCGACTATCATGTTACGGAGAGCGGTTTCGGCGCGGACATCGGTTTTGAGAAGTTCTGGAACGTCAAATGCAGATTGAGCGGTCTCAGACCGAATGTCTCTGTCATCACGGCAACGATCAGGGCGCTCAAGATGCACGGCGGCGGCCCGCGCGTGGCACCCGGCATCCCGCTGCCGCAGGAATATACCCGGGAAAACCTCAAACTCCTCGAGGCCGGCATTCCCAATCTGCTCCATCATATCCGGATCGTTAAGCTGTCAGGGATGAAACCGGTTGTGTGCATAAACAAGTTCATTACCGATACGAAAGATGAGATCGCCCTCGTAAGGCGCTTCGCCGAGGCAGAAGGTGCCCGCGTAGCTGTTTCGCAGCAGTGGCTCAAGGGCGGGGAGGGCGCGCTGGAACTCGCCGATGCAGTCATCGATGCATGCAACGAGAATGTTGAATTCAATTATCTCTATCCCCTTGAGATGCCCCTTATGCAGAGGGTTGACATAATCGCCAAGAATGTCTACGGGGCGGACAGCGTGCTTTGGATCCCCGAGGCGGAGGAAAAGGCCAGAAAACTGGAAGCCGATCCGTCAAAAAGCGACTTTTTTACCATGATGGTAAAATCCCACCTGAGCCTGTCCCACAAGCCGGAGATGAAGGGGGTGCCGAAGGGCTGGAGACTTCCCGTTCGTGATGTCCTTGTCTTTACCGGTGCAAAGTTCCTTTGTCCGGTAACCGGCGCTATCAGCCTCATGCCCGGGACAAGCTCCGATCCAGCCTTCCGCCGAATCGATGTGGATGTGGAAACGGGAAAGGTAAAGGGGCTTTTCTAAACTGCGGGTGATAGGTTATGGGTAATAGGTGATGGAGGTTTTCTGGTTTTCCCTATAACCTATTACCCATAACCTATCACCTATCTTTTATGATCTCCCCCGTCTTGACAGAAAACAGGTAGCTCTGGCCGTCTGTTGTTTTCAGGGATATCGTATCCTCTTTGTCATTGAATTTCAGGTCAGACCTCCAGAAAAAGTGGCTCACCGTGTAGCGCAGTTTTAATTCGTCGCGTACAAGATCTTTGATAAAGTATTGCTTGAGATCTTTTCCGTTTTCGTAAAAGGCGAGGGCCAACTGGTCGGTGGATGACGCCCACGGACCCATACGGACAATGTGTTTGCCGTCTGAACTTGGATATACCTCGAACGAATGCCAATAGACGGTCCACAGCGGTTTGGACGATCCGTCGTTCCTGTAGAGCCCTGACTCCTTATAGGTCTTCCTGATGGCCGGGTCCTTTTGTGACCATCTTTCAGGCGGTGCCAGCATGACGAAGACATATTTGCCGTTTTCCGTTTCCTTGATGTAGTCGCGTGGAGGAGCAGGGGTATCGGCGGATGCCGGGATGATGAGGGCAAAGAACATGACAACGATCTGCAGAAGGGCAATGGTCTTTGGAATGGAATTCATGGGGGTTCTCCTTTTCTTGACCGCGACCGGCGGTTTTGGCGGGGCTTCTGTCTTGTGCGTATATATACCGGGCCGCGGAGAATCTGTGCGGCCGCAGGTTGTTACCATTTTTCCCAGTGAATGTTCTCGGGTTTGTACTTGTTCTTTGGTTTGTCCACCCCCGTGGGGTATCCAATGGGAATTACATTTAAAGGAATGATGCTGTCGGGAATGTTCAGCGTTTTCCTCACGTGGCCCATCCGGTCTTTATACGGATATGCGGCGGTCCATGTCGTGCCGAGGCCCAGGGCTTCCGCGGCAAGAAGTATGTTCTCACCGGCCAGGGAGCTGTCAATGACGGCAAATTCCACCATCTTGTCATGGGCCTTTTCCGGTATGGCACAGACGATAATGGCGGCTCCGGCCTTGCCGAGCATCTGCGCGTAAGGTAATCCGTCTTTGAGCGCATCAAGCGTCTTCCTTTCGGTGACGACCACGAAGGACCACGGCTGCCTGCCGACCGCAGTGGGAGCGGCCATTGCCGCTCTCAGGATCTTATCCAGCTTTTCTTTTTCAATGATCTGACCTGTAAAGTTCCGCACGCTTTTGCGGCTGTGGATCACGGTGATGGCATCGGGCGCCGCCGCCTCCTTCTGTGCCATACAATCAGGTGTGATCGCCGCCACCATGACTATCATCATCGCAACGATAAATGCCTTCATATTCTTCATGGCTTGCTCCTTTGAGGTTTTGTTGTAAGGGGTACACCCCATTTTTTGATGATCTTATCGTATGTGCCGTCGGCCATGATGGCTTTCAGTCCTTCGTTGAGCTTTGCCAGGAAATTACCATGCTTTCCTTTCGCGACCGCTACGCCGATGGGAATCTCGAGGAAACCCTTTTCCGGCATCGAGAACTTGCCCGGAAAGGAGCCCCGGGCCAGGACGGCGCCGACCTGGGTATTGAGGGCGGCAGCGTCCGCTTTTCCGTTCAAGACCGCTTCAAGGGTAGCGCTGTAATCTTTTACATCGGTTAACAATTTGATCCCGGGAGAGTTTTTTTTAATATATCCGGCCAATGGCCCTTTCAACGGGGTGGCAATGGTCTTGCTTTCAAGTTCTTTCAGGCTGTTGCAGGGAGGCCCGGGTGATTTTACAAAAAGTGCGCCGCCTGTAATGAGATAGGGATCGCTGAAATCGAAGGTCTTTTTGCGTTCCGCGTTGACCCCGAAAAAGGCCAGACCGTCTGCTGCCCCTTTCAGGACGAGGTCCTGCTCCATGTCCTGATGTTCTCCTTTAAAAACAACCTTAAGGCCGACCCTGGAAAGGGCCTCTGTCAGGATATCTATGGTCAATCCTTCCGACCTGCCGTCCTTAACGGCGGCAAATGGTTCGAATGATTCGATATGGACCAGCCTGAAGGTGTCTTTCTCCTCCGCAGCACCGGCAGTCCGTGGCGATGCACAGTCGAATATGAATATTGAAAGCAGTAATAAACATGGAACTGCCAGTTTGCCGCCGGTCATTCTTTTCATTGCGCCCCCTTTTTTTTGAATATTTATCGATTGGCCATTTTCTAATTTCTTTTTATTTTAATGAATTGTCAAGAGAAACCTCAGCGGGCAGCTTCTGATTGACATAAATCTGACCGGCTGATAACATCGATATCTAATAGGTTATTGATAGGGCCTGTTTTCGATGCATATATATTTTTTCGTCATTCCCGCTTAGGCCGGAATCCAGAGAAAATGAAGGGTTAGAAAGGCCTTTGGATCATTGCATCCAGAGGACACCCGGTCCGGGATGACGGAATTCTGGATTGTATCAAAGGCCTGTAGGGATAAAAAAACAAAAAAAGGGGGACAGTATGGAACTGTTTGAAGCTATGCAGGGAAGGAGGAGTTGCCGTGATTATTTGCCGGAGCCGGTTGGCGAAGAGCTGATCGAGAAGGTCCTGGAGGCTGCCACATGGGCGCCGTCGCCGCTCAACACCCAACCCTGGGAATTCTTTGTTATCACCAGCAAAGAGATCAAAGGCAGGATCTTCGACGAAGCTGAGCGGTGCAGGGTATGGGCCCTTGAGACAAGCGGCTGGAAATGGCTTGATTCATACAAGGTAGATTTCCTGCGGCAGGCTCCTGTGATCATCGCTATTGTGGGGGACCCGAAGAAGACCGGTGTCGACATGTTCATGGAAGAGGGCAATATCGGGTATCAGGCCGCCTGTGCCGCCGCGATACAGAACATGCACCTTGCCGCCCACTCATTCGGCCTGAGTTCGCTATGGTTCACCCTTTTCAACAAGAGCGCGATCAGGGTGATACTCGGGGTCGATGAGGCGAAGACGCCGGTGGCCCTTGTGTGCCTGGGCAAACGGGCGTCCGACATCCGTGAGGTCCCGAGAAAGAGCGTAAAGGATAAAACGACATACCTGCGATGAACCGGATCAAATGATCCGGAATGGGGCAAATCAGCCGGTCTGTCGCCTTTATCGGGTGGCGTCCCAAAAGGGTTTCTCAAGAAATCGCGACAGTGTCTTGCCATATTCCCTGATCATGTCCGCGTTTCGTTGATCCAGGACGTGGATGCGCCTGCCATTGTCCATAACAAGGTTCAGTTCGCAAAAAACTCCGATGTTATCGGTCTGGAGCTTGGAGATGAGCTGGATAGCGTGGATATCAGCTAATCTGGCTAAATTCTGAGGATCGGTCATAAAGATCGATAGGTCGGGCGATCTCCTTCCTTTCCAGAACAGTCCGGTGGTCTTATCAAATACGATCGGCGCCGAAGCAAGATACATCATGGCGATCCCGGCCGATATAATGGCCAGGGCGCCCAGGGAGAGGACGATGGTGCTGAAGGTGAACCCTTCCCGGGACAGAAGGAAGAATGCGGCGATCCCGCCGGTGATGAAGAAGAGGGACACGCCTTTGATCTCAAGTGTCGGCGGGCACTCGCAGCGATGTGCATTCACCTGGGAAAGCCTTCGGGAACGCAGGCTCCCGGAATCCCTTAAAGGCGACCACTGTGTCTTTCTGGCCACCTCGTCGGTGAATTGCCCGGGCCGCGATCGATCCAAATTTGGCCCGCGGTTCTTTGAATGGCGGCTGAAAATGCTGAATATTCCCTGTTCAAACACCTGTGTCTCCTGCCTGCGGTCCCGATCCCGCGATCTGGACGCCGGTGTATCAACGATCTCCTTTGACACTGAATTCCCACTGGCACCAGCTGTCGGAAGGATGGGTGCCGGGGGGACAGTATTTGCAGGCCACCTTTACCCCGGGGTCGATGACGGCTGCCACGTTCCTGAAGCCATGCTCGAACGTGGGCCTGCAGGCGAACACGGCTTTGCCCGATCTGATCCTGGCCTCCTGGGGAGGACAGGAGGTGACGGTGAGCAGGGCCGAATCCCCGTTCTTATCGATCCGGTAGTCACATTTTGCCGCCCAGCTCATGAAATTGACGGCCCTGAGCACCTCATCAAGCCCGGCATTGTCGGGGATGGAAAGAACATCCTTGATCCTTTTCGCCTCGAGCCTTGAAGAGATATCCCACATGTTGATGTCTATTTCAAGCGCCCTGTCAATGCCGAAGCGGTCTTCGACGCCGGAGAACCAGAGCCCGTCGCAGGTGTGCCAGTTCCTTGAGTACATTTTGATGAGTTCGATGAGAGTTTCTTTGGAGAGTTTCTCCAGTTCGGCATTGACAGGGTTTTCAGGCTCTTCCATTGTCCGGGTACACTCCTTATTCCTTCGTGTTTTATTTCGCGCTTCCGCCTTGTTTTTCTTCTATGGCGATCCCCGATTGCGCGGCCCCCGGTTTCGTTGAACCTTTCTGCTTCAACGACCCCTTGGTCTTTTCCTCAATGACGATGCCCGATTTGGTCTCGCCGGGATTGATCTTTCCCCCCTTCTGTTTTCCCGGCGGTTCCGGCTGAGGATTGAACGCCGCCGATGTAACGGGCTGTATCATGAAGAACGCGGTGATTAAGGCAGCAAAGGCTGCAACGGTGAACCATTCCATCCTTTTCATAGACCCTCCTTTCTGCGTATGGCATTGTATAATTTAAGTAATTTTATCATAGGATTATTAAAAAGTGCTTTTTAATTATATTTTTTTACCTGAATCCCCTCATCGCGCTCTCTCCCTGCAGTTTTCCGCTGCTGTCTTCAAAACAGTTCAAACCGTTGAAACAGCTGAAACTGTTTCCTTAAGGTTCCCCCGTCAGGACGAAGGCTCCCCAGAAAAAGGGGTTGGGTTTTTTCTTCATGAGGGCGAGCTTTGCCTCCCTTAAGGCCCCGGCCCTGGACTTGCCCTGCGCAAGGAGGTCATAGAAGCCGGTCATGAGTTCCACGGTCTCCCCGGAGGGGACGCTCCAGAGACTCATAACGAGGCTGCCGGCGCCTGAGAGGATAAAGGCCCGCTTGAGGCCGAAGACGCCTTCGCCGTTCTTTATGTCGCCAACGCCCGTTTCACAGGCGGAGAGCACCACGAGACCGGTGCCCCTGAGCTGGAGCCCCAGGACCTTCTCCGCCGTCACCATGCCGTCGTCACGCCCTTCCTTCAGGGAGGTGTTGACGCCGGCAAGAACGATCCCTGAGCGCAGCATGGGATTTTCTATGGCGGCGGACGGGGTCTTCGGGTGATTCTCTGAAATAGAGGGGTCTTCGGCGGCGTCACCTTGCTTTGTCTCCTCTTCGGCGAGAAAGTAGCCGTGAGTGGCAAGGTGGAGGACCTTCGGTGACGGGATACCGAAGAGGACGTCCTCGATCGCTTTTTTATCCTGGTGGTTAAAGACCTCCTGATTTAGCTTTTTCCGGAGGACGCCGGCTATGGCGTCGGCCTCTTCCTTTGTGTCTGGCAGACGGTCAAAATGCATGTGTTTTGCGTCGCGGGAAACCGGCCCGCGGGTGTGTTCCTTTTTCACCCCCATGGCTCCCTTCGACGCGCCCATGTCCATACTGCCCATGTCATAATCGGGATCGGCAAGGATGAGGGACCTCCCTCCTTTCAGGGTGGCAAAGGAGAACTTGACCATGTCCCTGCCGGCCCCGACATAGCTGACGAGCCGGTCCTCCAGGAGAGGGGCGCCGGCTGGGCCCGTGAACACTTCGAAGGGGATGAGATTCAAGTTCCCGTCGGGGCTGACAATGAGGTGCTTCTTTCCCTCTATGAACGTGCCGGCTGGTTTGACCAGGAGACCGTACAGGGCGGCCGCCGTCTTTCCGAGCTTTGTTTCATCGGGCAGTTTCCCTTCCGTTCTGGCCTTGCCCATCTCTTTCAGATAGGCTCTGATGTGCCGGTCTATATCGCTCGCGGGGCCAAGGTCCAACAACTTTACCATGGGAGTATCGCCCGGGATGAGGATGAAGAGGAGATAGTGCGGTTTGCCGAAGGCTTTCCTTGGTTTGCTGAAATCATAGGGGCGGACCCTGGCGTAATCGAGGTAGGCGGAGCCCTCGGGCATGGCGGATGACAGGGTTTTCACGTCTGCCCTGCGTGCTTTCTTTTCCCGGAAGAAGTCGGCGTTCGCGGCCATGAGCGCCTCTTCCAGCTCCTGTTTTTTCTTTTCAAGGGATGCGACCCTTTTTTTGTATTCATCGGGACCGGCCTTTCCGGGGCCGGAGATCTGCAGCCGCGCCATCTCACGGCGGACGGCCGTGAGCTCCATGAGCATTTTTTGCACCTTCGGGTCGCCGGAGGTGGCAAGGGCGTCGATATAACGTCCCTGTGCCTCAAGGACGGAGCCCTTCCACTTGATCCATGCATTGAGCGCGTCCTCCATAGAGGCACCGGCCGCGGTCATATGGCTGGAAGTGTGGGATATGAATGTCTCGATGCGGTAGGTGTTCTGATTGATATATTCGAGCTTCTCTTTCTCGGGAAGGATGAGGAAGGCACTCTCCTTGACCCTGTCGCCGACAAGGGCTGACCTGGAGAAGAGGGCGTGTGCCTCTGTGTGCAGGCCTGTGGCGGCACGCAGTTTCGCCAGGTTGTGGAGGGATGACGCGATCCTCGGGTGGTCATCTCCGAAGTTCTTTTCCAGTATGGCTATCGACCTTTCGTAGAGGGGGCCTGATTCAGCATAGCGGCCCCTGAAGCGATAGAGTTCCGCCAGGTTGTTGAGGCCCATCGCCGCGTCAGGGTGCTCCCTGCCGAAAAGTTTTTCTGTGATCTTCAGAGACCTTTTGAAAAGAGGCTCGGCCTCGGAGTATTTTTCCATGGAATTATAAAGCTCCGCCAGGTTGTTGAGCGAGGCAGCCACCTTTGGGTGCTCCCTGCCAAAGGCCCTTTCAGTGATCTCCAGTGTCCTCTTCATCAGAGGTTCGGCCTCTTTGTAGCGCCGGGTGGCCCAGTAGATGCCGGCCAGATTGTTGAGACTCGTCGCCACGTCGGGATGCTCCCTGCCGAGGACCTTTTCCCTGATCGCCAGGGACCTTTTCACAAGGCTTTCAGCCTCGGCGCGGCGTCCGACAGCGTTGTAGAGTTCAGCCATGTTGCCCAGGGCAGCGGCAAAGCTGGGATGCTCTCCACCGAAGACCTTCTCGATGATCCCAACCGCTCTCTTAATGAGCGGTTCCGCCTCGGTGTATCGCCCGCTCTTCCAGTAGATGCCGGCCAGATTGTTGAGACTCGTCGCCACGTCGGGATGCTCCCTGCCGAGGGCCTTTTCCCTGATCGCCAGGGACCTTTTTAAAAGGTCCTCAGCCTCTGTATAGCGGGCCATATCACCGTAGAGCCCCGCCATGTTGTTAAGGGATGTGGCAACACGGGCATTGTCCCTGCCGAAGGCCTTCTCGCTTATCTCGAGGGACCTGAGGAAGTATGGTTCAGCTTCCCTGTAACGGCCCGTGGCAAGGTAGAGGTATGCCAGATTGTTGAGACTCGTCGCCACGTCGGGATGCTCCCTGCCGAGGGCCTTTTCCCTGATCGCCAGGGATCTCTTTAAAAGGGGTTCAACGTCAGCGTACCGCCCGGTTATTTGATAGAAGAAGGCAAGGTTATTAAGGGATGAGGCTACTCTGGGATGGTCTCTGCCGAAGGCTTTTTCGTGGATCTCCAGCGATCTTTTCAAAAGCGGCTCTGCCTGGGGGTGGCGTCCGGTGGTGTTGTAAAGGTGCGCCAGGTTGTTGAGGCTTTCGGCAACATCGGGATGATCGGGTCCGAGGGCCTTTTCCCGTATCTCCAGGGCTTTTTTCAAAAGCGGTTCGGCGTCGGTGTATTTGCCTGCCTTGAACAGCGAAATGGCTTTTTGATTCAATATTTTTGATTCTCGAAGGAGCTCTTCCCTGGGGGCCTGGCCGAGAGTATTCTGCGGCGCCATAAAAAAGATCAGGAAAAAAAGGGCGATAAGCCTTTTCACTTCAGTTCCCCCAACCCGATGTACCGAATGTTCTCACATTATATGTTTAATGGAATAGCTTTCCAAGCTAAAAAAACTCCCGGTGTATTTCGCCATGCCCATGGATATGTTTCCTGCAGCATAAGAGAAAGGTGCTGAAAATACGATCGTTAAACATGTTCCAACAGGGTCGGTTTATGTATATAATATTTCAAAGAGTTCAAAAAACAATGGTGACGAATCAGTTGTGCTTTCACATAGTTTGTAAATCAAGGCCTATACCCTTTTTTTGAAACTGGACAGGAGTGTTTGCTTGTCGAGATCATTGCCTTTGCTGATGCTGGCGGTAGTAATATTTTTCGGGTGCGATATGCAGAACAATTTTATTTATTTTCCGGATACCGTTAAGCCTTCGGAAAAGTCTTTCGCCCTGCAGGGTCTTAAATTCTGGCATCGATCCGGCGACGATTACCGCGGCCTTATCGGCACGGGCGAAATGAAGGCGGTCAGGGGCACGGTCATCGTTTTTCACGGCAATGCCGGCAAGGCATCTGACCGTGAGTTTTACGTGAAGCTGCTTGAACCCCTCGGTTACCGGGTTGTCCTTGCAGAATATCCAGGCTATGGGGGCAGGAGGGGGACGCTTGGTGAAAAGGCCTTCGTAAGCGATGCCTCGGAGACGCTGCGTTTTGCAGCCGAAGAATTTGGCAGCCCCGTCTATCTGTTTGGGGAGTCGCTGGGCTGCGGGGTGGCAGCGGCGGTTGCCTCAGCTGTGCCAGGCGCGGTTGACGGGATCGTGCTTATCACGCCCTGGGATTCCCTTTCGTCCGTAGCGCGATCCAAAGTCCCGACTTTCCTTGTTAAATTACTGCTGAAAGATCGTTACGACAGCGTTGTTAACCTGAGATCGTTCAAAAAAAGGATTGCCGTTGTCGCCGCCGAACGTGACGATATCATACCCGTCCGGCACGCCGAGGCATTGTACGTATCGCTGCCCGGAGAAAAGCGCATGTGGACGATCAAAGATGCCGGTCATAACAACTGGCCCATGTTCATGGACGCTGCGCGGTTCAGGGAGATAATGGATTTTGTGAGTAAGTAATCGTATTTACTGTGATATTCTTTCCGATATCAGGCGGGCGGTGTCCTGAAGCTGACGGGCCATCTCCGGCATGCCCTCTGCTGTCATGGAACCCGTGAAACCGAGGATGCAGATCGCCGCTACAGGAAAATTGTTCGAATAGACAAGCGTTGCAATGGCCCTGACACCCATGAGGTATTCTTCAAGATCAAGGCTGTAGCCCTGTTTGCGTGTCTTTTCGACCTCTTCTATGAAGCGGTCAATATCCGTGATGCTGTTTACCGTGTATTTAGGCAGTCCCTTGACCTTAAGGAAGTCCCGGATCTCGTCATCCCCCATGGGGGAGAGGAATGCTTTGCAGAAGACCGATGCCGTGATGGGCAGCCTTGTGCCGATCGGGGAGGATATCTTCAGTTTCTTGCGGGTCTCTATGGTGTCCAATACCTTGACGACGCTCTCTTCGCGGACACAGAGGAAAACCGTTTCGTCGACAATTTCCATAAGCCTTTCGAGAAAGGGACGGGCGATGGAGGTCAGTTCCCCGCCTTGAAGAACCTTCTTTGAAAGTCTGAAAAGCTCCTGGCCGATGGTGTAGCGTTTCGTGGATTTGCTTTTCACAATAAAGCCCATGTCCTGAAGGGCCTTGAGAATTCCGAACACCGTGCTCTTGCTCAAAGAAAGGTTTCTGGCGATCTCGGTAACACCGAGAGGTTTGTTGCTGTCCACAATGAGCGACATGACCTCAAAAGTCTTTTTTATGACCGGCGCACTATACATAATTCATTATAATGAACACTATATCTTAACCAGATATCTTTGTCAACGGTAATATGACTGATAATATTGAGCGAAAAATAAGGGCAGGGCAGATTACGAGTTTCATTTATTATACTGAACAGATATATTGTTCATTGATAGATTCTTTACATGCAGGTCATGGGGAAAAGACAGTATGAATGTTTCGGTGTTCGAACTCAAACTGATTTTTCCGTCACTTGTCATTTTTAGACACGTCGCTTGATGGCCATTTTTGTTTATCGTTGAGCGAAATGTAAAAAATGGGTGTGTTCAAAGAGAGGATAATTTGTTAGAATGGTATGTCTGAACAATATGCCGAGAGAATACAGGATAAGATTTCTGCCGATAGACAGGGTAGCTCCGGCAGCGGAAGGGGATAATCTGCTCGAGATCGCCATGAAGGCAGGGGTGCATATCAACGCATCCTGCGGTGGCAACGGTGCCTGCGGCAAATGCAAGGTCCGGATAGCAGAAGGATCTGTCGCATCATCACCGCACCGCTGTCTCAGTGATGACGAATACGGGAAGGGCTTCCGGCTTGCATGCTCCTCCACGGTCAATGCCGGGGCGGTTGTAGAGATACCTCTTGAATCCCAGGTGGACAGGAGCATCCTGAGAAAACCGGCGATAAGGGACGACGCGGACGCCGCGGCCCTTATCGAAGGGTCGATCAGGGATAACGCGTTCGAACCGCTGGTTGTCAAGCATTATCTCGAATTGCCCGGGCCGAACCCGAACGACAACGTTTCTGACGCGGCGAGGCTGGCGCGCGGGTTTGTCCCCGGGAAAGACGGCAGTGAAATGGCCGTTCCTCTCGAGGTCCTTGGAGACCTGGGGAAAAAGCTAAGGGATGCCCACTGGAAGGTGACCGTCACCGCGGCATCGAACGAACGGTTTCGTGAGGCCGTACTCGTGGAAGAGGGCAACCGGGAAAGGGTTCACTATGCCCTGGCTGTCGATGTGGGAACCACGACGGTTTGTGCCCAGCTCATCGATTGCGGCCGGGGAAACAGCGGGGACGTTAAAGGGGCTCCTTCCGGCAATCCTCCGGTCATAGCCGAATCAGCCGATTACAATGGACAGATCAGCTACGGTGAAGACGTAATCTCGCGGATAATGTACTCCCGGAAGAAGGGAGGGCTCAAGAGGCTCCAGGATATCGTTGTTTCCACCATGAACAGGCTCATCGAAGATCTCATCGGCTCGGCCTGCGTGGATGCGGCCGATATCAGTCATGTCGTCGTAGCCGGCAACACAACAATGATGCACCTTCTGTTCGGGATCGATCCGAAACACATCATGCTTGCCCCCTATACACCACTTGCTACGGCATTTGCACCGGTCAGTTCCCGCCGCATCGGTTTAAAGCTTGGCGGACATGCCCGCCTGTATACCGTGCCTGGTGTGGCGTCATACGTTGGAGGGGATATCGTCTCAGGTGTTGCCCTCTCTGGAATGACCTCCAGGGATGAGGTGTCCCTTTTCATGGACATCGGTACGAACGGAGAGATCGTGCTGGGAAACAGCCAGTGGCTCCTGTGCGCGTCCTGCAGTGCCGGACCGGCTTTCGAAGGCGGAGGTATCCAGTTCGGTATGAGGGCCGCCCCGGGGGCAATCGAAAAGGTGCGCATCAATCCGGCGAACCTCGAACCCATGATGATCACCGTGGACAGGGCAAAGCCCCTGGGCATATGCGGATCAGGCCTCATCGACATCGTCGCTGAGCTTTTCATGGCTGGCGCTATCGATCAGAACGGCAAATTCGCGGAAAAACGGTCTTCGCCCCGTATAAGGAAAGGAGTCAGCGGGTATGAGTATGTCCTGTGTTTCGCTGCGGAAACGAAGATCGACAAGGACATCGTCATCACCGAGGTTGATCTTGACAACATCATGAGGACAAAGGCCGCCGTATACGCAGGATGCAAAGTGCTTCTTGAGAACGGGAGTCTTGCTTTTCCCGATCTGGGTATGGTTATTATTGCCGGAGGGTTCGGTCACTCCATCGATATTGAAAAGGCCGTCGCCATAGGTCTCTTGCCGGAGATACCGGTGGAGCGTTTTCGTTTTCTCGGTAATGGTTCTCTTGGCGGTGCCCGGATGGCGGCGGTTTCGCGAAGCTTTTTTGAGAAAACCGGCGTGATCGCAAGATCGATGACAAATATAGAACTGTCGAACAATACGCAGTTTATGGACGAGTTCATGGCGGCCATGTTCCTGCCTCATACGGATGAAAAGGCCTTCCCGGAAGTGATGAGGGTATTGAAGACAGGTTATAGGTCATAGGTTATAGGTCATAGGAAAGATGAAAAAGACAGGTTATAGGTCATAGGTTATAGGTCATAGGAAAGATGAAAAAGACAGGTGATAGGTCATAGGTTATAGGTCATAGGAAAGATGAAAAAGACAGGTGATAGGTCATAGGTTATAGGTCATAGGGAAGATGGAAAAGACAGGTGATAGGTAATGAGGAGAAAAATGGAGACAGGCAGCAAGTTACGGGAGAAAGGATCTTTTTTCGTTTTGCCCGTGACCCATGACCCATCACCCATAACCTGCCTCCACAGGAGGTCTTCATGCCTGAAGTGATAGCGATAGCGGGTAAGGGAGGTGTCGGGAAGACCACCATCGGAGGGATGCTCGTCAGGTATCTCGTCGAGAAGGTGAAGAGGAGCCCGGTCCTTGCTGTCGATGCCGATCCCAACTCAAACCTTAACGAGGTCCTTGGCGTGAGCGTTCATTCTACCATAGGCGAAGCCAGGGAGAAACTGAAGAACGATGTCCCAACGGGTATGAGCAAAGACAACTGGGTGGAGTACAAAGTGCAGGAGGCGGTCGTCGAGGCGAAGGGTTTTGACCTTCTTGTCATGGGAAGACCCGAAGGCCCGGGATGCTACTGCGCCGCTAACAGCATGGCGAAGAAGTACATCGACGCCCTGAAGGGAAATTATTCCTCCGTCGTTGTCGACAACGAAGCGGGGATGGAGCACATGAGCAGGCTGGTCACCCAGGACGTCGATGTACTCTATGTTGTATCTGATCCCACTCCGCGGGGCATCCTCACCGTTTCCAGGATCCTTGCCATTATAGGCGAACTGGGTCTTCATATCAGGAGAACGGTGGTCATAGTCAACCGCTTCCATGAAAAGGACAGGGATACCATGGCGAAAGCCGCCGTTGAAAAGGGCGTGACGATAGGAGGCACCGTCAGGGACGATGAGGTCCTTTCGGAAAGCGATGCTGCAGGCCGGACGATTTTCGAACTGGAAGCATCCTCGGCCGCCCTTTTGGACGCTTACGGGATATTCGAAAGAACGGTCACCGGGGTGGGATGAGTTGAAGGAGCGTACCGGAAAGGAGCATTTATGACAGCGAGGATCATCAGCGGGACAGAGGTCGCGAAAGAGGTCAGGGCCAGGATCGCGCGGGATGTGGCGGAACTGCGTCAGGCAAGAGGGGTCACACCCGGGCTTGTTACGATCATAGTCGGGGACAACCCCGCTTCGGTGAGTTACGTTACCGGCAAGCAAAGGACGGCAAAGGAGCTTGGTTTTTACTCGGTCCAGGACGATCAGCCGGAAGACGTCTCCGAGGAGAAACTGCTCGGCCTGATAGAAAAGTATAACAACGACCCGGCGATACACGGCATACTGGTCCAGCTGCCCCTTCCGCCTCACATCAACGAGACAAGGGTCCTCTATGCCATCGATCCAGATAAGGATGTAGACGGGTTCCATCCCGCCAACCTGGGGAGGCTCATGATCGGCGAGGCGCGTTTTTATCCCTGCACACCCTTTGGCATCAGGGAGCTTCTCGTACGCAGCGGTGTCGAAACAAAGGGCGCCGAGGTTGTCGTCGTGGGAAGGAGCAACATTGTGGGCAAACCCATCTCAATGATGCTTGTCCAAAAAGAGGCGAACGCCAATGCTACTGTGACCATGTGCCATACGGCGACGCGGGACCTGGCGGCTCACACGCGCAGGGCGGATATCCTCATAGTCGCCGCGGGCAGGCCCCGGGCCGTCACCGCCGACATGGTCAAGGAAGGCGCCGTTGTCATCGACGTGGGAGTCAACAGGATAGGCGTGACGCCCGAAGGTAAGGCAAAGCTCTGCGGTGATGTCGACTTTGAGGCGGTGAAAGATAAGGCCTCCTTTATCACGCCCGTACCGGGCGGTGTCGGGCCCATGACGATCACCATGCTCATGCAGAATACGCTCAAGGCGGCCCAGATCGCAGCGGGAGGGAAATGAAGCGTGGAAGAATACCGGTATGATGAAAAGGAAGACTTTGCCGGCAGGAAGGTGAAGGTCCTCGGGGCCACTTTCGAGGAAGGGAAGCCTGCCGATCGCGGCGACTGGCGGGAAAAACTTGCCACCCGCGACGAGAGGCTTGGATATATCCGTTCCGCCATGCGCTACTGGTACAGCGCGGACTGGTACGGCAGCGAGAAGAGAAAACAGGAAGCCTGAGGAGAACATCATTATATAGCGTGAAACAGGGGAGGAAGAGATGGCCTTTGAGATTCCTAAGATAAAATACACGGGACGGATCCGGGAGGTTGAGATAGGTGCCGGTCAGAAGGCGTTGAAGGTGGGCGGCGCGACCTGTTATCCCTTTTACCGCTTCGAGGGTGACATGCCCAATGTCCCGAAGGTTGCCTTCGAGGTCTGGGACAGCCCTCCCGATGAGTGGCAGCAGTGGGCCGTCGAACCTTACCGGGATGTGCTCGGCGATCCCGTAGCGTGGGCGAAGAAATGCATCGATGCCTACGGGGCCGAGATGATCGTCCTTCAGCTCCGGAGCGCCGACCCGAACGGTGAGAACAGGGCGACGGAGGAGGTCGTGGAGGTCGTGAAAAAAGTGGCGGACGCTATCGATGTGCCTCTTCTCGTATGGGGCACAGCGAACGATGATAAGGACAGCGAGCTTTTAAGGATGGTTGCCGAGGTCTGCGAGAGTAAGAATGTAGCCGTAGGCCCCGTGTCCGAGAAGAACTACAAGCAGATAGGAGCCATGGCCATCGGCTACGGACAGGTCGTCATGGCCTCGTCCCCCATTGATGTCAACCTGGCCAAGCAGCTCAACATCCTCCTTGGCAACCTGGGCGTCAATGAAGAGAAGATCATCATCGACCCCACCACGGGCGGTCTCGGTTACGGTCTTGAATATACCTATTCCGTGATGGAGCGCGACAGGATGGCCGCCCTTACCCAGGAAGACGCGAAGCTCCAGTTTCCCATAATCTGCAACATAGCTCCTGAAGTCTGGAAGACAAGGGAGACGAGGTTGACAAGGGAAGAGGACCCGAAGCTTGGCGACGAGAAGAGGCGTTCCGTCCTCATGGAGGCGATTACGGCGATGACGCTGCTCGTCGCGGGGGCGGATATAGTTGTAATGCGCCATCCCGACAGCGTTTCCCTCGTCAGGGACATGATCGGCGAGCTCTGCGCCTGATAAGGAGAGAAGATGGCCGACGTCAAAGAAAAGAGCGTAGACAAGGCTACACTGGAATTGATCGAAAAGGCCCAGCGGGAGGACATATCCACGGTCTTTTCCCGTGCCGATGATATGAAACCCTGCCCCATCGGGGTCGAAGAGAGCTGCTGCAAGATATGCTCCATGGGACCATGCAGGATGCCCAGATCGAAGAAGGGCGATGGGAAGAAGCGTGTCGGTGTGTGCGGGGCAACGATCGATACCGTCGTTGCACGTAATTTTGCCCGCAAGGTCGCCGCCGGTTCGGCTTCCCATTCAGACCACGCCCGTGAAGTTGTATTGACCTTCCTGATGACGGCCCGGGGGCAGACGCAGGATTTTTCCATCAAGGACGAAACAAAGCTCCTCGAAGTGGCCCTTGATTTCGGCATCAACATTGAAAAAGGCGACGCGAGAGAGATCGCCATCGAGCTCGGTGAAAAGGTCTTAAACGAGTTCGGCAAGCAAAGCGGCGAGCTTACATACGTGAACAAGGCCCCTCTTCGCAGGCAGGAGATCTGGAGGAAAAACGGTGTTGTGCCCCGCGGCATCGACCGGGAGGTAGTGGAAGTGATGCACCGGACCCATATGGGGGTCGATCAGGATTACAGGCACATCCTCCAGCAGGCGACCCGTGCGGCCCTTGCCGACGGCTGGGGCGGTTCGATGATCTCCACCGATCTTCAGGACATCATGTTCGGTACCCCGGTTCCCGTGCTCGGCTCAATCAACCTGGGTGTGCTCAGGGAAGACCATGTCAATATCGTTGTCCATGGCCATGAACCGCTTTTACCGGAAATGCTGGTCGCGGCAAGCCATGATCCTTCCATCAAAGAGCTTGCAGAAAAAGCGGGGGCGAAGGGGATCAACCTTGCCGGCATGTGCTGCAGCGCCAATGAGGTGCTCATGCGCCACGGGATCCCCTGCGCGGGCAATTTCCTCCAGCAGGAACTGGCGCTTGTCACCGGCGCTGTTGAGCTTATGACCGTCGATGTGCAGTGCCAGATGCAGGGATTGGCGAACGTTGCGGAATGCTTCCACACGAAGCTCATTACCACCTCCGACCGGGCCATGATAGAGGGCGCCGAACACATCGAGTTCCACCCCGAGCAGGGCCTTGACACGGCAAAGAGGATACTCGCCATGGCGATCGAGAACTATCCCAACAGGCGCCATGCCGTGTATATACCAGCGCAGAGCCAGGACATGATAGCCGGTTTCAGCCACGAAACGATAACTTACCTGCTGGGCGGTCTTTTCCGGGCCAGCTACCGTCCGCTCAATGACAATATTATCAATGGGAGGATCAGGGGTGTTGCGGGTGTTGTGGGGTGCAACAACGTGAGGACGCAGCATGACGCGGCCCATCTTGCCATGATAAAAGAACTTATCAGGAACGACGTGCTTGTCCTGACGACAGGCTGCAGCGCCATGGCGTGCGGAAAGGCCGGCCTGCTTACACCGGAAGCGGCCCGTACCCACGCGGGCAGCGGGCTTGCAGAAGTCTGCGAGGCTATCGGTATCCCGCCGGTGCTCCACATGGGTTCGTGCGTCGATAACTCCAGGATCCTCATCGCGGCAACGGCCATGGTAAAAGAGGGCGGCCTCGGCGACGACCTCTCTGATCTTCCTGCGGCGGGGGCAGCACCGGAATGGATGAGCGAAAAGGCCATCGCCATAGGTCATTATTTTGTTGCATCCGGTATCTTCACCGTTTTCGGCACCACGTGGCCCACCCTGGGGAGCGAGAGGGTCACGGAGCATCTTTTCAATGAATACGAAGACATATACAAGGGAATGTGGGCGTACGAAGAGGACCCGGTAAAAGCGGCGCAACTCATGATCGCCCACATAGACAAGAAACGAAAGGCCCTTGGAATCGACAAGGCCCGGGAGCGGGTACTTTTCGATATGGCCATGAGAAGAGCCATGGAATAGTTCCTATGGAGATGAAAGAGGGGTGCATGGATGTCTAAGATCATCGCATCCGCGGCGATAAGGGGTGCCCGGAAGATATTTGAACAGGCTGAAGGGAAGTACCGTGAGGCACTGGAGAGATTCGGTCCCGACCATGAAGTCGGTTTTCCCAATACGGCATACTACCTTCCCATCATCTACGCGATGACGGGAATAGCCGTTTCCAGGGTGAAGGACATGGAGCGCGTCCTTGCGCTGTGCGGCAGGCTCATACCTCCGCCTGTCAAGGAAAGCGTGCCGCTTCCGTACCTGGCACCGGCGCTCGACGCGGGAATGGCAACCTTTTTTGCCGAAGAGATCATCGAGGCGGTACGATACCTGGAGGATCCCGGCTGTTACGCCGCCGACTCCGAGGAAGTGACGGAGGGGACGATCTGGCTGGGCGCCGCCAACGACGTTATTTTCAGGAAGAGAGGGGTTGAATTCGTTGACGGTACGGCCCCGGGATTCGCCGCCATCGCCGGCGCGGCGCCGGACGCTGCCACGGCGGCAAAGATCGCCCTTGAACTGCAGGAAAAGAACCTCTACGTCTTCATGTGCGGGCAGAACGGCGGCAATCGTTTCGCGCAGCAGCTCAAGGAGGCGGGCGTCCAGATAGGCTGGCCGACGCGCCTCGTGCCGTTTGGCCCTGACATCGGCCAGGCCGTCTTCGCCATCGGGTTTGCCTGCCGTGTGGCCATGGCGTTCGGCGGTATCCGCCCCGGTGATTTCAGGCGGAACCTCATTTATAACAAGGACAGGACTTTTGCCTTTGTCCTCGCCCTCGGCGATGTGACCGACGAATGGTATGCCAACGCGGCCGGGGCCATCAACTGGGGGTTCCCCACCATAGCCGACACACCCATACCGCAGGTCCTCCCCACAGGGATCTGTACCTATGAGCATGTCGTTTCAAACATCCCTCACGATCAGATCGTGCAAAAGGCCGTCGAGGTCAGGGGCCTCAAGGTGCAGATCGCGAAGGTCCCCATCCCTGTGTCTTACGGCCCGGCCTTCGAGGGTGAACGTGTCCGCGGCGAGGACATATACCTTGAGATGGGCGGCGGAAGGACAATAGCCGTTGAATTGACCACGTCAAAGGGTATGGACGAGGTGGAGGACGGCAGGATAGAGGTCATCGGCCCTGATGTCGGCGACACACAGGCCGGTTCGAGGCTGCATTTCGCCATGGTCGCCGAGGTGGCGGGAAGGAATTTTCAGGAGGACTTCGAACCGATCCTTGAACGTCAGAACCATCACCTTATCAATCAGGCCCAGGGGATAATGCACATAGGCCAGCGCGATATCGCATGGATCAGGATCTCCAGACAGGCAGTTGAGAAAGGGTTCACGCTGGAGCATATCGGCAGGATCATCCACGCCAAGTACCATCAGGAGTTCGGCGCCATCTTCGACAAGGTGCAGATAAAGATATATACGGAAGAAACGAAGGTCCGCGAGATACTGGATACAGCAAGGGCGGTTTACGCGCAGAGGGACGCGAGGATCGAGGGTATGACAGACGAGAGCGTCGAAACGTTCTATTCCTGCATTCTCTGCCAGTCCTTTGCCCCGAGTCATGTCTGCGTCATCAGCCCCGAGAGGACGGGTCTGTGCGGTGCGTACAACTGGCTTGACTGTCGCGCGGCATACGAGATCAGCCCTGAAGGCCCCAACAAGCCGGTGCAGAAAGGGACCGTCATCGATGAACGCTACGGTCAGTTCAGGGGCTGCAATGAGTATATCCGCAAGGCATCGAGGCAAAAGGTGGAGAATGTGAGCCTTTACAGCCTTATGGTCGATC
>JAKLET010000036.1 GCA_022711595.1 Deltaproteobacteria bacterium
TCCAATGAAAAGTCGGGGAAAGGAGACGGCCACGTTTCCCTTCACTTCATGGAGAACAAATCGAACTCGGCCCGCAGTGCCCAGATCAAGGTCAAGGACAAGACAGTGAACGTGGTCCAGCAGGGCCGGTCATCGGCCCAGCAGGATCAAACGGCAACGCAAACAACCCAGCCATCGGCAAAGACCGACCCGGCATCGGCACAAATGAGCGTTGGATCTCCAACGGCTTCGAGTACTTCCGCGAAGAAGGCATCTTCCGGAGGTGCCGCCGGGTGTTCATTCGCCCTGTCAAAGGCAAGTCAGAATATTGGGGCAAAAGACGGGAAGGGCAGTTTTTCGGTGAAGACCGACAACGGATGTGAATGGAAGGCGGTCCCGAATGCCGGGTGGATCTCCATCGCATCAGGTTCATCGGGCAAGGGTAAGGGCATGGTCAAGTTCACCGTCCAGGAGAACAGGGAAAGCACACCAAGGACAGGGCAGATCAATGTTGCCGGACAAACATTCAGTGTGAACCAGAAAGGTCAAAAAACAGGCAATAAAGAGAGGAAGCACAGATGAAAAGAACATTCATGTGCGTCACCATTGTTTTAGGTCTTTTGATGGTCAATTGTTTTGCCGCGGCGCAGGATATTCCCACGGTGCCCCTCACCAAACCCATCAACCCGAAGCTCATCAATATAACAGGGACATGGAAATACGAGATGATCTCTTCAGGCGGTCCGCCGGCGGCGGGCACATGCAGCATAACCGGAGGCAAGGGCGGCTATACCCTTGTACTGCAGTCCGGCGCGGTCTGCAAACCGAAATCCATGTGCACCTTCACCGGTCAGCTGACGGGAAACACCCTGATCCTCTCGAACAGCGACAAGGTCGACGACGAAGGCGGGTCCGTGACCAACGCCATGAACCTCACCGTGCACTCAAACGAGCTTATCACGGGCAACGGCAGTTCCCGCTATGTTCACCCCGATGGGGAAAGGCACTGGACCGAAACGATGACCATGACAAGAAAGAAGGGGAAGTAAAAACAGTTTATCACCTGCCGATCATAACTTGTATGATCAAAGTATGAAGCTATTATTAACTTGACATGATACCAGCCTGTGATAGTATTGATTTTATAATTCACCAGGGACGCTCAGAAAGTTTCAGCCAAAATTAGGGGATATCATGATCGAATCATTGAAGATCCTTCTGATCCCTGCATCTATGAGTATCTATATCAATTTCAAACTGCAGGTACAAACAACAAGAGAAACAGGCCGCTGCAGAGTAGAGATCTATTAGAGAATCGGGACGAATGGTTCGTGTCGGAGCTGGCAGGAATGGCGGTCCCATGGGAGGTGAAATGGCCGGAACGTTTACACACTGGATGGTTGTTGAAGAGGCGATGGATAAGTATAATGGCCTTCCGGATAAGCATTCATATTTTTCTATTGTCCTCGGGCTCAATCATTTTGTATGCCTTGGCGCGGTGGGGCCCGACTACCCCTATCTTTCGGAACTTCTCAATGCATACCTGAAGAATCACAGCTGGGCAGACAGGATGCATTACGAGCAGACCGGTGAATTTGTCCGTCATGGTGTCGCGAACCTTCTGAAGTTGACCGGGGATGCCTTTGATATTTGTCTTGCCTGGCTTGCAGGCTTCACTACCCATCTTGTCACGGACGCGGTGGTACATCCCGTGGTGAACTCCATTGTCGGGCCGTATGTATTTAATTCCGAAGAGCACAGGCATTGCGAGATGACCCAGGACAGCTACATATTCCACGAGATCAAGGGCGTGGACATCAGGTACGCGGAGTATGTCGGGCTTTTCTCCATGTGCTCCGACGACAGCAGCAAAGAGAGGGTCAACCCGCATCTCAACGATTTTTGGACTGAAACGCTCAAGGTGTCCCATCCTTCCGCGGGCCCATGGTTTGAGAGGATCGAACCCCATGACTGGCATGAGAACTTTATGTCCAGGATCAGCTCTGCATCCGATCCCATGGCCATTTTCCGGCACATCGGGGAGAAAAAGAACCTGGTCTACAAGAAGACAAGGGACATAAATCCCGATGAGCAAACGAAATTCATTGATGAGGTCAGACTTCCCGGCAGCAGGACGGGACGGTTCAGGGAGGATGTTTTCGATAAGGCGGTGAGTGCTGTAATAGACACATGGGGCCGTTTGTTCACGGACATCGAGAACAAAAGACCGGGCAGTATCTCCGATTATATCAAGAACTGGAACCTCGATACCGGTGTAGATGAAGATCGTCCGCAATTTTGGCCTTAAAAAGGAGGACAGCTTCGGGATGAAACGATTTGTCATTGTTTTCTTGATCGTCGCTTTTTTAGGATGCACCAGCGACGGTGTATTTTCAAGGTCCGATGAGGATCAGGGCGAGAGGTATTCCACAACGGCAATAACACTCTCAGACTTCTCCATGAAGATCACGGCGTACTATCAAAAGCAGGGTCTTTCCGTACCGGGCGATTTCAACGAGACGCAGTTTTTCGCCCTGCTGGAAAGCATATACCCCGACCAGTCTCGGGTCCAGGCTGTCCGTGATGAATACAGGATATCGGTGCGGTCTCTTAACGGGGGCTATTCGGTGATCCTTTGCGACATGGAAGAAGACCGGAAAATAATGGAAGATTTCAGCTGTCACCTGAATCGTGTTGAGCTCCTGTCGTGGAAAAGCGATGTTGCCACGCCCTGTGTTTTTGAGGGCAATTGGGAGCCATTATGTAAATAATGATCTTTCCTGCCGGAGAAGGGGGGAATCATGGCGCAGCATATCACGGAAGAGGTACTGAAAGAAAACGGCCTCAGGCTGTTCGACAAGCTGGAAGAAACGGCCAGGGCCCTTGAGACGGACCGGGCAGTATTTGAAGAAAGTTCGAAACTTATCCTGGAGGGCAGGGACCTGTTAGGCCAGGGCAACTTCGCGGACGCCCTCGTGAAGTACAATAGTGCCAGCGATAAGATAACGGCGGCCATAAGCGCCAGGTCGGAGCCTCTCGCGAAGAGGCTTCTCCGGGTAGAATTTGTCTACCTCTTCATACTTCTTCTTCTCGGGTATCTTACGTGCAAATGGCCCAACTTCTGTCTGTGGAGCGGTGTCATCAATCAATCCATTCAGACGGCCTGGTTCGGGGCACTGGGCGGAATAACTATTGCCATCTACGGGATCTACAGTCATGTTCAGCAAAAGGATTTCGATCCCAAGTTCCAGCTCTGGTATCTGTGCAAACCCGTGATCGGGGCGATATTCGGCTGGTTCGTGTATCTTATTTTCTTCCTTGGCCTGGTTTCCGTGCAGGGCCTGGGCGAACAGAAGATGGCAAGGCCCGAGATGGCCTTCCTTATCGCCTTTCTGGCAGGTTTCAGCGAAAGGTTCACCATCAAGATGATAGACAAGCTTATGAGCGTTCTGACCACTTATGAGAGCAAATCCGGCCCGGCAAAAAAGCAGGGATAAAGCTGGGCGTACCCTTAAGGAGGAGTGTTATGCCTGATATACCGTCTTCAAATGTCCCTGATGAAATGGTCAATGAACCCGTTCGATACCTCGATGCGGACCTGGTAAAAGGAGGACCGCAGGAAGGGATCGCGCTTTGTTTGTCCGGAGGCGGGTATCGCGCTATGCTGTTTCACCTCGGCTGCGTGTGGCGGCTCTTTGAAACGGGATATCTTGCACGCCTTGACAGGATCTCGAGCGTCTCTGGAGGGTCGATCACTGCGGGAGTTCTCGGACTGGCATGGAACAAACTCTTTTCGGGCGGCGCGAACGACCTGGATCTTTACAGGCAGTTCGTTGTGGGCCCTGTTCGCAGCCTTGCCGGGGAGACTATCGATGCCACGGCCATTGTGGGAGGGATATTCCTTCCGGGCAGCATAAGCGAAAAGGTCCAGAAGGCTTACCGGAAACACCTTTTCCATGATGCGGCCCTGCAGGACCTTCCCGATAGACCGCGGTTCGTGATAAACGCGACGAACGTGCAATCGGGCGTTCTCTGGCGGTTTTCCAAGCCCTACATGCGTGATTACCGGGTGGGTGAGGTAAGGGCGCCCAAAGTTGCCATGGCACTGGCCGTGGCGGCCTCATCCGCTTTCCCTCCCCTCCTTTCACCCCTGGAGATGGGACTGGACCCTGCAGATTTCACCCCCGGAAGCGGCGACGACCTCCAGTGCGAGCCTTTCACAAAAAAAGTTATCCTCACCGACGGCGGCGTCTACGACAACCTGGGACTGGAAACCGCGTGGAAGCGCTATAGAACCATCCTTGTGAGCGATGCCGGCGGGCACATTGGTGCAGAGGAGGAGCCGAAAGAGGACTGGGCGCGTCATTCATACCGTGTTCTCAACCTTATCGACAGCCAGGTGAGGAGCCTCCGCAAGCGCCAGCTTATCAGCGCATATGAGAACAGTATTCGAAAGGGGGCCTACTGGGGTATCAGGACGAATATCGCGGACTACGGACTTGCGGACCCGCTGCCGTGCCCGTTCGGGAACACCACGAAGCTCGCCGAGGTCCCAACCCGCCTGAAAAGGGTGCCCGATGAGCTCCAGGAGCAGCTCATCAACTGGGGCTACGCCGTATGTGACGCGGCCCTGCGCAAACATGTGGACCAGTCGCTGCAAAGACCGGCGGACTTTCCGTACCCGTCGGCAGGGCTTTAAACATAGAGGGAGACCGAAATGGATGAGTTTGGCTTCTGGCAGCAATGGGGAATGGAATTGGACGACAGGTCGTTCGCCAACGCGTTTACCGCGCTGGGCGTGCTTGCCGCGCCGCTGCCTGATGACGAGCCGTTCTCTATCAAAGACCTTTCGGGAGATCTTTTTAAAACATCTCGCGGCTTAGAACAGGCCTTTTGCGCGATGCGTTCCCCGGTATCAAAACTGCGGGACATCCTTCAAAGGTCTCGTGATATAAAAGGTATCGTGCCGTGGCGTTTCCCCGGGCGAGATCAATCGGTAAAGATCGGGGAAGAAGAGGTCCTCCTTTCGAGCCTTAAGCCCTCACAGATGGCGGATGCGTGGCAGAGCTCGATCGGCAGCTTCGGTGAAGAACGCCGTTTTCAGATCATCGGTTATCCCGAAGCAGAAAACGTTGCGCCGTGGTTCAGGTTGTTATTTGAGGCGGACCCGCAGTGGGATGCGAACGCTTTATCAAAGTCTGTGCACATTGCATACAACGCTGCGGGTTCCGCCCTTCATATGGAATGGCCTCTTCGTCTCGGCTATCTTGACGGTAACGGCGGAGAGGCTATAGTGCAGAGGGCGTGCAATGAATGGGAATCAGGAGAGCTTGCCGGCGCGGTGAAGATAGACCGCGGAAATGACAACTGTGATATCCTGGTCTTCGACGGCTGGACACGCCAGCTCCTGAAAACGCTCCTGGAGATGCCGGGCAGCCAGAAGACCAACCTGGTCATCGTCCGCGGCAGGCTGGATGAGAGTATATCTTCAGTGAACCAGCACCTTCAGGCCCTCTCTTCCGAGAGTCAGGCAAAGGGATTTGTGTTTATCGATCCCGGCATCGCTGACGAGGCGGTAGGCCAGGCGTTGAACCGGTTCGTCAGGAACCTTTCCCATAACAGCTCTCTTGATCTTGCGGTATCCGGGGCGTTCGCCGGATCTTATCCGACCGATCCCGTTATCTTCCTGAGCCGTGAACTGGCCGATTTCCAGATCTCGCGCTTTATCAAGCCGATGAGCGCCGGCTTTGGCATGCTGCCGGAGAAAATCCGCATCGAAATGCAGCCGCAAGTATTGATGGACATGAACATACCTGCGCCGCCGGGTGATGATATGAGTGTGCCAAAGGAGGTTGCCAGAACACTTGCCATGTACAGGGATTCCGTGGACTTCGGACATGAGTACCGGGGAGCCCGCGGTCTCAAGGCGATGTCCAGGGCCCTTGATGATGCACACAGGGAGGCAGCCAAAGAGCAACGGCGGTTCCTGCAGGAGCAGACCTATATCAAAAAAGAAGGGGAATTGCTCAAGGAGCACCGGGCTTTCCTGAAAGGGGCGCCGACGCTGATACGAGTGCGGATCGGCCCGCCTGACGAAGAATGGATCAGGCTGGAAGAAGGTTTTCCCGAGGAGAAGCTCCCGAAGGATAGAAAAGAGTGGCGCCTGAGCGTTGTTCTGACCGAGCCCGATCACCTTAAAAAGGCCATGCGCAAATCTATCAAGCTTCCAAGGCTTGGCCCGAGCACTGAATGCACATTTATTTTCAAGCCCGGTGACCATCCGGTCTTCGAAGGCCGCATAACGGTCCTGCACCGCGGCCGCGTACTCCAGACAGGCGTATTGAAGGGCAATGTCTTTGCCGATGAGAGCGGCATAACCGCAGGCAGCGAAATATCGTTCTCCGACATATTGTCGGTCCGGTCGAATATCGGCGACCTCGATGAACGCCGCCAGTTCGACATGGCCTTCGTTCTGAACCATACAGCGGATGAACGGCCAAGGTTGACAGCGGTCGCGTCCAAACATGCCTGGTGCCTGGACCTGACCCAGAGCAAGACAATAGCCTCATATATCAATGAAGAATTGAGCAAGGTCGCTAACTCTGTGAAGGACTATAGCGGCGGCCTCGACTCAGAGAAGAACCGTGCATTGATTGTCAGGCTTGCAAATCTTGGAAATGAACTCTACTGGTCCATTGTCGAGGAGCAGTTGAAGAAGGCGAAGAACCAACCCGATATCGCCGGGGAGGATTACATACAGATCGTGAGCACGCAAAATGAAGCGATATTGCCCTTCGAATTCATTTACGACCACGAGGCGCCTGAAGATGACGCGGAACTATGCCCGTCGTGGCGTGATGCGCTCGATCAGGCTTCATGCCGGAGCGGGTGTACGAAGGACAAGATAAAACATGTATGCCCGCTGGGTTTTTGGGGGATACGCAAAGTCATCGAGCGTCACGACATGACTCCGGAGTTCGCGCAGGACGGAAAGGATTATTTCCTGCAATCTGAACCAACAGCGGATAGACCGGAGTTGCCGATCACGGGTGCTGCCCTGGTCGCAGCGAGTGAAAAGGTCAAAGATGAGGCATTTGATCCTGTCATATCGGCATGCACAAAACGTTTAGGGTCTTCACCTCAGAGGGCAAAAGACTGGGAGAACTGGGCGGCCCTTGTACAGGAACATAAACCTCATGTACTGCTCGCGTTGGCGCATACAGATGGTGATGGAATAGACGCGACTCTTGAGATCGGCGGTAAAGCGATCAAAAGCAACCAGATCAGGGAGAAGCACGTACGGCTGGAGGGAACGAAGGACTATCCCCTTGTTGCCCTTCTGGGATGTGATACGGTCGGCACCGCCCTGGAGTATGGAAGTCATGTCCGCTGGTTCAGGCGAAGAGGGGCAGGTGTGGTCATCGGGACAATAGCGACGGTCTTTGGCGGGCACGCCGCAAAAGTGGCCGAGATGCTCATCGAGGGGTTTAAGGATGACGAGGCTTCGTTCGAACGTCTTGGTGAGGTCATCAGATCGGTAAAAAGAAAGGCCCTGCTTAATGGCCTTGTGATGGCCTTGTGCGTTGTGGCGTATGGCGATGCCGATTGGAAGCTCAGATAAAAGGAGAGGAAATGCCGGAAAAGATCTTCAGGATCGAGATGCTGCCCGCGAACCAGGGCGACGCCATCTGGATCGAATACGGGCAAGAGGGGAACGAGCGCCGTATCCTTATAGACGGCGGGCCCATAGGAGCGTACAAGAAGCTGGAAGACAGGCTCAAGGAATTGCCGGATGGAGACAAACGGGTGGAGCTGCTGGTTGTGACGCATGTGGATACGGACCACATTGAGGGAATAATACGCCTGCTTGCGCCAAAAGGATGGCTTGTTCAACCAGAGGATATATGGTTCAACGGGTGGCGTCATTTGAGGGAAACGCAAATGCTTGGCGGGCGGGAAGGCGATTTCCTGAGCGCCCTGATCAGGCGCAGGGCCTTTAACGAATGGAACAAGGCGTTCGGCAGGGGAGCCGTCATTGTGAAGGCCGATGAGCCGCTTCCGGTCGTTGAGCTCGAAGACGGGATGAAGCTGACACTTCTCTCCCCGTACCCGGAAGGCCTGGAAGAGATGGCCGACAAATGGGAAAAGGATGTGGAGAAGCATGGCCTGATGCCCGGTGATCTCGATGCAGCGTGGAAGCAGCTTGTCGATATGACGAGATACCATGTCGGGGAAGGTGTTCTCGGAGGCCCGGAGGAGTTTATAATTAAATTGAAGAAACAGCTCAGCACCGATCAATCGCCCGCCAATGGTTCGAGCATCGCGTTCCTTGCCGAATTCGAAGGCAAGAGCTGCCTCTTCCTTGCCGATGCCCATGCCGATGTCATATGCGAATCCCTGAAGAAGCTCATTCCGCCGGGAAAGAAGAGACTGAAGGTCGACGCGGTCAAAATGTCCCATCACGGCAGCAGGCACAATATCTCGGAAGACCTCATGAAGCTCATCGACGCGAAACACTTCCTCATCAGCACGAACGGCTCGATCCACGAACACCCGGACAAACCGGCGATAGAAGCAGTTATCTGTTTGTCAGTGCGCAAGCCCACGCTGTGGTTCAATTATCGATCGGAGCACAGCGAACCATGGTCAAAACCACCGGCGGGCAGCAAAAAGAGCTTCACATCAAAATATCCTGAAACAGAAGATGGAGGGATCGTTGTTGAGTTGTGAGGCAGGGCCTCATCGGGACCCAGTCTTTTTATACCGCTGATGGACAATAAAAACCAGCTTCAATGTTTGTGAAGCGTTTTAAGAACAAAGGAGAACGCTTGTTTCTTTTAGATCGCCTCACAAACACTCAAACAATAAACTCTCAAACTGTCTTTCCTTTTCATTCTTTCAGCCAGGCCATGGCCTCATCGAAATCAAAGAAGAATTGTGTGGATATGTGCCCTTTGTTTTTCAGGAAAAGCTCTTGAAATTCCGCATAGCGTTTATTTTCTTCTTGCTCGACAACGGCGGTCTTGATGCTGTGGTCCGGGAGCGGGAAAGAGCGGGTGTGAAGATACACCTCTATGATCGACAGGCGCCCTTTGAGGTCTCTGGTGTCGACGAGCACCTTTTTCAATCCCGAGATGCGAACGGCCTCACGATATTCTTCCAGGATATCGCGGATCTCCTTTTCGATCAGCATGCCTGAGAAATTGACAATAAGTATGTCATCTTGAACAGACCAGGTTAAGTTCATCGTAATTTCCTTTTTTTGACTTGTCCTGTTTTTTTATTATGCTCGTTTTTCTATTTTCGCAACAAAAAATGTCGATGTTCTAATGATATTGGTTTGTTGGAGCAGGGTTTGCATAGGACTTGACAGATTGAGAAAACGTGCTATTACATATACTATTAAAGGGTGGGTAACCCAGGCAACGAGTAGGCGAAGGGACATATCCGAGTCGAAGGAAAGCGCAACTTCACTTCGAACCCCTTCACACGAAAGTGGAAAACAAGATTTAATCGCGCGTAAATCTGTTGGAGCCTGAATATCCACCCCTTTTTTTATATAAACCTTCCTAACCGTCATTCTCTCCTTCAGGATCTCGTTTTTCCTTAAAAAAGAGGGAGGCCGTCCACAGGGCTGAGAAGATGCCGATGAAGGCACCGAAGACCACATCGCTGGGGTAGTGATCGGTCACGACAATACGGCTGAGGCCGATCACTATGGCCAGGCCGATGAAAAACCACATATATTTCCGGAAGAGGACGGAGAGCGAAGTGCACACGGCAAACGCCCTGAGGGTATGCCCTGAAGGTGTTGAGTTCATCTCCCATTTACCCGAGAGGAAGTGGAATCCATAGAGATTTTCATCAAAGAGCATTATGGGCCGATACCGGCCGAGGAGGTACTTGAGGCCTTCACCTGCGCACCAGGCGATGGCCAGGCTGATGCAGATATACAGCAAGGCCATTGCCCAGGGCTTTCTTCTCCCTGGATTGGACACCAGAACGGCAATTAGCGCCAGCGATAGCGCCGGGCGGATGTATGCGCTGCTGGCCAGCGACGAAAAGAATTCCCCGATCTGATTGACCATGTTGCCTGCGCAGCATGCGTGCAGCCATATGTCAACGGGGCGATCCACGAAAAAGAACAGCATGACGTAGATTAAAAATGCCAGCGCTGCCGACTGGTATGTTGTCTTATATAACAAGTTCGCGCTATGGTCTCTTGAGGCCTGCATCGGATAACGTGATCGATAGATCTCCTTTGTTCCTTTTGAACGAATTGCCGCCGGTTATATTTTCAATTACAAAGCAAGCTATGATCTTATCGGAATCATTGACCTTTTTTCAAACTTAACAAAACCGAATGGAATAATCAACCGAATTTTAAAGAAGTCGAACCATCCTTTCAAACCCTCCTGCTATTTGCTATACTCTTAAGCCGTGATACACACATATGAGATAGAAGGGCTGACCGTGCGGACCGGAGACCTGATCTGCACCACCGACGGCGGAGATGCTGACATAACCGGGCAGTTCTGGCGGTTTATCGGCAAGCTCATTCCGGGGGACGTGGACCATATCGTCATCTACGTCGGTCCCGGGGGCAGGTGCGTGGAGGCGGGCGCAAAAGGGAAGATCATCGCTTTCGATATGACGGATAGCGTGTGGGACGAAAGGAAGATGAGAAGCCAGCGGGGGCCCTTTGCCGATATCTTTTACGGGGTCGCGTATCCCGTGGAATTGGCCGGCGCCGGCCCGGAAAGGGAAACGGCAATAAGGGAAGACGTGGCCGCCTACTGCCTGAAACAGGTCGAACTGCGCAGGTCTTACAATATCAATTTCTTCAACTCATCCACGGAAGATGCTTTTTACTGCAGCCAGCTTGCGTACAGGGCATACCTCAGAAGCGGGATCGATCTTAATACCGGCGCAAAGGCGTTCAATGCTCCAGGGACGCGCAGCATCGTGCTTCCCCAGGAGATATGGGACGGATGCCCGCACAAAAGGCCCGGGTGACCCGTCAATGATCGCGGCCTTTGATGTCCACTACCTTCCGGATGGAAAAGCATCCGCGGCGGCGGTACTCTTCAATGAATATACGGACCGCCATCCATCCCTGGAACATACAATACTCACGGATGTGTCCTCAAGATATATACCGGGGCAGTTCTACAGGCGGGAGATGCCCTGTATCCTCAGGGTGATCGAACAATTCGGCGAAATGCCCCGGGAGATGATCGTTGACGGTTATGTCATGCTCGGTGACAGGCCGGGCCTCGGAAGGCACCTGTTCGACCACTTTGCCGGGAAGGTTTCCGTCATCGGCGTTGCCAAATCGAAATACAAAGGTTCGACCGGGATCGAGGTCTTAAGGGGCAGGAGCGACAGGCCCCTGTATGTGACGGCGGCGGGATCGGACCCCGCTGCGGCCGCGGAAAAGATCAGGGTAATGTACGGTCCCCATCGCTTACCGGCCCTTCTGAAGCGCGTCGACCTTCTTGCGAGGGGAGCGGTTTAAAGTGACCGGCGGGCGGCAGGGTTCTTTTACCGGCGGCAAAACTTATTGAATTTGTCGGGCAGGCCTCCCTGCACGCGTAGCAGGCGAAGCAATCCGGTATTGTCTTTTTGTCGCGTTTCAGAATTGCCCCCATTACAGTCGAAGGGCAGGCGGCGGCGCACTTCTGACAGGCGATGCAGGTTTCGTAATCCACTTTTATCCTGACAAGGCTTATTTTTTCCACAAGCCATCCTGTCAGCCCGAAAGGACAGAAAAGATGGCACCATGGCCGGTAGATGAACAGGCTTGCCAGCAGCAGCATCCCAACGAATGATGCGCCGATAATTCCCAGCTGTGCCGGTTTAAATATCTTGAAGGGATCGATCGGGTCTATGATGTCGAAGCCCCATGCAAAAGCCGCGATGGTGAGTGCGCAAAAGAACGCGACCCGGATGGAATTTGTGACAGCGAAAGGGAGCTTGACCTGTCTGCCGATAGCGGCTTTTTGCCTGCCCGCCTGGTTGGTCCGGAAGATCAGGTCCTGCAGCGTGCCGGCCTGGCAGCCCCAGGCACAAATGAACTTGTTCGCGATGAGCACGATCGCCAAAAAGATAGACAGGGCGATCACGCGGGGAGGGAAGACGGCGCGCGCTTTGCCGTAAAGGTGAATGGCGTCCTTTACCGTGCCCATCGGGCTGGGGTCCGAACCCATCACGACGCCGAATATCAGAACGGACGCCGTGAGCAGGCCGATCCTCAGCCCGGTCACGATCTTCCGCTTTCTCTGCAGGATGAACACGATGAGCAGGAAGATGAACCAGAGGCCGAACTTCAAAGGGATCTTTACCCAGTTCTTGCTGGCGTGCTCCGAGGCCAATGCCAGTTTCTTGTTGACCATGGAGGCGACCTGATCGTCCGTACCGTATTCGCTTAACTTTTTTTCGAGATCGGACCTTGTTTTAAGGCCGAATATCTCTTTCAGCGCCTGGCCCGACAATCCGTTGGCCTGGCCGAACCCGCCGACGGTCATTTCCCTTTCCAGTATGAACTTTTTTGGAATTGGCAGTTGTTCGGGTTTTCCTCCCCAGATCCGGGACGATATCGCGGACAGAACGACGACGAGAGCGATAATAATGGCAAAATATGCTGCCGTTCTTATTTTTAGGTTCTTATTCCCGTTTTGTGTGACCATGGCCTTAATATTATGTATATACTTTTATTTTTTTACATGCAATGTCCCCTGTGCCTGCCCGAAAAAAAATGCTGACGTTCAGTCGAATTTTTTTGAATGAAGGAGCAGGTCCCTCCCGGCCTTCCTTTAAAAAAGGAGGGCCGGGATGTTTCCCTTCTTGCATATATCATCCTTATTTTTATTGCATACTTTTGTTATAATTGTTTTAAAGAAGCAGGTTATCGACAGGGGCCCTTTGGCTGGATGCCGAAATGGTAAGGAATGAGTGGGGGGAGTGCTATGGAGCAACTCACGTATTTGGATTTTGAACTGGAGATACAACGCTCCGGCGACCGCTACGTTGCAAGGGTCATTCACTCGCCGGCCGGTGAAGCGACACAGTACTTCAACCTCCCCTTTTCCCAGGACAAACTCGAAAACCTTGTGCTGAAGCTGGGCAAGGTCCGCAGCAGTACCCGCAGGATCCAATCCGCCGAACTGGAGGCAGCGCGGGAGCTTGGCGGGAAGCTCTTTGACGCGGTTATCGCCGATAACATGCGCGCCTGTTTCAAGAGCAGCTACGATCAGGCCCTTGAAAAGGAAGGCAGGGGCCTGCGGGTCAAGCTTCGCCTTCAAGACGCACCTGAGCTGGCCGATATACCCTGGGAGTACCTTTTCGATCCTTTGACAGACAGGTTCATCGCGCAGTCGAATCTGACCCCGATTGTTCGCTATCTGGCGATCAGTGAAAAGACGCCGCCTCTTGCTGTTAAATTTCCCATAAATATCCTTGTCATGATCTCCAGCCCGCCAGATTACGCCTGCCTTGACGTTCAGCGTGAAAAAACAAAGATGAAGGAAGCCCTCGAAGGGCTCTCCAGAGAAGGCAAGGTACGGCTTGAATTTATGGAATCATCGACCCTTACCGGTCTGGAACGGCGTTTGCGCAGGCAGGATTGCCATGTGTTCCATTATATCGGCCATGGGGGGTTCGATAGAAGAACTGAGGAAGGGGTCCTGGCGCTTGAGGACGACCGCGGACAGTCGTGGCTTGCGGGGGCACACCGTGTAGGGATGGTGCTCCACGATTGCCGGTCCTTACGTCTTGCGGTGTTCAACGCCTGCGAGGGAGCGCGAAACTCTCAGGCTGACCCTTTTGCGGGCCTGGCGGCGAGCGTTGTACGCCAGGGTATACCCGCGGTTGTTGGTATGCAATTTGAGATCACCGACAGTGCCGCGATAATATTCGCCCGGGAATTCTATGGAGCTATCGCGGAAGGATTCCCTGTCGATGCCGCGCTTTCAGAGGCACGAAAGGCGATCTACCTTGCCCCAAACGATGTTGAGTGGGGTACTCCTGTGCTTTATATGCGATCTCCTGATGGCGTACTGTTCACGATTGGCGAAGCATTTTCGGCCGCGCCTCAGGCCGCGCCGCCGGACCGCTCGCACACAGCCCCTGAAGAGGCAGACGGGAGGGGTACCTCGGAGGAGTCCTTCGAAGACGTGCTCCGCGAGTGCCGGAAGGCGGCAGGCCAGGGCGATATGGACGCGCAGTACACTTTGGGCTTGATCTACCGGGAGGGCAAGGTTGTGCCTCAGGATGATAAGGAGTCGGTCAAATGGTACCGCATGGCCGCCGGTCAGGGCCATGCCGTTGCGCAGAACGATCTGGGTTTTATGTACCAGAATGGCCGGGGCGTGACGCGGGATTACAGCGAAGCGGTCAGGTGGTACCGTTTGTCGGCTGACCAGGGTCAAACCCTCGCGCGGTATAATCTTGGATGTGTGTATGAAAACGGATGGGGTGTACCCCGGGACAATAAGGAGGCGGCAAGATGGTACCGTATGGCCGCTGATCAGGGCGACGCGGATGCCCAATATAATCTTGGCCGTATGTATGCAGACGGGATCGGTGTGCCTCGGGATGATAAGGAGTCCGTCAAATGGTACCGCATGGCCGCTAAAAAAGGATCGGACAGAGCTAAAAAGTTTTTAAGAAAAAAAGGACTTCAATGGTGAGCCGTATATTTTCGCGTGTTGACGCCAACGGTTTTTCACGCTCAGACTTTCAAACTGTTTTTAAAGAGCTTCTCCACGATGGGTTTGTCTGCCTCGGGGAAGTTGTAGTTGATCAGCTCCGCCGGTTTTACCCACCGGATCTCATCGTGATCGCTGAGATTGAAAACGCCCGAGATCAGGGTCACCCGGTAGGCCAACAGCTTGACGGTCCATTCGGGAGTGTAGGCGAATATGCTCGAGCAGAAAAGTTCCCCGACCTCAACCTCTATGGAAAGTTCTTCCAGAAGCTCCCGTTTAAGACACTGCTCGGGGGTTTCGCCTTTTTCAAGCGTGCCGCCGGGGAACTCCCAGTTCCCTGCAAAACGCTTTCCCCGCTTTCTTTTGCCGATCAGGACAAGGCCGTCCTTCTCGATCACTCCTGCTGAAACTATCTGTGGGGACTGTTTTTTTATCATCGTCAATAGTTATACTAAGCTGCAAAAGTTAGTATAAAATGACCGACTGAAAAGGACAACAAAAACCGTTTCTGCTTTCCTTTTCAAAAGCTCAGATATTTTCAAAAAGCGCCTGCATGCGCGTCCGGATCATCGCGCGGTCGCTTTCTGTGAAGTCTGTCTCCACCTTAAGGAAGGAGAGGCCGTGTTTGCCCCGCACGTGCTCTTCGATCCTGTACGATTCGACATTGTAGGAGTGACATGCCTGAAGGATGACGTCGATGACCGCGTCGGGCCTGAAACGGTCGATCATCGCGTCGAGCATGTCGAAGCGCCGCTGGTTAGGGGTCATGCAGGAGCAGGGTATCTTCAGGTATGCACGTGCCAGCGCGGAAACGGGATCGCCGGTATCTTCGTCGATCACGATCGAATAACCTTTCATGCCGCTGCACGCCTCCATGGCGACGACGACTCCTCCCGCTTCCTCAATGGCCTTGAAGACCTTCAGGGCGTCCCCCCCTACGGGACAACCGCTCACAAGGACACGGGGCGCCCCGGTGTTTCCGACGAATTCTCCTTTGCTGAGGCGCTGGTCGAGCTTTACCCTGATGCCGTCAAGCAGATGCTTCAGTTCCCCGCTGTTTGACACATATTCGAGGCCGAACACATCATTCAATTCGTTCCAGCTGATCAGCGGCGGGTTGTGTGCCATATAACCGAAGAGATCGTTCATGAGGCGGTTCTTGTAATTGGTCTCCTTGATCTCCGCTTCGATGCGGTCGTCAGATATTTCCGAGCCGAAGGTCTTTTCCAGGAAGGTCTTCAGTTTGCCGACCATGGTCGTCCAGGCCGTGAGGGCCTCCTTTTCTTCCGGTATCTGCGGCAGGTCCATAACGTGCGTGGGTTTTATGTGCCCGATAAGCTCGAACATCTTTTTCTTTCCGTCGCAGGTAGTTTCACCGATGATCGCTTCGGAAAGGGCGTAATAGGGGCAGGTGTCTGTCTTTATGAAGCCGAAGCTCGACTTGATGAGGGGGCAGAGGTTGGAAGGCAGGACCGTCTCGGCCTCAGGTATGGTTTTTCTGGAAAAAGCGCAGAGAAAGACAGGTGTCGCGCCGATCGCGCGGACGATCTCCACGGGAGCGTAGCCGCAGTACATGCCGACAACACGCGACCCGGCGTTCCTCTTTTCGATGACAGAATCCAGCACCCTTTCGTTCGGGTTATCAGTGTATTTATCGTTGATAAGTGGTTCCATGACTTGCCAAGCTCCTTAACAATTTCATCTGGCCTGGCACAATGGACCATGTCGCCAGATGTCGAAGAAAAATATTCTAACATCTGCAGCATCAATTAGTAAAATAGCTATTATGAATGAATAACAAGAACAATATTGTTTTTTGATATGAGCAAAGACAGCTTCTGGCGGGCAGTTCCGATGGCGGGGATCCAGGGCGTGTCTGCCCCGGTCAGGCAAATTGGCGAGATAGTTAATGATATTTTTACCGGAAAAGTGTATACTAAGCACACGGTCGATTTAAGATTATTAACTCTTCAGCTACTCGCAGGGTCGGCCGGTACGGAATACAATCTCCTTTATATTCCTGACAGATCACCAGCGAACCGACATAAAGGAAGTGAGACATGGCAACTGTTGCAGAGTTCATCGAGCTGAGAAAAAGCATTGAAACGCTCGCGGGGCAGATCATCGTATTTGTTGAGCACAAGGCGGTTCAGGATTCAAGACAGCACCTTGATGAAGCAAACCGTCAACTGGAAACGCTCAAGACCATGGTTTCCAACGACGTACAGGTGGTGGTGGCCGAACGTCTTACCAGGCAGCTCACCGGCCTTGGAACGAAAGTTGAGACATTGGCGGCAAAAATGCCCGCAAGAAAGACAGCGGCAAAAAAGAAACAGTCGAAGAAGGACTGAGTTTTTTCAAGGACCTGCAGCGGCGTGCTTGCGTAAAACAGTTTTTGGCAGCATTTCGCCGTATGCGGATGCGTGGAGGCGTCCAGTGAAAGAACTTTATGCTGATAGCATTGAATTACAAGGGGATCAGCGGTCGCCGGAAAAAGGTGCCGCCCAAAACCTTTTGAGCCCGGTGCGCGGAAAAAAGAGGCGCGTCGAGGGTCTGGCCGATGATGTCACCCGACAGCTGATGGTAAAACAGCGCGAGATGATGGCAAACGAATTTGAACAATACTATATCAACAAGAGCCTTCCCATAGAAGTGGAGCTGAGCGGCCCGGATAAAAAATACATAAGCTTGCTCTCCGTGTTATTTTGCAGTGATACCGTTAGCAGGATCGCGGAAAAGACCAACCTTTTTTACTGTCTCAGAGAGGCCGGCTTCGAGAAAGTGGCCCTGGGGAACAGCGATGAGAAATCCTGGGTATACGATCTGAAGAACACATAACGGCATGCGGGGCCGACATGTAACGGCAGGCCCCGATCACGCCGAATACCTGCATCATGTCCTTGATCTGCTCGGAGCGAGTCCGGGCAGTTTGTTTTCGTAGACCTTCCGGAAGTGAAACCCGTAGACCATATAGGTTATAGCCATGGGTAAAAGCAGGGGCCGCCTGAAGATCGACCACAGGACAAGCTTCCAGTAATACGCCCGCGCCTTATCCTTGATACCGAGAATAACGAGGGTTTTGAAAGGCGCATCCAGGTAATGGTAATTGTACCGGACATGCCTGAAATGGAAATGCCATTTTCTTTTTTCCAGGGGTTTGTATTCTTTCAGGAACGCCTTTACGCGCTCGTAATATGTCTTCGGTGAATAGATGCCGCTGAGCACCTCTTTATAGCCCTCGACAAGCTTGTCATAGCCCATTTTGGGGATGATGTTCGTTGAAAAGTCGGTGTTGTCACCGGTGATGTCGCGTGTCAGTCTGCCTTCGCTATGGAGCCTTGTGTAGAGAGAACTGCCGCTTGGCGCATTGAGCATGCCCACCATTGCGGTCACGATCCTGCTTTCCTGAATGAATTTTATCTGTCTTTCAAATATATCTGGGGCGTCATGGTCGAAGCCCACAATGAAACCTCCGCGGACACGCAGGCCGTACTGCTGGATCAATTTAACGCTGGTGAGGAGATCACGGTTGGTGTTTTGGAACTTGTTGCACTCTCTCAGAGATTCATCGTCGGGGGTCTCTATACCGACAAAAACACCTTCGAAACCCGCCCGGATCATCTGCCGTATCAGATCCTCGTCATCGGCAAGATTGATCGATGCCTCTGTCGCAAAGTCGAAGGGGTACCTTCTTTTTTTCATCCAGTCGATCATGGCGGGCAGGACATCGGTTTTAAGCTTTTTCTTGTTACCGATAAAATTATCGTCAACGAAAAAGACGCTGCCTCTCCATCCGGCTTTGAAAAGGGTCTCCAATTCGTTTATTACCTGACCGGTGGTTTTGGTTCGCGTCTTGCGGCCGTACAGTGTGGTGATATCACAGAACTCGCAGCTGAAAGGACATCCGCGGGAATATTGAATGTTCATGGAATGATACCTGTTCATTTTTGCAAGTTTCCACAAGGGGGCCGGTGTTTTGTCCAGATCGGGAAAATCCTTTGAGGAGTAAAGATGGGTCGCCTTTCCCAGCTCAAGGTCGTTGAGGAAAGGCAAAAGGGTGATCTCGGCTTCATTGAGCACCAGGTGGTCCACATCTGGATAATTATGAGGGGCTGCGGTGAACAGCGGGCCGCCGGCCACCATCTTTATCCCCATGGTCTTGCATCGGTCGATGACCTCTCTCGCGGATATTTGCTGAACGGCCATTGCGCCTATAAAGACGTAATCGGCCCAGCGCAGGTCCCTGTCTTTCAGCGGCATCGTGTTCATATCAACAAGCTTCTTCTCCCAGGCACCGGGAAGCATGGCTGCTATGGTGAGCAGGCCCAGGGGAGGGTGGAGAGCTTTTTTGGATATGAATTTCAGGGCATGTTTAAAACTCCAGAAGGTGTCCGGGTACTCGGGATAAACGAGAAGAATTTTCATTGATCTGTCCTTGTCTCATCAACGTTGCAGGTCTTGCGGCAGGTTCGGGAAAAGATCTTGCCGCGCAAGCCTGTTTCTTGTGCTGTGTGTACTTTTCCGTTAGATGGAATGTAAGGACTTTTTTGATGCTACATTCGACAACGGGGGATCATGCAGAAAGATACCTGGGGGGTCCGTTTTTTAAAAGCTATCAATTCGTTGTAGTAATTATAGCAACTTGATCCATATAAGTCAAAAACAAAAAAAGGCCGCAAAGGGTGGAGAGGGCGTGAGACAGGTTTATGGTTTGTATGGTTTATCTGGTTTATCTGGTTTATCTGGTTTGTATGGTTATAATAACTAAAGAAACTGAAGAAACTATAGAAACTGGAGAAACCGTTTTTGGGTTTGTATGGTTTATCTGGTTTGTATGGTTATAATAACTAAAGAAACTGAAGAAACTATAGAAACTGGAGAAACCGTTTTTGGGTTTGTGCGGTTTGTATTTGAGCGATCGAGTTGCTTTTTAAAGTTTGTCTGCGTCCATCCGGGGCGAAAAAGGTCTTTTCTGTCACCCGTAAACCTGTCTTTTTGGTGGTAATTATAGCAGATTTGGTTTATCTTAACTTTATTGTCTTGTAGATAATGCCACTTATCCGCAGGTGAAATTCAACATATGAAGAAACGTTACCTACCGGTCGTTTTTGCCGATATTTTTTTGACGTTCATTTCCGTTCTTTTTGCGGGAATGCTGCGTTACGGCGTGCCCCAATTTAACTACCAGTATCTCTCGCTGGTCCTTCCCTTCATGCTGGCCGCGATGATCTTGAGGCCGGTCATCTTTGCCGTTGCAGGCGTGTACAGGAGAATATGGCGCTATTCCACCACGCCGGACTTTTTGGTCCTTGTGGGGGCAGTCATGGGCGGCACGGTAGTGCTGCTTGCCGTCTCTCATTTCGTGTTCATACCCATATGGGAACAATCCTTTACACCTCCCGCGGTCCTCATAGAGGGGCTCTTTAATCTCGCCCTTGTCGTCCTGTTCAGGTTCCTCATAAAGGAGACGGAGCATTATGAAGGCGACATCAACTGGAAAAAGGCGGGCATTAACCCCAGGCGCAATGTTCTCATTGTCGGGGCAGGAGACGCCGGCGTCCACACCTTCATGGAGATAGAGGAAAACCCCCATCTCGGGATGCGCGCCGCGGCCTTCATCGATGACGACCCGGCCAAGATCGGCAGGAAGACCCAGGGATTGCACGTTTTCGGTCCCATCATAGGCATCGCCGAGGTCGTCAGGAAGCGCAGGATCGAAGAGGTGATCATCGCCATCCCCAACGCCCCCCAGCAGACCATCATGAACATCCAGGCCATGTGCCGGGAGATACCCGTGCCCTTCAGGGCCGTGCCCTATTTCGGCCAGTTCCTGGACGGCGGGGAAGGGCCGGTGGGCATACCATCCTCACCGCTCAAGATCCCCATGTCGATGCCGGACATCACCGCCGAAGAGATACAGGCCGTGGTGCGCGTCATGCAGTCGCGCAACCTGAGCATCGGTTCCAGGACCATCGAATTTGAGGATCTCATAGCCGATGTGGCACAGGCCAAACATGCCGTTGCGGTGACAAGCGGGACCAGCGCGCTCCACCTGTGTATGGTGGCCTCCGGTATCGGCCCGGGCGACGAGGTCATCACAACGCCTTTCAGCTTCATCGCATCGGCCAATTGCATCCTCTTCGAGAAAGGGACGCCTGTCTTTGTTGATATCGATCCCGTGACGCTCAATATGGACCCCGCGAAGGTCGAGGCGGCCATCACCGAAAGGACGAAGGCCATCATTGTCGTCCACGTCTTCGGCCAGCCCGCCGATATGGATCCCATCATGGCCATAGCCGCGAAGCACAACATCATTGTCATCGAGGACGCCTGTGAGGCCATCGGCGCCGATTACAAAGGCCGCCGCGTCGGAGCCATAGGCAGGGCGGGGACCTTCGCGTTTTACCCCAACAAGCAGATGACAACGGGCGAAGGAGCGGCGCTGGTCACGAACGACGAGGAATGGGCGAACCTTTTCCGGAGCCTTCGCAACCAGGGAAGGGACAAGTTCGACGGATGGCTCAACCATTCCCGGCTGGGATACAATTACCGCATGTCGGAACTGAACGCCGCCGTTGGTGTGGTCCAGCTTAAAAGGCTCGACGAACTGCTGAGGAAGCGCAACGAGGTTGCCGGCGCCTATTCGAAAGCGCTTTCTTCCATAGAGCAGCTCAGCCCCCTCGAGATAGCGCCCACCACCACCCGCATGAGTTGGTTTGTCTATGTGGTCCGGCTGCAGGAAGGCATAGCGCGGGACGAGGTCATCACCAGGATGGAAAAGCGGGGGATCCCGGCAAGGCCGTATTTTTCCCCCATCCATCTGCAGCCTTTTTACCGCCAGAGGTTCGGGTTCGAGCCGGGGGCTTTCCCGGAGGCCGAAAGGGCCGGTGAGTCCATCATCGCCCTGCCATTCCACAATAATATGAAGGTCGAGGAAATAGATGTCGTCTGCAGGGCCTTGAAGGATGTAATAGCACAGATGGGGAAGACGGCAAAATGAGCATGAAGGATAAGAACGCGATGATGCTTGCCACCAACGCTCCTTACCGCTTTGTCCGCGGCAGGGTGCGTCTTATAGCCGAGCTCGGCGTCGGCGTTGAGATCTATTTCAACAATGACACCATAGAAGAGGCCGACGGGAAGGAAGTGGAGGAAACCGGGAAGATCCTCCGCGAAGAGGGCATCCGGTGCAGCGTGCACGCCCCCTTCATGGATCTGAGCCCCGGCGGTCTCGACCGCGCCGTCCGGAAGGTCACGAAGGACAAGCTGAAAAAGGCCGTAGAGATGGCAAATATTCTGGGCGCCGCCGGCTGTGTCTGCCATCCCGGTTATGACAGATGGCGCTTTGACGACTATCTCCAGATATGGATAGACGGGAGCATCGATACATGGACGGAGGTGCTTGCCGCGGCAGGGGAACGCCTCCCCGTCATGCTGGAGAACATATTTGAAGAGGAGCCGACGAGCTTTATAGAACTTTTCGGCCGTTTCGAAGGGAAAAATCTCTTTTACTGCTTCGATGCCGGCCACTTCAACCTTTTCTCGAAAGTGCCCCTCGACCGGTGGCTCGTGCCGCTGCGCGGGCGCTTAAGGGAAATGCACCTGCACGACAATCACGGAAAAAAGGACGACCACCTGCCCATAGGGCGGGGCACGTTCCCCTTCAGGGAACTCAAGGGGTTTCTCGTGCAGCACGAAGGCGAGATCATATTGACCGCCGAGATACATGAAGAGTCCCATGCTGTCGAAGGGGTAAAAAACCTAAAGGAGTTTGTGTCATAACATGGCCCACCGAATAGAGATCTCATACAAGGAAGGCCTCCTGGACGTCCCGGGAGAAAAGCTGAAAAAAAGGATAAAGTCCGACCTCGCCATTGATGTGGAGGCCGCTCGCGTTGTCGATGTTTTCACTGTTGACGCGGTTGTGGGACAGGACATCCTGACGGTCCTCAAGGACGATGCCTTTGTGGATCCCATTATCCAGAAGGGCCTCATCGGTGAAGCCACCATGTTTGACGCCGACTGGGTTGTCGAGGTGGGCTACAAACCCGGTGTCACCGATAACGTGGGGAGGACCGCGAAGGAGGTCATCGAGGCGATGGCCGGCAGGCCTTTCGATAACGGCGAGGCGGTCTACAACTCGAAGATGTATTTCTTGAAAGGCTCCCTTACGGAGGACGATGTCCACCGGATATCCGAGGACATCCTCGCGAACATCCTCATAAACCGCTACACGGTCAAGGACATGGGCCGCTACCGGGCGGAAGGCGGCATGGGGGTCTACGTGCCGAAGGTGACCATCGAGGCCGAGCCTGCGGCGGAGAGGATCGACGTGGTGTCCATGCCGATAGACGAGCTGATGCGCGTCAACAGGGAGCGCACCTGGGCCCTTTCAAAGGACGAGCTCATGGCGGTGCAGGCCTATTTCTCCGACCCCGCCGTCATCGAGGCGCGAAGATCGGTGGGCCTTGACGGGCGGCCCACGGACGTGGAGATCGAGGCCATAGCCCAGACCTGGTCGGAGCACTGCAAGCACAAGATATTCAACGCCCTCATCGATTATGAAGAAGACGGCCGGACCGAGGCCATCGACAGCCTCTTCAAGACCTATATCGTGGGATCCACCGAGGAGATCCGCCGTAAAAAGGGCAGGAACGATTTTTGCCTCTCCGTTTTCAAGGACAATGCCGGGGTCATCAAGTTCAACCGGCGCCACAACCTCGCCTTCAAGGTGGAGACGCACAACACTCCATCGGCCCTGGACCCATACGGCGGCGCCCTGACGGGCATTGTCGGCGTCAACCGCGACCCCTTCGGGACAGGAAAGGGCGCGAGGCTTGCCTTCAACACCGATGTCTTCTGCTTTGCCGACCCGAGCTATCACGGCGAGATACCTCCCAGGCTGCTCCATCCCAAGAGGGTGCTGGAAGGCGTCCGTGAGGGCGTGGAGCACGGCGGCAACAAGAGCGGCATCCCCACGGTCAACGGCTCTCTCGTGTTCGACGAGAATTATCTCGGCAAGCCCCTCGTGTTCTGCGGCACCTGCGGCATCATGCCCGCAAAGATACGCGGCGAGGCGTCCCATCTCAAGCGTGCCAACGTCGGCGACCATATCGTCATGGTGGGCGGCAGGATAGGCAAGGACGGCATACACGGCGCCACCTTTTCTTCGGAGGAGCTCTCAGAGGTCTCCCCGACCAGCGCCGTCCAGATAGGCGACCCCATCACCCAGAAAAGGATGACAGACTTTCTGCTCATCGCCAGGGACCGGGGTCTGTACAGCTCCATCACCGACAACGGCGCCGGCGGCCTGTCATCATCGATAGGCGAGATGGCCACCGATACCAACGGGTGCATCATGCACCTCGAGCGCGCCCCGCTGAAATACCACGGGCTTGCCCCCTGGGAGATACTCCTTTCCGAGGCCCAGGAGAGGATGACCGTGGCCGTGCCGCCGGACAAGCTCGATAGGTTCCTGAAACTGTCGAAGAAGATGAACGTCTCCTCCACGGTACTGGGAGAGTTTACGGACAGCGGCAGGTTCCATGTCCTCTATGACGGAAAGACGGTGGGTTACCTCTCCATGGATTTCCTCCACGAAGGCCTGCCGAAGATGCATCTCAAGGCGAAATGGGAGCGCAGGATAGTCGATGAAGAGCCGCTTTCAGAGCCGGCTGATTATGCCGGGGCCCTCGCTTCGGTCCTTCGCCGCTGGAATGTGTGCAGCAAGGAGTACGTCGTGCGGCAGTACGATCACGAGGTGCAGGGTTCCAGCGTGGCGAAGCCCCTGACGGGAAAGAACAACGACGGGCCGGGGAACGCGGGCGTCGTCCGTCCGGACCTGACGGGAAACAACGGTGTTGTGATCAGCCACGGCATCTGCCCCAAGTACAGCCGGTTCGACACGTACAACATGGTGGCCTGTGCCATAGACGAGGCGATCAGGAACAACATCGCCGCGGGCGGTTCCTTGAAGAGGATGGCGCTGCTCGACAATTTCTGCTGGTCCGATCCGGTCCTGTCGGAGAAGAACCCCGAGGGGCCTTACAAACTTGCCCAGCTGGTGCGCGCCAACAGGGCGCTCTACGACTACACGACGCTCTTCGGCACGCCCTGCATATCGGGGAAGGATAGCATGAAGAACGACTACATGCATAACGAGATCAAGATCTCCGTGCCCCAGACGGTCCTCGTTTCGTGCATCTCCGTTATCGATGACGTGGAAAAGATCGTTACCATGGATATGAAGGAAGAGGGCGATCTCATCATTGTCCTCGGCAGGACCTACGGCGAGCTCGGCGGCAGCGAGTACTTTTCGCAGTTCGGGCGCGTCGGCAACATCGCCCCGCGCGTGCGCGGCCCTCAGGCAAAGAAGACATTCCAATGCCTTGAGAAGGCGATAAAGGCGGGGATCATCAGGTCATGCCATGACATCTCAGACGGCGGGCTGGCATGCTGTCTCGCGGAGAGCGCCTTCGCCGGTGATATGGGCATCGAGGCGGACCTGGCATTGGTCCCTCACTCCGGGGTCTTCAGGGACGACATGCTCCTCTTCTCGGAATCCGCAAGCCGTTTCGTGGTGACGATAAAAGAGGCAGACCTGGACGCGTTCGATAAGACGTTCAAATCGGTCCCGTACGGAGTGACAGGCAAGGTGAAGGCATCGGACAGGTTCATCGTGAAAGGGCTCGAAGGGAATACGATCATAGATACCGACATAAACTCCTTGAAAGCCGCCTGGCAGGCCCCCTTCAAGGAACTGTTTTAAAGACAGTTCCAAAGTTTGAGAAGCGTTTGAATGTTTGTGAACCGTTTTAAGAACAAAGGAGAATACTTGTTTCTTTTGGATCGTTTCATAAACTCTCAAACCGTTCTTTTACCGCAGATGAACGCAGATAACTTCGGATGATGAGACAAGATGGATATATATTTTGTGGCCTCCATTGGGATAGATCTGCAATGGAGTCCACACTCCATCGCACCTTCGGTGCGGGAGAAGGACCTGCTTCGTGCTTGCATGACAGGTGGTACCCTTTCACATGAAACTTTCGATATTATCGATATGCAGGAGAATTACTTCTGCGCTGCAAAGCGCATGGAAGTTTTGCAGGATATGCCGCCCTATCCCATATCCTGCAAAAAGGTCATCCCCATCCGAAGTTATCTGCGTTTATCCGCGTTCATCTGCGGTGAAAAAAGGTTTCTCCGGTTTCTATAGTTTCTTAGGTTTCTCAAGTTTCTTTGGTTGTTTGAGCCAGGCAAACAAGAAAACCGTTCTTATGTTTCATAACCCATAACCATATCTCTTATGAAAAACGACCAGGATCAAACCGAAAACATTCCCACCCCAAAAGAGAGAATTGAAGAACTTGAGCGGTTGGTGCGCGATCTCGAACAGGAAAAGGAAAAGCTGCGGGAAAGCGAGCGGCTCTTCCGCCTGATCGCCGACTACACCCGCGACTGCGAACACTGGTTCGGGCCTGATGGAAAGCTCAAATGGGTGAACCCTTCCATACTGGACCTGACGGGGTATTCCGTCGACGAGTGCATGAACATGGACGGCTACCCCTTTCCGCTCATCTTTGAGGCCGACAGGGAAAAGGTGTCCCAATATTTCGATGCAGCCCTGAAGAACATGACCAGGAACGACTTGGAATTCCGCGTCCGGTGCAAGGACGGGACTGTAAAATGGGTCGCCATCTCCTTCCAGCCCATCTACGATGACAGGGGAGAGAACCTCGGCCATCGATCGAGCGTCCGCGACATCACCGACCGAAAGCTCATAGATGAGGCGCTGCAGCGTTCGGAGATGAAGTTCCACACGCTCTACGACGCGACCAGCGACGCTGTGATGCTCCTTGATAAGAGCGGTTTTTTCGACTGCAACAAGGCGGCCCTGGAGGTCTTCGGCTGTCCGGACCGTGAAACGTTCTGTTCCATGCACCCCGCCGATCTGTCTTTTTCCCCGCCGGTCCAGCCTTGCGGCACCGATTCGATGTCCCTGGGCAAACGGTACATAAGTGAGGCGTATGAGAAGGGCATGCGAAACTTCGAGTGGGTACACAGGCGGTTCGACACCGGCGAGACCTTCCCTGCCGACGTGCTCCTCACCGCCATGGAATTAGACGGCAAGCATGCCCTGCAGGCCGTCGTCCGCGACATCACCGACCGAAAGCGTGTCGAGCAGGCCCTCCTGGAGAGCGAGAGCCGCTTCCGTCTGCTCGCCGAGAACGCCCGGGACATGATATTCAGGCTCTCTTTGAACGACGGCAGGTTTGAATATGTGAGCCCCTCCGTATACGATATCACCGGGTACACACCCGAGGAATGCTACAATGGCACCATGCAATACAATGAGCTGCTCCACCCCGATTTTAGGGGGTTCTTCAACGGGCTGCTGGAAAAGATCTTCAAGGGAGAAGCACCGCCGCCTTTCTATGAATACAAGATCCTCCACAGGGAGAAAGGCGAAAGATGGCTGCACGAGCGATGCGTGGTGGTCCGCGACGGGAACGGGGCGCCGGTCGCGGTTGAAGGGATAGCCACGGACGTCACCGACCGAAAGCGTGTCGAGGAAGCCCTCTTGGAGAGCGAAAAGCGCTTCCGCAGGCTCGCCGAGAACGCCCGGGACATGATATTCCGTATATCCCTGCTCGACGGCAGGTACGAATACGTGAGCCCGGCCGCGTATGAGATCACCGGCTACACACCGGAAGAACACTACAACGGCACCGTTGACATAAGCAAGGCGATCCACCCTGATTTCAGGGGGTTTTTCAACGAACACTGGGAGAAACTCCAAAAGGGAGAAGCGCCGCCGCCTTTCTATGAATACAAGATCATCCACAGGGACGGCGGTGAGAGGTGGTTTCGCCAGAGCAACGCCCTGATCCGGGATGAGAACGGGTCGCCTGTGGCACTCGAAGGGATAGTTACCGACATTACCGAGGGAAAAGAAGCGGAAGAGAAACTGGCCAGGAGCGAGGCCCGATTCCGCAGCTATTTTGAGCTCCCCCTCGTGGGCATCGCCATCACGTCCTCGGAAAAGGGCTGGCTCGAGATAAACGACAGACTGTGCGAGATGCTGGGCTACTCGCGGGAGGAGCTTGTCCGCATGACCTGGCTTGAAGTGACGCATCCCGATGACCGTGCCGCCGATGTAAGGCAATTCGAGCAGGTCCTTGCGGGTGAGATCGACAGCTATACCATGGACAAGCGGTTCATCCGCAAGAAAGGGGAGGTGATCTGGACGAGCCTCTCCGTCAGGAGCATGCGGAAACCCGACGGCGCGGTTGACTACGTCATTGCCCTTCTGCAGGACATCACCTACCGTAAAAGGATGGAAGAGGAGCTGAAGATGCACCGCGACCACCTCGGTGAACTGGTGGCCCAGCGCACCGAGCAGATCCGTCAGGAGGTGGGCAGGAGGAAGGAGAGAGAAGAGCAGTACCAGGCCATTGTGGAGTCAATAAGGGAGTGGGTGTGGGAAACGAACGCCGATTTTATGCACACCTTCCTGAGCCCCAGGATAAAGGAAGTCCTCGGCTACGAACCGGAAGAGCTTATCGGCAAGAGCCCCGCAGCCATCATGCCCCCCGAAGAGGTGGAAAGGGTGACGCCCCTGATCAGGGAGATCGTGTCCCGGAGCGACCAGTTCAGGTCCTTCGGGAACGTGTGCTACCACAAGGACGGGCACCTGGTGCACATCGAGGCCAACGGGCGCCCCTTCTTTGATGAGAACGGCACCCTCCTGGGTTACCGCGGCAGCTGCAATGACGTCACCGAGCGGAAGAAGGCCATGGACGAGCTGAAGGAAAGGGAGCTGGAGCTGCTCATCAAGTCAAAGACCTTGAGCGAGGTCAACGCCGCCCTCGGGGTCCTGCTCAGGCAGAGGGTGAAGGACAGGGAGGATCTGGAGAACAAGCTTGTTTCCAACATCAGGGAGATGGTCCTGCCCTATATCAATAAAATACAAGACAGCCGGCCGGACCCTGAGCACAGGACCTATCTCGATATCGTCACGACGAACCTCAACGAGATAATCTCGCCCTTCCTGGGCAGGGTGAAGCAGCTCAACTTCACACCCAGGGAGATCGAGGTGTCCACGTTCATCAAGGAAGGCAGGACGACCAAGGAAATAGCGCAGCTGATGGGCGTGGCGACAAGCGCCGTCGACTCCCACCGCGACAACATCAGGAAGAAGCTGGGCCTGAACAAGAAAAAAGCCAACCTCCGCTCCCACCTCCTTTCACTGAAGTAAAGACGGCTTGAACCGCTTGAATGCTTGAACCGCTTGAACGGAAAGATTCTAATATCTTTGGTTGTTAACCAGATGAACGCGGATGAACGCGGATAAAGAAATGATGAACGCAGATGGGGAAGATATTTGTCGGCTGTATTGGGATAAGACGTCAATACAGCCGACACTCCATGCCCCTTTCGGGGCAGAAGTACCTCAATCCCGCATGCGTGGGAGACCTCTGATGTCAACGGGCACACTCATCTCATATACCACGATCAGGCCCTTCTCCCGCATCGAAGATGCGTGAGAGTTTTGCAGGATATGACGCTCTATCCCATATCCTGCAAAAAAGATCATCCCCATCAGATCTTATCTGCGTTCATCTGCGTACATCCGCGGTGATAAAAAAAGTTTCAAAGTTTATGAGGCGTTTGACAGTTTGTGAAGCGGAACAGCAAACAGATTCCTTCCCCTAAGGAGAATGCTTTTTCTTTTGGATCGTTTCATAAACTCTCAAACATTAAACTCTGAAACTGTTTTTTTATCTCACACCCGCTTCACCCTTCGGGTTTCGCTCGAGCCCACAGAGTCGCAGAGGAGACCTGAAAAGAATTGCGGCCAGATCCCGAAGCCTGCCGGGATCAGTCCGCAGTCCGATCGCCCTTTATCGGGCGATGGTGAAGCGACTATGTACAACCTTCTTACCGTATATCCGTCAGGTGTGATGTGACGATGCAAAGGTTTTTTTACTATCCCGCTTCGAACAAGTTCAGAAGAGCGGGATCGAGAATGCCCCCTGGCCTTGGAAGGCTTCGAGGGCAGGGGGCGATAGGTTTCTCTCTGAGTCCTCCGCGGGCTCCAGTGAGGAGTGAAACGACGAGCGGGCGTGAGACAGAAAGACAGCTTGAACCGCTTAAGTGCTTGAACTGCTTGAGTGGAAAAGATTCTGCTCTCTTTGTTTGTTAACCATACAAACAATACAAACCATACAAACTGGCCTATGATGACTTTAGTGGACACCAAGGTTGCGGTATAATAACCGGATGGAGGTGTCAACATGGAAAGAGCCCCCAAGAGGGTGTACACAAAGGAGTTCAAGGAAGAAGTGGTCAAGATGGT
>JAKLET010000037.1 GCA_022711595.1 Deltaproteobacteria bacterium
CACCCATCACCCCTCACCCATCACCCATCACCCATCACCCATCACCCATCACCCATCACCCATCACCCATCACCCATCACCCATCACCCATCACCCATCACCCATCACCCATCACCCATCACCTGTTTTCATCACCCCGCTCTTGTACACAAGCCAGGTAAGGATTATGGCGAGGGCGAAGCGGAAGGCCAGAAGGATGAACGTGTTGGCGCCGATGACGACGAAGATGAGCGTGTCCTCGATAATGGCATGACAGATTGAAAGGAAGAGGAGGATAAGGAAGGCCTCTCTTTTACTGACATTCGATGTCCTGATGGAATGGATGATAATGCCTGCGCCATAAGTGAGACCGATTATGATACCCGTGATGAGGGGGACAAGGCCGCTGTGGGAGATGCCGAAGACCGAGAAATGCCTTTTTTCGATGTCTTTCTGCCGGTGCTTGAGGTATTCATAGGATATGGTCAGCGGCATAACAATAATGAAGAGCATAAGGGTGAGGCGCAGAGAATCTTTGAGCGCTATGAGAATAATGTCCATAATATATTGAGGAGTGCTCCCGATAAAAGACTCACAACGATCCGCAGGGTGAGAAGAACAAATCCGTTGACGCCTGTTTTTTGAGTCACCGATGTCTCAATGGGCAGAGAATGCGATATGCCGAGAATGAGCGCCATGATGGTGACCTGTCTGGCTGAAAGGTCAAGCGGGGTCAGGACCGCAATTGCCGCATAGAGATTTATAACGTATCCCGCGATGAGGCCGAGCGCTGCTTCTCCCGGCAAGCCGAAGAACTTCATGATGGGTCTGAAGAGCCTGCTTATGGTTTCGATGAGTCCGAAATGCTTCATGAGCTCTATGGCTATGTAGCAGGGAACTATTACCTTTACCATGGCATAGATTATGGAAAGGCCCTTCAGGACACCTTCCTTCAGCGGTTCGACAGATGCACGCAATCCTATACCTCGCTGCTAACCACATACCAGCAGGGCTGTAAAGAATCAATAGATATTTAGCATCGAAACGATACATTGAGGATTTTCCCTGGCGGCAGGCGAGAAAATAAAAAAATTTGTGGCCATTTTTTCTTTTATTTAATACAATAAACCAATACCCAATGATATACACAATCACTTTAAACCCGCTCCTTGAAAGGATCGTCGAAGTCGAGGAACTTATATACGATGACGTCAACCGGGTAGTGGAAGAGCGTAAAAATCCAGGCGGCAAGGGGATAGACGTATCGCGGGTGATCAAGGTGCTGGGCGGACAGAGTATTGCGCTGGGCCTTGCCGGGGGGTATAATGGCCTTGAACTGGTGGGAATGCTTGTCAACGAAGGCATTGTTACTGATTTTGTCCGTATCAACGAAGAAACACGCTCCAGTATAACCATCTATCAAAGAAAAAAGAAGATTCAGACCCTGCTTAGCACCTCATGCCCGCCAATAGGCCAGATCGAAGTGGATTCTTTTTTCAGAAAGGTCCAGGACATCCCGATGGGCAGTTATGTGGTAATAAGCGGCAATGTTGCGGCCGGGATGAGCGGCAGTTTTTTCGCTCAGGTCATTACGACACTGAAGGAAAAGGATATCCGGATACTCCTTGATACCGATGAGGAGGCACTAAAACTGGGTGTCAATGCAGGCCCCTTTCTCGTAAAACCCAACGTTTTCGAGTTTGGCAGATTGGTCGAGAAAAGTGTGAACGAGATCGGTGAGATCGTTGAATATGTTAAGCCCTTCCGCGATATTGTCGAATATATAATTGTCTCAATGGGCGCGCGCGGTGCTGTTGGCTTTTCAAAAGAGGGCGATTACCAGGCGGTCCCCCCGAAGGTAAGGGTAAGGAACTCGGTCGGGGCGGGTGATTCCCTTCTGGCGGGCGTGGCCTTCGTGATGAGCCAGCAGGGCCCGTTTGAAGAGGCTTTAAGGCTTGGCGTGGCGTGCGGCACGGCCGCGACGCTCGGCGCCGCAGGCATTCTTTGCAAGAAAGAGGACATAGATTCGATTAAAAAAGAAGTGATTATTGAAAAATTTTAATTTACATATTACGATTGATAGTATATATGTATTCAATATAGGTTTAAGATTAATAATGAAAGGAGGTGAAAATAGATGAAGAAGCTCGTCGCATTGATGATAGCCGTCGCATTTTTTGCAGGTTTTTCATTGATTGGATGCGGTCCGTCTGCAGAGCCTCCGAAACCGGCTCCACCGAAGGAAGAGGCAAAACCGGCAGCACCCGCTCCTGCACCAGAGAAACCGGCACCAGCACCGGAGAAACCCGCGGAAGCGAAACCGGCAGCAGAGAAGCCAGCACCGGAGAAAAAGTAAGTTTTTTTACGAGGGTATATCCCACGTAAGGATATACCCTCCAAATTTCTGAAGGAAGGGGTGGAACACTATGAAGATAAAGTCATTAGCTATCATTTTATTTGTTGCCCTCATCAGTATTTCATTGGGCGGTTGCGGTTGTTTCTGGCAGCATATGAAGGGTGAGACCCCGCCTCCTGCAGCGGAACCCGCGAAAGTCACGCCGCCCGAACAGAAGGTTGAGGTTCCCATGGTCAGCCCTCTGAAGGACATCAATTTTGATTTCGACAAATACAACATCAGGGACAGAGACGCCGCGATCCTGAAGGACAACATGGCGTGGTTCCGGGCGAAGGCGAACGCCGGTAAGAAAGTGAGAATCGAAGGCCATTGTGACGAAAGGGGCACTGTGGAGTACAACCTTGTCCTCGGACAGAAAAGGGCAGACTCCGCGAAGAATTTCCTTGTCAATCTCGGCGCAGACGGTAGACTTCTCGAGACAGTGAGCTATGGAAAAGAAAAACCTGTCGATCCGGGACACAACGAGGCAGCCTGGGCACAGAACAGAAGAGCCCACTTCCTGGCGTTGCAGTAGCAATACGATCACGAAAAGCGAGGAGGAGGGTACACAAAAAAATACCCTCCCTTTTCTTTTCTCTCTTAGTGAAGCAGCCCGTTATCTTACCCTTGACCAGGGGATCAAACCCTTGGAAAGGGTGGTTTCGTTTCATTCTTTTACAATACCCCGTTTCTATATGGGTCTTATTGATCCCGAAGATCCATTGTGCCCGATAAGGGCGCAAGCAATACCTTCCGTTATGGAACAGCGGGACGAAGGTATGCAGGACCCGCTCAACGAAACCGGCATTTCCGTTACCCCTATTTTACTCAAGAGGCATCCCGACCGCTGTGTTTTTCTGGTGAGTTCCCGGTGCGCCATGTATTGCCGGTTCTGTAACCGCAGGAGGTTTGCGGGTAAGGGGATCGATCCGGAACCTTATCTTGAGGAATCCTTTGCCCATATCGAAGGAGATCCGTATATACGCGAAGTGATCCTGTCGGGAGGCGATCCCTTCATGCTCGACGGTAACAAGCTGTGGTCGATCCTTGACAGGCTAAGATCCATGAGAAAGCCCCTGACCATAAGGCTCAGCACCCGTGTCCCCGTTGTCTATCCTGAGGGTCTTGCAGGGTCGCACCTGAAGGCCATTAAAAGCGCATCTCCGGTATGGGTAGTTATCCATATCAATCACCCGAAGGAGATAACAGGGGAATTCTTGGAAGCTGTCTGCAGGCTCCGCGAGGCCGGGGGCATGCTCGTGAGTCAGACCGTGCTGCTCAGGAATGTGAATGATTGTCCGTATGTTCTCCGTAAGCTTTTTGAGGGTCTTATCGAAGCTGGCGTGAAGCCATATTATCTTTTCCAACTCGACGATGTGAAGGGTGCGTCGCATTTCAAGGTCAGGCTGGAGCGCGGCAGGGAGATCATGGCATTTTTAAGGCAAAACGCTTCGGGCCTTGCGGTTCCCCTGTATGCGCTCGATATTCCCGGGGGACTGGGCAAGATCCCGGTTGACAAGGAGCATGTGGAACACCTGCGGAATACAACCATGGTGCGCCTTGTCAGCCCGTCGGGCGAGGCCGGTTTCTATGATGACAACGCCGAAGAAAGCCGGTGCATGAACTGCGGGATATGCAAAGAAGACAGGTGATGGGTAATAGGTGATGGGAAAGACAGCTCCAACCGTTCCAACGGTCTCAGCCGTTAAAACCCTTAATTATTTAGTTACATAAAGTTTTTTTACGCTTTACGGCTTTACGCCTTACGGCCTGCTGAAAGGCTGAAACAGTTCAAACGGCTGGAACTGTTTTAACCGCCATCCGTAGTCTGTTTTTTTGGCCTGAATATGGCTGTGATGTAATTGACGGCGGAGTACATGCTGAAAAGAAGAGCGATGTAAATTATATATAGCCCCACCTGCTGTGCAAGCGGGTGTTTGAAAAGCACGCATGATATGCCGACTATCTGGAGGGTAGTCTTGAGCTTGCCGGAAATAGAGGGGTAGATGGTAATACCCTCAATGGCATAGAAAGACCTCAGGCCATTGATGATGAACTCCCGGCAGACGAGGAGGATCGTTACCCACAGGGGGATCAAATTGTGGTAGGTCAGCGTGATTAGCACCGAAGAAACAAGCAGTTTATCGGCAATTGGATCGAGGTAGAGGCCAAGTTTTGATGTTAGTTTGAATTTGCGCGCCACGAACCCGTCAAGCCCGTCGGTAATGCCTGCCAGAATAAAAAGTATAAAGGCCACATAGAAAAGCCCCTTTTCGATGAAAAGTATGATAAGCGGAATAAAAAGTATCCTGATGATGCACAGTCTGTTCGGGAGCGTCCAGAGAGGCATCTGTTCGTCTTTAACCTTCATTGTCCTTCTTGAACTTATTGTAATATGATTTGACCCGCTGGATATAGGTCCTTGTTTCCTCGTAGGGCGGTATGGTCATTTTATACTCCTTGACCCTTCCGGGCCCTGCGTTATAAGCGGCGAGGACAAGGTCGAGGTTTCCACCGAAGACATCTCCGAGGTATTTTAAATATCTTGTGCCGCCCCTGATGTTGTCGTCCGGATCGAAAGGGTTGTCCACTTTCATGAGCTTCGCTGTATCGGGCATAAGCTGCATGAGGCCCTGGGCCCCCTTATAAGACATGGCGTTGGGATTGAAGTTCGACTCCGCCTTCATTACGGCCTTGATGAGCGTGGGGTCTACTCCATGAGTGATGGCATGGCGATGGATGATGTTGTCATAGGTAGTGTTGTTGAAGACCCGTGCCACAACAAATTTGATCCTGTCGGAGATCACGACTCGAAATTTTTTGCCCACCGGGATCATGTTCGTAAAATGATATGTCCCGTTGTCGTCAACGTAACCATAGATCGCCGGATATGCGCAAAGCGGTAAAAGACACAGAGCAAGGATTATCAACGTTTTAAAAATCATAGACTTATTCTCTTAAACTTTTTTCTCCTTGTCAAGACTTTTGCAGTATTATAAGCTTGATACGCATGGAACGGGAAGGCATTCTCTACGTGGTGGCGACACCCATAGGCAACCTCGGCGACATCACGCTAAGGGCGATAGAAGTCCTTAAAGAGGTCGACCTTGTGGTTGCGGAAAGCACTTCACGCGCATTGAAACTGTTAAATCACCTCGGGATCAGGAAGCCTATCACGAACATCAACAGCTACAATGAAGAAAGGAGATCGGAATCGGTTGCGCGAAGTATCAAAGGCGGTAAAAATGTTGCCCTCATAACGGGCGCGGGTACACCATGTATCTCTGATCCCGGCACCGTTCTTGTCAGAAAATGCTCCGGGGAAGGGATACGCGTATATGCCCTACCCGGTGCCAGCGCGGTGATCAGCCTGGTATCTATCTCGGGGCTTTTCGCCGATCGTTTTATTTTCTATGGTTTTTTACCGCAAAAAAAGGGGAAACGCAGAAAGATCATTGAAGAGCTTTCCTCATTTCCCTACCCCCTTGTTTTTTACGAGTCACCAAGGAGGATAGGAGATACGCTTAAGGAAATGCTTGATGTCTGGGGAGACCGCGATGTGGTTGTCGTAAAGGAAATGACAAAGATCTTCGAAAAGGCGTACCGGGGAGGTCTGAGCGAGGTGATCGAAACACTTTCGCTTGAAGAGAAAAAAGGCGAGTTTGCGTTCATAGTGAACGGTTGCGAAAAGTGAGGATCAAGGCACACCCATGAGAACCAGGATCATGCACAACACCGTTGCTGTAGTCCTTGCCGGTGGTGCCGGCGAGAGACTCAATCCTCTCACCCGGGACCGGGCCAAGCCTGCTGTCATTTTCGGGGGCAAATACCGGATCATCGATTTTACCTTGAGCAACTGCGTCAATTCCGGCATTAGAAAGATCTTTATTCTTCCCCAGTACAAGTCGCACTCCCTCATTGAACATACCCGGGATGCCTGGAGCATCCTCAACCCGGAACTCGGGGAGTTTATTTCAAATCTTTCACCGCAGATGAGGGTTGGTGAAGACTGGTACAGAGGGACGGCCGACGCGGTCTACCAGAATCTGTATCACCTGAAACAGGTCGATGCGGAGTACGTCGTCGTGCTGTCGGGCGACCACATCTATAAAATGGATTACGGCCACTTCGTGCGGTACCACCAGCATAGAAAGGCGGACATGACCATATCTTCGATCGAGGTCGATATCCGCGAGGCAACAAGGTTCGGTGTGATACATGCCGGCCCTGACGGCCGTGTCGACGGATTCGAAGAGAAGCCTGCGAACCCGCGCCCTGTGCCTGGCAGGCCCGATAAGGCCTTTGTTTCAATGGGGGTCTATGTCTTTAAGCGGGATGTGCTCATCGATATCCTCACGAAAGACGCGCTGCAAGAAGGATCGCGGCACGATTTCGCCAGGGACATAATTCCGTTCATGTACCCCGGTCACAGGGTATTCGTTTACCGCTTCGGCGTTGGAAAAGGGCGCGACGTTTCGTACTGGCGCGATATCGGCACTATAGAGGCCTACTGGCAGGCCAATATGGACCTTGCCTCGGTCAGCCCCGTCTTCAATCTTTACGACAGGGATTGGCCCATCAGGACCTACGAAGGGCAGTATCCGCCTGCGAAGACGGTCTTTGCCGATGAAGACAAAGGAAGGGCGGGGAAAGCGCTGGATTCTGTCATATGCAGCGGGGTCATCATAAGCGGCGGCAAGGTCCAGGGATCCATCCTGTCGCCGGGTGTTCGCGTAAACAGCTATGCCGAAGTTCACGAGTCAATACTTTTCCATAATGTCGTTGTCGGGATGAAGGCAAAGATCAGAAGGGCCATTATCGATAAAGGGGTCAGGATCCCTGACGGGATGAGGATAGGCTATGATCCTGAAAAGGACCACCGGAGGTTCTTCGTTTCCGATGAGGGCATTGTCGTCATACCCAAAGGAGAGATCCTCTAAAGACAGGTGATAGGTTCGGGGTCATAGGTGATAGGGAAAGCAAGAAGACGGGTTATTGGTCATTGCCTTTCCTATGACCTATGACCTATTACCTATTACCCTTTTTCTCTACATTTCCCGTTTAAGCATGTAATCCGCCAGCTCCAGCAGGGCGCTCTTGTACCGCGAAGGCGGGAAGGTGTCGAGATACTTTTTTGCCTTCCCCAGCGAATTCTCTGTTGCCTGCATTGTGTAGGAAATACCGCCGTTCTTTTCAATAATACTGCGTACGCGGTCAAAATCGCGCTGGGTGATCCTTTCCTGCGTTATTATCTTTTCAAGGTAGGCTTTTTCTTTATCCCTGGCCGTCCGCAGTACGTAGATAAGCGGGAGCGTGACCTTCCCTTCCTTCAGGTCGGTTCCGACATGCTTGCCCAGGACATCATTGTAGGACGTATAGTCAAGGACATCGTCCATGAGCTGGAAGGCGATCCCGAGGTTGTAACCGAAATTCTTTAGCGCCTTTCTCCTGTTGTTCTGACATTTGCCGAGTATGGCGCCGATCTCGCAGGCCGCGCCGAAAAGAACGGCTGTTTTATTACCTATGATCTCGTAATAATCCTCTTCCGTAGTTTCCACGTCGGCGGTCTTCACGATCTCAAGTATCTCCCCTTCCGAAAGGGCCGTCGTAACCTGTGAGATGGTCTTGAGGATCTCATTGTTCCCTTCCCGGGACATGAGTTCGAACGATCTGGAATAGAGGAAATCCCCGACGAGAACGCTGGGCTCGTTTCCCCAGACCGTATTGACCGTGGAAAGACCTCTGCGGGTTTTGGCGTTGTCCACTACATCATCGTGAAGGAGCGTCGCGGTGTGAATGAACTCGATGATGGCGGCGTAGGAAATGTGCTTTTGACCACGGTAGCCGCATAGCTTCGAGCAGAGCATGACGAGAACGGGCCGGACCCTTTTTCCGCCGGACCCGATAATGTAAGAGACGATCTCCTTGATATAATCGACCCGTGTGCTGATGAGCCTGTCGATAGAGGTTTCAAGCTTCCCGAGGTCTTTTTCAATGATCTTGGTAAATCCTGACATGGTTAGTCCTTAAATGAATAATAACTCCTTACTTCCTCGGAGTTTGTTCCTGCCTCATACACGTAGAGGGGTTTTTCCACGGTTGCCCCGATACCGCCGCCCTTTAAGAATTCAGCGAGGACAAGGTTTGCTTTTTCATCCTTTCGAGGGTGAACGAAGCGCAATCTCTTGAGGGCCAGATTTTGTGCCTGCGCCTCGCAGATAAGCTCACCAGCTCTCCGGGCGGGATAGATGACAAAAAAACGCCCTTTTTTCATAAGAAGAGATGATGCGGCAGACGTAAGACTGTTAAGGTCGAGCGCCTCTTCATACCTCGCCAGGTAACGGGAGCGTTGGGGAGGCGTCCTTCCGCTGAACATTTTTGTATAGGGAGGGTTGGACACTGCGACATGGAAAGGCGTTCTTTTCAGGTCCTTTGTGAGTGATCTGATATCGGCATTGATAAAACGAACGTGGCTTTCGCAGCCGTTGATCGTCCTGTTCTTTTGCGCCGTTTCGAAAAGGTCCTTCTGGAGTTCCACGCCGGTCATGTCGTTAATAAAGCCCTTTTTTGCTATATAGATAGGTATGATACCACAACCCGAGCCGATATCCAACAGCCTTTCGTGTTTTTTCAGCGTTACGAAGGCGGCCAGCAGAAAGGCGTCGATAGAAAAGCGGTAGCCGTTCTTTTTCTGGATGATCTTTAATTTTTCGTTACACAGGATGTCGAGGGTTTCGTCCTTGCCGACGGTCTCACGCATACTTGTAAAAGACGAGGCCTGTAAGGATCTTCGGATAGAAGAAGGTCGATTTTGCAGGCATGTCAAGACCGTTCTCCGCGATAGCCCTGACCTCGTCAACGGTCGTAGGCGGCAGGAAGAACGCCGCATCCGCGGTCCCGCTTCTGACGGAATCAACGGCAAAATGATGGTCGTGGGTGAATGATATCTCCTCGTCCTTGATCTTCATGATGTCGCGGATGATCCCGCTGTGGATCACGTTCACTTTCAGTTTTTTCAAAACCTCGTGGAGGCCGTCAGTACTGTAAATGGGCAGGGGAGCCTTTTCGACGGCCACGTAAATATGTTGAGGATCTTCCTTGGCAAAGAAGGCGAAGGCTGCCTTATCTGACCGGGCGACGGATGAGAGTGCGCCCTGGAGGGATTCGCTGTTTTCAAAGGGCCTTTTTTCGACGGCCATGAAAGGCTCAAGCGCCCCGATGAGTTCCGCCAGGGGCCGCTTTTGTTCGAAGGCCGCCATCCTGTGATATGGAAGTATCACGATCCCTTCGTCGTACATGTTGGTAAGGTAAAATGGCGCGTGGGTGACATTGAGCCTGTAGGAAACATCAAGCCTGTGATGCCCGTCGGCGATGTAAATATATTTTTTGTCGAGAAGGGCCTTGACCTTGTCGATGGAGGCGCTGTCGGCGATCCTGTAAAACCTGCTTTTAATGGACTGCTCATCGGTAAAATCGAAGAGCAGCTCCTTTGGAGCGTTCTCTATTGCGTTGTCGATCGTTCTTTCCTTGTCATCATAAAGACCAAAGATGAAACTGGTATATGTCCCGAGCGTCCCGATGAGCTGTTCCCGGTCTGCTTTTGCTTTTTTGCGGGTCTGCTCATGGGTGAGGATACGCTCTTTGTCCAGTTTGTGGAGGGCTATGAAGCCTTTTCTGAAGAACGTCGACCCATCGATGGTGAATTCCTGCTCGTACGTGTATATGGACTCATGCCCGTCTGCGGCGAGAACACCCTTTGATAGCCACTCATCCATCGTATTCTTTGCGACGTGATACCTGTCGATGGTGGGGAGGTCCCTGGGGAGTTCGAGCCTGATGGCGTTGAAAGGGGCCCTTTCGTAGTAGGGATCGGTGTTCTCGATAACGTCGTATGGAGGACAGACCAGCCCCGCGATGTCGCCTGCCTTGTCCGTGTCGAAAAGAATGCCGTGAAATGGTTTCATAATAGATCTATCCTGTGGTTGTGACATGCAGAATGTGTCTACCATAAGGGCGCGCCTCGTGTCAAAAGGTTTTAGCGTGTTTATTTTTCCAATGAAACTGTTGACAGGGTGCAATCGGTTGTGTTTTAAATAAAGTCGTTGCCGAGGTAGCTCAGTCGGTAGAGCAGGGGACTGAAAATCCCCGTGTCGGCGGTTCAATTCCGTCCCTCGGCATTTCTTTTTTCTCCCGGTTGCAAATTTTCCCATCCTTAAGGCCACCCTTTCGATTGTTACAAAAGACCTGTTATGTTACAATAAGCTTTGAATAAATTTTACAAGTTATACCTGTTGACAGAAAAAGGCGTGTGGGATAAACTGAACAATGGTTCACATGAACAGCCGTTCACTTAAATTTATCTATATATTTGTCTTAACAGGATTGCTTGCTGTTCTCTTTTTGCCAGGGGCCGTCCTTTCGGTCACACTCGAAGAGGCCATTAAAAATGGCCTTGAAGGGTCTTATGTCATCAAGGAACAGGACGAATTTGTCAAGAAGTCCCGTTTTTCCTACATCTCTTCCATTGACCCCTACCTCCCTCAATTTGAAATAGGGTCTTCTTACATACGGACGATATCCCCGAGGACGCCTGCGAGCACCTACACGGGCAACACGGACACCACGTCGGATTCCCGCGATGCCTATACCTTTACAGGCGCCATTTCGTGGCGGATCTTTGACGGGGGCGAGCGATATGCGAAGCGAAAAGGAGCTTTTTTTGTATGGGAACGGGAAAAAGAGCGTTTCAAAACTGTTCGCGAGGAGGTGCTCTACAATATAAAGAGTGCCTTTTACACCGCCCTCGGCAGCAAGCTTATTGTGGAAAAGCGCAAGGAAGCGCTGCAATCGACCCAGAAGATATATAATCTCACCCGGGGAAGATACGAAGAAGGTGTGGCGAAAAAAAGCGAACTGCTTCAGGCGGAAGTGCGCCTGCTGACATCCAAGATCGACCTGCAAAAGGCCCAGAAAGAGTATGAAAAGTATCTTGAGGTGGTCAGATCGCTCATGATCACACGGGTGCCGGATCCCTTTGATGTGGAAGGGCCCCTTGCCGAACCCGTTTTCAGGGGGGACTACAAAGAACTCAGTGACCACGCCCTCACGGCAAAACCGGAGATCATAACCCAGCAAAAAGAGATCGACAGGCTGAGCATGGTCTATAACGAGAAAAAGAGTGCCTGGTATCCCAAGATCGACAGCACCCTCCAGCAGACAAGGCAGGATACAAGGTTCTTTCCAAGCGGCAGAACGGACGCCTTCGTGATCAGTTTTTCCTTTCCCGTTTTTGACGGTATCGGCAGATATTACAACATGCAGGGCGCCATGAGCGACGTGAATGCCGCCCGGCAGAGACTTGAAGAGACAAAAAGGATGACGAGCCTTGATATTGCGAAGGCCCTCAAGGATTATGAACTGAGCGTGCAGGACGTGAAGATGTACAATGAGCTTGTCCGCGAGGCCACCTCGAACTTCAACCAGCTTTACGGCGAATATATGGAAGGCAAGGGCGATATCCTCAGCCTTCTTCAGAGCGAGAAAGACCTTGCTTCCGCGAAAGAGAGCTATGTCGGTTCACTGTACAGGGCTAATGTGTCGCTTTCCTATCTGGAAAAGGCGGCCTATATAGGGGACCACCGGTAAATGAAAAAGAAGATCATATACGGTGTCATTGCCCTGTGCGTTATACTCCTTGTTGTTTTTCTGGTCACGCGAAAAGGGAGCAAAGGAAAGGCCGGCGAGGTCTTTACCGTTAAGCGCGCAAGCGTCACGTATTCAACTGAGCAGACGGGCATCATAAAGGCGCAGGTGGGCGCCATCGTCAAGGTCGGCACCCGTGCCACGGGAGCGGTCAACAAGCTCAGGTTCCAGGTGGGGGATTACGTGAAGAAGGGCGATCTCATCGTGGAGATCGATGACCGCGAGGTTCTTGCCAACCTCCGGAACGCCGAGGCCGCCGTCGAAGGACAGCGCCGGGACCTCGATGCCAAGAATGCCCAGAACCTCTATAACAAGACGAACTATGAGCGCGAGCAGCGCCTTCTTGCAAAGGAGTACACGACGAAGGACAGTGTCGAAAAGGCCAGGCGGGAGCTCGATGTTTCCAGGGCCCAGGTCGAACTGGGAAAAGCGAAGGTAAGGGAGGCCCAGGAGAAGCTCAAGGCGATGAAGGTCTCCTACAGCTACACGAAGATCTACGCGCCCATATCGGGTTATATATCCGCCGTGGCCACGCAGGAAGGAGAAACCGTTGTTTCAGGGCTCTCGGCGTCGACCCTGATCACCGTCATCGATCCTGCCAAGCTCGAGATGTGGATATATGTGGATGAGACCGACATCGGGCGGGTGAAGCCGGGATTGAAGGTAGAGTACTGGGTTGACGCATACCGGGAAAAGATGTTCTCCGGAAAGGTGGACCGCATATACCCGCAGCCGGAGATCAAGGAGAACATCGTTTATTACCTTGCCATAGTCAAGATCGACCCGAACGATGCCCTGGCGCTGAAGCCTGAAATGACAAGCCATGTCCGGATCATTATCGAGGAGAAGCCGAACGTGATCGTTGTGCCCAACGGGGCAATACGGTTCGAAGACAAGAAGAACGTGGTGTACGTTAAGTCAAAAGGCAAGACCGGGCCTCGAGAGGTCACTCCCGGTGTCAGGGACGAAAAATTCACAGAGATCATATCGGGGCTTGCAGAGGGCGAACAGGTCGTCATCCCCTCGGTCACTCCGTCAGCAAAGAAACCGGCTGCAACCCCGGGCCCTAAAAAGTGATAACCCTCCGCAACATCAAAAAGAGTTATTTTGTGGGTGACAGGGAATTGCCCATCCTCAAGGGCATAGACCTCCATATAGGCAAGGGTGAGTTTGTTGTGCTCATGGGTGTTTCCGGTTCGGGCAAAACTACGCTCATGAACATTATCGGGCTTCTCGACAAGCAGACCGAAGGCGACTATGATTTTGTGGACACAAGCGTTGACGGGCTGGATGACGAAAGGCTCGCCGATATGAGGAACAGCTATATAGGCTTTGTGTTCCAGCAGTTCTTCCTGCTGCCTTACCTCGATGCCATTGAGAACGTTCTCATACCCATCGTGTATTCCAAGAAGGACATAAAGCACCCGCGGGACAAGGCCAAAACGCTCCTCGGGAAATTCGGTCTTGAACAAAGGATACACAACAAACCGACACAACTCTCAGGCGGCGAACAACAGCGCGTTGCCATAGCCAGGGCCCTTATCAACGAGCCGGAGCTTATCCTTGCCGATGAGCCCACCGGTGCGCTGGACTCGAAGACGGGCAACGAGATCATGGACCTTTTCCGCATGCTTAATGAAGAAGGCAAGACGATAATTGTCGTTACCCATGATCCAAAACTGGCATCATTCGGAAAAAGGCTTGTCAGGATAGAGGATGGTGCTATTTCAGAAGATATCGCAACTTAGGGAGTTTGTAGAAGAGGTCATAAAGATCCTCTACTATTACCGGGGGAGGGTCATCTTTTCGTTCTCCGGTGTAACCCTCGGTATCCTTTCCATTTGCATCATCATCACGACCATCGATGGGGCGAACAAGAAGGCCCAGGAGATCTTCGAGGCCCTGGGGCCCGATTCCATCATTGTCTTCGGCGGCGGGGAGCGCCAAAGGGCCGCAAGGATGAGATTGAGCACATTAAAGGTCAGTGATGCCGACCATCTTGCAAGGGTGGAGGGCATCTATGACATGATGAAGGTGTACTCGGCGCGAAACGTCACAATGCGTTACAAGGACAGGAACTGGCAGACGCAGGTAGTCGGGTCAACCATGAACTATTTCGAATCAATGTCGTGGGGGTTCCAAGCGGGGTCAGTCTATACCGCCAGCGATTACGCCAACGCCGAGGCCGTCTGCGTTATCGGGGCGAAGGTCTACGATGAGCTTTTCAAGGATGAGAACGCCCTGGGGAAGACCATCCTCGTCGGCAAGCTCCCTACGAAGGTCATAGGGGTGCTGGAAGAAAAAGGCGGCAGCACCGGCGGCCACATCGACGACAGGGTCATCATGCCGCTGACGACGGTCACCTCCAGAATAGTCAACGAAAAGCGCTATCTGAGCATGGTGCGGTTGAAGACCCACAGAGATCTGGACAAGACCATAGAGGATGTTCGGGCGGTGCTGAGGGCCAACCACGGACTAAAAGGGAACCTCGACGATGACTTTACCATCCGGAGCTCCAAAGACATCCTGGCGTTCGTAACGGTCATCTCCGGCTCACTGCTCCTTTTCCTGGGGACGGCATCGGTTGTCGCCCTTGTTGTGAGTGGTTTTGTCCTTGCAAACCTTTTCTACCTCACCATACAAGAACGTAAAAAAGACATCGGTATCAGGAGGGCTTACGGGGCTACCAGGAAGGGCATCCTCCTTTCCTTCCTTTTCGAGTCCATACTGATCACCTTTATAGGCGGTATCGCCGGTATATTACTGAGCGTCATACTTGGCGGAACCTTCGAAAAGCTTTTTGACATCCCCATGATGTTCTCTTTCAAGGTTGTTGTGTTCGCCATGCTTTTCAGTTTCTTGACGGGAGTGCTCTCCGGCCTCAAGCCGGCGCTTCGGGCGAGCAGGATCGAACCGATCGAGGCGATACGCGGATGAGATACACCTTTGCCTTTTATCTGAGGATAGCCCTTCAGAACCTTGTCGTCCATAAGGCCAGGATGACCCTTGCACTGCTCGGCATACTCTTCGCGGTAATGAGCCTTGTGGCTTTTGGGAATATCAGCAATGGAATGAAAAAGAAAATAGAAAACGAGGTAGGGAAATTCGGCAAGAACCTTATTATCGTCAGGTCGGGGCTTGTCTTTGCGACGGGAAGGGGGGCAAGGCAGTTCACTGAAGCGAGGACGCTCAAACTCAAGGATGCCCGGATGATCAAGGAATCACTGCCGGGTGTTGCCAATGTGGCCCCGTATTTCGACGTGACCTATCCGGCCCGCTACAAAGATAAAATGCTGACCGTGAACATAGCCGGGGTTGATGAGGGAATGTTCGGGATGCGCAACATAGATCTTGTCATGGGCAGGCATTTTACCGAAGAGGAAGACAGAAAAGCTGAAAAAAAGGCCGTCATCGGTTTCAAGGTTTTTGATAACTTTTTTCAGTCTGAAGACCCCATCGGGAAAAATATCATGGTTTATCGTGTCCCTACGGAGATAATCGGGGTAATGGGAGAAAAAGGGACAGATTTCGCCGGACAGGACCAGGACCTCCAGGTCTATGTGCCGCTCAATTCATTCATGAGACGTTATTCGAATGTGGACTACATCAAGGGGATCTATGTTCAGGCCCAGGATGGATATTCATTGATCTCCATGAAAGCTGCCCTGAGGAGTTTCATAAAGAAGATCCACAACACCAAACCGGAACAAAAAGATGACTTCTCGATCTTTACGATGGAGGATATCCTGAGAACCCAGGAAGAGGGTATCAGGCTCGTTTCGGTCCTTACCATTATCGCGTCGACGGTATCTTTCCTCATCGGCGGGTTAGGCATATTTGCCATCATGCTCCTTTCCATATCGGAGAGGAAAATGGAGATAGGCATCAGGCGGGTCGTGGGCTCCAAAAAACGCGACATCATTATCCAATTCGTGTCCGAATCGGTCATTGTCTCTCTGGTAGGCGGTATCGGGGGGATTGTTGCGGGTTTTTTTATCACTATTGTCGTCGATATCATTGGAGGCTTTCCCATCGTTTTCTCCATGAACATCGCCCTCGCGCTTGTCATCAGCATGGCCATAGGCGTTCTGGCGGGCATCTACCCTGCTATCGAAGGGACGAAGTACGAGCCCGTGAAAGTGCTGTACTCGTAAGAGAAACAGGTCATAGGTAATGGGTTATTGGTGACGGGAAAGACATTCCTACAACCTATAACCCTTTTCCACACATTTTCATGCGTTTCAAACATGCTCAAGCAATACCGAAGGAAGGGCGGACGCGTATGGGAATTAAGTTGTTTTTGTTGGAAGAGGTTACTTCTTTTCGATGTTTTTGAGGGCGTTGTTTGCCAGATATGCAAGCGACTGGTTCGAGGAGTTGAGCGACACCTCCTGATACAGTTTTGCTGCCTCCTGTGTTTTGCCCCGCGCCATGTTGATCTTTGCGAGGTACATCTTTGCGATATAACGGGATTTTCCTCTTGAGGCGGACGCTATTTTCTGGAATATTCCATCGGCCTTGTCGATATCGCTTGCTGCCGCAGACCGGCCATATAATTCAAAGGCCTTTATGCCCTGCGTCAATTCATATTGCATCTTCTGGTCCTGATAATGTGCGTAAACAAAATATGAAGCGGCACCAGCCACTATGATGAAAAAGGCGATGAGGCCATAGATACACTGTTTTGTGTTGCTCCTGATATATGCCGTGACAGTTTCAAGGGTTTTGACCAGGATGTCAGGCTGATGGATGATCTCTTTTTCTTTTTTCCTTGTCATTGCTGGTTGCTATTTCACCATAGAAGGGATGATCATGTCAACACTTACTGCTGCCGGGCAGCATTGAGGAAAATGCGTACCCTGCGCAGGTTCGTTTCCCCGAGGATGTCCGACAGGGTCGTCTCGTCGATATTGTTAAGGTCTTCAATGCGTGTGATTCCATACCTGCCGAGCCTGAGATAGTTTTCGTATCCGAGCCCTCTTAAACTGACCAGCATAAAAGCATCGCGTTCTCCCGGCTTCAAGGCCTCTTTATCGATGCCGAGGCTGGTCTTGATGCCTTTCCCGCGAAGCATCTTCGTACTTTCTTCGCTGAGAAATGAAAGGCGTTCGACGTCAGTGGAAAAGGAGAAGACCGTAAACCGGTCGATAAGAGGGAGAGCGAAGACGCAGATCGTGAGAGCAAAACAGATAGTAACAATGCGGGTTGTCTTTTTTTTCAGGAGCCCTTGCAGAAGGTCCGTGAAGACCAGCGTTTCGACCCCGAAGACCAGAAAGCCGGCATATCCCGGAAGAGGCATCTCGAAGACCTTCAGGCCCTCAAAAAACGGTACGGTGTAGATCCATCTGACCGGGGAAAGGAAATTCCATGTCTCCCAGAGCGCACCGCACAGAAGACCTGACAGCAGGGCACCGGGGAGCCGGCCCGCGTCTCCGCGCTCGATATCGGCCATGAAAGACCTGAACCCCGCGCGATAGTTGATGCCGTCAATAAGGGGAATGGCGAAAACCCAGGCGAGGGGGAACAGGTAATTCGGCCAGATGAGGGTTAAAAATAGCATAAATATCCCTGACGCGATAGCGCGTGACGGGTAATTCCCGATCCGAAAAACGGTTATCTTAAGCGGAGGGAAAAGAGGCTGCAGGGCAGAAGCGGTTAAGGAAATAGCCGGAATGACAGTGCCGTAGGCAAGCAGGTAACCGGAGTATCTAATGAATGCATTGCCTGGAAGATTTACATAAAACCAGTTTTCGAGGCGAAGGTTGATAAGTTCAAAAGAACACCAGAAACCACAGGATATCAGGACCGTCAGGGGCAGGTCCTTGTTGAGAAAAACGTACTTGCCCGTCCGCCGCGACAGAATGGTGTCGATCAATATTATGTATGACCACCATGAAGTGACGTAGAAATAGAAAAGCAGGGGTTCAGATTTGCTGACGAGGGCATAATGACCGGTCAGATAGAGTGATATTGAGAGAATTATGAGAAAAGCTTTTTTTCTCACATGTTATAGTCAGGAATTGTCGGTGGATTTATCCTGTGACTGTGTGGCTTCCGGCGCCTGCCCATCGGAAACGCCTTTTACCCGGGTAGCGCCGATATAGGCTTTCGAATAATAATCGGAATTGAGAGAATCTATCTTGACGCCAAGCTTTCCTTTGCCCGATGAGGCATGAATAAAATTGCTGTCTCCGATGAAGATCCCGACATGCGTGGGGTACTTCGCGTAACGGCGCGTCTTGAAGAACACAAGGTCTCCAACGGCCAGCCCGTTCCTTTCTATCCTGGTGCCGACCTTGTATTGGTCTCGGGCGCTCCTGGGAAGCTGTACGTCAAAGATCTCATATATTTTTTTCACGTATGCGGAACAGTCAAGCCCGCGCAGCGTGTTGCCGCCGTATTTGTAGGGCGCGCCCATGAAGCTTTTCGCCACCTTGACGAGCATGTACTTCTCGTCGCTGTTCTTCCAGGGTTTCCTGGGAATGCTTTTGAAGGCGGTTATATCTTCTTCATCGTTGTCGTTTTCTTCAACGACCTTGGGGATGAGGATGGTCTTGCCGGGAGAGATCCCTTTGTGCTTACCCGACGCAAGCTGGTTTGTTTCGATCAATTCTTCTTTTTCGACATTGAAGCGGTCGGCTATCTCGTCAAGCGTGTCACCGCGTTTTACCTTGTATTCGATGAAATCACCATCGTTTTCGGTGGTGTCCGTATCGGCTGCTTCCTGTTGTCTCTCGCGCATCTTTGTTTTTTTGGAGGAATATTTGTTGCGGGAATCTTTTTTCGACACTCTCGTATTTTCATCTTTTATGACGATTGTCTGCCCGAGAGAAAGTTTGTTGGAACGCAAACCGTTGGCATTTTTCAACTGGTCAACGGAAACCTTATACTTTTTTGCAATGCTGTAAAGGTTGTCACCATTTCGAACCTTGTGGGTGACCGATGCGGCGTTGATTGTGAAGGGAAAGATTACCAGAGATATGCCAAGGCAGAAAGTAAATAAAGAAATCCCTTTTCTCATAACACCCCTTGTTATGTGCTGTATAGCGTTAACAATACCAAAAGGTGTAAAAGCATGTCAAGAAAAATTTCCTATTATAACGCCGAAAACGGGCTGTTGCCGCATGAAAATGCACAATGGGGAAAAGGCATTCCGGGTTGGGCGCACCGGACGGTTCGTGAAAACCATCACATTTCTGTTGATTTTACCGTCTTTTTGTATTGATAATATATGAAATCAAACCTGCAGGAGGCACAGTTTATGATGGATATCGGAAGGGAGATATTCTGGAATGTAAAAGATACCGGCGCGCAATGGATCAGTTACGCGTTCATGGTCATCACGTTTATCATATTGATCGTGGGGCTGAAGAAGCGCTATGCCATGTGGAAGATAGGAAAACCCGCGTCTTTCAACTTCAAGGAGCGCCTTGGTGAGCGGATAGGGTATTTTATCGCCAACGGGATCTTCCACAAATCCATACTCCGTGAAGCTTTTCCCGGCTGGATGCATTTCTTCATATTCTGGGGCTTTTTGATACTCAGTATCGGAACGGGGCTGGTCGCGTTCCAGGCAGACTTCACAGATCTTTTCTTTAAGGTGAAGTTCCTGAAGGGCGATTTCTACCTGGTCTTTTCATTCCTTCTCGACCTGGCTGGCCTCATGGCGATCATCGGTATCCTGATGGCCATCTTCAGGCGCTATGTCACCAAGCCCACACGGCTCGACAACAAGCCTGATGATGCAATTGTCCTGGTGTGGATCCTGGTGGTCCTCGTGACCGGTTTTCTCGCGGAGGGCGTACGTATCGCCAATTTCATGGCCGATCCCAATTATGTATATGAAAAATGGAGTTTCGTAGGCTGGGCCACCGCTTATATCTTTGCAGGAATACCAAAAGAATCGATAGAAGTGACCCATAAGGTCTTCTGGTACTTCCATATGGTCATTTCCTTCGGTCTTCTCATGTATATCGTTTATTCAAGGCTCCTTCACATCATCACCTCTTCTTTGAACATGATGTTCAGGGGCGTGGAAGATGTTCCCGCGGGTGAAAGAGGCGCCATTGCACCCATTGCCGATTTTGAGAACGCCGAGGAGTTCGGTGTGAACGGCATCGAGGGGTTTACCTGGAGACAGATCTTCGACCTTGACGCTTGTACACGGTGCGGGCGCTGCCAGGACCTCTGCCCTGCATACAATACTGAAAAGCCGCTTTCACCGAAGCAGTTCATCCAGGACCTTAAAGCCGAGTGGGAACGTCACTGCAACGGCGTAAAGAACGAGGACGGCATGATTGACACGGCCATAAAGGAAGATACGCTGTGGTCCTGTACCGCCTGTCTTGCCTGCCAGGTGAACTGCCCGGTATCGATCCCGACCTTCGACAAGAACATCGAAATGAGAAGGTACCTCACCCTGACACTCAGCAAGACGACATCGGATACAAAGCTCCTCTTCAAGAACCTCCAGAAGAACTCCAACCCTTACGGAATGGGTAAAAAAGAGAGGCTGGGATGGACCGAGGGCCTCGATATCAAGAACGCGGCAGAGCACGAAGTGGAATACCTTTACTGGGTAGGCTGCGTTGCCTCTCTCGATGACAGGAACAGAAAAGTGGCAAGGTCCTTTGCGACGATCCTCAACCAGGCCGGTGTAAGCTTCGGCATTCTGGGCCAGGATGAAGCCTGCTGCGGTGACCCTGCACGGCGGTGCGGCAATGAAGAACAATACCTCGGAACGGCCGAGAGCAACGTAGAGCTCCTGAAAGAGCTTGGAATCAAGAAGATCATTACCACATGCCCGCACTGCTATACCACCTTGAAGAAGGAATACGCTCAGATCGGCGGCAGCTTCGAGGTCTATCACCAGTCAGAATTTATCTGGAAACTGATCAGCGAAGGCAAGCTCAAAGTGAACCCCGACCTCGAAGGGAAGGTCACCTTCCACGATCCTTGCTACCTCGGAAGGGCGAACGGCATCTTCGACGCTCCCCGTAATGTTGTGGAGAAAGCCAGCAAGGGTACGTTCCAGGAAATGGGAAGGAACCACAACAGGAGCTTCTGCTGCGGCGGCGGCGGCGGCGGGATGTGGATGGAGGAACACCACAAACGGATCAACCACGCCAGGATCGATGAGGCCATCGAGATTTCGGCAAGCACAGTCGTGACGGCATGTCCCTACTGTCTCATCATGATGGAAGATGCCATCAAGGACAAAGAGAAGGTAGAAACGATGAAGGCCCTGGACCTTTCAGAGATAGTCGTGAAGGGGCTGTAACAGGAAATACAGGAAAAGGGATAAGAATGTAAAAGGATGGGGCAAAACCCCATCCTTTTATTTTTTCCGATGATTCAAAAGGGCTAAATTACTCTTCTAAAGTAATAGCTTCTACAGGACACTCTTCCGTACACGCACCGCATTCCGTGCAGAGTTCGGGATCTACCTTTGCAACGTCGTCAACGCTTATCGCGTCGGCGGGACAGATTTCCGAGCATGCTCCACATCCTGTGCAGGCATCTTCATCAACTTTAGCAGGCATAATTATCTCCTCCTTTCTTTTTACAATTTCCTAAACGAATAGAAAAAGAATGTCAACAAAAAATTGAAAACCAATTTCCATTGACATGACCCCCCACATTGAATAATATGTTCCCATGCATGAAATATTGAAGTTTTTTCAGGATTTGTTCCTGGATCTTTTTGATAATTTCCAGGAGGTTTTTCTCAATATAATAGTCATGATCATCGTCATGATCCTGGGTTTTATCATAAGCTGGTTCGTCAAAAAGCTGTTGAGCAAGGCCCTGGTCCTTTTCAGGTTCGATAAATGGGCCCAGGATGCCGGCATCATCACCTTTCTGGAAAAAGGCGGTATAAAAACCCCGCCCTCCCTTATCCTCGGGAAGATCGTCTACTGGGTATTTATCGTTCTTTTCCTGTCATTCGGGCTCAATTATATGGGAATTACGCAGTTTTCGGAGTATGCCTCGAGGATTTCCTCGGCATTGCCGAATATAATCGCGTCCATGGTAATTGTCATCATAGGCATTATCTTCAGCAATTTTCTTGGAAGGATCATCTACCTCACCTGTGAGAACGCAAAGATAAAATACGGCGATTTCATTGCAAAAGGGGTGAGGATACTCCTCATTGTCATCACCTTCGGAATTGTCTTTGAGTATATCGGGCTTGGTAATACCATAGTGACGATAAGCTTCCTGATCGTTTTTGGCGGCATAGTCCTGACAATGTCCCTGGCGCTCGGCATAGGGCTCAGCAGCGTTCTGGGGGATGTCATAAAGGACAAGGTCAAATTCAAGAACGATAAGCACAGGGAATAGAAAAGACGGTTTGAACCGCTTGAGCCGTTTCAGCTTTTCAATCGCAAAAACGGAAAAATCTTTATCAGGGCAAAGGCCGGAATCCGGGAAGGCCGAGGGGTTAGGAAAATCCCTGGATCCCGAGCCAGATCCGGGATGACGAATATGCTAACGTTCAAGCTGTTTAAACGGCTTAAGCGGTTCAAACCGTCTTCTTATTCTTTATTCCCGTCGGAGATCAGATATCGCCGGAACCAGTTCAGGGTGAGATTGATCGCTTTGTTTCGGTGGGCTTCATTGGAAAAGACATGGTCGCCCCCCTTGATGATCTCGATCCCTTTTGGTTTTTGAAGGTTTTTATAGATCGTTTTTCCTTCGACGCAAGGTACCACCTCATCGACCTCGCCATGGACAACAAGGGTGTGGAACACCTTCCTTGCCTCTCCAAGGATGTCATAAGATTGAAAATCGGTGAAAATGGTCTTGTCAAAGACAACGTCGGAAATGGTGCTGCTGTCCTTGTCCTCCAGCAGGTGCGGTGTGGCCCAGATGGACAGGCACCTGATCCTGCTGTCACGGGCGGTTTTAAGCAGACCCGTTGTTCCGCCGAAACTGCTGCCGACGATCCCAATTCTTCGGGCATCCACCGACTGGTGGGACATTACGTGATCTGTAATGGCGTCAAGGTTGTCAAGCCTGATGGTCAGCGTTGTTTCTTCTATGTTCCCGCCGCTTTCGCCGCAGCCGTGATAATCGAAGCGGCATGATGCTATCCCGGCTTCGGCAAACTTTTCAGAAAGGGCCGCGTATTTTGAACTTTCCTTGGAACTGATAAGGCCATGGGACAATACAACACAGGGAAACCTTTTTCCAGGTCCGGGAATGATCATTATCCCGCTTATCCTGTTGTATCGTGAGTTGATCTCGAATTGTTCCGTCATGGTGCTTTAACCTCCAAGCTGGTCGATGATCTCCTCGAGCCTTGTCAGATTGACCACGTCTTCCTTGTTGTACTCGAGGAGCAGCTCCAACGCTTCCCTGTTGCCATGTTTTTTGTATTTTTCCCAGAGCCACATTGCCTGGTATCCGTTTACCCCCTCCGTCTTACGTTCGATGCCGAACATCTTTTCAAGTTGTTTGAGCCCGCCTTTGATGCCCAGTTTCTTTTTGTCCTTGAAAAGATCACGGGAAACAAAGTTGGTCTGCAGGTCGATGTTAAGACACTTTTTTATCTGCGGGAGGTCAAAAAGGTCTCCATTGAAGGTAACGATGGTTTTGACGTTCGAAAGTTCCCGTTCAATGCTCTCGGTAGAGATGTTGTCGCCATACCACTGAATAAAACCGTTATTTTCGACGAGAAGGCCGATCACGCAGATTTTTCCCTTCCTGTCAGTTTCAATGTCCAGATATGCTCGCAAAAGAAAACTCCTTTCCTGTAACCATATAATTGTTAAAAAACCTAAGTCCTCAGTGTCACGATCCCTATGATGCCTGATGCCACAAAAAACAAGTTGGAAAACCATGCCGCAAACAGAGGCGGAAAGACCTCCGCATAACCGAGCGATAATGAGACTGAACGGAAAAGCCAGTAAAAGGCCCCCACAAGGATGCCGGAAAATATGCCTTTTGAGACATGTTTTGTTTTGGCGTACCTGAGCCCGACGGAGAATGCCGCAAAGACCATTATCAGATTGATGAAAGGGAAAGCGATCTTATCGTAAAGGTCGACAAGGTACCGTCTGATGTCATGGCCGTCGCCTTTAAGCCTGGCGATATAACGGGTCAGATCCTTGTAGCCCATCTCTTCCGGGTTGCGTTCCACCACCTTGAAGACTGCCGGCGGCTCATCGATAAGGCCCTTCACCTGGGCATATGTTTTTTTCTTTATCTGCCCGTTTTTCTCGAAAGTCCTTTCAGAAACATTGATAAAATGCCAGGACCCGTCGCTCCATATTCCCTGCTGGGCATCGGTCCTTTTCCCGACCATGAAATCGTTGTTGAAATTGAGGATCGTGAGCCCCTTGATAATGTCTTTCTTTGTGTCGAAATAATCGATATTGCAAATCGTATTTCCCCTTTTGAACCAGATCCTGTCGTTTTTAATAAAAACATGGGATTCTTCACCCCTGATCTTGACCTGGTAAATATAATTCGACGCGTTTGACGACAGGGGTATCACCCACTCGGCGAGAACGAAGGAGAAGACCACAAGCAAAAGAGAGAAGGCGACGAAGGGTTTCATTAGAGAAAGCGTGCTGATGCCCGATGTACGGGCGACGATCATCTCGTTGCCCCTGATCATAAGGATAAGGATGATCAGCATGGAAACGAGGAATGAAAGGGGGAGAATGAGATTAAAGTAGTAAGGGAGAAGCAGAATGATGTAAAGGCAGACCATGGTGAAAGAATAGAGCGACGAGGTAAAGCGGTCGGTGTGCTGAAAGAACTCGATGACGAGAAACATGCTTACCCCGGCCAGCTGGGCGATCAGGAGGAACTTGATAATGTTTCCCAGAAGGTATTTATTTAACTTTTTCAAGGCAGTAAACCCACAGATACCTCAGTCTTTGCGAGATCGTAACGTGATCCTCCTTGTTCAAACTCCTCAGGAGGTAGATGCCCATGACAACGATAACGGCATTGGGAAGGAACGTTATGATGGCCGGCGGTGCGTTCAAGTTCTTCCCGAAGCTGTCCGTTATTGCCATAAGGATATAATAAAAAACAAAAAGGAGCAGGCTGTAAAGCATCCCGGAGATCTTTCCTTCCACTTTTCGCCTCACTCCGAGGGGGATGGTCAGCATGATGAAAGCGAGCGATGATAAAGGCAGAGAGAATTTTTTATAGATCTCGAGGAGCAGGTCGTAGCGGTCACCGGGGTTGGTGGTTGTGGCCAGGGCCGATTTCAGTTCTTTGTGGTCCATTTCGTACGCGAGTTTCCTTGTTACCCCGGCACCGGGCGCCATTGCAGAGAGGTTCATTGCAAAGGTGTAGTTCTGGAACGAGACCGTGCGGTATGTGTCCGTAGCTTTTTCCCACCTGTGGAGGGTGCCGTTGTCAAGGAGGAAATTGAGTTCGAACGTGTCCGGGTTGATGTTCACGAAGCCCTTGCTCGCCGAGATGGTCTGTTTCACGTTCTTGTCCCTGTCGTCGGAAACGATGACGCCCGAAAGGGATCTCTTGGTCGTGTCGACTTTATTGATGTAGATAACAACACCCGGGATGGTGTCGTTGAAGATCCCTTCCTTGTCATCGACGGAAATGCCCTTCTTTACGACATCAATCAGTGTTTGTTTAAAAAGCCCGCTGCATTGCGGCAAAAGCACGTTGGTGTTGAAAAGACCGCAGGCCGTGATGATAAGGCCCACGAAGGCGATGGGCGCGAAAAGCCACCTGAGGTTCACACCGCTTGCCTTCAGGGCGAGTATTTCGTTCTCTGTCGAGAGCCTTCCCAAAACGACGATGACAGACAAAAGAAAGGCCATCGGCAGGGTGAAGGTCAGGTATGGAGGTATCGAAAAGGCGACAAGCGCGAAGATGTCCTTTATACCGACCCCTTTGTTTATGACAAGGTCCGCGATCTTGCTGAGCCGTGACAGAACAAGTATGAACGTAAGGATACCAAGCGATAGAAACAGAATATATGAAAGTTCCTTGAGCAGGTATATATTGAACTTCAAGGGGAATTTCTTCAATAATTTCATCACTTAGTCTAACACCGCTTAAGCCTTCATGTCAATGCGGATGGGCATTTTCGAGACGTTTGCCTGTGCGGGCCTCCGCCCCGCATGCACCTGGCGTGCTTTTGACCGGAGGGGAACAATTAACTTTTGACAGTTTTTTTGTTTTCTTATAGAGTTATCACAACCATGAAGATCGCCGTGATCTCCGATACCCATCTTACCCATGTCACCGCCGACTTCAGGCGTCATATGGAAAATACCTTCGGTGACGCCGACATCGTGATCCATGCCGGCGATATGACATCGGCCGCGGTGTACGATTACCTTTCAAACTGGGACATACGGGCAGTTCGCGGAAATATGGACGACCACGACCTCAGGGCGTCCCTTCCGGAGAGGCGCATTGAAGAGATCGCCGGACGGCGTATCGGCATCATCCATGGGTGGGGCTCACCCGGAGGCCTCGAAAACGCCGTTCTCGAAAAGTTCAAGGATGTTGACATTGTCATCTTCGGTCATTCCCATATGCCGCTTAATCTCAGAAAAGGGAACGTTACTCTTTTTAACCCCGGAAGCTATCGCGGGGGTTATTCACAAAAAGGCACGACAGGCATTATAGAAATGGGGGACGATATCACTTTCCGCCATGTAACAGTAGAATAAAATTAATGACTTATCATTGCGAACGATAACACGTATATGGACGGGATCTACATATCATTTCTCTGGCATATGCACCAGCCGTATTACAAGAACTCCTGGACAGGCAAGTATCTTCTCCCCTGGGTGCTCCTTCACGGGACGAAGGACTATTACGATATGGCTTCGATGCTCAAGGATTTTCCCGGCATGAAACAGAATTTCAATTTTGTGCCCTCCCTTCTCGAGCAGCTTGTGGATTATGAGAACCTTGACGTTAAGGACACCTACCTTGATGTGTTCAGAAAACACCCCGAAGATCTGACCGACAAGGACAAGGTTTTTCTGCTGACGAATTTCTTTAATGCCAACTGGGACAACATGATAAGGCCCTTCCCGCGCTACTACGAACTGCTGGGCAAACGCGGCTTCTATTACCCGAAGGATGCCATCGGAAAGATCATCGGGTATTTCAGCGACGATGAGATCAGAGACATCCAGATGTTGTTCTATCTTGCATGGATCGATCCTGTTTTTTTCAAGACCTACGAAGGCCTTCAATATCTGGGGAAAAAGGGCCGGGCCTTCAGCGAAGAGGACAAAAGCATCCTGCAGGATGTCCAGAAAGATATTTTGAAGGGAATCATACCGCTCTACCGCGACCTTTCTTCGCGGGGTATTGTGGAGATGTCCACGTCGCCGTTCTATCATCCCATCATCCCGCTTCTCATTGACAACAAGGCCGCCAGGGAGGCGATGCCCGGAGTCAACCTGCCGGACAGGCTCTTCGCCTGGCCAGAGGACGCCTCGCGCCAGATATCGGCCGGAGCGAAGCTGTTCGAGAATATCTTCGGGAGCCGTCCGGAAGGTATGTGGCCGCCGGAGGGCTCCGTGAGCGACGAGGCCCTCCAGCTTTATATGGAACAGGGCGTGAAATGGCTTGCCACCGACGAGGACATCCTTTTTGAAAGCCTCAAATGGGGGGCGAGAAGAGACGGGGGAGGCTGGCTCATCAACCCCGAGGTCCTTTTCAAACCCTATCGCTACGAAAAGAAGGACAATCACATCTGTGTGGTCTTCAGGGACCAGTCCCTGTCGGACCTCATATCTTTTCACTATCAACGGATGGACCCAAGGGACGCAGCGCAGGACTGCCTCGGAAGGCTCAGGAAGATACGTGATTCCGTGAAGGGGAAGATAAAAAAGCCCCTTGTTACGATAGCCATGGACGGCGAGAACGCCTGGGAGGGCTACAGGAACGACGGAAGGGATTTCCTGAGTTATCTCTACGAAGGCATCCTCCGCGACAGCACAATGAAGTCTGTCACCATATCGGAGTATTTAAAGACCGCCGAGGACTATGGAAGCCTCTACCACTGTTTCGCCGGATCGTGGATAGGGCACAATTTCGGCATCTGGATCGGCCATAACGAAGACAATATCGGGTGGTCGCTGCTAACGCAGACCCGGAAAATCCTTGAAAAGGAAGACCCGGAACACACCAACAAGATGGCCTGGGAATCCGTTTATATCGCGGAGGGGAGTGACTGGTTCTGGTGGTATGGCGACGAACACTCCTCAGAAAGTGATGAGATATTCGACCTCTTGTTCCGCGAGAATCTGGCCAATGTCTACCGGTATCTCGGCAAGGAGGTGCCGGAGATACTGTCCATACCCATCATCACGAAGGAGCGGGAGGCGCGCCCGACGAGAGAGCCCGTCAATTTTCTCAAGCCCGTTATCGACGGCAGGGTCACAAATTATTTCGAATGGATCGGTTCCGGTTTCATCGAGGGAAAAGGTCACGGCAGCGCGATGCACGACGCTGTTTCTCTCATCAAGGGCTGTTATTACGGGTTTAACGAAACAAACCTTTTTCTGCGTCTCGACCTCGACAAGAGGTTCATGGAGGACCTTCAGGAGTTTTCTTTTGAGATCGCCTTGATAGGCAAAAAGGAGCGCAAGGTGCATTTCCATGTCCGCGACGGGTCGGTAGAGTCGGACGTGCCCGCTGAGGTTGCTTTCGGAGATATACTTGAGCTTGCCGTATCATTTGATTCCCTGGGTGTGGCAAAGAAGGAGAAAGTGGATATCTGGATATCACTGAAGATGAACGAAATGATCATAGACCGGATGCCCCAGAGGGGCTACCTGGTGGTGACAGCGCCTTCGGAGACCTTTGAGGCTGAAATGTGGTATGTGTAAAGATGGTTTGAACTGCTTGAACCGCTTGAATGGAAAGGCAAAGGCAGTCAATAAAGGCGGCTTGAACCGCTTGAACGGCTTGAACGTGAAAAACAAAATCTTAAAAAAAGAAGGGTTGCCCCTCCCTTTTGAAAGGGAGGCCGGGAGGGATTTGGGTGAAGAAAAACCCATCTTGTGAAGACGTTTTCTGAACGTTCAAACGGTTCAAGCCGTTCAAGCGGTTGCAACCTTCTTTAATTATTCCGTCTTGACTAATTTTATATGTAAGTGTAAGATAATTACAGAAATACATAATTACACATGTATACATTGTGCAAATGAGCAGGAGAGGAGAAACTGACAATGCCTTTGGCGAAAGTACTGCGGAACGGACAGATCACCTTCCCGAAAGAGATACGGGACTCACTGAACCTCAAAGCAGGTGATATTGTTGATCTCGAGGTTCGCGAGAACATGGTCATCGTGCGGCCCAAGACATTTATCGACAGCGACAAGGTGGACCTTTGGGAAATGATGAGCAGTTTGCATGAAAGGTTAAAGGACCGGAGCAAAAAGGACATCAAAAAGACCTTTGAAAAGGTAATAGCGGAAGTGGAAAAACAGCCCGAAAAGAAGGCATAAGGATGGTTTGAACCGCTTGAGCCGCTCGAGCAGCTTGAGCGTTAAGAAAATTGTGTCTTTCTGCTAAAAACTGTATCTTGTCATCTTTTTTTAGATTGAAACGGCTGAAACGATTGAAACGGTTGGAACTGCTTTTTTGTTTTACCTGTTTTTTTCCGTTACCACCGACTCCGAGATCCAGCCTTCACGTCCTTCGTAAAGGGTGATCTTGTACCATCTCCTGTTGTTCTGATCGGTTTTTTCCCCGATGATACTGAGGGTTTCATCTTTGACGATGACGCCGATCCGCGCGGAAGAAACGTCGGGTTCCGCCCTGACATTGGCGGCCTCTTTATTCACAACGATCTTTTTGGATGAGGCGTTGACTTTTGGGGCTGCCTGTATCGGGGCTGTGTTTGCCGTCTGTGTAACGGCGGGCGCCGCCGC
>JAKLET010000038.1 GCA_022711595.1 Deltaproteobacteria bacterium
CACCCATCACCCATCACCCATCACCCATCACCCATCACCCATCACCCATCACCCATCACCCATCACCCATCACCCATCACCCATAATTTTTGTTTCCCGTTTGACTAATTTGAAAAATTTGTTTACTCTGATTTGCTAATTTGTGAGGGAGTGTTATGAAGATCAAGAGAGAAGAACTGGAACATATTTTGATGAAACATAAAAGATGGCTGAAAAAAGAGGATGGCGGGATGTGTGCCGACCTGTCAGGGGCCAATCTTTCAGACGCTGATCTTGCCGGTGTGGACCTTTCCGGGGCCATACTCGTACGCGCAAATCTCGTCCGCGCCGACCTTACCGGGGCAGTACTCCGTAATGCCCGTTTATCGGGGGCCGACCTCACCGATTCCAATCTTTCCGGTGCCGATCTCTCGGGTGCGTATCTCGCCCGTTGTGACCTCGTCCGTGCCAACCTGTCCGGGGCAAAACTGCCCGATGTCAATCTCGTCCGCGCCAATCTTTCCGAGGCCGATCTCATAGAAGCCAAACTGTCAGGCATCAACCTGTCCAACGCAGACCTGTCCAACACGGATCTCTCCGGCGCCGTCATGACCGATGCCATCCTTGCCCGTGCCGACCTTACCGATGCCATACTCGATAATGCCAACCTCTCCAGAGCGTACCTCGCCCGCGCTGACCTTTATGAGGCAGACCTTGTCCATGCCAACCTCTCAGGGGCCAATCTCACCGCCGCCAATCTTTCCGAGGCCGATCTCACCGGTGCAGACCTTACCGGTGCCGCACTGATCAATGCCGACCTCACCGGTACCACATGGGTAGACGGGACGAAGAAATAGGTTCGATATACAAGGAAGAAAACAGGGAGGCGGAGGATGTTCCCCGGCCATTTTCCTATTGACATATTTGTGTGAAAACCATATAAAAGTATTTATAATTATGGGAATTCTGTGCAGATATGATGAAATATTAAATAGCAACCTTGGGAATTCGTTACAAGTTATTGATAATAATAGGTATTGCTTGTCAGAAAATGTAAAGTGTGTGACATTGGTCACACTATTTTTGTAAATAAGGTCAAGGGGTGAGCTTGGACATCCTTGGTATCGACATCGGGACCGTGAGTGTCAAGTATGTGAGGAACAAAGGCACGGCGGGTAACAGCATCATAGCCTCGCAGGGCGACTACCCTTACAAGGGTGATTTCGAAGACCTCCAGCTCATCCTTGACGACATACGCATGAAAGAGGGCGCCGATTGCGAAGTGGCCGTCGGCATTTCCTCATCGGATATTCTCAAGAAGACCTTTACCATACCGATCGTACCAAAGAAAGAGCAGAAAGAGGTGCTCACCTGGACCTCCGCGAAGGTCCTTTCCATGTCCCTCGACGACATGTTCTACGAGCACCTTATGCTTGGCCAGGTCGAAGAAAAAGGAGTGATGAAGGACGAGGTCCTCTTTGTGGGGGCGCAGAAAGGCTTTGTGGAGCGCGTCCATTCGTCCTTCCAGAAAGCCGGTTTTCAGCAGGTGGTCCTCATCACCGATATCGCATTCGCATATGTCTACGCGCTGGGTGAAGTGGGGGAGCGCTCCATCGCCGTTGTAGACATGGGCGGGAAACGCACGGGTCTTTATATCGCCAGCGGCCGCAGGCTCATGTTTGCGAGGGAGATCCTGACGGCATCGGAGAGTTTTTCCGATGCCCTCATGAGCGGCCCTGGTTTTTCCTATGACGAGGCGGAACAGTTCAAGAGGGAAAAAGGCTTTGAAGGGGAACTGACAGAGATAATGAAGATACCCTTTGAACGTCTTGCCGGCGAGATCCAGCGGACCTTCAGCGTCTATAACCAGCATTACCCCGACAAGGCCGTTACCCAGGTATATGTGACAGGCAGGGGCGCAAAGATACCGAAGTTCGTCGAAAAGCTGGAAGATACCCTTGTGGAGCAGGTGGACTACCTTGAAACCCTCCACGGGATCGAAGACAAATACATCCCCGCTCAGACGCTCTGCATGAATCTCGATGTCCTGCCCAATCTTTTGCCCGGCGGGGCGAGAAAGCGTGAAACGAGCAAGCTTTTCAAGCGCTTTGCGATGTTCGGCACCGTTGCCGTCGCGGCCATTCTCGTGCTGGTTTCACTGGGTATGTGGCGCACGACAAAGAATGTGGATCTGCGGCTTGTAATTGAAAAAAGGTCCCTGGAGCAGGTAAAGAGGAGCATCTCGGAGCTTGGCCTGAAGGCGACGAAAGCCGTTGTCGACCCTGGTGATATTGCTTCCATACGCAGTGAGATCCAGAAAAAGGACATTACCTTTGTGACGCTTCTCAAGTATCTTTCATCGAGGACGCCAAAAGACGTTTATTTAAAGTCGATAGAATTCGGCGGTGAGTTTCCTGCTGAAGCACCCGCACCGCCCGCGCCGGGTCAGCAGGCCGCGGCTCCTGCGCCGCCCAAGCCCGTCCAGACAACGCCCCAGCCTGTTCAGAAGGCTGCAGGGGACGAGTACCCTCTTGTTCTGAAGGGCTATATTTTTGGTGAACCCGATTCGCTTGAACTGGCACTTTTCAACTTTGTGCTGTCGCTCAGGGAATCCGGATTTATCAGACAGGTGGACATCACAAGCAAAGAAGGCAAAACGATCCGGGGAAAATCAGTCCTTGAGTTTGCCCTTACGGCGAGGTGTGCAAAGCATGAACTATAAGAACCTCCTCATCTGGATCGGTGCGCCGATCGTGGTGATCGTACTCTGGGTACTTATTGTTTATATGCCCATTGATTCCTTGGCGAAGAAGGGGCACAATGAGATCAATTCCATCCTCAAGGAAAGAAAAGACCTGGAAACAAGCCTGGTGACCATGTCCCAGCAGACGCAGACGCAGGAAAAATTGAAAAGGTCATATGACGATTTCCTGGTCCAGACCCCGACCATCGAGCGGATGGCCGATTTCATGGCAGGCGTCGTCAACGGGGCCAGGATGAGAGGCATGGGTGTTGAGGGCCTGAGCGGTCAGTACAATACGATGGACCTTTCCCAAAAAAGTGTCATTAACCCTGTTTTCGAGCTCGGGCTCAAGGGGAGATTTCTTGACATGGGGAGATTCATCGAGGACCTCTCGGAAAAGACGGCGTTCAAGGGCGTTCAGAAGGCGCGCATCGTGTATGATGAGAAGGAACAACCCGTGCTCTCCGGCAGATTTGTAATAGAGTTCAAGGCTCTCAAGGAGAGGTCGCTTGAAGGTAAGTAAACCCATACTGATCCTTTGCATCGCACTCCTGTTCCTGGCGGGATACATACATTTTTTCACGGGGAAGAAGAAACCGAAAGGACCGGTCCCTCCAACGCCGCCCGCGCAAACGCAGACGCAGCCCGCGCCGGCCCAGCCCCCGCCTGCCGCCGCCGCGCCGGCCCAGGCCCCTGCGCAGCAGGCACCGGCAAAACCCGGCGAAGTCCCTCCCCAGCCGGCCCAGCAGTCAAAACCGCAGTTTGACAAGCTCAAGGTGGGGTGGGCGTCGGACCCCTTCGCGCTTCCAAAGATCAAAGAGGGCAGAAAGAAGGACTCGGGGTCAGCGGTGAGGCTTGTGGCCATCCTTGAAAAAGACGGCAGCAGGGTGGCCGTCATTGACAAGGATGTGGTTAAAAAAGGCGATATGATCGGAAATGAAAAGGTCATTGAAATAGGCAGGGACAGGGTTGTGCTCTCCCGCAGCGGCGCGAAGAGGACCCTTGTTCTTGCAGACGTCGATACCGTCTCTACGGAAGAGGCGCTTACAACGAAACAAAAAGGTACTGAGAGGGCCAAATGAGAAAAAGATGGATCCCTTTGGTGTTGCTCTGTTTTCTCCTATCCTGCGCGCATTCGAAACAGGCAGGAGACGGGAAGACCCAGGCGAAACCGCCGGACATACCGAGCCCGGTTTCGTTCCAGATCGACAAGGAGAAAAAGATCGCCCCCAAACAGGCGGAAGACCTTTATTCTTTTGCCCTGCGAGAGGCCGACGTTAAAGACATCCTGCGGGCTATCGCGAAGCAGACCGATTACAATGTTGTCGTCGAGCCGGACGTGAAAGGCCTTACCACTGTTGATCTCAAACAGGTGACCCTGCCGAAGGCGCTCGAATATATCCTTGAGCCTCTCAACTATACCTACAAGATCGAAGAGAGGACGATCTATGTCTCCAAGCCCAAAGTGGAGACAAAGATGTTCACGATCAATTACCTTGCCTTGAAAAAGACCGCGGTGAGCAGGGTGACATGGAAGGAAGGGGGTTCATCGAGCACCACGACAGGCACCTCAACCACCAGCACTGAGGACAAGACGCTGGAGATAAAGAGCGAAACGGAGTCTGACCTGTGGAAGAGCCTTGAGGACAACCTGAAGTCCATGCTTTCGAAAGACGGGAAGTTCGCGATAAACCGTCAGGCCTTCACGATAATGGTGGCCGATTACCCGAACAACTTGAAGCACGTGTCAACATTCCTCAATGGCCTCGAAAAACCCATGCACAGGCAGATACTGATCGAAGCGAAGATAGTTGAGGTAATAATGAACGTGGGGTCGCGCACGGGCGTCAACTGGCAGCTCGTGAACTCGAGGGTCGGCAGCTTTGCCAATATCAGCGTCTCACAGACCATTCCTGCGCCGGCCGACTTCAGCATTACCCAGCCGGTCATGCGTTTCTTTGTCGCTTCCCAGACGTCAGGGGAACTGACCAATACCTACGTTGAAGCGCTCCAGTCGGAATACAGCACGCAGGTGCTCTCAAGCCCGAAGATATCGACGCTCAACAACCAGAGGGCCGTGATCAAGGCGACGACCCAGGAGGTATATTTCGATGAGGCCCTGGCTTATACCAGCGGCAGCGCCACCCCCGTCGCAACCTACACCCCCAAATTCATCAACGTGGGCATTGTCCTCGACGTGATCCCGCAGATCGATGAGAACAACAACATTATTCTAAGCGTGCACCCGGTGTATTCGACGATAGCGAGTTATGTCAATTCCCCCAATCCGGACTCTCAGGGCAGGGTGCCGGTGATCACGACAAGAGAGGCCGATACGGTCGTCCGGATAAAAGACGGCGAAACGGTAATTATCGCAGGCTTGATACAGGAGAGGAAGTTCAAGGACATGACAGGCATAAAGGGTTTGAGCTCCATCCCGGTCCTGGGCTCTCTTTTCAAGATGGATACCGAGGAGATGAGAAATACGGAGCTTGTTGTATTTCTGACCCCGAAGATAGTATATGCCCAGTAAAGGTATGTAGATGAGCATAATCCACGATGCCCTGAAAAAGGCGCAGGAACAGCGAAAACAGAACACAACAGGTGTTCCGTACAGCAGCAGCCTGTCGCCTGAGGCTAAAAAAAAACCGCGCATAGCACTGATCGCGGCAGTTTTGGTGTTTGCTATTGCGGTTATCGCTTATCTCTATATCCCCGCCTTTCACAAGCCGAAGGTGCCTGTACCGGCGGGCCAGGCGAAGCAGGCGGCATCGCCGCCAAAGGCTGTTGCCCAGGCAAAGACGGAGCAGGGAACCGATAAGAAAGAAGCCGCTGCGGTACCTGCCGCGGTAAAAACCGAGGCAAAACCCGAACAGAAGCAATCAGGCACAATAAAAGAGGGGCCGACAGCACCGGCGGTGCCAGTAAAGCCAGGTCAGGCATCCGTAACTGAAGGACGGCAGGCCGAGGTGAAGGCCCCGGGCAAGCAGAAGGCCGCCGCGGGCGCGTACCAGAGAGTCAGGGAAGAGCCTGCGGAAGAGCCCCCAATCCGGCGAACTGTCGCGAGAAGAACTGAAGATGAGCGGATCAACTCCCAGTACAACGAAGCGCTCAGTGCAATGAATTCCGGCCAGCTGCGCGAGGCCCAGAGGATCTTCCTTGGTATTCTTGCCAGGAAGCCGGACCATGTGGAATCGCTGAACAACATGGGTGTCATCTCCGCCTCCCTGGGGAACAAGAGGGAAGCCATTACATATTTCAAGCGGGTGCTTGAATACCGCGCGAACTATCCGAAGGCGTACAATAATATAGGGCTTATCCTGATGTCCGACGGCGACGCGCAGTTAGCGGAGGAATATTTCAGGAAGGCAGTTTCTCTCGAACCTGAGAGCCTCGAGCCCTACATAAACCTCTGCGCCCTTTTGAGGGGCCAGAAAAAATTCCAGGAGGCGGTAAAGGTTCTCGATGTGCCGATCAAAAAGAACATCAAGGACGCCATGCTTTTTCTTTCATACGCGGTGGTGAAAGACAACCTCGGCCAGTTCGAAGAGGCCATTAAGTATTACAGGCAGTACCTGGGCCTTGCAAGGCCTTCCGAAACGCGCAATGGAGTGGTTGAAAGACTCCGCTATTTAGAAAATAAAGGTAAATGACCAATAGGTTAAACAATGGCAAGAATTCGCAAGAGACTTGGTGAGTTGCTCCTTGACGCGAAGAAACTGACCGAGAAGGATCTGCTTCGCGCACTTACGGAACAGAAAAAATACGGCGACAAGCTTGGCAGGGTCATCGTCAAGCTGGGTATGCTCTCCGAAAAGGAGATCATAGACACCGTCAGCAAGCAGCTCAATATTCCCATAATAGACCTGAAGGAACTGGAAATACCCGAAGAGGTGATCTCACTCATCACCGCCGATATGGCCAAGAGTTCCCTGGTCATTCCCATCATGCGAAGGCACAACGTGCTCAAGCTCGCGATGGTGGACCCCCTCGACATAGACGCCATGGACAACGTGGCAAGAATGGTCATGATGGAGATAGAACCGCTCATTGTCCCGGAAGGCGAACTTAAGCAGGCCCTGGAGAAATACTACGGTCTCAAGACGATCGTAGAAGAGACCCTCGACAGGATACGGGAACAGGACCTGACGCTTGAAAGAGACGACAAGGACGAGGATGCCGACGAGCGGATCTCGGTGGACGTTGTTGAAGAGGAGCCCGTTGTCCGTTTTGTGAACAGCCTTCTTGCGCAGGCCCTGGCAGACAGCGCCAGCGATATCCATGTGGAGCCGTCAAAGAACATCATGCGTGTCAGGATGAGGGTGGACGGCAAGCTCCGCGATGTCCCCAGTCCTGACAAAAAGATGTTCCTCGCGATCGTATCAAGGATCAAGATCCTTGCCGGTATAGACATCGCCAAGACAAGGACGCCGCAGGACGGCAGGTTCAATATCCGGGAATCCGCCCGGGAGGTCGGGGTCAGGGTTTCCACTTTCCCCACCATCCACGGCGAAAAGGTGGTCCTGCGTCTTCTTGACAAGAGCACGGCGCTTTACGGCATTGACAATCTCGGATTTTTGAGGGACGACAAGGAAAAGATCAAGAACGTTCTCAAAAGGCCCTACGGTTTTATCCTTTCCACGGGCCCCACGGGGAGCGGTAAATCCACGACGCTTTACGCGATCCTGAACTTCATCAATTCACCGGAAAAGAACATCATTACCATCGAAGACCCCGTTGAATATACCCTTGAGGGACTTGCGCAGGCCCAGGTGAACCCGCGCGCGGGAATGACCTTTGAGACCGGTCTGAGGTCCATCCTGAGGCAGGACCCGGACATCATAATGGTTGGCGAGATACGCGACCGTGAAACGGCAAATATCGCCGTCCACTCGGCCCTCACGGGGCATCTTGTGTTGTCGACGCTCCACACGAACGATGCGGCGAGCGCGGTAACGAGGCTCGTGGAGATGGGCATCGAGCCCTTCCTGGTGACCTCATCGGTGAGCTGCGTCATCGGCCAGAGGCTCCTTCGCAAGATCTGTCCTGAATGCAAGGAATCCTACTACCCCACACCTTCGGTGCACAAGACCTTCCAGATACGCGAGGATGTCCTTCTCTACAGGGGCAAAGGCTGTCCTGCCTGTAAATACAAAGGCTACCGCGGCAGAACGGGTGTTTACGAGGTGCTTGTGATGGATGACGAACTGAGAGAGCTTATCATCAGCAGGGCCCCCAGTGAAGTGCTGAAGAAAAGGGCGCACGAAAAGGGCATGCGTGTCATGCGCGACGACGCCATCATGAAGGTGCTCTTCGGGACCACTACGCTCGAAGAGGCGCTCAATGTCGTCCAGGAAGATTAGGTAATTATCTATGGCCACATTTGCGTATAAGGCGCGCGATGAAAGAGGCCTTCTCGTGCAGGGCAGCATCGAGGCGGCAACCCAGAGGGATGCCATGATGCAGCTCGATTCCATGGGGTATATTCCTGTTTCCGCGAAAGAGACAGGTTCAACAGGTTCAGCGTCGGTCGACGATTTTCTGCTGCGGTTCCAGAGGATAAAACATGACGATCTCATTTTTTTCACCCGTCAGTTCCGGACCGTTGTTCGTTCAGGCATCCCAATAGTCTCGGGGTTTCGCGCGCTGGAAGAGCAGACAACGAACAAAAGGCTGCAGAAGGCGATAAGCAACGTTGCGCAGGAAATAGACAAAGGTTCAAGCCTGTCCGACGCCTTTGCGAGGCAAAAGGGAGTCTTCTCTGAGATCTACGTGAGCATGGTGCGCTCCGGCGAGACAAGCGGTAATCTCGAGGAGGTGCTTGAGAGGCTGTCAGGTCTTCTCGAATTCCAGATGAGGACTAAGGAAACGATCAAATCGGCAATGCGCTACCCTACATTTGTCATCATCACACTCATTGTCGCATTTATTACTCTCATTAACGTTGTTGTCCCGAAATTTGTTCCCATGTTCAAGAGCTCAAAAGTGGCCCTGCCGCTTCCCACCCAGATACTGCTCATTATCAACGACATCTTCCAAAAGTACACAATAGCGGTTGTGGTCATCGTAGCTGTCCTTATCGTTGCCTTTTTCTTATATAAACGCACGGCAGCGGGGAGATATTCCATCGATGTCATCAAGCTGAAGATACCCCTTATAGGCGTTATTATTATGAAGACCTGTATGAGCAGGTTCGCCTTTACCCTGGAGAACCTTATAAGTTCGGGTATACCCATCATACGGACCCTTGACATCGTTTCGCGCACGGTGGGGAATGAATATATCGCAAGGAAAGTGCTTGACATCTCGGCCAATATCGAGAAAGGCAAGGGCATATCACGCCCCCTGAAGGACGCGAAGATCTTCCCGCCCCTTGTCATCCATCTTATCTCCACCGGTGAGGAAACTGGTTCCCTCGAAGAGATGCTCAAAGAGATATCGATGCACTACGACAGGGAGGTCACCTACACGGTCAACCGCCTTTCGGCATACATAGAGCCCATACTGACCGTAGGCCTCGCCGGTATGGTTCTCTTTCTTGCCCTTGCCATCTTCATGCCCTGGTGGGACATGATGAAGGCGATGCGGGGTGGCGGTTGAAAGGTTTCTTCAAAGATCCGGGCAATCTGAGGTACAGTCTCAACACCATTATGCCCCTTGTTGCCTTCCTGACGAGCCTTTTTTCCATCGCCATCGGCCTTAACGTGATATCTTCGGCGAAAGGCAGCATGATCTGGGTGTGGGTCTTCGGGGTATGTTTATTTTCCGCCTTTTGCGCCACCATCGTTGTGAGGGCCATGACCCAGCCGATCAATGATCTCGTCAAGAAGGCCGAGCAATACGTCAGGCTCGAGGAGTTCAGGAAAGAGCGGGGGCAGATGATAGAGGTGTACAAGCTCATCGAGCGCCTTATGGACTATGTCCAGACAAGGCCGGACGAAGACGAACGCAAAACACTCATAGAGAGCATGGAAAAGCTGGACTACATCATACCCCTGGGCTATATGTCACTCATGGTAGCCCACGAGGTGAGAAACCCACTGAACACGATCACCGGCATGAGCGAGCTTTTGCAGCAGCGGGTGACCGATGATTCACAAAAGCGCTACATAGAGGCGATGCTTGAGGCGGCAAAGAAGATAGACGTTTTTACCCATGAGCTTCTCGATTTCACAGATAATGAACTGATGCTGGAAGAGTTCAACATTTACGAGGTTGTCAACGAAGCAATAAGCGCCATAGGTGAAGAGCACAAAGACATCCGCATAGATCATCCGAAAAAAGGAAATCTTGCCTGTGCGGCAGACAAAACAAAGCTTTACCAGGTCGTATACAACCTCCTGAAGAACGCCGCAGGATATGAGAAGGGCGGCGGCGGCATTAAGATCGATGTGAAGCACGATCAGGAGAAGATATCGATACTAATATACAACAAGAGCTCGCGTATCGAAGAAAGCGATTATGAGTCGATATTCAAGCCTTTCTTCACGAAGAAAAAAGGCGGCAAAGGGCTCGGTCTTTTCATCGGCATGCGCAACATGAAGCTCCACGGCGGGGACATCAGGGTGGAGAGCGGTGATCACGGCACGACCTTCACCATAGAATTGCCGGTGATGAAAAAGGGCAGGGATTAGAAAACGACTGCAAATTTTTATTTTTATGTGACGGGTGTCATGTAAAGTTGCGGAGAAATACTTGTAATCTGAAAAGGACATGGCTGTGAGCGAACGCATCGTTATCATAGAAGACGATCAGGGCGTGAGGTTCTTCCTGGAGGAGGCATTGAAGGGTGAGGGCTACTCGGTCAGTTCCTTTGAATCTTACGAAGACGCGTACCGGTCCATAGGGAACAACACGGACCTTGTCATCATCGATATCAACCTTCCCGGAATGGACGGCCTTTCCGCGACGACGGACCTGAAAAAGAAATACGATGTGCCCATCCTCATCATCACGGCATACGGGACAAAAAAGAACGCCCTCGAAGCCATAAAAAGAGGGGCAACAGATTTTTTTGTAAAGCCCATCCTTCTTGACGAACTGAAGGTCATGCTGAAAAGGGTCCTCGGCACAAGGAGGCTGAAAAAAGAGGTTGAGCATCTCAGGGAGAAAGAGCTGGCCAGTCATATCTTCCACGGTGTGGTCGGCAAATCGCTCCAGATGAAGGACATATTCAAGGATGTCGAGAAAATTGCAGACAAAGGTTTAAGCGTGCTTATTACCGGGGAGACCGGGGCCGGCAAGGAAGAGATAGCGAGACTTGTTCACATCCTTTCAAAGCGCAGGGGCGAATTCGTCGTGGTGAACTGCGCGTCCATACCGGACAACCTGCTGGAGAGCGAGCTGTTCGGTTATGAAAAGGGCGCCTTTACCGGTGCGGTCCAGCAGAAAGCTGGCAAATTCGAAGTGGCGAACGACGGCACGATCGTCCTTGATGAGATAGGCGAGATGAGCCCCTATCTCCAGGCGAAACTGCTCAGGGTTGTGGAAAAACAGGAGATAGAGCACCTCGGCTCCACAAAGACAAAGAAAGTGGATATCCGTGTTGTTTCCACCACCAACCGTGTCCTAGAAAATGAGATCAAGGAAGGCAAATTTCGCGAGGACCTTTTTTTCAGGCTGGCCCAGATCCATATAAGGATACCTCCTTTAAGGGAAAGAAGCGACGATATAGACGTCCTTGTAGACTATGTGCTGCATAATATTGAAAGGGAAACAGGACGCGTCATGACTGTTTCCGAGGATGCCATGGAGGTTCTGACGAAGTATCCCTGGCCGGGCAATGCCAGGGAATTGATCGGCACCATCAAGCGTGCATCCATCATGTGCGACGGCGACGTGATCGGCCTCGACGACCTGCCTCTCCATCTGAGGGCAGACCATCCTCTCACCACCGGCTCGACATATTCCGATCAATCCCTCGATGACGCCATATCGTCACTGGAAAAAGGCATGATCCTCGACGCCCTTAAAAAGTCGCAGGGTTCGCAGGCGAAAGCGGCAAAACTCCTCGGCATCTCCGAACGCAGCATGTGGTATAGGGTCAAGAAGTACGAGATTGAGATATAGAACGGCAAGTATTCAAGGCCCAGCACTCAGGGGCCAGAAAAAGAAATAGCCCGACCCACAATAACCAAAGTATTTTAGAATAAAAAGCTTAAACTCCTTATGTTCTCAGCGATTTTCGAGCCCGATAACCCCTCAGCCCTGACGAGTATAATTAACCAAGAAGCAACAATTTTTGTTACAGGGAAGCTACAATAATTGTTGCTTCTCAACGGATAGATGCTCCAATTGTTATTGATTAAAAATGAAATGATATTATTAAAACATTTATTTTCAGGCTATGGAAGGCTGTTTCTCTCATATTTGTTGCATTATGATGGTTTCAGGGGTATATAAAGGCAGTTACAACCCGTTGTCTTTGCGAATAACTTTAATAATGGCATAACAATTGCAAAAAAGCATGCAGGAAAAACATATGAGCAAGACCACACCAGGAGGAACACCAATGAAAACGCTCAAAAATAATAAAGGTTTTACTCTCATTGAATTGATCATCGTCATCATCATTATCGGTATTCTCGCGGCGGTTGCATTACCAAAGTATTTGGAGATCAAGGAGCAGGCAGGTGATGCCTCTGCAAGAGGTGTTTTAGGTGCATTGAGGGGTGCCAATAGTGTGCTTTTTGCCCAGGCGAACCTAAAAAACTGGTTTGTGACCAGCTCCGTATACGGGATGAACGATGTGGTCACCAATGCAAGCTTGCAAGGCGTTGATTTCACCGTTTCCGGTACCTTGTTTACCATGACCGTAGCTGGTGCAGGCTCATATCAGTTTGGCATGGTGACGGCACCTACCACAGCGAACGCAGGTGTGATAGAATGTCTGACGGCTCGCGCTGGTGTTGTTAACTGCAGCAGCACCGGTGAAAAATGGTAGTAAAAGGGGCACGGCATTTTTTATCGCAAGGAAAGAGATATTAACAGGTAAAAAATTCCAGCTATTTATAGCTTCGTCTATTTTCTTCACACTTTCAGGTCTTTTTTTCCATCGTCTTCTGGTGTCCGGTTCTATATTTGCCGAGCGTGATCTGGCCCCTTTTTTCATTCCACCACGTTTTTTGTGGGTCAAAAATGTCCTTGATTTAAATTTTCCATTTTGGAACCCATGTCAGTATTCAGGTATACCTCTTTTCGCAACTCTGCAGCCCGGTGTTCTATATCCCCCTCACGCATTTTATCTGCTGTTTCCATTTCATACAGTATGGAACTGGCTGATCATTTCCCATTTTGCCTTCTGTGGAGTATCTCTTTACATATTCCTGAAATATCAAAGAGCATCTTTCTTCGCAGCACTGACGGGGGGGGTGGTCATGCTGCTTTCGGGTTACCTCCTCTCAGTTCACAATCTCATCACCCATCTTTTTGCCGTCCCCTGGTTTCCCCTGGTTCTTTTGTTCTATCTTAAGTTTATCGATACAGGCAGAAAGAAAAATATTGTTTATGCTTCGATCTGTATAGCGCTGCAATTAATTGCAGGTGCGCCGGAGATAGTCCTGATGACATTGCTGGTCCTCGGGATAACCGCCGTGTTTCCCGTCCTTTCCATGGAACACAAAGTTGACCTGCGTTATCGAGTTCGGTATTTTCTTCTTATGGTGTTCGTATTCATTATGCTTTCTTCTGTTCAACTTATACCTTTTTTGGAGTTGAAATCGAACAGCATCAGGAGTTCGGGTTTAAGTTTTTCTGAGGCCACGGTATGGTCTCTGGCTTGGAAGGATTTCCTTCAGTTTTTCCTTCCTGATGTTTTTGGATATCTTAGAGAATATTCCCCTCAAAAATACTTCGAGAACCAGTCCTGGCTGAAAACATTGTACTTGGGATTGTCTGTTCTCGCCATCTCACTATTTTTTTTCATGAGCCGAGACAGGCGGAGGATTTACCTTCTCGTTCTAATGGGCCTTTCGCTTCTTTTTGCCCTCGGGAAGTATACGCCACTATATTCTCTGCTTTATCATGCGCCTCCATTCAATAGTATTAGATATCCGGTGAAATTCCTGTTCCTGTTTTTTTTCTGTGTAGCAATCATGTCCGGATTCGGTTTGGATCATGCTATTATTGGGGCTAGGGGGCAGGACAGAAAAACCAGGATAATAAGCCAAGTGATTTTTTATACAGGTTTTTTCTGTGCTATTGCCTGGGGGTTCCTCTATGCCTTTAACTTGCAAGTACAATTATATCTGGAAAAATGCGGCATCAAGCCAGATTCATTCAATGACATATGGTTCAATCTTCACAACCTGAAACGTTTGCTTTTTTTCTTCTTCATATTTTCTATTGCAACACTTGGCCTGTATCGACTTAAGGGACGGGCTGTTGCCATTCTTGCTGTTGTTTGCGTCATCACCGTAGATCTTTTTCTGGCGAATTATGGATATTATAATACTTTGACCAGGGAACAATTATTTATCAAAGACCATGCTTTTGTCGATAGAATGAAAGAGGGAGATGGCATGGGAAGGTATTTTCTCACATCGAAAACTATCACTGATCTCTTTCCTCCCCGCGATATAAACGCTATGGCAGCTCAGTATGCTCCTTTGTACGGCTTGTATTCAATAGACGGCATAGAGGTCATGAGGCTCTCATATTATGAAGAATTCCTAAAGTTCCTTAATGATAGCCCTACGGTGACCGCCGCTGAGCGTTATATGGATATATCCGGGGTCCGTTATCTGGTGACGTCTTATAAGCTTACAGCGAATGATTTCAAGATGATCGAAAGTGTGAAAACCGTTGATCGTGATGCTTACCTCAATGAATATACAGGTTACAGAGGCCGCTTTTTTCTTTATAGCCAGGCAATTTTCACTTCGAATGAGGGCGATTGCATGAGATATGTGAAAGATGAAAGGATCGATCTTAAAAAAACACTGATCATCTGTTCAGAGAAAATGGACAAGACCACAAATTTGGGCATTACAAAAGGCGGTGTTCAGCTTGTTTCATATTCGCCTAATAAAGTTGTTCTTCGATATGACGCTGATAGTGACGCTTTCCTCTACCTCAGCGACACGTACTATCCTGGTTGGCGGGCATATGTGGATGGGAAAGAGACGAAGATATACCGGGCTAATCTCGCATTCCGGGCGATAGAGGTGCCCAAAGGCAAACATACCGTTGTATTTAAATATGTGCCCATGTCTTTTTATATCGGCCTTGCCCTGACCCTGCTGGGGATTGCGCTATGCGTGTGGCTGTGGCGAAGGGACTGGAAGGCCCTGCCCGTGCATGAAAGCGGCAAAAGTCAGGATGTCCCCGATGATGAAGGCGGTGCAGCATGACGGCAGTGCAGAGGAACGTCACTCGCGGGCACGGCCGTCTGGAAGGCTTTCTGGCAAAAAAGCGCGCCGGGAAGGCCAACTCGCTTATTCCCGGGGCGCTGAAAAATGGCCGGGTCCTCGACGTCGGCTGCGGATTTTCCCCCTATTTCCTGACACAGACCGAATTTTCTGAAAAATACGGCCTCGACAGGGGGATCGATGAGGGCCTGAGGAAAGAATTTCAAAAAAGCCACGAGATCATGCTTGTAGATTTTGATATTGAGTACAGTCATCAAATACCATTCAGCGATGGTTTTTTCGATGTTGTCACAATGCTTGCCGTCTTCGAGCACTTCGAACCTGCGATAGTTCCCGGTATCGTATCGGAAATAATAAGGGTCCTTAAGCCAGGCGGCGTGTTCATTATGACAACACCGGCGCGCTGGACAAAGGGGCTTCTCAAACTGCTTGCTCGGATCAATATGGTCAGCAGGGAGGAAATCGAGGAACACAAGGGTGCCTATACGAGAAGTCAGGTCCTGGCCATACTGGAGCGGTGCGGGTTTAGCAGGCCATTCATCAGATCGGGGTATTTCGAGCTCTTCATGAATATATGGGCCCGCGCGAAGAAAGAATAAAAAGGACAGGTGATGGGTGATAGGTCATGGGTTATGGGAAAGGATAGAAGACGGGTCATGGGTTATGGGTTATGGGGACTGCGTACTTTGATCAGTTTACCCAACATTTTACCGATCTTTTCGCATTCCTCAAGGATCATCTCAAATTCTTTTTTGTCGATATAATTGATTTCTCTGGATATTTCTATCTGAGTTATAAGCTCCGCCAGGGACCCTTTTGCTATATAGAAGAACCTTACAGATTCCTTGTTCGTGTCCCGTTCATCACCCTCGGCAATATTGCTTGCCAGCGATACTGCTGCACGGCGCATTTGGTTTTGTAATGAAAGATCTTTTTTATAGCGATCATTATTAGTTATCCGATATATGAGAATAGCCAGGTTTTTAGACCTTCCCCATACATCGAGCTTCCTGAATCCACCTTTTATCATATAAGTATATTACTTTTAAAAGTAAAAAAGGATTTCAACAGATCCCATAACCCATGACCTATCACCCATAACCTGTTTTGTTATAGATTGTTTTTATCATTAGATCCCATAACCCATGACCTATCACCCATAACCTGTTTTTTTTATAGATTGTTTTTAACATTTTCGCTAAAATGACTCAGGGGTATGTCCATTTTTGAAGAAACAGATTGCTATCAGCTTTGAGAATGACCTTGTCAAACTGGTCTATGCCCAGATAGCACGCTCAGGTGTGATCGTTGAGAAGGCGATGACTCTCTCCAATGAAGAGTTTGACCGCTTCCTTGCGACCACCGGCGATGATGAGTTCGTTGTTGTCCAGAATTTTCAAAACATCCACCAGGATGTGCTTTCACTTCCGCCCGCGAAAGAGAAGTACATGAGACAGCTTGTGGAGCTGGAGATAAAAAAGCGCATCCCCGAACTGAAGGAATTTTCCTTCTTCCATGTGGACCTTCGCGAGGTCCAGCGTGAAGGCAAAAGGTCGAAGGATGTCTTTTTCTTTGCCGTGGAAAGCGGCGAGATCGAAGAACTTGTCGACAGGTTTGCCAGGCATGGCAAGGTGGTTACCCATATCTATCCCAATGTTCTTCCCCTGTCGCATTTTCTGCAGGTTGCTGATATTGAGCCGGATGAACCCGTTCTTGGTGTTTTCGATCTGGGAACAAATAAAACGATCTTTGTTGTAAGGGAAGGGCACCTTTCTTTTGTGCGTGTCGCCCAGTCGGAGGGCAGGGGCATAGGTCAGATAGATATTGAGAACATCAACATGACAATTGCCTATTGCAGACAGGTCCTCAGGATGAGCCCGTCGCGCGTGGTTCTGCTCGGTATGCAGGAAGACCCGGTGCTCCCCGCTGCCCCCGTAGTTCCCCTGGCCCCGGCGAAACATCCCGCGAGCGTGGTGGCCTTCGATGATACCGCCAGAGAGTACGTTGCGCCCCTTTCCGCCATATTGCACATTCGTGAACTGTCGGAAAGCAATCTGCTTCCCCCGGCATACCAGGACGTTGTTGTGCAGAGAAAGGTGATGGCATATTGCATTATAGTCCTGGCCCTGCTTTCGCTGGTAGGCCTGATGTATCTCGGTTTCCAGTCCATCGAGATCGCAAAGTCGAAAAGTGTCATAAGCCAGCTCAGGAGCGATATCAACAAACGCAGCGGCATCATCGGGGAGTTCGAAGGCACACTGACGGGGCTTCAAAAGTTCGCACCCTCCATCGAGATCGTGAACTCCTTCGGCGCCGCCGTTAATATGCAGGATGTTCTTGTATTCATGCAGTTTATTGCCACGGAAGGGGTCAATGTGCAGTCTGTCAGCATGAAGGACGAAAAAGAGCATGTCCTTGTCCAGGTGCAGGGAAATATAGGGGCCGGTTCTTATGAAGAGCTTCAATCCCGCTATGAACACCTGCTTGGCGAGGTCAAAAAGGCCGGAAAGACGGAAATAGTGTCCCACAAGCTTGATCTGAAACAGAGAAGTTTTACCCTGGACTTGAAATGGAAAGCATAGAGAAAAAAACAGGCATAACGGACAGGAAGCTCCAGAGGTTCCTGCGCCTTTACATCGCGGTTTCGGCTGTTTTTATCGTCATACTCGCGGTCTGTGTCCTCGCGAAGGAATATGCCATGTCTTTCGACGAGACATCAAAGAACCTCGAAAGGATAAGGCTGGGGCTTGTCAGGATAGAGAGGGCCACCAGGGATATGCAGCAATCAATCGTGACCGTTGAACAGGTGGTCCCGCTGCGGCTCTTCGCAGAGACGCCCCAGAGGCAGCTCCTTGCCGGCCTTGACGACCTGAAAAGTTCCATGAAGGGTTCGGTCATCAATATCTCCGACATCTCTACAAAAGAGAACAAAATTATATTGCCCATATCGATAAAGGGTTTCATAACGGACTATTCCCTTTTTGTGAATGAAGTCGGAAAACTCCAGGCCATGAGGTTTCCCTTCATGACCATACAGAGCATTGTCATCAAGAAAGAGGATCCCGTATCCGGCCAGGGGTCGGGGGCGCAGAAGAAGCCTCAGCACATTGTCTACGAGATCACGGGAGAGCTTACGACACTTTCAGACGGAAGCGGCGCGGCACAGGAGAAACAGGACAATGAGCCCGTCCGCCGCAGGTCTTTAAGAGAAGGGGTCTGATGGAAAGGTACAAGACGATATTGATTGCCGTCGGAGTAGTCTTTTGCATCGCCTGCCTTGTGATATTCGGCCTGACCTACCTTGTTCACGTCAAGCCGCGCCTTTCCCCGCAGGAGCAGCAGCTTGCCCAGTACCAGTATCAGAAGGTCGAGATAAACGAACGAAAGTCCGCCGTCTATGCGGCCCTTAAAAACCCCTTTACGGCATCTTCCGCATCCGCCATCTCAGGGAAAGGATACCCGGCACAGTCGCTGGCAGAGCTTGCGCCTCAGGGTAAGGAAGAGAAGGCGGGCGGTCTGGAGAAGCCTCCGGGCGTTTCGCTCGTGGTTATCAAAGACCGCCGTAAAATGGCGATCATCAGCGGAGAAGTGGTCAAGGAAGGCGACAGAACGAAAAACGGCAAGGTGCTCAGAATAACGAAGAACGGAGTTTTAATGAAAAGTGAAGAGGGGGAACGATGGATAAATATAGAGTAAAACGCGGGGCAATGGTGCCGGCACTCCTGTGCCTGGCATTTGTTTTCCTCGTTTGCTCCTGTTCGCCTTCCATCAAGGAGCAGGTAAGCATCAAGAATGAGGTCCAGATACCTGATAAATTCACGGAAAAAAAAGAAGACAAGGCTGTCCCGGCCCCGCCGAAGACGCCCGATTTTGTCCCGGCAACGGTCGATGTCTCACCCTTGAGAACAAGAATAGTTGACATTGTAGCGCGTAAGACCCCTCTGAGGGACATCCTCTATGCAATATCGAACGCCACAAGCCTCAACCTGGTGATGGAAAAAGGGGTTGACCCCGAGACCGAAGTGAACATGACCCTGCGCAACGTGACGGCCGAACAGGCCCTTAATACGGTCTTTGCCTCCGTCGATTATTTCTACCGCATACAGGACAACCTTCTCGTGGTATCCGCGGTGGCAACAAAGACCTTCGAACTGGGCCATCCGGCGATGACCCAGAAATACGAGGTGGACGTAGGCGGCGACATACTGGGCGGAGCCATGAATATAACAACATCCGGATCAGGAGGCTCATCCGGCGGATCAGGAGGCGGCAGCGGACAGGCAACCAATATCAAGGGCAACGTCAGCCAGAAGATAAAGAGCGACGATGCGGCATTCAATTTTTGGGATTCCATTGAAAAATCACTGGCAAGCTTGCTCGAGCAGGCTTCTCCTCAACAGACAGCCGGACAGGCTGCCGCGGGATCGGCACCGCTTGGACAGGGTTACACCGTCAACCGCTTAACGGGCACGATCTATGTGACGGCAACGAAAAAGAACCTCCAGAAGGTTGAAGCTTACATCAATTCCCTCAAGAAGGTGATGAACAGACAGGTGATAATAGAGGCCAAGATCATCGAGGTCCAGCTCACCGATAATTTCCAGTTCGGCATCAACTGGACTGTGGTCGACCGCTATATCACGACCACCGCCGCCGGCGCGACAAGAACGACAAGCAGCTGGACCTATGCGACAAGCAACTTCCTTAATCCCGTCGCCGGCGCCACGGGCCCCGTTTTCACCATCACCGGCAACCCGAGCTTCGGAGGCGCCAAGGCGGACCTGACAATGGTGCTCAACGCCCTGCAGCAGCAGGGCAACGTCAGGACATTGTCGAACCCCAAGCTCAATATCATGAACGGGCAGACGGCCCTGCTCACTGTCGGCAGGAACCAGGCTTACATGGCAAAGATCGAATCGACGACATCAACCGGAGGCGGCGCGAGCACAACGACGTATACAACCGAACAAAACAGTATACTCTCGGGCATCATGATCGGCATCCTTCCCTATGTCAATGAGAACGGGGAGATATCGCTGACCATTACGCCCATCACATCGGACCTCATCGACCTCACCAGCGTACAGATAGGCACCCCGAGGGTCGCCGATATCCAGCTGCCCACGGTGGACATAAGGCAGCTCAGCACAACAGTGAAGGTTCGCAACGGCGATATCGTGGCGATAGGCGGCCTCATATCGAAGAGGGAAAGCCTTGTTGACAACCAGATACCCTTGATCGGCAATATCCCGATCCTTGGATACCTGTTCAAGAGCAGGGACAAAGTGAAAACCAACGCGGAGCTTGTTGTCATTCTCCAGCCCGTTCTGGTGAATATGTAAGGGGGTTTTTAAGTGGCGGCACCGGTCAAGATCGGCGATATACTCAAGTCAAAAGGCCTCATCAACGACAAACAGCTCAATATAGCGCTCATCCAGCACAAAGTGACGGGTGACCTGATAGGGGATGTCTTTGTCAAGCTCGGGTTTGTTTCAGCCAAGGAGCGCGGTCAGATCCTGGCGGAACAGTCGGGCATCGAGTTTATTGACCTCGATGAGTACGCAATCTCCGATGAGGCCCTGAGCCTTGTTTCAAAGGAGGTGGCTCTCAAGAACGAGTTCGTGCCCCTCGATGTCGATGACGGCAAGGTCAGCATCGGCATCACGGAACCGGGCAATATCATGGCCATCGATACGGTCACGAGGATAACGAAGAAACAGGCGAAGATCTATATTGTCGACAGGGACAGCTATTACGATACGATCGAAAAGGCCTATTATTTTCTCGAGAATCCCATCTATCAGCAGATGGAAAAGATCGCCGGGAACGTCCAGCAGACCGGGAGCCCGTCGGGCAACGAACTGGTTTCCATGACAGACATGCTCATCATGGACGGCATCCGCAAGAACGCCACCGATATCCACCTTACCCCGACACCCGATGTCACCCAGGTGTTCTACCGTATCGACGGCGTCCTCCAGTTCGGCCATTGCCTTCCCAGGGCCATTCACAGCGGCATCATTTCAAGGATAAAGATATTGGGCCACATAGACATCGCCGAGACGAGGCTCCCCCAGGACGGGGCCTTCAGTTTTGAATTTTTGAACAAGTCCTACGACCTGCGCGTGTCCACCATACCGACCATATACGGCGAGAATATCGTCATGAGGATACTCTCCGGAAAAGGCACCCTCCTTCGGATGGAGGCGCTGGGGTTTGATGCCCGCGATACGGGGAGGATACGCAATCTCTTTCAGAAGCCCTTCGGGGTCATCCTTGTCACCGGTCCCACCGGCAGCGGCAAGACGACAACCCTCTATTCCGCCCTCAGGGAGGTCAATCTCCTGGAGAGGAACGTCCTCACCGTGGAAGACCCGGTGGAATACAAGCTGAGCTTTGTCCGGCAGACACAGGTCCTGGACCGTGCCGGTTATGATTTTGCCCTCGCGGGAAGGAACTTCATGAGGCAGGACCCCGACGTGATACTCCTGGGCGAGATCAGAGACGAAGAGACGGCAAAGATCGCCATCAGGGCCTCCATCACCGGCCACCTTGTCATCACGACGCTCCATACCAACGACGCGGTCACGTCCATCCCGCGCCTTGTCGACCTCAAGGTGGATAAATATCTTCTCTCCTCGTCTCTGCTGGCGATCATCTCCCAACGGCTTTTGAGGAAGGTCTGCAACTATTGCAAGACCGAGTATGCCTTCAGCGATGAGGAAAGGGCGCTGTTCGATGAATACGGCATCGACGCGAAGACGGGCTATAGAAGCACCGGCTGCCCGAGGTGCAATCAGACGGGTTACATGGGAAGGACCGTTATCGGTGAGATACTCGTTGTCGATGACGAGGTGAAGGAGATGATATACGAAGGCGTCTCGGCGCCGATGATCAAGGAAAAGGCCATAACAAAGGGAATGAGACCGCTCAAGCACCACGCCATGCTCAAGGCCGCTGAAGGGGTGACGACAATAGAAGAGGTCCTGCGTGTCGCAGGTTAGATAATAGAATTATGGGAATGTTCGCGTACAAGGCCATTGACGGAGACGGGCTCTTTAAAACAGGCGTCGTTGATGCCGACGACCTTGAAGGCGCATACACAGATCCTGCCCTTCAGGGCCTCAATGTTCTTTCTATCAAAAAAGCGGGAAGAGTCTCCTCCGGTTTTCTGAGGGGCTTTGTTTCATTCAGGGTCAAGAGAAGCGCCATGCTGGAGTTTGCCACCAACCTCTCTGTGATCCTGCGGGCGGGCATACCCATCCTGGATGCACTGGGAGATATCAGCCAGACGACGGAGAACAAATATCTCAGAAGGGCCGTTGAGGATATCAAGGAAAGGATAGAATCGGGCCTGAGCTTTTCAAGCGCCCTGAACTTTCATAAACGGATCTTCCCCGACATCTTTATCAGGCTTGCGACCGTAGGTGAAGAAACAGGCAGGCTCGAACAGAGCATCAGCGAAGTGGCCGAGCATCTCCAGAGAATGGATGATCTCTCGCAAATGGTGAAGCGTGCCCTCATATATCCCGTCTTCGCGCTTGTAACGACAGGCGGGGCCCTCGGGTTCTGGGTTTTCTACGTGCTCCCCAAGATCATGGTGGTAATGAAGGACATGAACATCAAACTGCCGTTGATAACGAGATTAATGCTCGCTGCCAGTGATTTTTCGAAGAGCTACTGGTACCTGGTGGTCCTGGCGGTCGTTGCTTTTTTTGTGATTTTAGCGGTCATGAAACGAAAACCCAAAACGCGGTATTTCATAGATTACATCAAGCTGTATATGCCGATCGTAAAGCTTTTTGTAGTGAACAGGATCTTTGCCGTTTTCTGCGAACAGATGCGCATTCTCATCGTGTCGGGGATCACCATAGACAGGTCCCTGGTGATCGTGGCCAATGCCGTCGGTTCGGAGGTGTACAAAAGGATCCTCATGCAGGCGAGGGACCTTATCATAACCGGCAGCAGGATATCGGACGCCTTCAGGCGCTCCGGCGTGTTCCACCCCCTTGTTGTCAGGATGGTCGATATCGGTGAATCCAGCGGTAACCTCGACGACCAGTTCAAATTCCTTTCAGGTTTTTTTTACAAGAAGCTCGCTGACGTAACGGATAAGCTGGGAAAGATGATAGAGCCAATACTTATCGTGCTGGTCGGATGCATTTTCGCGGTCATTATTATCGGGCTTTTGCTCCCCATCTATGATATCGTAACCAAAATGGAGAAGTGAACCGGCAACATGGATTATCTCGCTTTTTTCCAACTCGACGACGACCCTTTCAGGCTGACACCTGATCCGCAGTATTTTTTCCCTTCCCAGGAGCATAACGAGATCCTCAATTCCCTCAATTACGCCATAGAGCAGAAGGAGGGCTTTTCTCTGGTTGTGGGACAGCCGGGGACGGGTAAAACAACGATCCTGAGGATACTCATAGACCACTGGAAGGACAAGGCGGAGATCGCCCTCGTCATGACCCCGCGTCTTTCACCCGAGGAGTTCCTCCAGGCGATCCTCGAGGACCTCAATATTAAACTGGGCAAAAAGAGCAAGAACGAGATGCTCAAGACCTTCCGTGATGTCCTGATAAAGCACTCGGCAACGGGGAAAAGGATAATCATCATCGTCGACGAGGCCCAGAACGTGCCTGACGATACCATAGAGGAGCTGAGGCTTCTTTCAAACCTGGAAACGGAGAAGGAGAAGCTTCTCCAGATAATCCTCATGGGGCAGCCGGAGTTGAAAAAAAAGCTCGAGGCGGCGCATTTGAAACAGCTCGATCAGCGTATAACGATCCGGGCCATACTGAGGCCGCTTACGAGAAGCGAAACATCGGATTATATCAATTTCCGTCTCATCAAGGCGGGAAAGGGGACCATAGTCTTCGAAGACAAGGCGAGAAAGAAGATATATTCAATGTCGAAGGGCATACCCCGGCTTATCAATCTTGTTGCGTCCCGGGCGCTCATGGCCGCCTTCGTGTCGGGAAGCGCCGTGGTGTCCGCTGACCACGTGAAATTTGCCGTTGAGCACCTCGCCGGAGAGGGCCGGAGCTTTTGGGAACGCTATCTCCCATGGTTCAGGTACGGCGCGATAGGGCTTGCTCTGCTTATCCTTGCCGTCATCGGTTTCTATAAGTTTTCCGGCACCACAACGGCCAAGATGCCCGCCGCACCTGCGGCGGCGGGAACGCAGGTACAGAATGTGGAAACGAAGGGTGCCGCCGAGCCTGCAACTCCTGCCTCTTCAACCACAGCGCCATCAGCGCAATCCCAAAAGCCGGCAGCGAAAAATTCTTCGAAGGCCGCTTCCAGGCCGACCGGCAAAAAACCCGAAACCCAGAAGGCCGTGAAGGTCATGCCTCCCGAAACTGAACTGCCGCAGCCCGCCGCATCGAAGAAATACGTGACCGTGGCCGCCCCGAGCGCGAATATGAGAGGCGCCCCTGATATCGGTTCTGAAAAAGTAGCCTGGGTAGCAAAAGGTGCGACCTACCCTGTCCTTGAATCGCGCCAGGACACTACCGGACGGACCTGGTACAGGGTCCAGCACCCGAGCGGAAAGGAGTGCTGGATCTCCAAGCGCGTCGTCACGGAAAAAAACAGGTAATGGTAATGAAGGCAGCTTGAACCGTTTAAACCGCTCGAACTGTTTGAGCGTTCAAAGAAATATCCTCAAAGATTGAGTATCCTTTTTGTTTCTGACATTCAAGCTGTTCAAACATTCAAGCGGTTGAAACCGGTTTTTTAGTTTCCCAGGGCCATGAGGCGTTCGTTGGCGTATTGTTTTGTTGCCGCGTCGGCGGTGTTGGATGACAGGATGTCGCGGTAGAGCTTTTTCGCCTCGTCACGTTTGCCCTGTTTTTCAAGGACCCTGCCCATCCCTGTAAACCCCTGCCCGTTGCTCGCCGCGGCTATCTTTTCATACACGCCGTAGGCGTCCTGGTATTTTTTCTGGTTTTCGTAAAGAAGGGCAAGATTGAAGAGTACGCTCTTGTTGGCCGGTTCCAGCGATCGTGCCCTGAGGAGATTCTGTTCCCCTTCGGTGAGGTTGCCAAGCTGTATGGACGCGATGGCCAGGTTGATCATGGCGGGGACATAATTCCTGTTCGTGTTGAGGGCGAACCGTGAATACTGGACCGATTCGGCATAGGCGCCCGTTTTGATGAGCGCGCCTGCGAGACTCGTCATGATGACATAGTTCTTGCCGTCATACTGGAGGGCCTTTTTGTAACTGGCTATGGCCTGTGTAAGGTTGCCGCTCTCTTCGAAGTTCCTTGCGGCGTAAAGGGCGGAGTCACGGTCTCCCTTGCGCCTGTCCTCGATGGGCTCTCTTCTCGGTCTTTCCTGTGTCGTGGATGGTGCGGGTTTATGTTCGAAAACTCCCATGCCGGTTTTTTCAGAGGCCTGTTTTTTTACACCCTTGACTGTAACGGCAGGTTCTGGTTGAGTAAGGGCGGGTTTTGCCGACTTCGCCTCGGCAGGGATATCTGCTTTTGGCGCGGCGGCAGAGATTTTAGGGTCCTTTTTTGGTCCTTCATTTGCGACGTTTGCCTGCATGGAGGGTTTTGCGGCTGTCTTTTGAGGCGGTTCTTCCGCGGGGGCCTGGGACTGTTGTGATGGTGCTGCGGGGACCTGAGCTTGCTGTGCTGGCGCTGCGGGGGTCTGGGCCTGCGGCGTTTGTGCAGCCGGCGTCTGAGGCTGGGCAGGTATTGCCGGCGGTGTCTTGGAGCCCGTGGAGGTTTTAAGCATACCCGAAGGTTTCAGGTAGATGTCCATATAGTAGACGACGCCGAATCCGGCAATGACGATGAAAAGGACAATGGCCGCGAAGATGACGAATCTCGCCTGTTTTTTCTTTTTATCTGAAGCGCGGGTTATGATGGAAGCAAGGTGCGGCGGGACGGCGGTATTCTTCTCGCCCTCGTTCTTCGCTTTTGAAAGAAGGTCCGCGAGGAGGCTCATGGTGATACCTGATCCATATCATGCGAGTCTCTTACGCGAAAAACAAAGGATGATTGGGAGGACTTACCGCTTTTTTTAGCCGACGCGGTCTTCCTGGCATCCCGGGAACCACCGTTATCATCGCCGTGGTACGTTGTCCCTTTCAGCTTGTGAAAGACCTTCCAGGCGTAATTGACCCTTTTGTCCGCGCTGTAGGCGTTGTAGCACCCCACCGCTTCCCATGTATAACCGTGCCGGTCTATGCATTGCCTGAGTACCCACGCGCCGGTCATGGTGTTGAGGCAGGCATCGTTCATAAGTTCGTCGCGCGTAACGTTCAGAGTTTTCAACCAGGCCGAATTGATCTGCATGAGTCCCATGTCGGTTGAACCGTTAGCGTTTCTGTTGACCGCTTTCGGATTGAGCCCGGATTCTACCCGGGCGATGCTTTTCAGGAGAACGGGGCTGATGTTATATTTTTTTCCAGCCTCTTCAAAACAAAAACAGTGGAGATTGGCCGGAAAGAGGTATGAAAAAATAAGCGAAACGCCTATTATGACAAAAAACTTCATTCTATGTGTGGATTATATGAAAAAAGCACTTTAAAAACAAGCTTTATTAATACTATTATAAAGGAGGTACATTGATGGAAACGATCCTTCTCACAGAAGACGATGTTGCCCTTCGAGCGCAGATGCGTTTTGCACTTGAGGAGCGTTTCGAGGTGCTTGAGGCCGGCGACGTCCGGAAGTCTGTCAATCTTCTCAATAAGCACAATATCACCATGGCCATCCTTGACCTCGGCCTTCCCCCGAATGAGAACACGCCAGACGAAGGCTTAAGGCTCCTCCACTATATACTTGAGAACTTCGACATCAAGGTCATCATCCTCACCGGCCAGAAAACAGAGAGCGCGGCCCTGGAGGCCATCAAGTCGGGGGCGTTCGATTATATCGTCAAACCGGCATCCATGGAAAAGATCTTTTTTTCCATAGATAGGGCCATACTTTTCCGTGATACGGAGCGCAAGATCGAACAGCTTGGCACCAAAAAGATCACCTTCGATATCGAGGTCGGCAAAGGTCTCCAGCCGGCACGTGAAGAGGCCGAGAAGAACATCATCCTCAAGGTCCTCAAGGACACCAACTTCAATGTCTATAAATCAGCGAAGCTCCTCGGCGTCAAACGGGAAAGCCTCTATTACTTCATAAAGAAATTCGGTTTCAAGAGAGAAGACATAGATGATGACGCTTAAGCTGTTCCAGGCAATGGGGCTTTTTATTATCGTTGCCGGTGCAGTTACACTTGTTATCCTCTTGTACCTGCGTTTCCTCACAAACAGGGCCTTCAAGGTCATGCTGAAGATGGTGGATGCCAACAGGGACTGCAATTACGATATCGCCCTTTTTCTCCCAAGGGCCGGTGACATGATGAAGACCGTGGAGATAGAGGACGTCTTTTACGATATCGCCTACGGTGAGAGCAGTATATCAAAGGAGAACTCTTCACACAAAAGGACTATCACTAGGGAGATCTCGCGGCCCGATTACTCCATACGCCTGGGTGTTGTGACCATAAGCCCGCGCGGTTACCAGAAATACATCTACATGATCGTCTTCGAGACGCTCTTTGTGCTCATCGAAATGGACATACTCATGAAGATAAAGGTGGCCAACGAGGCCCTCGTCAATTTTTCGAAGCTCCAGACCTTCCTGCTCCATGACGTAAAGAATGTCACCCAGTTCATAAAGGGCCTCCTTTACAACCTCGGCAGGATAAAAGGCGCCGAAAGGGAACACAAGTTCATCGATTATCTGCGTGAGTCCGCGCCGGCGCTTTCGGTCAGGACTGATAAGATCCTGGGGACCCTCGAGATAGGTACCGAGAGAAAAACAGACGAAAGCGATATGCAGGAGATAGACGTTACAAAAATGATACGGGAGATCTTCGAGCTCTACGGGATAAAGGGAGAGGCAACCGGCAGCGGAACTGTTTTCGCGGAGAAGCACATGCTTGTCACGGTTTTCGATAACATCATAAAGAACATCCATGAAAAATCCCGTAGCGAACCCGGCCTTGAATGTTTCGCTTTTGTCCGTGAAGAGGGCGAAGCCCTGACGGTGCTCATTTATGACACAGGCAGCCATATTAATGAGATCGAACGGATGTTCGAGCCTTTTTACACGACGAAACAATCGGGACTGGGCATCGGCCTTTTCCAGTCAAGGCATATTATAAAGAAATTCGGCGGCAACATGACGGTTGCCAACACCGACAGGGGTGTGGAATTCACCGTGACCTTGATGAAAGGCGTAAAACCGGCCGTCATAGAAGACGGCCCAAACGATTAACCTACTCCAAAAACAGTTTCTCCGGTTTCTCGGGTTTCTTTGGTTGTCAACAGAACAAACCGAACAAACCAGAGAGGCCAGTTTCAGAGTTTTAAGTGTTTCAATGTTTGAAAGTTAAAAGACCCCAGTATTTTTGTTTAGTTACAACCAAATAAACCATATAAACCGAACAAACCAGATAAACCAAATAAACCGTAAAGGACACTTACCTGTAAAATTGGCCTATCCTGTAAATTAAACCTACATCTTGTTGGAATCAAAGGGCAAATATTATACTTAATACAGGATGAAGGAAATGGAGAACAAAATGCTAAAGACGATCGGGAGCACAAAGGGTTTTAAAACAATCGAACTGGCTTTAGCGCCCGCGGTCACCAGTATTGTCGGGGGTGGTGAATTTATGGATGAATTATCTACATATTTTGGAAAAGATAACGATAACTATAAGAGAAATGTGAAGATCAAACACAAGGAGGACAACACAATGTCAAGAACGATCAGGAACGCAAAAGGTTTTACACTTGTTGAATTGGCTATAGTGCTCGTCATCATAGGTATCATCCTCGGAGCGGTACTGAAGGGCCAGGAACTGATCAACAACGCACAGGCGAAAAGAGCCTATAACCAGGTGAGAGAGGTTACGGCTGCGGTATATACCTACATGGACAGATATGGCGGCAGGCTTCCCGGCGACGATCCAACCGCCACAGCAGCCCTTCGCGGCGCAGGTTGGGCCACAGGAACTGGCGGCACGCTGGGGAACGGGCTCTTTGAAGGCAACACCACCACAACCATGTTTACCTGCGCGACCGCGGCCACTACGGAAGCATGCATTGCCTGGGACCACCTGAAGAGATCAAACATCATCTCCGGCACCCTGGATTCCAGTAATCCTTCAAACTCTTACGGTGGTACCATCGGAATAGCAAACGCTGCCGTATCGGGTCTTACGACTAACTGGATCGGACTTAGCAATATTCCCAGCAATGTTGCCCAGCAGCTCGATATCCAGTATGACGATGGCATCGCAACAACAGGTTCGATTCGTGCCCTTGCTGCATACACAGCTGGATCTCAGGCAAGGATCAGTATTTTCTTCAGGCTCTAGGAAGAGTCATTGCCGGTGGGGTGAGGAAACAAATCCTACCCCACCGGGAAGGTTAAAAGGATGTTTTCAAGAATGGAACTGGCTGAAAAAGGACGAAAAAAGATGAGACCGGAAAAGGTGAAAGAGATGAC
>JAKLET010000039.1 GCA_022711595.1 Deltaproteobacteria bacterium
CTATGAACAGAAATATTACAGGGAGAGGATCACAGCGGCATGATTGTTCATGTCCATTATTGACATCAGGGGTCACCAAAGAAACCGTATAAACCAGACAAACCTAACAAACCGTATGAACCGTATGAACCGGTTTCACTCTCCCTGCCACCTCTTGAACAGCGAGTGGTCGATGTCCATGAGGTCCAGCATCTTCCCTACGGCGTGGTTGATGAGGTCTTCTATGGTGCGGGGATGGAAATAAAAAGCGGGTACAGGCGGCAGTATGATACCGCCAAGGTCCGCGACCCTGGCCATCAATTCGAGATGCCCCTTGTGCAGCGGCGTTTCACGGACCGCAAGGACAAGTCTTCTTCGTTCCTTCAACACGACGTCAGCCGCCCTGACGACGAGATTGTCATTGTATGAATTGGCTATGGCCGACAGTGTCTTTATCGTGCAGGGGGCTATGATCATCCCGTCGGTCCTGAAAGAACCGCTGGAAATAGACGCCGCAAGATTACCGGCGTCATGGACCTTTGAAGCAAGTTTCTCCACATCCTCGACACTGAGGTCGGTCTCGCATTTTATGTTCGCTTTCGCCTGCCCGGACAGAATGAGGTGGCTTTCAACATTAAAATCCCGCAGGACTTCGAGAAGCCGCACGCCATAGATGACACCCGTTGCCCCCGTAATGGCCACAATGATCCGTTTCATTTATCTCGCGCCTCCTCTATGATGTTTGCCGTCAAGCTGCGGCAGATCCCGATAACCTCTTCTATCCCTTCCGGCGTTATTCCGTCCCAGTGAAGACCTGCAGCCACAACAACTCTGCAGCCAAGACTGCGGGATATCTCCTGCGCCATTGCCTTCGCGATATCATCCTCCTTGTGTCCCGGGAATGTATAGACCGAGGACGTGGCACTCATCTTCTCCGGGTCGGAGAGGCTCAGTCTCGGCTGCGCAATGCCTATGGCGCCTATGTGAGCCCTGCCCCCTTCAAGGACCACTACCAGATCTCCTCCCATTCTGTGCAGCACGGCCGATATTTTAAAGCCGCCCTTTTCTTCAACAAGGTCTTTCATTGCCGCACCTCTCATACCTGCCGTCCCGTCCCAGGCCGCCCTTCTCCGCCATCGCGCCTTATCCGGATCATCTCATCGATGATATCCACGGCGCGGCGCGCAAAGGCCGGATCGCTTATATGAACGTCCATCTCTTCGACTGGTATGTCATTCCTGAGGAGCCTTTTTAATTCCTCGGTGAAGGTCTTGTCCACCATGGGATCGTAGAGTTCACCTCCCGGTCTGTCCGCCTCGGAGAAGCCGCCGGAAGGTATGAGCACAAATGCCGGCCCGCCGGAGGTGTTCAATCTTTCCGAGATGATGCGTGCAAAGACGACCATCTCTTCACGTTCCATGCGGACGCAGAACCGGTCATCGTGATCATGGCGCCGCCTTCCCTTGAGCGCATCGGGCATGGGATAGAAAGGGCTGAAAACGGCATTGTCGAGACCGCCCGGCGCAAGAAGGAGCGGAACGCCGGCTTCTCCGGCAGTGCGGAACCTCTTTGGCCCGATCCCCCTGCAATAGCCGCCGAACATCTCATCGGCCATCTCGTGGGGTGTAAGATCAAGCACTCCTTCTATGAGACCTTCGCCCGTCATCTCCTCCATGGCCATTCCGCCCACACCATTGGCATGGAAACCTATCATCTCGTAGCCTTTCATTTGAAGGAGAGGCTCCGCGTTCATGGCGCACCGCGAACTGATCCCGTAGGCCGTCACTGCCACCATGGGCTTCACTTCCCCCGTCGCCGGGGACGCCGTCATCATACCGCATACCGCATGGGCCGCCTGTTCGAGAATGAGGCGGATAAAACGGTTTGACCCCAGAAGGTCCGCGACGCTGTGGAACATGACAATGTCCCTTGTCCCCACGTATTGTCTCACGTCCCGCGAGGCCACGGTGGAAACGACCACCTTCGGCAGGCCGAAAGGCAAAGACCTCATGACAGCGGCGGCGATTGCCGTACCCGTGCCTCCCCCAAGACCGATAACACCGTCTATTCTTCCTTCACCACAGAGCCTCCGGCCAATGGCCGCGGCGCCCCTTTGCATGACCTCCACCGCCTCGGAACGGCCAGGGGTCACCGATGTTCCAGAAGAACCTGAACCCGCCGCTTCCAGAACATCTTCGGCGGGGATATCGGCCCCGGTCACAGAACTTCCCATCGTCCCCACGTCCATGACAAGCGGGTCAACCCCGAGGGACCGCGCGCAATCCCTCACACAACCCGCCTCTATCCCTTTCGTATCCAGGGTAGCTATGATGAGCAGGGTCTTCTTCACCGCCCCTCCCCGCGTCCCTATTTCAGTTTTACACCTGTCAGCAGCTGGCCCAGGATCCTTTCCATGGGGTCTTTCTTCTTTTCCGTCCTGGCGGTCACTTCCTTCTTGCTCCAGACAGATTCGGGCCTGACCTGCAGGATAATGATGTTCCCCGGAAAAGCAAGGTCGGCATCGATGCCGAATTCGATATCATAGGCCTTTCCGTAGTAATCCTCTATCAGTTTCCCGAGCCGGCACAGTTCCCGGACCTCCTCCGGCGTGACGCAAAGCCTCTGGCGCATGTCGGCCGGTACATCCGCCTGGATGATATCGCTTCCGTTATCGCGGTAGACACACCGGACCTCTTTGCTTCCCATCGTCGTCTTCACCGGATCGAAGGTGATCTTGTCCACGAGAAAGGTATCGGGAGTGACAAGACCGCTCACCACTGCCTCACCCAGACCGTAGCTCGCGTCTATGGATATCTTGGAGGGGTCTCCGTTCAATGGATTTATGGTGAATATGATACCGGAAACCCTGGAATTGACCATCTTGGGAATGCCTACCCCTATGTTGAAAAGAAAGCCCGTTCCCTTATTGGCCCGGTACATGATCGCTTCCACGTTGTAGGCGCTGCTCCAGCATTTCTTCACATAAGCAATGAGATCTTTTTCCCCCCGGATATTCAGATAGGTCTCCATCTGACCCGGCATCGAGATGGCCCCGCTGCTCCTGACCGCAACGGGCACATTCGCAGTTCCCGCCAATTGACACAGCTTATTATAATTGGACAGGATGTCCTCTTCGATCTCGGCCGGTATCGATGCCGATTCGATAAGGTCTATGGAGTATTCGCTTGCCTTTTTTGTCGTCTCGAAGGTTACGGGGCCAAGCTCTTTGAGGTACGCCTCGATCTTTTCCTTTATGCCGGTGTCGGTTATGAACCTGTCGTTTGCATATATAGTGATGGAGAAACCGGGGCTTACCCTTATGCCGGCTTTTATCATTTCGCCCAGGTTGGCATTCTTTTTCCCCACATGATTGAAATCCTGCCCGTCCGTCTCCTCATACCACAGCGTGTATCTCGTCTCTTTGCCCGACATCCTTTTCCTCCCTTTCAGATCCTCCCTGCGGGGCCTTAAAAAGGCTTCCCGCAGGGAGGAGAGGAAACAATAGCTGCTGCTTTAAGCCTTCTCAAGAATGGTCACGACTCCGCTGTCGCCGTCGATCCTGATAAGATCTCCCGTTTTGATTATATGTGTCGCCTTCCCTGTCCCAACCACAGTGGGAAGGCCGTATTCCCTGCACACAATGGCGGCATGGCACATGGGCCCGCCCACATCGGTCACGGCGCCCGCTATCTTCACAAAGGCCGGGGCCCAGCTCGGTGAGGTGGTGGTGGCGACGAGGATCTCCCCCTCTTTGAGGTCGGCCAGTTCCGAAACATTCTTCAGGACCCTTGCCCTTCCTTCTACCAGGCCCGATGAACCCGGGGACCCTTTGAATTCCATCTGCTGGCCTTCTCCGTCGCCTCCGCCCTTGAGCCATTCGCCCAGAACGTCTGTGGTTACACCCCAGAGCACGATGGTGAAAGGCTCGGTCACCACATCCGGGGGGATCCCCAGCGCCGGCGGCGGCGCCCAGTTCTTGAACTTATCATAGACACCCTTCCTCCACGAGATCTCTTTCGGCCAGTATGAAGGGCCCCTCGCCTTGACGCCCGTTGCCCACGCGGTACAGTAGTCCCAGAGCGCCTGTTTTACCTCGTCCCTTTTCAGGAACCAGATGTCCTCAACATCCTCTATAAAACCTTCTTTCTGCAGGATCCTGCCTATCTGACGCACCTTGCCCCAGAAGATGCTGTGGAACCAATGCTCTATATAAAAGAGATGGTCCTCGACATAGGGAAAAACTGTCCTGGCCACCGCCAGGGCCTGCTCAAAGGCCTCCCGGTCGTCGTCCGTTTTGATAAGCTTCCTGTACTCTCCAACTATCCTGTCGCGCTCTTGTACAAGCTTGTCAGTGGGACGCCCTACCTCCTTGCCCTCCCTGATGCTCCTGATGTGCATCCTTATGGCATCAAAGGGTATATCCAGGTTGTCGTTCCAGCTGATATGGTGGTGATACCATCCCGTCCCCGTCGATATGTAGAACCACGGATAACGGGCCTTTTCCATCTCGGCAAGCCACGTCTTGCCCGCGGGGGACTTCTCCAGTTCCTGTGTCAGGCCGGAGGCGTTAAGCGGCCTCATGAACATCTCTTCCAGGCCCGTGTCGATGGCAAGCCTCGCCAACCTTATCAATTCAGAATCAGGTTTGTACATGACCACATCGATACCGGAGACCATCTTGGTCAGCGTCGACATGGGGATCCCGGGAAAGATCTGGTTCGTGGTATTGATGAAGGTCACGTACGCGGCGTATCCGAGGTTGAGGAATTCAAAGTGGTACTGCCAGTTCAGAAGCCCCATATTAATGAGATCGTCATACTTTTTAAGAAGATCGAACCCGCAGCCCTTGCCCACGCCTTCCGTGACAATGGAGATGTCCTCCATTTCAGGCAGTTCGGTGAAGTTCAGCGCGTCCAGTTCCCCGATGAGCGCCGTCACCTTCTTCTTCCAGTTCTCGTAGAGCTTGTCCCAGTTCTGGTAATAATACCCGGCCCTCTCAAGGAAATGGGGCACTCTTTTCGCTACAACTTCCTGGTCCGGTATGCCGACGGGGGTGATATACACGTACCCGTTGACAATGCGGTGATCGATGCCGAGAGCCGGCGGGATTATGAAATGCCGGGTATTGTACTGTGACAGCGCCAGCGACCACGCCTCATCCCATATGAGATCGAACGGGTAATGCGGCTCCGGGTAATGAAGACCGTCATAGTACCAGATCTGGCTGCTCTCGAACGCCCCCCTTTCAGGGTCTTCTTTCGAGAACTGGTACTGGTAAGGGTACATCTTCTCCCACCCCTGTGTGCCCGGGATAGCGGGTACATCATGGGGGTCCATAAACGTTGTTCCAGCCATAGCTTCCCCTCCCCTTTTTTGTTTTAAAGCTTGAACCACCTGGGTTCGTCAAAACGCTCCGTGCAGCGCATGATCCTGCTCTTGTAATTGATCACGTATTCATTGCGCAGTCTGAGTGTGACCCTCCTGAAATCCTCATTGTTGAGAAGCCTCCCGATATCGATGGGGTCCTTGAACGTGAATTCCGCTATGATCTCGGAAAACCCGCCGAAAAGCACATTCCATCCGCCTGTCACCTCCAGGTAATCGAGCTTCTTCATTGCCGGGATGTGCTCGCTGATGATAAAATCCGCGTACTCCTTCTTAACCCCCGGTTTCAGATCGTAGTACTGGTTGAACTTCCACACACCTTTCTGTATGGAATAGCCGTTGCGTTTCACGTTGCCCGTGGGCTCGTAAACACCGGACACATAATTGTACACGAGGGATTTCAGCGTCAGGGTCAGTTCCTTGAACTTTGCGGTGGAGACAACATCCGTGAGCTTCGTGAGGTTTTCGGCCGCATACACGGCAACGGTCTTGGGCCCGAAACCGACCTCCACATAGTAACCGCCCACAGGGTAAAAGCCCTGGTCTGTCGTTTCAGGTATATACCTGTCCGTGATGAACTGTGCGTACTCGTCCTCGCTGCCCGGAATTATCTCCCAGTTCTGGGTAAACAGGATCGACATAACATCCCACCTCCTTTCATTGTTGTTTTTTTGCCTTCAGCGCATTGAAAACCCGCTCCGATGTGACCGGCAGTTCCGATATGCGCACTCCCGTCGCGTCATAAACAGCATTGAGTATGGCGGGAATTGTGGGCATGATCGCACCCTCACCCACCTCTTTGGCTCCGAAGGGACCATTCGGTTCGTCGCTCTCGATGATAATGGTCTCGACGTTCGGCATATCGAGACAGGTAGGTATGCGGTACTCTCCGAGTGTCGGATTCGCCACCCGCCCCTTCCCGTCGAACTTGATCTCCTCGAAAAGCGCCTCGCCAAGCCCCATGGACAGGGAGCCCTGCATCTGCCCCTCCACGTTGGTGCGGTTTATGGCAAAACCGCAATCATGGGCGTCGGTCATCCTGTCGACGGTCACCTGGCCCGTTTCCATGTCCACCGTCACCTCCACCACCTGTGCGGAACAGCCGTATGCGGGAGACGTTCCTACGGCGGCGCCCTTGTATTTTCCACCCAGTTCTCCCGGCTTATAGGCGCCTCTGCCCACGATCGTCCCCCTCGCGAGGTAGGCCATGCGCGCCGCCTCGACAAAGGTCAAACGGTCCCCTGTCGGTGGGTCGGTCCATCCGCGATGTTCCTTGATATAGTTCGACCTCAGGGCCGAAAAATCCACCCCGTCCCCTTTGAAAAGGACAAGTCCGTCCCTGATGTCCATTTCATCGGCCTGAATACCGAGCTGCTCCGACAGCACCTCGAGTACCTGCCGTTTTGCCTCTTCGGCTGCCTGCTTGACGGCATGGCCCGACATCAGGGTCTGTCTTGACGAATAGGCGCCCAGATCAACGCCGAAGTCCGTGTCACCGGAGGCTATTTTAACGTCGCCGTACCTGACCCCGAGTGCCTCTGCTGCGATCTGCGTCAGGATCGTGTCAGATCCCTGCCCTATCTCCGCTGCAGGGGTGTAAAGGTTCACCGTGCCCCCGTCCTCCGAGAGCTTGACCATGGCAGTGGAGTGGAACGTTTCGGACCGGTATATCGGGAAACCCGCACCTGAAACAAAGAAACCGCAGGCAACCCCTATGCCCTTCCCCCTGGGGAGTTTCCCTTTCTTCTTTTCCCATTGTGAGCCGTCCCGTACCGCTTCGAGGCATTCCTTCATCCCGAGGCTGCTCATGTTGAAATCGTTGCAGGTGACATCCCCCCTTTGCATGATGTTCCTGAGCCGGAATTCTATGGGGTCCATTCCCAATTCCTGCGCGATCACGTCAAGCTGCTGTTCCCACGCCGCGCGGGCTGCCACGCCGCCGTGTCCTCTCTGGGCACCGTTTGCGGGCTTGTTGGTATAGACACGGTATCCGTCGTATTTCATGTTGGGAAGCTTATACGGAGCGCCGAGAAGGGACCCGGCATAATAGACCGTGGCGATGCCGAAACTGGAATATGCCCCGCCGTCAAGATAGCAGGTGTTCTTCAGGGCAACAAGGGTGCCGTCCTTTTTCACACCCGTCGTCAGTTCATGGAAGAACTGGTGGCGCGCACGGCTGTGCCAGAAGACCTGCTCCCGCGTAAAGGTCATCTTCACCGGTCTTCCCGTCCTCATGGCCATGAGGCAGGCCGTCAATTCGAGGGTGCTCGCCGATGCCTTAGGGCCGAAACCTCCCCCCACGTAGGGCTTCACCACCCTCACCTTTCCGATGGGCAGACCGAGCACCATTGCAAGGGTCCTCTGGACATAATGGGGGGCCTGTGTTGATGAATGGAGGGTGAGGCCTTCGTCTGGATCGTAAACCGCGAGGCACGCCTGGGGCTCAAGAAATGCCCCGTCCTGTTTCTTGTTCACGAACTTATCGGTCCTTATATAATCGCAGGTTTTGAATGCCTCTTCAACATTGCCGAATTCCTGGTGGACCTCGGCGCCGATATTGTTCGGGTAATCTGAGTGGATTACCTGGGCCCCTTCCCTTATCGCCTCGAATGGGTCGAGGACAGCGGGCAGTTCTTCGTATTCCACGTCTATCATCGACGCGGCTTCCAGGGCCGACTCTAGGCTCTCCGCGGCAACGGCGGCTATCTCATCCCCTATGTATCTGACCTTGTCGATACAGAATATGGTCTCATCGTAACGCGCGGGGCTTACCCCGAACCTGACCGCTCCGGCCTCCTGCGCAGTTGCCACATCCTTGACTCCGGGCAGTTTTTTCGCCCTCGAGGTATCGATGTTCTTTATCCTCGCATGGGCAACAGGGCTCTGGAGAAGCGCTCCGTAAAGCATACCCGTCATGGAAAGATCGTCAGTGTACCGTGCTGCACCCGTCGCCTTGGCGCGGGCATCAACCCGTGGCAGCCTCGTATTGATGATGCTGTATTTATTCATGGTCAGCCCCTCCTTGTCATTTCTTCATCATTTCAGCCGCCTGACGGACCGCCTCGACGATCTTCTGGTACCCGGTGCATCTGCACAGATTGCCTGACAGCGCCTTTCTTATCTCGGGCTCTGAAGGACTGGAATTCTTTTCGAGCAGCGTCTTCGCGGAGAGGACCATCCCGGGGGTGCAGAAACCGCACTGGATCGCCCCGTGCTCGACAAACGCCTTCTGGACCGGGTGAAGGTCCTTACCGTTGGAAACCCCTTCTATCGTCTCGATCTCTCTCCCGTTCACCTGGACAGCAAGGACAAGGCATGAATTAACAGGCCTGCCGTCCAGCAAGACCGTGCACGCCCCGCAATCTCCCATGCCGCAGCCTATTTTCGTTCCCAGCAGCCCCAGGTCCTCCCTGAGCACCTGCGCCACCGTCCTGTTCGGCTCCACCGCTATTTCGCATGCCTTTTTATTCACGACAAGGGTTATCAGTCTCTTCATTGTCCACCCCTTTCCTTTATTGTTCTCTCGCTTCCACGAACGCGCCGCGCAGCGTGCGCTTCGCCAGGACCTCCACCATATCACAGCGGTACCGTGCGCTGCCGCGGATATCGTCAATGGGCCTGCACTCATTCGAAGCGATCTTCGCAGCGTGCTCGAAAAGCTTCTCCGTCGGCTTCTCCCCGATCAATGCCTTCTCGGCGCGGACTGCATGGACCGCCCTTGGCGCCACGGAACTCAGGATGATCTTCGCGTCCGTGACGATCCCGTCGGGACCATCGAGCGTTATCCTCGATGCCACGGCCACGATGGCTATCTCGAGCGACCTTCGGTGCATGAGCTTTATATAGTCACCGCCGGTAAAGGGCGGCGGGCCATCGATCACGATCTGCGTCAGGACCTCCCCCGGTCTTATGACCGTCACACCGGGACCTTTGAAGAACCTGTCCAGGGATATCTCCCTTTCCTGCCGCCTGCTCTTCAGTTTCACCCTCGCTCCCATGGCGATGAGCGCAGGGGGCAGATCGGCAGCCGGCCTTGCATTCACGATGTTCCCGCCTATCGTCGCGCGGTTCCTCACGAGGGGGGAGCCGAGCACCGATGCCGCCTTCGAGAGCATGGCGAACTTTTTCTTTATGAGATCGAACTCCACAAGTTTTTCGATGATCAGATTGGAGCCTATGGAAACACCGCCGTCCACAGGTTCGATCTCGGAGATTCCAGGTATCTTTCCAATACCCACCAGGTATTCCGGCGCTATCAGGCCTTTCTTCATGTTCACCAGGATGTCTGTGCCTCCCGCGATCACCTTTGCGGAGGCCTTGAACTGCGAGAGCAGCTTGCACGCCTCGGCAACATCCCTGGGTTCATAATAATCAAATCTCGGTAGAAGGTGCATCGATGCCTCCTTTTTCATAGCCGTCATGTCTTGCCCTCATGATGCGCTTCAAGCGCACTTCAGGCCCCTGCCGGAGCAGTCAAAAAGCTCCACGCCGGCACTTATGACCGATCGCGCAAAAACCGGCTCCTCCATGTTGGCGTCTATCTCAATTATTTCTATCTTTGCCTCTGAGTGTTTTTTCAACTCATCGACAAAATATCTGTCCTCATCCGGGTCGTATGTGGCGCTTCCGGGCACATCGACAGATGACCAGCCCTTCATGGGGATAATGACCTTCACCGGGCCGAGCGCCCCGTTCAATTTTTCCGCGAACGCTCGCGCCGCCGCCTTAAGCTCGTCCGGCGACGCCCGAAGCCACGTCCTGAACCTGTCGATGTCGTATTTCCTGCGCGATCTGTGGTCTTCAGTGTACTTCGATTTCGGCGGCGTTATGTGGTTGACGCCGCAGGTGGAGATGATCTGCGGGATCCCGGCTTTGCCTGCCGCCTCCATTCTGTGGGGCCCGGCATCCCTCATACCGCCTACAAGGTGCTCCATCACGGCTCCCGGAGCGAGGTCGATAACCGCGTCGAAGAGCCCTTGCGACACCATGGCCTCCATTGCCCTGTCGCCTATGCCTGCGGCGGAAAACCCCGTCACCTGGTAATCCTTTGCCTCAAGGGCCAGCCTCACCGCGCCGGCACATTTATCGCATGGCCCCAGCATGGTAATGGCAACCGCCTTTTTGCCGCCACCCTTCTGTCTCGACGGAAGAGCCGCCGCATCGGCCATGGCGCATATTCCCCTCGCAGCCCTGTCGATAACATTCTTCAGCACATCACCGAGCCCCGCTATCTCCACCACCGAGTGCATCAGCGCGATATCGCCGGTATCGATATATTTTGTGGACATACCCGGCAAGGCCGCCGTGGATGAGACCATCAGCTTCGGTACTCCGAAGGGCAGCGCCCTCATCACGTCCGTTGCCATCAGGGAGCCGGTGGAACCTCCGATCCCTATGATCCCGTCAAGCCTCCCTTCTTTCAACATTCCCAGCGCGGTGATCACAGCCCCGCTGGTCATTATGACGGTGTTCTTTGCCCGTTCGCTGGACGCAAGGATCTCTTCCATGGTGCTCCCCGCGGCCCGCGCCACCTCGTCGGGAGAAATATCTGCGGCGGCTGTCCCCTCCGACGGTCTCATTGAAATGTCAAGCACGACCGGTGCCGCGCCCAACCCGCTTATAATGTCCCGCAGGTAAAATGTCTCCGCGCCCTTGGTGTTAAGAGTGGAAACAATCAGGATGGTCTTCATTCTTCGCCCCCGGAAACCTTTTTCTCTATCTCAGCCTTGAGCACTTTTTTGTCCACCTTGCCGGAATCTCCGACTGTGGGAAGGGCGTCCACGATCTCAAGCCTCTCTGGCAGCTTGAAGGCGGCCAGTTTCTTCTCTTTGAGGAAGCCAACCATTTCTTCCTTGCTGAAGGTTGCTCCGGCCTTGAGCACCACACAGGCGCATGCCCTCTCGCCCATCTCCCTGTCCGGGTACCCCACGATGGCAACATTAGCCACTGCGGGGTGCTCATTGAGGATACCCTCTATTTCGGCAGGATATATGTTCTGCCCGCCCCTGATGATCATGTCCTTTGACCTGCCCATTATCCAGAGGCAGCCGTCCTCGGACTTCACGATATCACCTGTTGTCGTCCAGCCGTTCGCGTCAAATACAGGCGCCGTCGATTCAGGGTCGCGGTAGTAACCGGCAGGTGCATGGGGCCCGCGGAACCAGAGCTGGCCCGGCTCTCCGTCGGGCACCTCTTTACCGTCATCGTCAAGGAGCCTCACCTTGTTGCCCGGCAGCATCCTTCCCACCGTCCTCCTTCGTATCTCACCGGGGTCGTCTATGGTGCAGCCCGATACGGAACCGACGTCTTGTGTGCCGAGATCGCTCGTTATCGTTGCCCTGAACCTTCTCTCCGCCTCTTCGGCAACCTGTGGAGGCAGATAGCCCCCTGCGCTGCGGATGAATCTCAGCGAACTCAGGTCGTATTTGGTCTCATCCGCCTCGAGCATGCGCACGAGGTGTGTGGGTACGACCCCTATAGCCGTGGCCTTTTCTTTCTCTATGAGCCTTAAGGCCCCTTCAGGGTCGAACTCCTCCATCATGACCGTTTTTGCCCCGATGAGGGGGGCCGCGAAATAGGTAAGGGTCCCGGCGGCCCCGCCTGCATGGGGAGCGATGGCCATGGTTATATCGTCCTTCGTAAGGCGCCATATATCTACCCGTGCCTTTGATGTGCAGACCCTTGACGCGATGGGCCACTCCACCAGTTTAGGCAGTCCCGTTGTCCCCGTGGTGCTCGTCAGAAGGCCCACATCATAACAGGCGTTGAACTTCCTCTCGTCGAGCATGCCGTACTTCGACTTATCGACATCCCGGTTTGCCAGTTTGAAAAGCGAGAATGACCCCTCGGGGGCGCCGTCCGGTACTTCCTCATCGAAGAGAAAGAAATATTTCAACTGAGGTGATGTTTTTTGCAGTTCCCTGTACATCTCAAGGTAATTGAACTTTCGGTAGATGTGGGGAATGGCAACGGCAACCGCGCCGGTCCTCTCCACCATATAGACCAATTCTTTTTCCCTCAGGTAGGGATAGACGGTGAGAGATATGAGCCCCGCCCTGTCTGCCGCTATCCTGGAGATAAAACCATAGACGCTGTTGGGTGCCTGGATTATTATCCTCGAGTCCTTGGGGATCCCCATGTCTACCCATGCGCAGGCAAGATTGTTGAGCATCTTCCATGCCTGCTTCCATGTCACCCGGTACTTCGAATCGACAAGCGCCTCCCGGTCCCCCAGCTCCATGGCATTGCGCCTCCAGAAATCGGAGAAGACCTCATCGGTCCAGTAACCGTCCCGTTTGAACTCATTGATCATTTCATCGGTGTACCTGATCGGCCTCATGATAACCCCCCTGTTTTTTTAAAAAGAGCTTTAAATCCCCAGTTCCGGCCACCTCTCCTGGATCTTCTTCACCAGTTCCTGGTCCAGTTCTATCGGCATGGGCTTCTCTTTCCATTCATAGGGAATGGTCGCATCAATGATGATCCTTCCCGTTATGTCCCTGGAATCTATGGGAAGCGAAGGATCGAGGGGCGTTGAACGGCCGCGCTTGATTATCTGGCAGCGGTTTGGCTGGAACCTGAAACTGAGCGCGTAAAGCACCCTCGGAATGTCCCAGGGGTCTATGTCCTCATCGACAACGATGACCGTCTTCAGGCCGTAGGCCCCCATCTCTGTCGATATCGCGGCGGTACCCACCTGGTCCGCGTGACCGGGATACATCTGCTTCATCGAGATGATGGCGAGGAACCTCCCCGATCCCTCCGGCGGGCAATAGACGGCCTTGACACCGGGGATCTTCATGTCCGTGAGCTGCTGCCACAGCGTCGCCCCGTAGGTGAGGGCCATGGTCATGTGCGTATCGGTGACGGCACGTCCCACGGTTGTGCCCCAGAAAACAGGGTTGTTCCTGTATGTCACGCAGGTCACCTGTTCGAAATTGCGCTTGTCTGTCCCTACGCCGGAATAGTATCCCGTGTATTCACCGAACGGGCCTTCCTCCATGAATGTTTCGGGATCAACGAAACCTTCGATGACGATCTCCGCCGTCGCCGGGATGGGAAGGTCCACCGTTTCTCCCTGCACCACCTCGATAGGCGCTCCCCGGACAGACCCCGCGAAGTCATACTCACTTACAAATGCGGACAGGCGGGCTGCGCCGGTAAGAAAAAGAAGCGGATCACAACCGACGATGGATGCAACCGGCATGGGTTTCTTCAAAGCGGCATACTTCTTCAGCATGATGTCGGCATGCTTACCCTTGATGAACTGGGTGCCTATCTTGTCTTTCTCAAGAAGCTGGGCCCTGTAAGTCCCGAGGTTGATCCAGCCCGAATCGGGGTCCTTTGTTATAAAGAAGTGGGCGGTCCCGAAGAACCTGCCTCCGTCTTTGGGATAAAAGTGAGGAGCGGGAAACTTGAAAAGATCGATCTCGTCGCCCTTCATGATATTCTCCTTGCAGGGCGCCTGTGATCTGTCCACGAACTTTGGAGGAACAAGCGTCTTACCCTTTTCCACCCAGTATCGCATAAGGTCCACAAGGCTCGACTCCAGGGGTGCTCCCATGATAAGGGCGAGTCTCTGGGTCGTTGTACAGACGCTTGTAATGACCGGTGAGGTATAGCCCTTGACATTCTCGAACAAAAGCGCCGGTCCGCTTTTCTCTTCATTCAATTTGGCAATATGGGACAGCTCGAGGTTCCAGTCCACTTCGGCCTTCACCCTTTTGAGCTGACCCACCTTTTCGGCATCTGAAATAAAATCTCTCATGTCCTTCATGGATGGCCCTCCTGGATTGTTTTTTTACATCATGGAAAGATAACGGAATAATGTCAAATACATATAAATTATGTTGCACATAAGAAAAACTTATGTATACTTGTTATTATAGCGTCCAGCAAAGGTACCGCCCACAGCGCACAGACATCAAAGACTGACGTTGTGAACCATTATTCCTAAGCCACCAGCACGTGGATCGATCTCTAACGGGCGGAAATTTATTATTTAACTGATACCCGGGTAAGCAGCTTTTCACCTGTCCGGTCGTAAAAGTACGGGGTGGCGGTCATGAACCTGAACCAGCTGAGAATATTCTACGAATCAGCCAGGCAGCACAGTTTCACCAGGGCCGCGCAGCAGCTTTGCGTCAGCCAGCCGGCAGTTTCATCGCAGATCAAGCAGCTGGAGGCCATCACGCGCCTGAGGCTTTTCAGCAAAGTGGGAAAAAGGATATATCTCACTGAAGCAGGCGAGATGCTTTTTGTTTACGCGCAGAAGATCTTTCAGCTTGAAAACGAAGCCGAGCAGGCCATGGACAGGATAAGAGAGGTGCGGACGGGGACCCTGCACATCGGGACGACAAAAACATACGCCCGTTTCCTGATGCCCAATTATATATCAATGTTCCATGCACTCTACCCCGGCATCAGCATTCACTTGAGTGAGGGAAGTTCCATGGAGATGATGCAGAGCCTCCTCCACATGAAGAACGAACTCGCCATCGTCGCAAGCGATATGGACCCAAAATTCCTCAACAGCATCATTTTCCGGAAAGAAAACATCCTTCTCGTCATCTCGCCGGACCATCCACTCGGCGAAAAGGAGTCGGTCACCCTCGAAGAGGTCTCGAAGGTCCCGCTCATCATGAGAGAGGAGGGATCGGGCACAAGGAAGATAGTGATGGAGGCGTTCAGGAACAAGGGATTGATGCCCACCATCCTCTACGAAGCAAGTAATCTTGAATTCACCAAGGAACTGCTCAAAAGAGGGGAAGGCGCGTCGTTCATAGTCGAACCTGTCGTGCACAACGAACTGAAGCAGGGGGCCCTGAAGGAAGTGGCAATAACGGACATTGAACTCTCAATGGATGCCTATATCGTTTTCCTCAATGAAAAGAACCTCTCAAGGACTGCGAGCTGCTTCATGAACATGCTCGTAAGCAAGGCGGAAAGCACCGTCCATTGATCCCGATGGAACTTCGAAATTGTTGATTTTTATGTTTATCAGGTTTATAGTATCAACGCTGTTGTAACTGAAGGGGAGTAGCTAGACAGACAGGATCAACATGCTGGGGCAACCCTGGTCCTGCCGTTGGCAGATCCGGCCAATTAGCGAGACCTTCGGCCTTTGTGCCGGAGTGTCTCGTTTTTTTATAACCCTGGGAGGTCTTCGATGAGCGTTTATCTCGCGTCCGTTATCTTCGTCGTTCTTGCCGAGATGGGTGACAAGACCCAGCTCCTTGCCATGGCCTTTGCCTCGCGCTACCGCTGGCAGACTGTCCTTGCAGGCGTGTTCGCCGCGACCCTGGTCAACCACTTCATGGCCGTTGTCGCGGGAAGCTATCTTACAAAATTCATTCCCATCAACTATATCCAGATAGCGGCATCCGCCTCGTTCATACTCTTCGGCCTCTGGACGCTCCGGGGAGACACGCTGGAGGGGGAAGACAAGCGGTTTAATTTCAGCCCCTTCTGGACCGTGGCGGTGGCATTTTTCTTCGCCGAGATGGGTGACAAGACCCAGCTTGCCACGGTTGCCCTGGCAACCAGGTATAACAACATTATCGTCGTATGGCTTGGCACCACCACAGCAATGATCATCGCCGACGCCATCGGCATTATCGTCGGGATCGTCCTGGGCAAAAAGATCCCCGAGAGGTTCATCAAGTGGTTCGCCGCTATCATCTTCATGATCTTCGGGGCGATCGGCCTCCGGGAAAGCCTCCCCGGGGACATATTGACGCCGCCTGTTATCGCAGGAGGGGCGGCACTCATTGTCCTGCTCGTGGTCATTGTGGTGCGTATGGCGGGTTCAAGGAAAAAAGTGGAAGAAGATACAAAGGCATCTTTGACTTAAAAAATTCCTTTGTGATATTCTTCAATGTAATTATCTTCAGCTTAAAGCTTCCTGATTGAAAAGGCAGAGGTCCACTAATGAAACCCCAGATACTCACCGTCCGGTCATCAGCGGGCTCCGGCAAAACTTACCGCCTCGCCGAGCACTATCTGAAGGTCCTTCTCGCCAGTGCCCTGGCGGACACGACATTGCAGACGCGCATGGCGAACATGGTTGCCATCACTTTTACAAACAAGGCGTCTCAGGAGATGCGGGCACGCATACTGGACTGGATGAAACGGATCATCCTCGATCTGCCCTTTGAGAATTCATCCGTAAAACCTCTCGACGCGATCATGGAAGGCATCACGACGGTATCCCCGGACCAGGACGATCATCGCTCGCCGGATTGCGTGCCAGGTAACGGCCTGACCGCAGACACACCTTCGGCATCGCGGGCGCAAAAATTGCGGGCCTATCTCATGGGGGCAATGGACCGGCGTTTCTCTGAATTGCTCAAGGATTTCGGACATTTCAACGTAGGCACCATCGACAGTTTCGTCAATCTGACCCTCAAGGCCTCGGCGATGCAGCTCAACCTCCCGCCTGACTTTGAGGTGTCCACGGAGACGAACGAACTCATTGACCTCGCCCTCAGGCAGTGCCTGCAAAAGACCACCGATGACGCGTCGGCAAGGGCCACCTTCAATATCTTCATCGACAGCTACATAGAGCTTGAAGGCGACCATACGAGCTGGGTCCCCAGGGAGCTTCTGAAGGCGGCCGTGACCACGCTGTGGAACGAAGAGACCAAAGAGAACATGGACATTCTCATGCCTGACGACACCGCACGCCCGGCTGCCGCGGCGATGCGAAAAAAGATCTCCGAAAAGGCGCGATCGCTGATGGACTCAATTGCAGCAGACGAAAAGATGCTGCCTCTTGCAAACGCCGTCAAGGCCATGGAAAAATGTGCCGATCCCTTCAGCGACGCCCTTGCCTCGAGCGTCTACTTTGAACTCCCCCTCACCGGATGCTTGAAAAAAGGCAGCGCCCCGCCGGGAGCGCCTCAACAGGAACTCTGGGAGGAACTGGCCGGCCTGCGCCTGGCGTATGCCGAGATCCTGGCGTCCTCGAAATACCTCCCGTACCTGGAGGTCTACTCACTCTTCAAGGAGGTGTTCCGCAGGGAAGTGACGCACTTCAGGCGGGTTGTCCCCATAGAAGAGCTCAATCGCCTTCTTCAGGACGTCATGAAGCGAAGGGACTTCGTCCCGGAGATCTATTACGCCCTTGCAGAGAGATACATCCACTTCCTCATCGATGAGTTCCAGGATACCAGCCTTCTCCAGTGGAAAAACATCGAGGTCCTGGCCGGGGAGGCCCTCGGGCGCGGCGGGACTCTTTTCCTGGTGGGCGATAAAAAACAGGCTATCTACCGGTGGCGCGGCGGCAGGGCCGATCTTGTGGACGATGTGGCCAGGCGCTTCGGCAGTTATTACCCGGCGGAAAAGCTCGACCTTGACACCAACTACCGCAGCGGTGAACAGATCGTCTTTTTCAATAATGAGGTCTTCGATGCCGAACACCTTTCGGTCCTTGCCGGATCGATCCTGAAAGAACATCCCCCGGAATCGCTGGAAAAAATTGTCGCCCCGTATCAGGATGCGCGGCAGCGCTTCCTGGAAATAAAAAAAGGCAGGGGATACGTCGAGGTAGAAAGGGTGACCATCCCGACAGAAGAAGACGATCCCCGGGATGTCTTTACAAAAGAAGAGGCGCTCGGGATCATCGAAGAGCGCCTGCGGGGAATTATGGAACGGGTCATGACACGCGGCGCCTTCCGTGAAAGGGACATTGCCGTTCTTGTGCGAACACGCGAAGAGGCAAAGGCCGCCGTCAGGGTGCTTCTGTCCATGGACCTGAGCGTGGAATCGGAATACACGGTGAGCGTCAGGAACAATCCCCTCATCGGAGAGGTCCTGAGTTTTCTCAAGTTCATCGACAAACCTGATGATGACTTTTCGTTCGCCTCATTTATAACGGGGAGGATATTCGCGGGCAGGACCGGGATGGACGCCGGCGCCATGGCCGGGTGGCTCTCACGGAAATATCTCACAAACAGACCCGGGGTGCTCTATAATGAATTCAGGTCCGATTTCGGCAAGATCTTCGATGACCATTTTTCCGGTTTCCTCACAAAGGCCGGCTATCTCCCCCTTTATGATCTCGTCGTCAGCTTTTTCAAACAATGGGAAGTCCTCGCGCGGTTTTCCCGGGACGTGCCCTATTTCCTTCATCTCCTCGAACTCGTAAGACAGCGGGAAGGAAAAGAAGGAGGCAGCATTGCCGGTTTTGTCTCCTTCTTTGAACCGACGGCGGGCGGGCCGTCGTACGGCGGCGCCTCCGATGACGACAGGGCCTTTCTCCTGCCTGCCTCGGATTCCCTCAATGCCGTCAGGGTACTCACCATCCACAAGGCAAAAGGTCTCCAGTTCCCGGTCGTCATCCTTCCATTTGCCGCCCTGACGACATTCAGCGCCTCCTCCGGCCGGGACAAACAGAGATATTTCCAGTCATCCGATGAAGGCCTGAAGCTGCTTTACCTGAAAAAGGAATACACCCGGGTATCACCAGGGCTCGCCGCTCTTTACCGGACAAAGGAATGCGAATACCTCACCGACGAGCTCAATAATCTCTATGTGGCCTTTACCCGTGCGGAAGAGGAATTGTATGTCCTGCTTGCTGACGGCAAAAGACGCAAGAACTACCTCATCGATCACCTCTTCGGACTGAAAGGACTGGGACCGCACCTGCAGGATACGAGGGTCGTCCTCGGCTGTCCAAAGACCGATTCCCCGCTCCGTGCGGTCGAAGACGCCCGGGAAGGATCAGCAGGAGGTGCGGTGCCGCTTTTCGACGATTTCACCGGAGAGACCGGGTGGCCGATGAAGATAAGGCCCGGCATCCCCGACGCGTCAAGTCTGACCCGTTATGCCGTGAGGGCGCGCAAAAAAGGAGACGCAGTGCACCGGGCGCTTTCAGCGGTCACGGCCCTCCCGGTTACCGATGCCGCCATCCGGGCGCTGGCGCGTTCCGCCGCCTCCAGGGAGGGCATCGCAGACGCCGCAGGCGAGATCGCTTCGTCGCTTTCGAATTTCTTCGAAAACCCGGCTTTTCGCCGTTTCTTCGAGGCTGGGCCCAAAGTCAGGTCATTCAACGAAAGGGAGATCATCGATGACGGCGGCAACACGTTCAAGGTCGACCGCATCATCGTACGGCCCGGTCTGGTGGAGATCATCGATTATAAGACCGGACATGCGCGCCCTCCCGGCCACATCGACCAGATCGAGCATTACGGCAGGCTCATTGCCGGCATACATCCCGGCTCGGAAGTAAGAAAGTTCCTTCTCTACATCGATGACGGAGAGGTGGTGGAAATATGAGCCGGCTTTATTCCATTGCCTTCGGTTCAGATCTCATAGGGGAAATTGCAGGGATAATTGCCGAAGATACAGGCAGTCAGGAAAGCACTGTCGTTTTCCCGGGAAAAAGGCCGTCGCTGTATCTCAAGGCCCGCCTCGCGGCGGTTTCAAAAGGCAAGGCCTTCTTCCCGCCCGGATGCTGCTCGCTCGATGAGTTTATCGATCATATCGCCTGCAAAAGAAGGCCCGCTTTTGCCGACCTCGGCCGTGCAGACGCGGTGTGGCTCCTTTACGGACTTGTCAGGTCTCTTCCGGCTTTTGACCGCCATCCTTTCAGAAAAAAAGGGTTCGGCGATTTTTTTCACTGGGGGAGGCACCTTCTCGACTTCATCGACCGCCTCGATACGGAAGGCATAGACAACAATGCCCTTCTCGACGTGGAAAAGAACGCCGCCATCGGCTATGACGTGCCTTCAAGCGTCAATGAACTGCTCGCGAACATCTGCGTCCTCAGGGGTGAATTCCACAAACTGCTTCAAGATGAGGGTTGGTTCACGAGGGGAACGAAGCACATTGCCGCGCTCGAAGAGGTCCGTGAAAAGGTCCCCCTTGAACCCGCGCAGGTCATCTTCGCCGGTCTCTTCGGACTGACCGGGACCGAGTGCGAGATAGTCAAACACTTCTGGGACGCCGGGGAGACAACGATCGTCATCGAGGGTGATCCGGCAGATTGGCCCGTTCTGAAAGACCTCGTTTCATATCTCAGGGCAGAGGTTGAACACAAAGAGGCCTGCCCCGCGCCCGCCCCTTCTGTCCGCCTTCATTCCGGCCATGACGCGCACGCCCAGGTAATTGAAGCATACCGAATCATCTGCAAAGAGAACCACGGAAAAACGGCCGTTGTACTTCCCGTGTCAGACCACCTCTTCCCTCTTCTCAATTTCGTTACCGACAGGACTGACCTGCGCTGCAACATCTCAATGGGATACCCCGTGGAAAGAACATCCATCTTCGACCTCGTGCGCCGCGTGCTCAATGTCCTCATCCAGAAAAGACCTGACGGGCTCTATCCGTCGGGAGAATATCTTGCCGTCATGCTCCATCCCTTCGTTAAAAACATTGCCCCCGATACAGAGCTGCGCGGGCTTCTATCCCATATCGAACAGTCGCTGGCAGGAACAGGCGGGCAAGCCTCCTTATCGGGCAGACCGCTTGTTACCCTCCCCCAGATAGAGAAGGAGGCCTCGGAGTGGGAAGCTTCCAGGGGCAAAACCCCTGCATCTGGCAGTGCCGGTGAAGCTCTCGCGGAGATCCATCGCCTCTTCTTCATAAATCCCGGGAACACCTCTACCATCAGAGACCTGGCAACATGTCTTGAAGAGGCCCTGGAGGCGATCCTCCTCAAGACCCCGGTGCGTTCATACATCCTTTCCGGGGCTGTATTTTCGAGCCTCCTCGATGCCCTGGGATCGTTGAAGTCCACCCTTTTCTGCAACAAGGTGTTGTCTGCCGACCCTGCGGAGAACACACGGACGCTCTGTGATCTGACGCTTTTGCATCTCGGCGGGAACATCATCCCCTTCGATACCCGTCCCATCGAACAAGTGGAGATCATCGGCATGCTCGAGGCGAGGAACATTTCCTTTGACCGCGTCATCATCCTCGATGTGAATGAAGGCGTTCTTCCGGGCCCCAGGGAGATCAACCCCCTTGTCCCCCTCGGTGTCTTCGAAACGCTGGGCATACCGCCTCCGGAGTTCACGGAAGCGATATACCGCTACAACTTCTATCGCCTGACCGGCAGCGCGAAGGACGTCCATCTCATTTACTGCAGCGCCGAAGACAGGCCGCGCAGCCGTTATATAGAGGAAATGCTCTGGGAGGAGGAGAAAAAGCAGGGGAAGCTCAGCGTCATACCATCGCAGCACACCGTCCTGGCCGTCAACCTCAAACGGGAAAGTTCACCCCCGTTCATTGAAAAAACGGACGCCATGATCGCCTCCATGAGGCAGCGGGGCCTTTCCCCGAGCGCGGTGGACACCTACGTGCGATGTCCCCTGTCCTACTATTTCTCGCGCCTTATCGGGCTTGAAAAACGCCAGGTCTTCTCTGAGGACATCGAGACCACCGACCGCGGCGGTATAATTCACGGCATCCTGCTCGAAACCTTCCGTCCCTTCCTTGGTCTTGCCCTCACAAAGGAGATGGAGGATGATGTCCGATCCGCCATGGAGAAGGCCATTAAGACATATTTCGATGCTTCTCCCCCCTCCGGGGAGTTCTATCTCTTCCAGCGCATCGCGGCCTACAAGCTCGATTCCTTCCTGAAAAAACATATGAGAGACCTTGACGGACCTGTGGTCATAGAGCATCTCGAAGAAAGATTCGCAGCCGCCCTCCAGACAGAGGGGGTGCCGATCAAGCTCTCCGGCAGAATAGACCGCGTCGATCATCACAGCAAAACAGACAGTCGCACCGTCATTGACTATAAGACCGGCACCTCGAAGCAGTATCCGGCAAAGATAACGCAAAAGACCGACTTCAGCAGCATACTCTCGATCCACGAGCACGTCCCCTCTTTCCAACTCCCCATGTATATGTTAATGTTCTCTGCCCAGCAGGGTGTCCCGCTTGACAGGATGGATGCAAAACTCATCCTGCTCGGCAGCAACAGCGAGGAGACATTCTTGAAGGGAAAGGCCGACACCGAAAGAAAAGCCCTTCTCGACGCATATATGACAGGTATTGAAACGGTCGTTTCCCACATGTTCGACCCCCGCAAACCTTTCACCGCCTTCGACAACGACCTGTGCATGGACTGTCCGGTAAAGAGCCTGTGCCATGTGTAAGAGAACAGATTATGGGTGATAGGTGATAGGAAAAAAGGGCGAATATTCTTGTCTTGTTTTTCCCCATGGTCTATGACCCATGACCTATCACCTATCCTCTATTCATTGAAGCCTCACTGCTAATATGTTATAAAAAAACATGTTCGTCGATTCCCACTGTCACCTTGAAATGGAATCCTTTGACAGGGACTTGGAACAGGTCATACAAAAAAGTATCGATGAGGGCCTTGAATATGTCCTCACCGTCGGTACGGAAGAGTCCTATTTTGAAAAGGTGGCGCAGCTCATTGACCGGTACCCGTTCATCTACGGGGCCATCGGCATCCATCCTCACAATGCCGGGGACTTTGACGGCCGGCTTGAAAAAGTGGTAAGACAGGCGGCAAGACATCCGAAGATCGTCGGCTACGGAGAGGTGGGTCTTGATTTTTTTAAAAATCACTCACCCAAAGAAACCCAGAAAAAGGTCTTCGTGAAACAGCTCGCCATGGCACAGGACATGGGCCTGCCCATCATCGTCCACTCCCGCGACGCGAGGCAGGAAACCCTTGAAATCCTGAAAAGCGAATACCGCGTCGGAGGCGGCGTGATCCACTGCTATTCATACGACCTCGCAGCGGCAAAAAAATTCCTGGAAATGGGGTTTCACATCTCCATACCCGGGACCATCACCTACAAAACTGCTGCCGCCCTTAAAGACGTGGTGCGCTATGTCCCGCCGGAACGCTTGCTGGCGGAGACCGACGCCCCCTTTCTGACCCCCGTCCCGCACCGGGGAAAACGTAACGTCCCCTATTACGTGAAGATCACCATCGATACGATGGCAAAAGTGCGCGGCATGGATGTGAATGCGCTGGCGCTTCTCATGCGCGATAACTTTTCCAGGCTCTTTCTCAACAGTAATACGAAGAAGGACATATAATGAAACCTGCCATCATCATCATCGACATGCTCGAAGGAAATTATGAGAAACCCCTGAAAGGCGTCAAGGAAGAAGAAAAGATCATCCCGGGCGTCCGGGACTTGCTTAAGAAGGCGCGCGGCCTCGGGATACCCGTTATTTTCGCCTGCGACAGTTTCATGCAAAATGACTTTATCTTCCGTGGACGCATGAAACCCCACGCCATTCGAGGTACAGAAGGGACCAGGCCCCTTGCCGAGCTCGAACCGGCACCATCGGACATTATACTCGACAAGCGCCGTTTTAGTGCGTTCTTCAAGACCGATCTCGACCAGACACTGCGGACGCTCGGCATCGACACGGTGGCCGTCGGAGGCGTAAACACCCACTTTTGCGTCCTTGCGACTGCCTTCGATTCCGTATGCCACGATTTCAACACGGTCATTCTCGAAGACATGAGCGCATCTTTCAAACAGGAGATCCACGAGAATTTTCTCAATGCTTACAGGAACTCCGCCATTTATCCCATATTCAGAGTTATGATGTCGACTGACTTCATCGACGAGTTTCTCGCAAAACGCGAGGCTGGCAACTCAGATGCGTAAGATCGGCTATGATATTTTCATAGGTGGAAAGCCCAAAAAAGAAAAAAAACCCACGCGGCTGCCTTACATCATCATTCTTGCCGTGATAGTCATAGGCGCAGCGGGATTTTTTGCATTCCGCTATGTAAAAGTGGGCCAACCGCAAAGAACGGTCATCATCGAAGAAAAAAGTGAGCTCAAGATCTATTACCCCTCCCCGCAGGGGAAGCTCATCGCGAAGACCGTTCAGGTGAAAAACATCGCTCTCGACAAGGACAAGGCCGATGCCATCATGGCAAACCTGAAAAGCGACAGGGCGATCCCCGAAACGCTTTCCCTCATCGACATCGCATCTGACGGCGAAGGAACGCTTATCCTCAATTTTACGCCGGAAATGACCATTGCAAAACTTGATCCCCTGAAAGAGATACAGATGGTCTATTGCATCATAAATTCATTTCTTGCCAATTTCACGAAGGCCAAAAGGGTACAGCTCCTCGCCGGAGGGCAGGCGCTGGCGACCCTCGGAGGCACCGTATATATTTACAAACCATTGGAATTCAACGCCAATGTGCTGGAGGATTAAATGATAGACCCGAAACTGATCCGAGAAAACATCAACGTGGTAAATGCCGCACTCGCAAAGAGAGGCGCCTCTTTCGACACCGGCGGGCTGGTCGGTCTTGATGAAAGACGACGGGGACTCATCCAGGAAACCGAAAAATTAAAGAACGAAAAGAACTCACTGTCCAACGAGATCGCGAAGCTGAGAAAATCCGGGGCCGACGCCTCAGACAAGATAGAATACCAGAGATCGCTGGGGAAAAAGATCGAAGACCTGGCGCAGGACCTTAAGACGGCAGAAGCCGAGTGGGAGCAGCAGCTCCTTGTCGTCCCCAACATTCCAGACGGTTCAGTCCCTGAAGGCACCAGCGATGAAGACAACAGGATCGTCAAGATGTGGGGAGAGAAACCCTCCTTCGATTTCGAACCGAAGGCCCACTGGGACCTTGGCGAGAACCTGGACATCCTTGATTTCAAGCGCGCCGCGAAGATAACCGGTTCGCGCTTCACCCTTTACAAATCTCACGGCGCCCTGCTTGAAAGGGCGCTCATCAACTTCATGCTCGATCTTCACGTCCGGGAGCACGGATACACCGAGGTCCTGCCGCCTTTCATGGTCAACCGCACATCCATGACAGGCACAGGGCAATTGCCGAAATTCGAGGAAGAGCTATTTCACCTCGAAGGGGTCGATTATTTCCTCATACCCACGGCAGAGGTTCCCGTTACCAATATCCACGCTGACGAGATATTGAAAGAGGACCAGCTTCCCATAAAATACGTTGCCTACACGCCCTGCTTCCGGAAAGAGGCCGGGGCGCACGGGAAAGATACGCGAGGGCTTACACGGCAGCACCAGTTCAACAAAGTGGAGCTTGTCAAGTTCGCCAACCCCGACAATTCCTTCGACGAGCTGGAGGGCCTCCTGCTCGACGCCGAGGATGTCCTGAAAAAGCTCAACATCCATTACAGGGTGAGCGCCCTGTGCACCGGCGACCTCGGTTTCTCATCGGCCAAGACCTACGACATAGAGGTATGGCTGCCGGGACAGAACATCTACCGGGAGATATCATCCTGCAGCAACTTCACCGATTTCCAGGCACGCAGGGCAAAGGTCCGCTATCGCAGGCAAGGCGGAAACAAAACAGAGCTTGTCCACACCCTGAACGGCTCCGGCCTGGCCATTGGCAGGACAGTCATGGCCGTCATGGAGAACTACCAGAAGGCCGACGGCACGATCACCGTGCCCGAAGCGCTCAGGCCCTATATGCACAACATGGAAACCATAAAATAAAAACAGTTTGAAAGTTTGAGAAACGTTTCATCGTTAAAAAACGGTTCATAAACATTCAAACTGTGAAACTGTTTTTCAGGTTCTGAGGAGCTGGTCGATCCTTTTTTGTATCTCGGGGTCCTCTTCGATCTCTTTGATCTCGGTCAGAAGGCGCTGTGCGTTCTCTCCGAAGAGCGAGTGGAAAAACTCGATGGCCCGCAGCCGCAGGGTGGAGTCCCCTATCTCTTTCAGGGTGTTCATTATGGCCATGATGGCCCTCTTCTTGCCGGTAAGCCCGATACCCTGAATGACAAGGTCTTTGATCTCCAGGACATTTTCTTCCTTCAGATGCAGGATCAACGGGTTGATCATGTCCTTGTCCCGGATATCTACAAGAATGGTGATGGCGTTCTTGCGCCTCTGGTCGTTCTTGCTGTAAAGAAGTTTCAGGATGGGCTGGATGTCTATACCCCGCCCGTCCTTTTTTGCCTTTTCGAAAAGCGCACTGAAGTTCTTTCCGTGCTGTATCAGGCTTCCCAGTATGATGCCCATTTCTTCTTTTGAGAAGATCATCCGGTCCTGCCACTTCACGACCATATCGAGCGTCTTTTCATCGAGAAAGGTTTCGTTGACAATAAAATTCCCGATCGCGTTGCGGAGCATCTTTTTCTCTTCCTGGTCCCCAAGATCGAGAACACGGTAAAGCGGCCCTTTCAGTTTCCTGTTGGTGAGCGAAAAATAAGGGACCCCTTGAAGCTCCGACTCCCCGAGAATCCCCATGCCCTTGAGCAGGCCCACGAGTGAATCCGCCTTTTCATGGGACAGGCCCGTCTCATAGCAGATATCTTCGATACTGTACCGCTTCGGTGCCGAACCGTTGAGATCAACAAAAACCGACATGACAAGA
>JAKLET010000004.1 GCA_022711595.1 Deltaproteobacteria bacterium
CGGGTGGAGGAAGAATTTGTATCGGGAGGCATGCCCGCATCATATACCTGCTATGTTATCGCGCTGTACAGGAAGGAAGGGAATGCCTGGAAACTGGCGCTCTGGCAGATAACCCCGGTGAACGGCCGATCCCGGTGGTTTCATCGGGGCGGGTGCTGAAGACATGACGGAAATATGGATGGCTGTCGGACTGACCACCTTCGCGGGCATGGCCACGGGCGTGGGGAGTGTCATCGCTTTCGCGGCCAAAAAGACCAACTACCGTTTCCTGTCGGTTTCCACCGGGTTTTCCGCGGGAGTGATGCTCTACGTGGCCTTCGTGGAAATATTCTTCAAAGGCTCCGGGGTGCTTGTCGAATGCTTCGGTGAACCTGCGGGCCACTGGGTCAATACGGCGTCATTCTTCGGCGGTATTTTATTTATCGGTATTATCGATTACCTTGTACCTTCGGCTGAAAATCCCCACGAAACGCATGCGGAGGAAGAGTTCGCCCCGCTCCATGGTGCCCTGGCGCCCCCGCCGGATTCGAAAAGAGTGCCGGATGGCTCTCGTGGGCCGGTGAGCGAACATGTCCATCAGGGAAGATTGATGCGCATGGGGTTGTTCACCGCCCTTGCCATTGCGATACACAATTTGCCGGAGGGCCTTGCCACATTTCTCGCGGCACTCAAGGACCCCGGCCTCGGCCTTGCCATCGCCGTGGCCATCGCGCTTCACAACATACCCGAAGGCGTCAGCGTTTCGGTACCCATCTATTATGCAACGGGGAAACGGAGGAAGGCATTTGTCTATTCTTTTCTGAGCGGCATGGCAGAACCGGCAGGCGCGATCATTGCTTACCTGGCGCTGAGATATTTTGTGGCGGGCGAATCCGGAGCCGTACCTGACCAGGTAATGGGGATGCTTTTCGGCGGCGTCGCGGGGATCATGGTATACATTAGTCTTGACGAGCTCCTGCCGGCAAGCCGCGCGTACGGTAAAGGGCACGACAGCCTCTTCGGCCTGGTCGGCGGAATGGCCGTTATGGCCTTGAGCCTGCTTATAATGAAAGGGTGAAAAAAAGGAAGGCAATGGGGTGGTTTTTTCGGTATGCCGTGCCGTGCTTACGGCAGAGGCGGTATGCATGATATCATGGATATACCGGTCAGGGAGGTGCTGCGTGAAAAGAACAGCTGCATGTTATCTTGTGTCTGTAATCTCGGCATTATTTTTATTGTCGATCGTTTTTTGTTCGTGGCCGGGCGCACGCAGCGCGTACGCGCAGCCGCCCGTTTCCCCCGGGGGCCAGTCGCTGCAGGCAGGCAATTTCCAGTACCTGGGGGCCTTCAGACTGCCCGGCGGAGACAACAGGCCGAAAACATTCGCCTACGGCGGAGGGGCGATGACATTCAACCCGAAAGGGGACCCCTCCGGCGGCAATGACGGGTTCCCCGGGTCTCTTTTCATTATGGGCCACGTGAGGCTGCCCTACGGGGAGATGGCCGACGGAAACCAGGTGGCGGAGGTGACCATCCCTGTTCCCGTCCGAACAAAAAATGTTGCCGGTCTCAAGCAGGCAAAGTTCGTTCAGGATTTTCAGAATGTGGCCAGGGGGCGCTTTAAAAGTTATGAAGAGATCCCCCGCAATGCCATGCAGTATCTCGATGTAAAGCCTGCAGGACCGAAGATACATCTGGCCTGGGGGCAGCACATGGAACCGGAGAGGCCGGCGCCTACACACGCGTGGTTCGATCCGAACCTGAAATCTCCCAATTTCCAGGGGGAATGGTTCATCGGGGAGCGCTCTTTTTACAGTGTCAACGGATACATGTTCGAGATACCCGCGCAATTGGCCGATAAATACCTCGAAGGCAGATATCTCGCCACGGGGCGTTACAAGGACGGCGGATGGTCGGGCATGGGCCCCGCACTCTTCGCGTACAAACCCTGGACCGACGAAAAGGGGACACCGGCAAAGCCCGGTGCCAGGCTAAAGGAAAAGGTACTCCTGCTGTATAAGAGTTCGCAGGACACCGCCAGGATCGAACGGGCCCTCAAGGGATACCAGCACCCCGATGAGTGGCAGGGCGGGGCATGGATCACAACGGGCGGAGGCGGATCTGCCGTCCTTTTCGCGGGGACAAAGAGCACGGGTGCGAAATACTGGTATGGATACGCGAACCCGGCCGGTCCCGATCACCCCTGTGTGGATACGAACCTTTTGGGGCAGTTCGACCTTTGCAGGCTGGCAGACGGCAGTGTTTGTCCGAAGAGCGATCTCAGGGGATGCAAGAACCACAACGACTATCGGGGCTGGTGGAGCACGCGTTTCGACGCGCAGTTCATACTTTACGACCCTTTCGAACTGCTTCAGGTCGCCTCGGGCAAAAAACAGCCATGGCAGCCGCAGCCGTATACCGTCATCAGCATCAATGAACATCTTTTCATGAACCCCGCGGGAGTTGAACGCGAGATGATCGGAAGCGGTGTCCAGAGGCGTTACAGGCTCGGCGCGACAGCATATGACAGGGCGAACGGTCTTTTATACGTATTGGAACTTTTCGCAGACGGGGCGAAACCAATAGTACATGTGTGGAGAGTCCGTTAGTTTTGTCATCCGCGCTTATCTCCCATTTGTCATCCCGGCGAAGGCCGGGACCCAGAAAGAACGACCGTATAGAAAACCTCCCGATTGGGGAATCAAGTCCGGGGTGACGGCTGAGTTGAAGTTTTTAAAACATCATGGAATCACAAGTCTGTGGGATCGGGATCAGGGTTATTTCCGAAAAGGCAGGATAGAATGAAAGACCGGATGGGATCTGAAATGAAGAGGCTACCGTATGTGCTCGGCAAGGTGCTCGGAGGCCTGATGGCCGTTGCCGGTTTCGGCGCTGCGGTCTATGTTTATACCCACAGGATTGCACTGCCATCGGCCGATGCCATGGCTTGTCTCCTGGTCGGCATCGGGGGGCTTGTAATTTTTCGTTTCTCTTCATGGTTGTTAATGAAAAGATCGGGAAACGACGACGGTCCCACGCCCGGGGTGAATGAAAAAATGAAGACCAGCGCCATACCATGGATCATCCTGCTTGTTCTGGCGGCGGCCTTCGTCATCTTCATGCTTTTTTTGGGTCGGTAAGGACCCTTCAAAGCTTCAGCTTCAGACTGTGAACACATTAGCTGGAGTATTGAAGCGCTTCATAAACTTTCAAACTCTCAAACATTCAAACTGTTCTTTCCATCACCCATCACCTGTATTCTATTGAGCACTGCGGCCTCTATATGGTAAATATCTGTCCATGAAAGACATCGTAGATTTTTGCGATCTCATGTGCAAGTACGCGAAGATGCCGAAGGAAACAGGTGTGGACGGATCAGGGAGCTGCAGGACCTTTGTCGCCATCCGATGCGAATTGAAAAAGACCCTCGTACACAAGAACATGCCCTGCAGGCAGAAGGTCCTCAGATCGTCGAAAAAGAAATAGGGATAAGGCGGGTTATGGGTGATAGGTCATGGGCTATGGGAAAGGCTGGAAAAGTTTCTTTGGTTTATTAGTTTACCTGGTTGTTCAATCCCATTGAATTTCTGCGTGAAAAATATATTTGTACCGGTTTTTACAAATTGCAGATAGAGGGCGGCTTACTCTGCAGAAAAGGGGCGGTTTTCTCCCAAACCCTTTAGGGGGGGGCGCCCCGGGCCACTTATTATTTATTATTTTGATCGTTGTTGTTTGTTGTTAACCCGCTCTCTATATCGGACACGGTCTTGATAAGCTTTTCCAGCTGGTATCCGGATGACAGGAAGGCCTGATGGAGTGTGTCGATGATGCTGAAACAGGAGCGCAGTTCCTCCAACAGCCCTTTTTCCTCCATTCCTTTCTGAGACATAATGGACGCGCCTGCCGTGAAGTGCATCCAGGCGATGATGTCCTCAAAGGCCTCCTTGCTGAACCAGAGGACATCCTGGTAGCGGTTGACCTGAAGGAAGTGCTGTACGTCGCTGTCGTTCATGAATGATGTGAGGATCGCAAGGGGGCTCTCTTCATCGCACCAGCTCTGGTGGGTGGTGAATATCTTGACAAGCACCTGCGAGCGGTATATCTCCGTTTCATCATATCCGAACTCCGCAAGGGTTTCGCCTATGATGCGTCCGAAGAGCCATTCGTCTATCCAGCTCCTGCTTATCTCATCGCGGGCGGCCTGGCCGTCGACGATACCCCCGAGGAGATGGACGAACAGCCATGCGAGATGCGAAGCCGAGAGCTCCCGGAAAAGGACGGCATGGATGTCGGTTTCGCTGTCGGTTATGTCTTCCGTGAACGGGTGGGAGGTGATAAGCGCCTTGAGCTTTCCCGCTATTTCGTCCGCTACGGCGTTTTCATCTCCGGAAGATGCCGTGAATGTCTTGATCTCCATCAGGAGATTATAAAGCTTTCCCCGGACCTCGTCGTTCAATCCCTGCGGCGGCTGGAGGATCTCGCGGTTCATAAGGTCCTTATGCGTTGTGAGGACGTATCTGAAGAGGGGAGCGTTGACAAGCTCCCTGAAATGTCGATGGATCGGCTGGAGGAACAGCTCGCGTATGGTCCCGTCGATGTCCGGAACACCCCTGCCGTCAAGGTATGTGCACAACTGGCTGAAGTGCTGCCATTCATTGTCCTCTATCTCGCGGAAATCAATGAAGACATGGTAGTGATAGGCCCCGAGCTCCACGAAAAGACCTTTTTCGGCCAGTTCCCTGTTCGAACGGATATATTCCAGATTGGTGACGTGGTCCCTGAAGATCATGTAATGACCGGCCTGCGGGTTTATCCCGAGACCGGCGCCGAGGTCTCTCTGAATGAGCCCGCGCTTCTCTGCGCTGTCTTCTCTGACGGAGAAAGCCACGGACCGGTGGACCCAGCCTTTGACCGAAGAATACCTGTTATTGAATATGAAGAGTGTTTTTTCGTCGCCGGAGCGGTTTGAATAGGCGAAAACATCTTCGTTGACGGTGCCTTCGGGTGTGAAGAAATCATAAAGGAGAAAATCTTCCACGCCGGCGAAGAGGTAACGCCTGTGGAGCAGGGGAAAGATCTCCCGCTGATGGCGTTCGATGAGGTGGCGATCGGGCGGTTCGTCCCAGTAAGCGCGGCGATATTCCATACCGTATTTCTCGGTATACCCCTCTATCTGGCCGTGGCCGAACATGGGCAGGCCCGGCATAGTGACCATCATGGTACAGACACCGAAATACTTGTCGCTCTTGCCGAACTGGTCAACCGCCGTCCTTTCGTCGGGATTGTTCATAAAATTGACGAAACGCCGCAGTATCTGGGGGTCGAACTCGAGGGTGTTCTTCATGACCGTGCGGTATTTCGCGTTCTCCTCGTCACGGAGCATGTTCATAAAGGCACTGTTGTAAACGCGGTGCATGCCGAGGGTGCGGACAAAGTATCCCTCCAGGAGCCAGAAGGCCTCGGCGAGCAGAAGTGTGTCCGGAGCCTCGAGGGCCACCCTGTCCACCACTTCCCGCCAGAACTCGTTGGGCATGGCCTTTGAAAACTCGCTGTAGGTCAGGCTGTGTTCCGTTCGGGTCGGTATGGCGCCGCCGCCTCCGGCCTCCGGGAACCATAATCTCTGGTAATGCTTTTTGGTAAGGGTCATGGCGGCGTCAAAGCGTATGACGGGGAACTTGCCGGCCACGTGCAGGATGGTGCGGATCATGGCTTCACGTACCTCCGGATTAAGGTAATTTAGCTGCGCCGTGTCATTCCAGGGCATGCTCGTCCCGTCGTTTCCGTGATATATGAATTTTTCGTCGCCCGTCCAGTTGTCGCGGCGTTTGAAAACGACAGCCGCGTCAGTGCGGTCGTAGTAATGGTCTTCTATCTGTATGGAGACCCTCTCGTCATGCGACAGGTCAGGCCCGCCGTAGGTATACCAGGGGAAGGGGTTCTGGTCGAGGGCGACGAACCAGTCGGGATGTTCAATGACCCACCGCGAATGGATGCCCACATGGTTCGGCACCATATCGCTGGCGAGACGGATGCCCCTGCGCGTTGTCCTGTCCTTGAGGTCGAGAAAGGCGTCTTCTCCGCCCAGGTCGTCGGCAATGATGTAATCGTAAAGGGAATAGGCGGAAGGCACCGCTTCCGGATTGCCGCACATCTGCTTGATCCGCTGCGAAGCGGCACTCCTTTCCCATACACCTATGAGCCATATGCCGGTGAATCCTCTTTTCTGGAGGATATCCAGTTCTTCGTCGGGTATCTCGTTCAGTTTCGATATTGACCGTCCATAGGTCTTGGAAAGCTGGTCGAGCCATACATATATGTTCTTGGCAAGAAGCACCAGGCGGGGCATCCAGTCCTTGTCGGGGCTGAATTGTTCCGGTTCGAACTCGAGGCCTGCATACCGGTATACCTCTGCCTTCCCGGGACCAAGGAAAGGCATCTTCTCCTCTTCCTTGAAGAGGTCGAGGCTTTTAAGCATCCTCGAAACGAATTTGCCGAGGAGGTATCCCCAGCGCTCCATGATGTATTCAAGCTGTCCGGCCAGGGAATGGGGTATGGTTATGGCCGGGCTCCTGAGCATGTCGATGAGGTTCTGGCTCTCCGGCCCGAAGGGCGGCTGTCCGTCAAAGAAAGACCTTAGTTCCGCGATCACCTTGAGGAATGCCGTTTCCTTTTTAAGCGTGGTATCATCGAAGAGCTCCAGAAAGACTGAAAAGGCGGGGTTCATATTGGCAAGCCAGAGCTGAAGCATCTCTTCAAGGATGATCTGCCTGTTGGGCGTGTCCCCGGTTTCGCCCAGGAGGTATTCGTCAATGGTCATTTTCCTCTGGTAGACGGCGACAGGAGGAAATTCGTCGGTGAACTGACGGAGGGCTTTTTCTACGTCGTTATGACCGAGCCTGTTTTCCACGTGTTCCAGCGCCTCTGCCATGACATGTTTGCCGAATGACTCTATGTAGATGCTTACGACGTAATGCATGATCTCGTCGATGAGGCCCATTGCGATCAGCGCTCCAGCCCTGACGGATTGTTCGGGATACCTGATCAGGTCCCGCCGCTGGTTCATTTTCTGAGCGAAGGTCCGGGCTGCGAGGAAATTGGTGAATATGACATTGCCGCTCAGGGTGAAAAGGGCATCGTTAAATTGATACAGGTCCCTGGCCTTGCGTGATACGTGAAACTCTCTGATCGTTTTCGTCATAAGTTTAGATTACCCGCTTGTTTTCTGATAACAAAAAGAAATGCTAACACAGGCCCGTGGATGAGTCAATGGAACAGGTGTTTTTACCTATAAGACCGTGTTTATATGGTTTGTTCGGTTTGTATGGTTTATCTGGCTGTAATCAACCAAAGAAACAAGAGAAACTAAACAAACCAAAAAACAAGAAAAACCAAAGCGTAAAAATCTTTAAACGACAAAAGGGTTTTTCTACGTTTTCCACTTCTTTTTGATCTTTGCTATGTTTTTTTCGATGGCATCCATGTAGGGATTACTTTTATCTTCATAGTGATAGCTGATGTATTGATGCATGGAACCCATGATCTTGAAGCGCGGCAGCGCTATCTCCTCGTAAAACCTGGGGGTGCTCCTTATAAGTTCGTCGGCGTCCTTGAAAAGGGTGGACCCCTTTCCGAGGAGTTTTTCCACGCCGACAAATTTGTAGGACTCGGCGAATTCCTTATAGAGGACAGGGAGCTTGTCGATATAATCGTCGGCGGACATCTGCCCGAGAAGATCGGCCGTGCCGAGCGCGTATCCCACGATCCGTTCCTCGTTGTTGTGAAAACGGATATTGATGTCAAGGGTTACGCCGGTGCAATTGATGATGTTGAGAATGTAGGGGATGTTCCTGGCTTCTGTGCCTATCTCTTTAAGATAGGTGCTGGCAAAATCGATGCTGCGCTGCATGTGGGTGAAGGTGTATTTGGCCCCCGTCCCTTCATCGTCTCCATCCTCTTTGATATAGCCCGTATCATGGAGCAGTACACCGACCGTTCCGAACTGGAAAAAATCAGGCGATATCCTCGGCCTGCTTTTGCTCCTGTTCCAGCCGTCGATGATCTCTATGAACGGCGGTATGGTCTGCATGGTATGGTAAAGGTTGTGATATTGCGCATCGCATCTATGATAGCCGCTGCGTTTTCCGTTGAAGAGGTCCACAACATCGTTAAAGACTTGCTCTATGAACGACAGGTTACGATCGCCGTAATTTGCCGTGTACACATTTTCGATGTGTTTCATGATATTCCGGGGTGTCAGTTTTGTCTTTGGAAGAGCTGGCATATCGCGGGGATCTATCTCCTGTGAAGGAATTTTTTGTAATAGCTTCCGAAAAATATACCATATATGACGATGGTGAGAAAAGCACTTATGATGAGCGGGACAAAAAGCCCTCCGGGAAGGAGGCGGCGGGCACCTACTATGGCCATGGTGAGGATGATCCCGGCGAGCAGTGATTTTATGATGTCCCTCATGGCGCCCCTGGCTATCGAATAGCCGGTCCTGCTCTTCAGGATGGCATAGAGGAAACAGAAGTTGTAGAGGGAAACGATGGACGTGGCGAGGGCGATCCCGAAGTTCCTGAAGGGGACCATGAGGACGGACGCGATGATGGCGTTCAGGGCGATCGAGGTGATGCCGATTAGGGCCGGGGTCTTCATGTCGTGCATGGCATTGAACACCCTGACGAATGAGATGGAAAGAGCGTAAAAGATGAGGCCGATGCCGTAGCCGAAGAGCGCCCGGTTGGTCATGGCAGTGTCAGCCGGGGTGAATGCGCCCCGTTCGTAGAGGACCTTCACGCAAAGGTCACCTGTTGTACACAGAAGTATGGTGGCCGGTATGAGGGTCACGCACATCAGGACGATGGAACTGTCTATGTGCGCCCTGATCCCCTGCAAGTCCCTGTCGTGGAAAAGCTTTGATATCTTTGAGAACATGACAGTGTAGACGGGAACGGCGAAAAGACTGAAAGGCAGGATGAATATCCTGAAGGCGTACGAAAGAGATGCCACCTCTCCGTGGGGCAGGTAGGAGGCAATGACCCTGCCGACAAAGCTGTTGATGGGTACGATCGATGTGGCGATGAGCGCGCCCGTGAAAAGGCTCTGCGCAGTTTTGACGGAAGGGTGTTTCAGATCGACCGTGAAATGGTACCGGATGCCGTATTTTCTGAGATAGGGGTATTGCATGATGATCTGGGCCAGTGAGCCGGCGCTGACGCCTATCGCGAGGCTGTAAATACCCAGTTCTTTACCAAGCAGTACAGCCGAGGCGATGAAGAAAAGGTTCCAGAGGATGCCCGACAGCTCTGGCGCGGCGAAATGTTCTTTCGCGTTCAGGAATGCCTTCATGACGGAGAGGACCGTATGAAAGGAGATGACGGGTATCATGATGAGGAAAAGATTGTTCGTTATCACCTTTGCAGGTTCAGTGAAGCCGGGGGCGATCATCCTGACGACGGTGGAACTGAAAACGAAGAACAGGAGTGAAACGAAAAGGGTGAGGATTATGGAGATATTGATGAATGTCGAATAGATTCGGGAATATTCCTCTCTTTCATTGAGGTATTTTGTGCATACCGGTATCAGAAAGGCGCTCGTGGCGCCGGAAAAGAAAAGCGTCTGAATGAGTTCGGGAAAATTGAAGGCAACGATGAAGGCGTCTACAAGGGCAGTGGCGCCGAAGAGGTAAGCCTGAATGGCCTCGCGGATATATCCGAGAGGCCGGCTGATAAGCGTTATGATGGTGATCACCGAACCCTTTCGGATGATATCCAGGGCAGGGTTCCTGCGGTCTTTATCAGATGCTTTCGGTTCCAATATTTCTTCTCTTGACCGTTTTCCGGAGCTTGTTGAGGGCCTTTTGTTCGATCTGCCTGATGCGCTCGCGGGTCACCCCGAATACCTTTCCAATGGATTCCAGCGTCTGGAAGTCGCCTCCGTCGAGGCCGAAGCGCATCATGATCACTTTGCGTTCGTCGGTGCCAAGCGTGTCAAGCCAGGAAGCCACTTCTTCAATGCGCCTTGTGTGCTCAAGGACGGAGAGCGGCTCTTCGTTATCTGGGTTGGGGAGGACCTCTTCGAGGGTGAGCTTGCTTTCCTCGTCGATGTAGCTTTCCAGAGAGTAGGTCTTTATTGCCATGGTGAAGAGATTTCTGACGAAATCGATGCGGTAGCCGGATTCGCTTGCTATCTCTTCGACAGAAGGCTCCCGTCCCTCCTTTTCAACGTAGCTGCTGACGATCTTCGATATCCTGTTCACTCTTGACGAGACATGGACGGGCAGCCGTATGGTCCGGGAGTGGTTGGCTATGGAACGTTCGATGGATTGTTTGATCCACCAGGTGGCGTAGGTGGAGAAACGGCATTCCTTCGCGAGGTCGAATTTTTCCACGGCCTTGATCAGGCCGATGTTGCCTTCTTCGATGAGATCGAGGAGGGTAAGCCCCTGGTTCACGTATCTGCGGGCTATTTTTACTACAAGACGCAGGTTTGACTCGATCATTTTCCGGCGCGCGTCCGGATTGCCCTGTTCCACCAGCCGCGCATACATCTTCTCTTCCTCCGCGCTGATAACGGGCAATTTGCGAAGGTCCCTCATATAGAGGCGTTCCACCTGGATGTCGTCGTATGGAACAGTTTCCATCGTGCGCCGATCTTCGCTCATTCTCTCCATCCGTGTTGACCGATGAGTTTCACGAACCTGCAGCCGCCGTAGCTTTCTTCGGTGAGATCATCATTGTCATTCCTGGTGAAGACGGAGAGGTTCTGGGAAAATTCGTCGCCTATGGGGATGACAAGACGGCCGCCTTTCGCGAGCTGTTCAAGAAGGGGCTTCGGCGGACGCGGTGATGCGGCGGTGACTATGATACCGTCGTAGGGACTATGCTGTTTCCAGCCGAGCGTGCCGTCGCCGATATTAATGATCACGTTGGAGTAGTTGAGCTGGTCGAAGATCTTGCGGGCGCGCTTCGCGATGGAAGGAATGCGTTCGATCGTGTATATCTGGTCTGCCAGCTCTGCGAGGATGGCGCACTGGTAGCCGGAGCCTGTCCCTATTTCGAGGACCTTCTCGGTGCCTTTCAAATGCAGTGTCTCGCTCATGAGCGCCACTATATAGGGTTGGGATATGGTCTGTTTCTCTCCTATGGGAAGAGGGTTGTCGTCATAGGCCTGCGGCCGGAGCGCTTCATCGAGGAACAAGTGCCTCGGCACCTTCAGCATTGCTTCGATAACGCGTCTGTCTTTGATGCCCCGGGCAACGATCTGCGTGTCAACCATGTATTGGCGTTTACCCTGGTACTGGTTCATCATAGGGAGAGTTCTCTGGACCTCTTGCATGCCTTTTCTATGGCATCGATGACACTGCCCTTGAAGGCCCGGCCTTCAAGCACGGCAAGACCGGCGATGGTGGTCCCGCCCGGCGAGGTTATCATCTCGCGCATCACCGTGGGATGGACCTGTTCTTCTTCGAGCATGGCAAGAGTTCCCTTGATGACCTGAACGCAGATGGCCCGCGCCTTGTCTCTGGGCATGCCGATCTTGACCCCGGCGTCTATCATGGCTTCAAGGAAAAGGAGAAAAAAGGCGGGGCTGCTTGCACCCAGCGATGTCACGGCATCCATCAGATCTTCCCCGACCTCGACAACGAGGCCCATGGAAGAGAACATGTCCACAACAGCCTTCATTTCCTCCCGGGTGACATCTGTGCCTGCAGCTACGCCGATGACGCCCTCTCCAACCTTAATGGCGATATTGGGCATCACCCTCACGATCTTGACGGGTTTTCCCAGCAGCGAGAGGATGTTCGAAATGGTGACGCCGGCCATGATGGAGACGATGACCTGTGAGTTGCTTATCGAGGCTGCAATGTCCTGGAGGACCTTTTTCGCGTCCTGGGGTTTCACGGCAATGATGAGGCAGCCGGAGCCTTTTACGAGGGCGGCGGCCTTCTTCGTATTTTTTACCCCGTAAGTTTTCTCTATGTAAGAGGCCCGTTCCTTTTTTGACTCCGAGAAAACAACGCTGTCTTTTTTGAAACCGTTCTTCAAAAGGGCCTTGAGAATGGACTCGCCCATGTTCCCCGCGCCTATTATTCCCACCTGTCCCATTGAACGCCTCCTTGTACCTTATAACAGAACGGAGTGTTATTTTAAAGATAAAACTGCGTCAAACCGGCCTGCCGTGGTCCGCAGGGATTGTCTTTAGCAACGGTACCACAGGGCAATTATCCTTGACAAATCCGCGGGCTTGCAGCATCCTGATTTTTATGGTTGACAGAATGAACGTTACGCACCTCTGGCGGTCGCTGGTCTTTTCGGCGTTAATTGTATCCTGTGGCAGTACCGCGTTCTGCGATGACTGCAACCCTCTGTTCAGCTGTCAAACCAACAGGGCCGGCAAGTTCATCATGATCTGTGCGACAGAACTGCAGGCGGGAAGCAAGTGGTCGAATGTTCAATACCGATACGGTATGGAGGGGAAAGCGCCCGAGTTTGTTTTCCCGGCCAGACCATCGAAGGGAGTGCCTCCGATGTTCTTTTCGCATATCGCAAGAGGCGATGATTACCGCATTTCAATCAGATTTGAGAACAAAGGCTACATGTACCGGATCTTCTCCACCACGGGTGACGACGGTGCGGGTGTCCGCGTCACTGACAGGCAGGGCAGGGTCGTATCGGTTTCGCGATGCATCGAGAGACCGTACATGTTTCCGGACTATCTTCGGAGTGCGCTCGCATGTGATCTAAAAAATCCCCATGGCGGGGCTGCGTGCAAAAATGATCCCTACGTGGAGGCGCCATAATGTCTGGAATGACCAATAACCAAATTTCACACCTGTCCGGAACACGTTCTTCCACCTCTTTCATTACAATAGCCCGCATAAGCGGGCGAGAGGGGGATGCTCCGCGGACTTTACGTTCGTGGAGGGGGCGACGCGAGCCCCCTGCACAAAGACGGGGCCGGGGGAGATTTAGGACTCCGTCACAATAGCCCGCATAAGCGGGCGAGAGGGGGAGGCTCCGCGGACTTTACGTTCGTGGAGGGGGCGACGCGAGCCCCCTGTATAAAGACGGGGCCGGGGGAGATTCCAGCCTTTCCCGGCTATCTGCTTTACAAGGAGAACCCCCGGAAACGGACTATTCTGAACAGCAGTGAAATTTTCTACCCGACAAACCAGATAAACCATATGAACCAAAGAAACCGGGTAAACTGTTTTCAGCCGATGATGTGAAGGCGTTTCTTTTCCGGTTTGGCCCGAAGCAGGATGTAGGTGGCCCCGGGGCCTCCGTCGGACATGGTGGCATTGGAAAAGGCGGTGACCCACCTGCGGTGCATTGCGCGCACGATCCACGTCTTGAGGTAGTCTTTTATAGTGGGGTCCCTTTTTGAGCGCAGACCCCGGCCATGGATAACCTTGACGCACCTGAGGCCTTTTTTGACGGCATCGGAGAGGAAATACTCGAAGCTCTCCCTTGCTCCTTCTATGGAGAGCCCGTGGAGGTCCATGACCTTCTGAACGGAGAATTCACCCCTGCGGAGCTTTTCCATGATAAGGGGGTTGATGCCCTCAACGTAGCCTTCCATGTATTCCGGGAGGTTGGTCACATTGATGACGCTGTGATCGGAGAGCGCCTCGAGCAGGAGCTTTTCGGCATCATCGTTCGGACGTCGGGGTGCGGCGCGGCCCCCTTTTTTTTCCGGCATCCTTTTTTCACGCCGGCTGATCACCCGAACGCCTTCCATGGCCTGGTTCAACAGGCTTTCGTCATCCACGGCGCCGCTTTGCTTCTCCTCTTTGCGCACACCTTCCTTTTTCAGTTCGATACTGTGTTCTTCAAGGAACCTGGACAGATCGGAGAAGGGCCTGTTGATGTGTTCTTTTTCATCCATGGGCTATACACCTTCAGGGAAGCTCCATGTCGGTCACCGTTATGGTGTATGTCTGAGAGGCCTCCTGGAAGTCGACGAGCTTCACGTCGAAGGAGCCTTTTTCACCTGCCTCAACGGCGATCACATCGGAATAGGAGGCAAGGGGCTCCTGCTTTTCGTCGAACAGCGTCACCATGATGCTCAGAAGAGCCTCTTCCTGCCTTTCATTGACCAGCCAGCCGGATATCTTCGCCCAGAAAGGGAGCGCGAGCAGACCGCAGCAAGGCATGAGGGAAAGAAGGAAAACGTGTCCCTCGAACGTGATGCCGTCAATGCAGTCGATGCCTCTGCATCGCAGTTCTTTTTGGTCCTGCGGGGAGATGCAGCCGATCATGGCCTTTGTCGTCGTCATATGGTCGTCCTTTTCATAGCTCTTCATATTTACCACAGGAGAAGAACTTTTGACAACAACCGGTATTTATAATAGATTAGAACGATCATGCAATGGCTGGCGTATCTTGTTGATTACGGCATCATAGGGCTGCTTGCCGTGATGTCCTTCATTTCCCTCGCTGTCTTTATCGAGAGGTTTTTGTTCTTCAGGCGCCTTGACGTATCAGATTACCGCGATGACCGGAGAATACTTGAGATAGATATAACAAAAAGGATATCCGTTATCGCCACCATAGGCAGCAATGCCCCTTATGTGGGGCTTCTCGGCACCGTGCTCGGCATTATGCTCACCTTTTCAACCATTGGAAGCCAGGGGTACGTGGACGCGACAGGCGTCATGTTCGGCCTGGCGCTGGCCCTCAAGGCGACGGCGATCGGTCTTGTCGTTGCCATACCATCCATCGTTTTTCATAATTATCTTGTGAGGAAGGTCAAGGTGGCTCTTCTCAAGTGGGATGCCGTCCATACCATACCGCCTCCAGGTACATTATCCTCAAGGGGATATCCGGGCGGCGGAGAGAAAGCGACATAGACATGCAAATGGAAGAGAAAGAGTTTGACTATATAAACATGGTCCCTTTTATCGATGTCATGCTCGTCCTGCTAGTCATCGTGCTCATGACGGGAACTTTTGTTGCCACCGGCATCATCCCCGTCGAACTGCCGAGGGCGGCAGGGGCCCATGAAAAGGCCATGAAAACGGGGATCATAGATATCGATAAGAACGGCGTCATTTATTACCAGAGCAGGCGGGTAGGGCCTTCCGGCCTTAAAGGGGCCATAGCCGGCATACCCCGCGAGACCCCTTTTCTCATAAGGGCAGACCGCGATATAAACCTCCAGCGATTTGTCGAGGTGCTGGATACGGTTAAATCCATGGGGTTCAAAAAAGTAAGTCTCCAGACGGAGGACGGCAGACAATGAGGGCCCACTTCACCTCATGCACCATCTCTCTGGCGGTCCACCTCGTCATCGTGGGCGCGTTCCTGTCTGTTCCTCTGCACAGTATTGTAAGACAAAAGAGCATTGCCCTTGATTTCAGCATTGTCAACGGGCACGAAGGCGGGAAAGGAAACCTTTCCGGAGGTCCTGAGAAGAAAATACCCGAAGATGCAAGGCGCGTCGAAAACGGTCACGCGTCAGCGATTGAAAAAAAGACCGCCGTGGCCGCGAAGCATGACGACGCAAGCACGGGCCGGCCGATCGCCGGGGAAGTCGCCCGGTACGCAAAGAAGACGACAACAGGCATTGACCAGGCAGGCCAGGTGAGCGTTGCGGAAGAGCGCCAGGCGGCCGGGGTGCCGGCTTCGGGTACATTGGATACAGGAGCGGCAGGCCAGGGCGGCAAGGGAGTTAAAACACTCAATTATGCAGGCCCGGGCGGTGTCGATGAAAGGAATTTTTCCTTTATCCGCGACAGGATCATACAGAACATCATCTATCCGGAGCGGGCAAGAAGGATGGGCTGGGAAGGAAGGGTGACCCTTTCCTTCACCGTCAATGAGAATGGCTCGATCGGCGATATAAAGATCATCAACAGCTCCGGCTTCCCGGTTCTCGACGAAAACGCAAGGGATGCCGTAGCGAAGACAAATTTCAAAAGAAAGGTGCCCGTCCGGCTTGTCGTTCTCCTGCCGGTGGAATACAGGCTCAGATAGCGTGCGGTGAATGCACAGAAACAACCGTGTTTTTCCCTGCCGCAGGACGGACAAGGTGTGAATACATGAAGCTAATAGAAGAAAATCAGTTGATACTTATCATCTGCCGAGGCAGAAAGTACTTAAAAAGGATAACCCCCGATCAATCATTTCACGGTAAAGGGGGTATGCTCCGCTACTGTGATCTCATCGGAAAGCCCTACGGAATAAGGATCGGGGAATACGATATTTTCGAACCCACGATGGAAGACATCGTGATGTACGCCCTTAAAAGGGAAACACAGATCGTTTTTCCCAAGGAGAGCTTCTATATAGCCTTCCACCTGAGCCTGAAAAAGGGGTCAAAAGTCCTTGAGGTGGGCACTGGCAGCGCTGCAACGACATATATTTTTTCTCATGCCGTAGGGCCGGAGGGCCTTGTTGTTTCCTACGAACAGGAGGAAAGACATTTCCGGAACGCCAAACGCAACATTGAGCGCTTTGGCGAATGGGACAACGTGGAGCTTCACAACGAAGAATTTACCGGATGTGCCGTGGATGATTTTGATGCTGCCTTTATCGATGTCCGCGAGCCGTGGACGGTCCTTGAAAAGGTAAGGGGCCATCTGAAGGGGAGCGCGCCCATCGGCATGATCGTGCCCACCGCGAACCAGATATCGGAGGTCCTGAAAGAACTTGAAACAGGTTACGGAGACACCGAAGTGCTGGAGATACTCATAAGGAAATACAAGACCGTCGCCGAGCGCGTGCGCCCCAACGACCGCATGATCGCCCACACGGGCTATCTCGTCTTCACAAGGAAGCTGGAAACAGTTTCAACCGCTTGAACAGCTTGAGCCGCTTAAGCGTCATAAACAAAAAAATACTCATCTTTTGAAGCATTAGAGAACAGTTTTCAGAGAATATGTTTTGAACGCTCAAGCTGTTCAAACGGCTCAAACTGTTCAAGCTGTCTCTAAAGGATCACGAATTTCTTGACGTAGTCCGCGATCTCCTGCGGGTCGTCCATGATCTTGAAGATGTCCAGGTCTTCCTTGAGGATCTTGCCGTCAGCCAGCATCTTTTCCTTCATCCATTCGATGAGCCCCTTCCAGTATGAGGAATCGACGAGAATGACCGGGAAAGGCCTCATCTTCCTTGTCTGGATGAGCGTGACGGCCTCAAAGAACTCATCGAGGGTGCCGAAACCCCCGGGCATGACGATATAGGCCATGGCGTACTTGAGGAACATGACCTTGCGTACGAAGAAATAGTGGTAGCTCAGTTTCATGTTTGAGTACGTATTCGGTTTTTGTTCAAAGGGAAGCTCGATGTTTATGCCCACGGATTTTACCCCGGCTTCCTTTGCGCCCCTGTTCGCGGCCTCCATGACGCCGCCCCCGCCGCCGGTTATGATGTTAAAGCCGTACTTGCCAAGCAGTTTGGCCAGCGTGTAGGTCCTCTGGTAAAGCTCGTCATCCTTCTTGCAGCGGGCGCTTCCGAAAACGGTGATGGCGGGGCTTATATCGTTCAGGTTCTCGAATCCCTCGATGAATTCCGCCATGATGTGGAATAACCTCCATGATTCCTTGAGGTTCATGTCGTCTATGATGTATTGTCTCTCCATCGGCGCCCCTTTTTACCTTGAGATTTTACATGTTGACATATATTATGTACATGCAAATAACTTGTCAAACCAAAAAAGAAATGGGTGAGATACTTATCGGAACGAGCGGATTTTCTTTTGATGACTGGGTTGGAGAGGTCTATCCTGCGGGCATCAAAAAACAGGAAATGCTCCCCTATTATGCGAACAAGATGGGATTTAGAGCCCTGGAGGTCAATTACACCTATTATGCGATGCCGTCACATAAAACAATGGAATCATTCACCAGGCGGACGCCGGCTGATTTTTCTTTTGTTGTGAAAGCCTATAAAGGCATCACGCATGACCTCGGAGATGATATATCGGCCACATGCAGACTATTCAAGGAAGGCATCAAGCCGCTTGGCCCCGGCATGAAGGCCCTTCTCTTCCAGTTTCCCTATATGTTCGGGCCGACGGACGAGAATATCGGGTACCTGAAAAAACTGCGCGACGAGTTCACGGGATACGAATCGGTCATCGAGTTTCGCAATGCCGGGTGGTTCGAAGAAAAATATTATGATCTTCTCAGGGAGCTCTCGCTGGGTTCCTGCATAGTTGACGAACCGAAGCTGAAAGGACTCATGCCTTTCGTGCCCGAGCTGACGTCTCAGACGGGTTATTTCCGGTTTCACGGCCGCAACAGGAGATGGTTCAGGGAGCCTGTCGATATCCGGTATGATTATCTGTACACGGATAAGGAACTCAGGGCTTTCGTGGCGCCGATCAGGGATGTGGCTAAAAAAGCGAAGGCAACATTTGTCTTTTTCAACAACTGTCATGCAGGCAAGGCGGTAAAGAACGCCCTGATGATGATAGAGATGCTCAGGGAAGAACCTGTCTTCACGATGCCTGCCTGCAGATACCGGGATAATTGAGGGAAAACCACATGAATAATGAGATATTCAGGGAATATGACATCAGGGGAAACGTCGAGAGGGACCTCACTGACGATGTCGTCCGCAATATCGGCAGGGCCTTCGCGTCATACATGCATGAAAGGGGCAGAAATAAAGCCTCTCTGGCGCGTGATTGCCGGCTCTCTTCCGAACATTACCGCGATCTCCTCATGGAGGCAATGATGGAAAGCGGTCTTGCGGTCACTGACATCGGCCTTGTGCCAACGCCTCTTTTCTACTACTCCCTTTTCAATCTCGATGTCGAAGGCGGGATCATGGTGACGGGAAGCCATAACCCTCCCACGATGAACGGTTTCAAGGTCGCCGTCGGCAGATCGACGATCTGGGGAGAACAGATACAGGACATCAGAAAGATCATCGAGGCAAAGAGGTTCGTAAGCGGCACGGGTTCGCAGCTTGAATACGGCCGTATTGTTGACGATTATTACGCCTACCTGCGTTCCAACATTAAAATCGGAAAGCGTTTCAAGGTTGTCATTGACGCCGGCAACGGTACCGGCGGGGTCATTGCAGCACCAATAATGAGAGAGTTCGGTCAGGATGTGACGGAGCTTTTTTGTGATATGGACGGTCATTTCCCCAACCATTTTCCCGACCCCACCGTCGAAAAGAACCTTGCCGCTCTTAGAAAGACCGTTGTCGAAGAGAAGGCCGATGTGGGCATCGGTTACGACGGTGACGCCGACCGGATAGGCGTTGTCGATGAAAAAGGCGGCATAATCTGGGGTGATTACCTCATGCTGATCTTTTCCCGGAGTGTTGCGAAGAAGAACAAGGGGGGCACGTTCGTTTCCGAGGTGAAGTGTTCCAGGAACCTCTTTGCCGATATCGAGAAAAACGGGGGCGTGCCCGTTATGTGGAAGGCGGGCCATTCCCTTATAAAACAGAAGATGAAAGAGACGGGCGCCCTGATGGGCGGAGAGATGAGCGGTCATATCTTTTTCGCCGACAGATTCTTCGGATACGATGATGCTGTTTATGCAACACTGAGGTTCCTGGAGATAATGGAAGAAGAGGGCAGGCCCGTATCCGAGTTTCTCAGCGATCTGCCCAGGACATGGTCCACGCCGGAGATCCGCGTGGATTGCGGCGATGACGTGAAATTTGATGTTGTGCGAGAGCTCACGGAGCACTATCGCGGAAAGTACCCGGTCATCGATATCGACGGTGTGAGGGCCATCATGGACGACGGCTGGGGGCTGGTGAGACCCTCGAATACTCAGCCCATGCTGGTTTTGCGTTTCGAAGCCGACACGCCCGAGGCCCTGGAACGTATCCAGTCGATGGTCATGGAAGACCTGGAAAGGATAATGAAGAAGTACAGGTGATGGGTTATAGGTGATAGGTCATAGGTCATAGGTGATAGGTAGGAGAGTTTTTTCCATAACCCATAACCCATAACCTATGACCTGTCTTTTATCTTTTCCATCACCCATAACCTGTTTTTTTCGAGTAAAGCGAGAAAAAGATGTTTGACATTCCCCGTCATATCCTCAGGCCCGCCCGGTATACCGGGATCGAGCCCAATCGTATAAGAAAAGACCTGAAGGACGTCGAGGTCCGTTTTGCCCTGTGTTACCCTGACGTGTACGAGATCGCCATGTCCTATTACGGACTTTTCCTCCTCTATGAGATCGCCAACAATATCGATGGTGTATGGTGCGAGCGCTGTTTCGCGCCCTGGGCGGACATGGAAGAACATCTAAGGAAAAGTTCATCTGCCCTTGCGACCCTGGAATCGAAAACGCCGCTTCATGCCATGGATGTCATCGGTTTTTCCCTGACCTATGAGCTCAACGTGACGAACGTTCTCAATATGCTCGAACTGGGAAGGGTTAAGATCCGTGCCCGTGAACGCCGCGAAGGCGACCCGATCGTGATCGGCGGCGGCCCCCTCATGCTCAACCCCGGGCCTTACGGGCGGTTTTTCGATCTTATTGTTGCAGGTGAAGGGGACGAAGTCCTGGTTTCCATCCTGAAACTGGTGGGCGGCATGAAGGGTGAGTCGAGAATCAGGGTCATTGAAGAGGCTTCCCGCCTGGAAGGGGTATATTCCCCTTTTTTTCCAAAGGAAGAGGTCAAACGCCTTTATGTCGGCGATCTTGACGAGGCGTATCATCCCGTCTGCCCGCCCATACCAACAGTGGACAGTGTACATAATCGTCTTAATATCGAGATATCGAGAGGTTGCGGAAACGGCTGCCGGTTCTGCATGGCGGGGTTCGGTTACCGCCCTTACAGGGAACGTTCGTTCGAGGCAGTGAAGGCCGCCATCGATGAGGGGCTCCGGCGTACCGGATATGAGGAGATCTCCCTGCTCTCGCTTAGCTCCGGGGACTACGGACGTCTGTTCGATGTGCTTGAATACGCGAAGAGTGAGTATAAAGGATTGTCTGTGAGTCTGCCTTCGCTGAAGATCGGCAGCATCGGCGACGAAGAGATCACCGCAATGGGCCAGATGGCGCGGACCGGGTTCACCTTTGCCCTTGAAGCGCCCACGGCGGGCCTGAGATCGCGGCTCAATAAGAACATCGATGTGGACAGCCTTGTCAGACAGCTTCCCGTTCTCAAGGACCTCGGCTGGCGAAGGCTCAAGCTTTATCTAATGGTTGGTTTTCCCTGGGAGACGGAAGAGGACCTTGTTGCAATACGCGAGGTTATCGCCCCTTTCAGGGCGGCAGGTATGGATGTTAATCTTTCGGTGTCCCCCTTCATTCCAAAGCCCCATACCCCGTTCCAATGGCTGCCGATGGACGATGAAAGGGTCCTGACCGACAAGATCATGTTCATAAAGGATGCCCTTAAGAAAAAGGGTGCCAGGGTGCGATACCGCGACACCGCGGTAAGCGTCGTCGAAGGTATTGTCGCTCGTGGAGACGAACATCTTGCCGGGCTCTTCGAACATCTCCACGCACACGGTGTCAGACTTGAGGCCTGGAGGGAATTTTTCTCATTTGAGCCCTACCGTCAGTGGTTCGAAGAAAACGCGATCGACGCGGGCCGATACACCGGCGCCCGCGACACAGAAGCGAGGCTCCCATGGGACGTCGTGGACATGGGCTGCAGAAAATCCTTTCTCCTGAAGGAACTGGAAAAGGCCCGATCGGGGGATATGACTGAAGATTGCCTGACCGGTTGTGCCGGATGCGGTCTCGAGTGTTCGTCGGGTATGTGCGCTCCGCAGACGCCCCGGATGGATGTGGCGCGGTCCCCGATCAATACCGCGGGCTCGTTGTCGACAGAAGCAGGTCCAGGATTGTCCAAAAAGTTCACCTTCCGTTACGGAAAATTTGGGGACGCCCGTTATATAGGGCATCTCGATACGATGAGCATCCTTGTCAGGGCGATGAAGGCCTCGGACATAACGATAAAGATGCGCGGCAAATACCACCCTTTGCCGAAGATAGCGCTGACTGATGCCCTTCCGGTGGGTGTAGAAAGCACCTTCGAGTTCATCGAGATCGAGACGGATGCCGCTGCAATAATAGGCCCCCCGACGATCGGCAGGATAAACGAAACGCTCCCCTCGGGCATGAAGATATACGAGTTTATTGAAGGACCCTTGAAAGATGTGGTAAAAGATTATCTCTTCGTGCTTGTCACCGATAAAGAGCATGAGGGTGAATTTGAGAAATGGAGGGTTTCCGGTGACAGATCATTCCTTTTGTGGCGGGGCAGGGGCATCAAGCAGCTGTGGTCGCAGGGCGGTTTCAGCAGGATCATTAAAATAGGATCGGGAAGGATCAATGGCATCTGAACTTATTATAAACGTGACGTACAATGAAACGAGGATAGCCTTTCTCGAAAACGGCAGCCTTGTCGAATTCTTCATTGAAAAAAAGAACAGCCACAGCATGGTCGGCAGCATATACAAGGGCAAGGTTGTCAGGATAGTGCCCGGGATGGACGCCGCCTTCATCGATATCGGGCTGGAGAAATCGGCCTTCCTTTATGTGGGTGATATCATCCTCGATCGAATGATGTACGAGGAATTCGACGGTTCCGATTATCATTTCGAGGCCGGCGAGAGGATAGAGGGTGTTCTCGAAGACGGACAGGAGCTGATCGTGCAGGTTTCCCGTGAACCTATCGGCCAAAAAGGCACAAGGGTGACCTCGAAGATAACCCTGCCGGGCAGGCTCCTTGTTCTCATGCCCGGAACGGATCACATCGGGGTTTCCCGGAAGATAGAGGATGAAGAAGAACGCAAGCGCCTGGCCACCGTAATGAAGGACATATGTCCCAGGGGTTACGGGCTTATCGCCAGAACGGCCTCTGATGGCAAGGGCGCTGAAGAGCTCGAGGCAGACCTGAACTTCCTGAAACGCATCTGGGAGAGCATACAGGAGAAATCAAAAGGCGTAAGGGCGCCTTCGATCCTCCACCAGGAACTTGGCATCATCTTCAGGGTGATCAGGGACCTCCATTCCCATAACCTGAAAAAGGTCATCGTCGACGATGAGTACATCTTCAGCCGCCTTGAAGGATTTCTGAAGGAATATCTGCCCGAAGAGGGATGCGAAGTGACTTTTTTTGATGAAAAAGACCCGATTTTTGAGGTTTACGGCATAGAGATGGAGGTCACAAAGCTGCTTCAAAAGAAGATATGGCTCAAATCAGGCGGATATATCGTCCTCGATTACACGGAGGCGTTGACGGTCATTGATGTTAATACCGGCAGGTACCTTGGCAAAAAGGACCTGGAGGATACCATCCTGAGGACGAACCTCGAGGCCGTCAAGGAGATAGCCTACCAGATCCGCCTTCGCAATATCGGCGGGATAATCATCATAGATTTCATTGATATGGAACGCAAGGAATCCAGGGAAACCGTCTTTCAATCACTGATGGAGGCACTCAAGAAGGACAGGATCAAGACCTTTGCCTATCCGATCAGCGAGCTGGGGCTGGTGCAGATCACAAGAAAACGAACCCGTCACAACGTTGTCAACCTGCTGACGGAGACATGCCCGAACTGCGACGGCTCCGGCTACATCAAGTCCAGGTTTACCGTCTGCTATGAAGTGTTGAGAGAACTGAAGAGCGCTTGCAGAAAAGGCGAGGGGAGGGTGTTCAACATCTACCTCGCTCCCGATGTGGCAGACCTTCTCTATGAAGAGGAGAAGAGCTCTCTGGAGCATATTGAGACAACCCATAAAACGAAGGTCAACCTCATTGCCAACCCCGATTTCGGCATCGATAAGTTCCAGATCGAAGGGATAATGTGAGCAAAGGACATGAAAAAGACCGTTCTTTCTCCCGCCAAGGTAAATCTTTACCTCAAGGTCATCTCTAAGAGACCCGATGGTTATCACAACATTCAGAGCGTTGTCGACATTGTGTCTGTTTACGACACGATCCATATTGAGGACATTGAAGGAGACGGGATCGTTATCGGAGACGACAGGGGGGTGCTCCCCCAGGGCGAGGCCAATACCGTCTTCCGTGCCGTGCGCGCCCTCAGGGAGGCGGCCTCGGTCCGCCGCGGTGTGCGCGTCTTCATTGAAAAGCGCATTCCCATAGGAAGCGGCCTGGGAGGTCCGAGCACCAACGCGGCGACGGTCCTGAAAGAGCTCAGGGACCACTGGGAGCTTTCCCTCGGAGACGAAGAGCTGCGGCGCATAGGCGCGGGTATCGGCGCCGATGTGCCGTTGTTCCTTTACGGGAGATCCTGCGTCATGGAGGGAACGGGTGATATCATAAGCCCCGTCAGCCTTCCAAAGATGTGGTATGTCATTGTCTATCCCAACGTTGCCATATCAACGAAGACGGTCTATGAAGGTCTTAAAATCGTGTTGACAAATAAAGAGAATGATATTAAATTGAGGGGTAATTTTAAAAACACATGTGACATTGCGAGCATTTTGGAAAATGACCTCGAACGTGTCGGTATGACAATGTGCCCACAAATTGGAGAGATTAAAACAAAATTGAAAGAAGCGAAGGCCCTCGGATCGCTTATGAGCGGAAGCGGTTCTTCGGTGTTCGGAATATTTGCCAATGAAGAAGACGCATGGCAGGCGTCTTCTATTATAAATAACCTGGGGGTTGTCTTTGTTGCGTATAGTTTATAGGGAGGGAATTATTTTATGGAGATTACTGATGTAAGGATATTTCCTGTAAACGAGAAACGGGTAAAGGCTTATGCGTCGATAGTGTTTGACGATTGTTTTATTGTCCGGGATCTCAAGGTTATCAGTATCGACAACAGGACGTTTGTTGCCATGCCGAGCAAAAAGATGAAGGACGGGACGTTTCGCGATACAGTCCATCCTTTGAACAACAGTGCAAGGCAGATGGTCGAGGCAAGTGTTCTCGGCGCTTATGAAAAAGAGGTCAACAGGGTGAACGGGGAGAATTTGGAGTAATAAAATTTGGGGTGTCGTCAAGCGGTAAGACACAGGCCTTTGGAGCCTGCATTCGGAGGTTCGAATCCTCCCGCCCCAGCACAAATATATCAGGAGGGTTTCGATTGGATAAACTCAGAATATTAACTGGCAACGCAAACCCGGAACTGGCATTCAGGATCTGTGATTATCTCGGCGTGAAGCTCGCCAAGGCAAAAGTGAATCAGTTCAGCGACGGCGAGATACAGGTTGAGATCGATGAAAGCGTGCGTGGAATGGACACATTCGTGGTCCAGCCCACGTGTCCCCCTGTGAATCAGAATCTCATGGAGCTCCTTGTCATGCTGGACGCACTTAAACGCGCCTCCGCCGGAAGGATCACTGTCGTGATACCTTACTACGGATACGCAAGGCAGGACCGGAAGGTCTTACCCCGCACATCAATTTCTGCGCGGCTTGTGGCAAACCTGATAACCGTCGCGGGGGCATCGAGGATACTGGGCATGGACCTGCACGCGGGCCAGATCCAGGGCTTTTTTGATATCCCCGTCGATCACCTGTACGCGCTTCCCGTTCAACTCCAGTACGTAAAGAAGATCAAGGGCGAGATCGTGGTTGTTTCTCCCGATGCCGGCGGTGTGGAGAGGGCGCGAGAACTCGGCAAGAGGATAAACGCGACGATCGCGATCATCGACAAGAGGCGTGAGCGCGCGAACGTATCCAAGGTAATGCACGTCATAGGTGATGTGAACGGCAAAACAGCCATTCTCCTCGATGACATGATCGATACGGGCGGGACCATAGTTCAGGCGGCGCAGGCTCTGGTGGATAGCGGCGCGAAGGTCGTTTACGCCTGCTGTACCCATCCGGTGCTCTCCGGGGAGGCGATCGAAAGGATCAATAATTCACCGCTCAAGGAGCTCATCGCCACCAATACCATTCCTCTTTCGGACCAGGGAAAGAAATCGAAAAAGATAAAAATACTTGATGTTTCGCCAATACTCGGCGAGGCCATCAAGAGAATACACAGTGACGCATCTGTAAGTTCGTTGTTTATATAGCAGGAGGAAATAATTATGGAGCAGGTTTTGATCAAAGCAGACACAAGAAATGCAACAGGCAAGGGCATCGCGAGAAAGCTGCGGAGAGAAGGCAGGATCCCTGCGGTGCTCTACGGAAGAAACGTAGACCCCGTTTCAATAACCGTTTCGACGAAAGATTGGGAGAAGATAACCCGGCATATGAAGAGGAATGTCATCCTTGATATGGAGATCACTGGCGGCAAGGGTGTTGAGAACAGGCCGGTCATGGTTAAAGAGGTCCAGAAGGACGGCCTCGGTGTTAACGTGATGCACATCGATTTTCTCCAGGTTTCCATGGAGAGGACCGTCGAAGTGGAAGTCCCTATCCACCTGAAAGGAAAGTCAAAGGGCGAGATCCTGGGCGGCATCATCGATATCCACCTGAGGTCTGCCAGGGTCGAGTGCCTTCCTACACAGATCCCGGAAGAGATCGTTATCGATATTACCGAGCTTGATATCGGTGATTCGGTCCATGTGAGCGACATATCGCTTCCCGGCGTGAAGATGATGGAGCAGGGCGGCACAGCGATCCTTTCCGTCATACCTCCTACGGTCGAGGAAAAGAAGGTTGTCGAAGAAGCGGCCGAAGTGACGGAAACCAAGGAGAAGGAAAAAGAGGAGTAAGGGTTATTGCTTCTACTGTGCGGGCTTGGGAATAAGGGCTCCGGTTACACCTTTACGAGGCACAACATCGGTTATCTTGTTGTCGACCGATTCTCTGAGCGTTACAGGCTTCCAGTTACGAAAAAAGATTCGGGTTGCAGGGTCGGGACGAAAGAAGGCCTGATCCTTGCAAAACCCGATACCTACATGAACCTGTCCGGAGGGCCCATTGCAAAACTTGCCGGGAAATTCAATGTTTCCCCTGATTGCATGATCGTTGTCCATGATGACCTTGACATGGATCTCGGCAGGATGCGCATCCGTCTCGGCGGCAGGGACGGAGGGCATAAAGGGGTAAGGTCGATAATCGAGACGATGGGTACTGCCGATTTTTACCGTCTCAAAATCGGTATCGGCAGGAACCCTGTCGTGCCCGCCGAAGATTATGTCCTTGGCAGGTTCACCCCGGAAGAGGCCGGAGAGCTTGCCGATATTATAGACACGGCATGCGATGCCCTGAAGACCTTCGTTGATGACGGAGGGGCGAAGGCCATGAGCCTCTTTAACAAGCGCCCTCCGGTGTGAGTGTGCACGATGAGCTTTTCATGCGGAATAATAGGGCTTCCCAATTCAGGTAAATCAACCATCTTCAATGCCCTTACGGCGCTGTCGGTCCCATGTCAGCCGTATCCTTTCTGTACCATAGACCCCAACGTGGGTGTTGTGCCCGTGCCGGACGCGCGCCTTGCCGGTCTGGAGAAGCTGCTTGGCCCGGAAAAGGTTGTTCAGACCACCATCGAATTCGTCGATATCGCCGGTCTCATCAAGGATGCCCATAAAGGGGAAGGTCTCGGCAACAGGTTCCTTTCCCATATCCGCAATGTCGACGCCGTAGCCCACGTGGTCCGTTCATTCAGTTCAGGACAGGTGCCGCACGTCTATGCCGATATCGATCCTGCCCGTGACATGGAGATCGTCGAGACGGAGATAATAATCTCGGATCTCGAAATAGTCGAGGAAAGAATAAAAAAGATAGAACGCCTCGCGAAGGTTTCAAAAGAAAAGGGTGAAACCGAGGTGGAGCTCCTTTTGCGCGTGAGACGTTACCTGGAGGCGGGCCGCTTCGTCGATACGGATGACTTCGATGAGAACGAGAAGCAGGTTGTCCGCACCTTCGGCCTTATTGCCACAAAACCTCTTTTCTACATCGCCAATGTGGATGAGGACGGCATCACAAGTGCACCCGTGGGAACCGTTGAAAATGCGGCGAAAAAAAACGGCAGAGAGGTTGTCTATATCTGCGGAAAGCTCGAAGAAGACCTTGGCGCCCTTCCCGGAGAAGAGAGGGCATCATACATGGAACTATATGGAATGAAAGAGATATCCATAGAAAAGGTCATTCACGTCGGATACCGCGTTCTGGGTCTTGTCACCTTTTATACCATTGTGGGCAAGGTAATGAGGGCCTGGACCATCCCGGAGGGTACAACATGCGTGAAGGCCGCAGGAAAGATCCACACGGACATGGAAAAGGGGTTCATCAGGGCCGAGGTAATAGGCGCTGATGATTTTATCGCCTGCGGCAGCGAGCACACGGCCCGGGAAAAAGGCCTCCTCAGGCTTGAAGGCCGCGACTACATCGTGCAGGACGGCGACATCCTCCACATCCGCTTTAATGTTTGACCCCCGTCAAACATTAAAGCGGATGAACCGCTTGAACCGCGATAAATCTATTTATTCCGGCTTGGGGCCGGGATTCAGGAAAAACTATTTGGCCGCATGTCCGGTCAGGTCTCACGCTCTCTGCTTAAGCTGTGGGCGGCTTACCCTGCATCGGTTCACTCTTCGCCAACGGCAAAGAAATGCTTCCATCCTTTTTCTGGTGATGTTTTGTTTTTACGTTCAAACTGTTCAAGCTGCTCAAGCGGTTCAAGCTCTTTTTAGATGTTTCTTCCCCACTGCAGGGCATTTTTCATGAAGCCGCATTTGATATCCGGCTGGACGCATTCATGGTCGGTTTCAGTGAAGGGGAAGAGCACAAGCAGCGCCTCGCGCACTTTCATTTTAATGTGGGGAAGAGCAGGAAGGACCTTTTTCTTATTGATGCCAAGATCGGCGATGATCGTCACCAGGCTGTCGACGGCATCCTCAAGAGGCAGGTTGACGGGATGAATGGGTGCGTCGGGGATGCGGTCATCCATTTCACCTGAGAAGCCGGCGATGGTGAACTGTTTTGACAAACGCCGGAAGACGGACGGGGTCATCCTGAATGCCGGCGTCCAGAAGGAAAAGGGGGGTTCTTCCCAGTGCGGCTGTATGACCTTCGGGAGATTTCCGAGTCTGACGAGATCGGCATAGCAGCCGAGCTTTATACCTTCAACATCCGCCTGGATGCGCCAGAACGGCAGGTATTGCCGGGGGGACGATTTCGCTGCCTTACCTGATATTGCCGTCGCGAAGCCGACCCGCTTGAGTCCCTGCGGACGTGACTCCCAGGCGGAATTACACGTCTTGCATAACAGGACGCAGCTGTCTTTTTCCGCTATCGTGTCCCAGCCGCAATCGGGACAGAGGGTGGGAAGAAAATCGACCTCCCAGTTTCCGGAAAAGACCTCGTATGGAAGGGATTCATGGACGGCAGGGCCACCGTAAAGAGGTTCATTGAGTATGGCATCGAAAAAACGGCCGTTGCGGACAAAAACAGGCGTGTAGATGAGACTCGTTGTGTCAGCCATGAAGGCCTCATGGTAGACCCTGTCTTCTTTCAATTCCCTCCGGGTTTCGGGGACCTCGTCGTAGTCCCCCTGCGTGCCGCGCCGGATGAAACGTGTTTCGTGTACGGTGACTATTTCGTAGACGACATCGTTCTTCGTTTCCACCGATGCCCTGTCAAAGGATATCTTTGGAGCAATGAACCTGGTGTTCTCGGCAGTTTGTACAAACCTGAGCTTCAGCGACTGGGGTCTGATGCCCAGGGTGGGCGCGAAATGTTTGCTGTCGATTGCGAGAAATGTTTTGTCAACGATACCATCCTCGATCCTGCTTGTTTTGCACAGGAAACGGATCCCTCGGAAACGCCAGTAAGGGACGAAAAGGACCTCCTCCAGAAGGGGGCCGCAGGGAGCGAAACAATACCGGAGATAGTCCTTCGGTTGTATACAGAGCTTTGTTTTGCAAAAAGAGCAGATGAGCAGCCGGTCTGTCTCGTCGAGGATGATCGGCCCGTCGCATTGAGGGCATCGATGTTCGATCTGCATCGTTGTCAGATCTTTTCACCACACTGATTGCAATACAGCGAGTTCGCGAGGTTCTCGGACCCGCAGTGCGGACATTTCGCCGGTGAAGGTTTTTCGCTGACAGGTTTGCCGCATGAAGGGCAGAACCTGGCTTGTGCCGGCAGGTTCTTGGTGCAGTGGGGGCACTGTTGCACAACGAGAAGATGATGGCCGCATGACGGACAAAAATGTGCGTTCTTGTCGATGATACCCTGGCATTCAGGGCATTTCAACATTTCGGCCGGCTGCGACGCGCCTTTGAGTGTTTCAGCGTACATGGCCGGCATCATGAACCCGAGCCCCATGCCCAGCCCGCCTCCTGCTTCTCCCTGATTCTGGGCCGCGCTCTCCATGGCCATGGCAGCCTTCATTTTCAGGAGCTTGTTGAGGTCATCGAATACGGCGAGCCTGCTCTTGTCGTCGATGGCCTTCTGGACCTCCTGCGGCGGTGTGATGGAATTGATGTAAAGCCCGGAGAGCTGAAGGCCGAAGCGTGCCAGGTCCTTTTCAAGCGTCTCCGAAAGACCCGCCGAAATGGCATCGTATTTTCCCGGGAGGTTGAAGAGCGTATCGAGGTTGCCCCCGAGGTAGTCGTTGAAGCGTGACACGATGACCTTCCCGAGGTAGTCCTCGATGTCTTCAACGGTGTATGATCCTTTTGTCCCCACAAGGGTGTTGATGAAGAGCGAAGGCTGGATGACCCTGATATTGAACATCCCGAAGGCGCGAAGCCTTATCAGGCCGAGGGTCGAGTCCTTGAACGCCACCGGATCACGTGTTCCCCAGGCAAGATTGGCGAAGGTCTTCGTGTTGATGAAATAGACCTCTGCGCGAAGAGGGCTTGTGAAACCCCATGGCAGGCTCAGGATCTTTGTTATGATAGGTATGTTAAGGGTGGAGAGGGTATACCGCCCTGCTCCCACGGCATCATAGGCCTTTCCTTCATAGAAGAAGACCGCCGCTTGGCTCTCACGGACAGTGAGCTGGGCGCCGTACTTGATGTCGCCGGACCCTTCCGGGGGTATCCTGTGGGCGATCTCCTTGCCCGTGTCGTCAAACCATTCGATAACTTCAAGAAACATACCGTTGGACATCCCCATGCCATCCCCCTGTTGTTTTTGAAAAGTTACTATGTTTGTTCTGCGATGTCAATGTTGAGAAGACAGGTAATAGGAAGGAACGTGGTTTCTTCGGTTTTTATAGTTTTTCCAGTTTCTTTGGTTAATAAAGCTGAATTTGCTGCAATAATGGGAGAAACCAGACAAACCAAATAAACTTTTTTATCCATACCTTCCCGTGATGTACCCTTCAGTCCTCTCATCTCCGGGTGAGGTGAATATCTGGGAGGTGTCGCCGAATTCGACGAGGTCTCCGAGGAGCATGAATCCGGTATAATCGGAAACCCGGGCGGCCTGCTGCATGTTATGGGTAACTATGAGGATGGTGTAGCGTTCCTTAAGCTCTATCATAAGTTCCTCGATCCTCATGGTGGCGATGGGGTCGAGGGCGGAGCATGGTTCGTCAAGGAGGATGATCTCCGGTTCGACCGTGAGCAGCCGGGCCACACAGAGCCGCTGCTTCATCTCTTCCGAAAGGTCGAGGGCGGGCATGTGGAACTTGTCTTTGAGCTCGTCGAAAAGGCCGACGGCGTGGAGACATTTCTCCACCTTTTCTTTCATGGTGCGCCTGTTGCTCATGCCATGGACCTTCAGGCCGTAGATCATGTTCTCATACACGGTAAAAGGGAAGGGGTTCGGTCTCTGGAAGACCATACCAACCTTTTTCCTCAGGTTGATGATGTCTATCTCGTCGAGCTTTTCGTTGTGGACATAGATGCCCCCTTCAATACGGATGTCCTCAATGAGGTCGTTCATGCGGTTGAAGCAGCGAAGGAGAGTCGATTTGCCGCAGCCGGAAGGGCCGATGAGCGCTGTTATGGCATTTGAATGAACATGGAAATCGATGTTTTTCAGCGCGTGGAAATTACCGTAATAGAGATTGAGATCTTTGGTTTCAAGAGCGAACTCGTTCATTATCCAAACTTTCCCTGAATGTAGTCTTCTGTTCTCTTCTCGACGGGGGCGGTGAAGACCTTGTCCGTTGTGTTGTATTCAATGAGCGTTCCCAGGTAGAAAAAGGCCGAGAAATCACTGATCCTGGCGATCTGTTTTGTATTGTTCGATACGAGGATGATCGTGTAGTCCGATTTCAGTTCGCTCAGGGCATCCTCGATCTTTGCCGTGGAGATCGGGTCAAGCCCCGAGCATGGTTCGTCGAGGAGTATGATCTCCGGTTTGAGTGCGAGCGTCCGGGCAAGGCAGAGCCTTTGCTGTTGTCCGCCCGACAGTTTAAGCGCCGATGTGTTGAGACGGTCCTTGACCTCGTCCCAGAGGAAGGCCTTTTTCAGGCTGTCCTCGACAATGTGGTGAAGGCTGGTCCGGTCCGATATCCCTTTGAGCCTTGGCCCATAGGCGATGTTCTCGAATATTGAGCGGGGCAGCGGGATGGGCACTGCAAAGACGGTGCCGACACGCCTGCGAAGCTCAATGGGGTTGGAGGACCCGTCAAGTATGCTCTTTCCGTCTATCAATACGTCGCCTTCGATCCTTACATTGTTCTCGAAATCTATCATGCGGTTGATGATGGATATGAGGCTCGATTTACCGCTCCCGGAGGGACCCATGAAACCGGTTATGGTGTTCTTGTAGACATCGATGGTCACGTCTTTCAGGACATGCGTGTCGCCGAATGACAGGTTTAAATTGCTTGCGGTTATCTTTGTTTCCATAACTCCCTATGAATACCTGGCGATGGCCTTGTTCATGAGGTAATAAGCCACGACGTTTATGAGCAGGATGCTCAGGACAAGCACCAGCGCCGTACCGTACGCCTTTTCCATGGAAATGCCTTCCCGGGCAAGGATATAGAAATGGACCGCCATGGTCCTGCCCGAATCCATGAGCGAAAGGGGGAGCCTCAGCGAGCTTCCCATGGTGAATATGACCGCCGCCGTTTCCCCCACTGCCCTGCCGATGCTGAGCATGATCCCCGTAAGGATGCCGGGCATCGCGGCAGGGAGGACCACCTTTTTTATTGTCTCCCATTTACTGGCGCTAAGTGAATAGCTGACGATCCTGAGCTGGCGGGGTACCGCCCTGATCGCCTCCTCGCTGGTCCTTATGATGGTGGGGAGGATCATGATGGTCAATGTGAGGACCCCGGCAAGAAGAGACCAGCCCATCTTGAGCTTGATGACGAAAAAGATGAAGCCGAAGAGGCCGTACAGAATGGAAGGGATGCCGGCAAGCGATTCGACGCCGAAGCGGATGAGCTTGGTGAAAGCCGATTCCCTGGTGTATTCCGTTAAAAAGATGGCCGTGCCTACACCAAGCGGTGTGGCAAGCAGTATCGAAAGGAGGGCAAGCTGTATCGTGCCGACGATGGAGGGGAATATGCCCCCGTGTCTGCCCATGTCCTCGGGAAACGAAAAGATAAAGGCGAAATCGATATAAGGAAAGCCCTTGACACATATTATCGCCACGATGACGACAAGGATGCTCACGGTGAAGAGTGCCTGCGCGCTCAAGCCCACCCTGACAGCCTGGTTGATTATCCTGGGGTTTACTCTCATTTGGCCGGTTTCCTCTTGATGCCGAAGTTTGCAAGGTAATTGAGGGCCATGATGATGACCATGAGAACTATTCCTGTCGAGAAAAGGCCCAGCCTGTGGTCTCCGGTCGCATAGGCAAGCTCGAGGGCGATGTTGCCCGTCAGGGTTCTGAGCGGATCAAGAATGCTCGTGGGTATCTTCAGCGCGTTGCCGGCGATCATGATGACGGCCATCGTTTCTCCGATAGCCCTTCCCATACCGAGGATGAAACTTGCCAGTATGCCTGATTTCGCAGAAGGGAGTATGACCTTGTAGATCGTCTGCCATTTTGTGGCGCCCATGGCCGCGGATGCTTCACGGTATGTCTTGGGAACGGTTGTGATCGCGTCGAAGGAAATGCTGATTATCGTGGGAAGGATCATGACCCCCAGTATGAGCGATGTGGATATGAGGGAAAAGCCCGATCCTCCGAGATAGTTCCTGACAAGGGGGACGATGTAAATGACCCCGAGAAAACCGTAGACGACGGAAGGGATGCCGGCAAGGAGCTCCAGTGCGGGCTTGAGAAACATCTTCGTCTTTTTGCCCGAGTACTCGGAGAGGTAGATGGCACAGGAAAGGCCCAGGGGAGCTCCTATGACGAGAGCCCCGAAGGTGACGAGGAAGGAAGAGACGATCATGGGGAATATGCCGAAATAGCCCTTTGTAGGTGCCCATTTGAATCCGAAGATGATCTTTTTCAACCCCACCTTGAGAAAAAGCGGCAGTCCTTCTGCAAGGATGAAAACGAATATGAGGAAGAGGAAAAGCAACGACGAAAGCGCGAAGGTGATGAGCACCCACTTTACAAACCTTTCCTTGAGCATCGTCCTGTCAGTCATAGAAGCCAACCAGCCCTTCGTTCCTCAGAATGTTCTGTCCCTCTTTCGATAACACGTAATCGACAAACTGTTTCGCCTTGTTGTCCAGTTCCCCGTTCGTCACGTAGAGAAAGGGTCTCACGATCTTGTAGCGTCCCGACTTGATGGTCCTGATGGACGGGCTCACGTTGTCTATGGAAACGGGCCTGACCTTTTTATCGACAAGGCCCATCGAAACGTAACCGATAGCATAGGGGTCTGTTGCGACCACTTCCTTGACGGAGCCGTTGGAATCCTGGACCATGGTGCCGTCGTCTATCTCTTTACCTTTCATGATAAGGTCTTCGAAGGCGCTGCGGGTGCCCGAACCCTCTTCACGCGACACGGCGTCGATCTTTCTGTTGATCCATCCGAGATCGCGCCAGTTGGTGATCTGGCCGCTGAAGATCTGCCGTATCTGTGCCAGATTAAGCATCCCGATAGGGTTGTCGGGGTGGACGATGACCACGATACCATCATGGCAGATGGTGATCGTGTTGAGCATTTTTTCATTCTCTTTCAGTTCACGCGAAGACATGCCGATATCGACGGTATTATTGATGGTCGCCTGGATGCCGGCAGTTGAACCGCCTCCCTGGACATCGATGACGAAGTTCTTGTGGTCAACCATGAAATGCTCCGCAAGTTTTTCCGTGAACGGCATGACGGAGGTGGAGCCGGCAATGGTGATCGTGTGCTTTTCCCTTGACCTGTCGTGGGTTTTGCCGGAACAGGAAGCCAGCAGCAGAACGATCAGAAGCGGTATGGCCCATTTCCTCAGGAACATGCTGTTATTCCTCTGGTTCCTTTGAATGCCGTATTATCTTTCCCTCCACAAGGAAGATGACCAGTTCCGCGATGTTAACGGCGTGATCGGCCATTCTCTCGAGATACTTGGATATGAACAGCACACGTGTTGCCCGGGAGATCGTGCGCATGTCCTGCATCATGTATGTAAGCAGTTCCCTGAAGATCTGGTCGAGAAACTGATCGACCTTCTTGTCGTCCCGTGTGACCTTTCTCGCCAGCGCGACATCCTCCTTGACGAAGGCGTCGAGACTTTCTTTGAGCATGAATTGAACTGTCTCCGCCATCATCGGCAGGTCGATGTAAGGTTTGAGCTGCGGTTCCTGGTTGAGTTCCTGGACCCGCTCACAGATGTTTACGGCCATGTCGCCGATGCGTTCAAGGTCGTAGTTGATCTTTATGGCTGTTGTAATGAAGCGCAGATCGCGCGCCGCCGGCTGGCGCAGGGCGAGCAGTTTCAGGCAGAACTCGTCGATCTCGACCTCGATGGAATTGATGGCAGGGTCGTCTTCGATCACCTTCGCGGCAAGTTCTGAGTTGCGTTCGAGGAGTGCCTTGATAGCGTTGTTAATAGATTTTTCAACCAGTCCGCCTTCGTGGAGGAGCTTTTCCTTGAGCTCCTTCAATTCGAGGTCAAAAGTCTTGTATATGTGTCCTTCAAGCATTACTCGCCTCCTGGTCTGGATGGCAAGAGTATAGTAGCTTTTGCCATCGATTACAATGGGATTTTGAAGTCCCCGTGAATGGGGACGAACGTCAGTCTAGCCGAATTTTCCGGTCAGGTATTCTTCCGTGCGTTTGTCTTTCGGTACGGTGAACATCTTTTCTGTCGGTCCGAACTCTATGAGTTCCCCGAGATAGATAAAAGCGGTGAAATCGGAGACCCGTGCGGCCTGCGCTATGTTGTGAGTGACAAGGAGCATGGTGACGTTTTTTTTCAGCTCCACGAAGAGCTCTTCGATCTGGGATGTCGATTTGGGGTCAAGGGCTGATGTGGGTTCGTCGAGCAGCAGTATCTCCGGATCCATGGCAAGCGCCCTGGCGATGCAGAGCCTTTGCTGCTGGCCTCCCGAGAGGAACGTTCCCTTGCGGTGTAGCGTGTCTTTCACCTCTTCCCAGAGGGCCGCTTTTTTCAGTGACTGTTCAACGATATTGTCCAGTTCGCCTCGCGGGATGCGTATGCCGTTGAGCTTGTACCCGGCGATGACGTTCTCATAAATGCTCATGGTGGGGAAGGGATTGGGTTTTTGGAAGACCATGCCCACCTTCCTTCTGAGTACGATGGGCTGCATGGTGTAGATGTCCTCGTTGACCAGGGTCATTTTCCCGGAGATGGCGGTCCCTGGAATGAGCTCGTGCATCCTGTTGACGCATCGAATGAGCGTTGTCTTGCCGCAGCCCGATGGCCCCATGAGGGCGGCGACGACATTTTTGGATACGGATAGGTTTACTTCCTTTAATATCTTGTTGTCTCCGAAAAAGGCACAAAAATTCTCAACTTTTAGAACTGTATTTTCCATTTAACGGAAATCCCCCTTGCGAAAAGGTTCAGGGCCAATGTGAGGACAACGAGGATGAACGATGCTCCCCAGGCGAAGGAATGCCACTCCGGGTAAGGGCTCATGGCGTAGTAGAATATCCTGTAGGGCAGTGAATCGATGGGTTTGAGGATGTTCATGTTCATGAACTGGTTGCCGAATGCCGTAAAAAGGAGCGGCGCCGTTTCCCCCGTGATCCTGGCTACGCTCAGGAGGATACCGGTGAGGATCCCGCTTATCCCCGAGGGGAGTATGACCTTCAGGATCGTTCGATGGTACGGTACGCCAAGGGCGAGCGAAGCCTCCTTCAGGTGATAAGGTATGAGCTTCAGCGTTTCTTCAGTCGTCTTGATGATTACGGGAAGCATCATGATGGAGAGTGCGATGCCGCCGGAGAGAGCGGAGAAGGTCTTCAGGGGGGCGACAACCCAGAGATAGGCAATGATGCCGATGACAATGGAGGGTGTCCCCTGCAGAACGATGACACAGAGACGGATCGTGTTGCTCAGCTTGCCTTTTTTGTTTTCCGACAGATAAATGCCTGCCGCGATGCCGCAGGGGATGGACATTATGCAGGAGAGGATAATGAGCATGACGGTCCCGATTATGGCGTTGAATACGCCGCCTCCGGATTCACCGATAGGCCTCGGGAGGCTGAAGAGGAAATCCCAGTTGATCACCATGATCCCGTTCTTTGTTATGTAGTAAAGGATAAGGTAAAGAGGCAAAAGGGATATGAACGCGAAGAGACAGACCGCGCATTTGAAGATCATGTCTTTAATGAGGCGCGCACCCGCATGGTCTTTCATCAGGTAACCTCTTTCGAAGATTCAATGCTTACTTTCTGAATGACATAGGTGCCGATAATATTGACGACTGTGGTGACAAAGAAAAGGACAAGGGCGATGTATATGAGAGACGAGGCGGTGATGCCCGTCGCTTCCGCGAATTCGTTGGCTATGACGCTTGCCATGGTGTTGGCAGGGCTGAAGATGCCCGTGGGCAGGAAGTTGCTGTTTCCTATGAGCATCGTCACAGCCATGGTCTCGCCGATGGCGCGGCCCAGGGCGAGGAGTATCCCCGCGATGATGCCTGAACGGGCGTAAGGGATGATGATGTTCTTGATGACCTCGAAACGGGTAGCCCCCAGGGAATAGGCTGCTTCCTTGAGGTCTCCCGGTACCAGTGTGATCACCTCCCTGCCGATGGAGGCGGAAAATGGGATGATCATAATGGCGAGAATAAGTGAAGAGGTGAATATCCCGACCCCGTGCGGTGGGGCGCCGATCTGTGTTTCCAGGAGCCTCACCGCGGGCATGAGGAGAAAAAGGCCCCACAGTCCGTATATGACAGACGGGATGCCGGCCAGCACTTCGACTGCACTGCGAAGGAAGGTGGACACCGCACCTTCTTTGAAATATTCACCAAGGAAGATTGAAATGGCTATTGAAAAAGGAATGGATATCAAAAGTGCAAGGAAGGACGTACAAAGCGTGCCGACAAGAAAGGGAAGGGCGCCGAAGGTTTCCGTTGACGAATCCCAGGTCTTCCCGATAAAAAAGAACAGACCGAATTCTTTTATCGAGGCCACGGCGGCCGCAAGGAGCGTCGCGAAGACGGCAAAGAGAAGCACGACAATGAACCCTCCCGACGCGGTGAGGGCCATGTTGAACCTTTTTTCCGATCGGTTGCCGCCAGATGCCGTTTTTTTCTTTGTTTTCATATGATCCGGGCCCGTGGTCGATGGGTGAAATCACTGCGGGAAGCGATCGTTGGCTGGCCGCCTCCCGCAGCTTTCGCTATTTGAAAAGAGGCGCCCCGTTGTAAGTCATTGAACGGACGATCTTGTTTGCCTTTGCCGCGGCCTCTTTTGAAAGCGGTGCGTACTGAAGGGGCTCCACGTATTTCTGCCCGTCATTCACAGCCCACAGCAGCATCTTTGCCAATGCCTCAGCCCTGTCTTTCGATCTGTTGGCGTAATTTTGTTCCTTGTAGAAAATGAGCCAGGTGAAACCGCTGATCGGGTAACCGTCAGCCGCTTCGGTGTTGGTCAGGGACACGTTGGTGTCATCAGGTATCTTGACGTTGGCCGCCGCGCTGACTGCCTTCAGGGTGGGCTCGATGAATTTACCGGCCTTGTTTTTGATGCTACCGTAAGACATCTTGTTCTGAATGGCATAGAGCAGTTCAACGTAACCGACTGCGCCGGGCGTCTGTTTTACGTAACCTGCCACTCCTGGATTCCCCTTCTGCCCGATGGATCCTGCCGGCCAGTTGACCGATTTGCCGGTTCCCAGTTTGCTTTTCCATTCCCCGCTGACTTTCGTCAAATACTCGGTAAAGATATAGGTTGTGCCGCTGCTGTCTGCACGGCGCACCACGGTTATGGGAAGATCGGGAAGTTTTGCATTAGGATTCGCCGAGACTATCCTGGAATCGTTCCATTTTTTTATGTTGCCGAGGAAGATGTTAGCGATGGCCTCAGGTGTGAGATTCAGCTTAGGGCTGCCGGGAAGGTTGTATGTGACCACAACTGCGCCCAGGCATGTGGGGATGTGCAACACCGGCGAGCCGGCGGCCTGAAGTTCTTTGGCTGTCATGAACGCATCGGTGCCGCCGAAGTCCACGGTTTTTTTCGTGAGCTGGTTGATGCCGCCGCCGGACCCGATGCCCTGGTAATTGATCTTCACCTTGTATTGCTGGTTGTAGGCATCGAACATCTTCGAGTAGAGCGGTTGAGGGAAAGTTGCGCCCGCCCCGAGCAGCTCCATATCACCGGCGGATGCACAGAAGGCCGCAAGAACGATCGAGATGGAGATGACCGCACACGAGATTGCCCTGGCTAGATCACGAAACATAAGCATTCCTCCTTGGATTATTTTTCGCAAGCATTTCATGATGCCAGTTTAATCTTTAAATGTTAATTTAAGAGGAAATAATTGTTAAGAAACGGTTAATTGCACCGGCAACGGGCGCATGGGCGGCAAAACCCCTGCCGCAGGCAGCGGGCCGCAGGGGAAAAGGTACAAAACCGGTATTGAATGAAACAGCTGTTCCCGGATCGGGATGATCAAACAGTGGCGACGGAGTTAAAACTGCCGAACTCGTTCACCTGTTTATTGGTGCAAGCCGGGTCTTCGATCCACTGGCCGTCAACGATAAAGCGGTATTGATAAACACCCGGGGGGAGCATCATCGTTGTTTTCCATACCCCCCTGGCATCCTTTTTCAGGGGGCGGGCCGAAGGGTCCCATGAGTTGAAAGAACCGGCGAGAAAAACCTGGCGGGCATCGTTATTGTCGTATTTGAAGATCACGCGTTTTTTAGAGGCTTTTTCTGCCATGTTCCCCTCCTTATTTTCTTTTAATAGTAATCATAATATCACAAGTTGAGAATATTTTCCTCAAAGATTTGCAGCGGAGATTCTCTCACATGTATGCCGGAAGTGTGATAACGAACTTCGTGCCCTTTCCCGGGGTGCTTTCCACGGCAATCTTTCCGTTGTGAAGGAGGATTATGTGCTTGACGATGGACAGGCCCAAACCGGTCCCTCCGAGTTTCTTTGATCTGGATTTGTCGACCACATAGAACCGTTCAAAGATACGGGAGGTGTGTTCCGGGGGGATACCGGGGCCAGTATCGGATATGGATATGATAACATTCTGTTCGCTGGCGGACATCTCGATGCTGATCCCGCCGTTTTCGGTGTACTTGATGGTGTTGTCGAAAAGGTTGATAAAGACCTGCTCGAGTTTGAAGGGATCGCCCATGACTGGGGGCAGGCCGGCGGGGCTTTGAATGTCTATCGAAAAACCTTTTGACCTTATCCGGTCTTCAAAGACTTTGAAGACCCTTTCGATGAGTTCGGGCATTTTCACGGCCTCGGGTTCGAGCATGAAACTCTTTTCCTCGAGTTCCGAAAGGACGAGAAGGTCGCTGACCACATTGATGAGCCGGTCAGTGTTGCGCTTTATTATCTCAAGGTAGCGCCTGTTCTCATCGGACAGCTCCCCTTCTTCGATGGTATCAATAAACCCCTTTATAGAGGTAAGGGGTGTTCTCAGTTCGTGGGAAACGTTGAGCACGAAATCGGTCTTTATCTTTTCGAGCTTCTTGATCTCCGTGATGTCGTGGAGTACCAGGACGACCTCTTCCTTGAGATTAAGGAATGTGGCGCTGCACAGGAAGATCATGTTGTTCAGTTCTATCTCTTCGACGTGATTTGAACGGTCTTCCCTGACCCGTTTGATGACTTCATTGATCCCCGGTTCCCTGAGGGTCTCCCAGTAAAACTTCCCTGCTGCGAGGGCCTGTCCGGTGATCTCTTGCAGGCTTTTGTTGGCAATAAGCACGCGTTCTTCCCTGTCAAGCACGAGCAGGCCTTCCTGGAGTGAGGTGATAATGCTGTTGAGCTCCTCTTTCTGACGGGTCAGTTCGGCGAAGAGACCCTGCATTTCATCAGTCATTGTGTTGAAGCTTTCGGCCACTTCTTTCAGCTCATCCTGTTCCTTGAGGAGCACCCTGACATTGAAATCATGACAGGCAACGCGCTTGATGGCAGCGCTCAATTCCCCGACAGGCCTGTAAAGCGCGCGGGCAAAAAGGAATGCGGCGAACAGGGAGATCGTGAGGATAATGGAGGTTATGAGCAATATTTTAGAGTTTAGTTCCCGGGACACGGTCCTGATGTCCTTCAAGAACCTGCTTGCCCGAATGACGCGGACCGTTTTATTGTCCTTTTGTACAGGAACGGCAATGTAGAGCATTTCCTGGCCCAGGGTCTCGCTGACCCTCAGGTATCTTCCCGTGCCGCCCTCCAGCGCCTGGGCTATCTCCGTCCTTGTCCTGTGGTTGTCCATTTTGAGAGGATCTTCCTCGGAGTCGGCGATGACCCTGCCGTCGGGCTCCACGATGGTGATGCGTGCGTGGACCTGTCCCCCCAGTTCTTTGACGAAAACGTTCAGGGAGGTATTTGAACCGGCTGCGGAATACAAAGCTGCCGCTGCGCCGGCAACAGAGGCTATGTCCTTTAGTTCCCGTGCAGTCCGGTCTGTCAGGTGATTTCTTATTGCATAGGACGAGAACAGGACGATGAGACCTGAGAGCGCGACAGTCAAAAAGAAATAGCCGCCGAAAATTTTAAGAAAGAGAGACCGTTTCATTCCTCTATTTTATACCCCACTCCCCTGACGTTTTTTATAATACCCGAGAATTTGCCCAATTTTTCACGCAGGTGCCGGATGTGGACATCAACGGTCCTGTCGATGACGAATTTTTCTTCTCCCCAGAGGAAGTCGAGGATCTGGTCCCGCGTTTGAATACGTCCTTTCTTGGCGGCCAGGAGCTGGAGTATCTTGAACTCGGTAGGGGTCAGGTCGATCTTTTTACCTTCCGCTTCGACCTCGTATTTATCAAGGTCAATGGAAACGAAGTCGGAGACGGAGATCTTCTTGACCTCTTCCTCCTTTTTTCCGTGTCTTCTCAGTACGGCCCGGACCCTGGCAACGAGCTCACGGGTGGAAAAAGGCTTTGTCACATAATCGTCTGCCCCGAGCTCAAGCCCGATGACCTTGTCCGTTTCTTCCGTTTTGGCGGTGAGCATGATGATGGGGATCGAGGCAAATCTTTCCTGGCCCCTTAAGTACTTGCATATTTCAAAACCGTCGACGTCGGGGAGCATGAGGTCCAGTATGATGAGATCGGGAACTTCTTTTGACAGGAAACGGTAGAAAGGCTCGGCCTCGGTGAATTCCCTGGTATTAAAGTTCGATCTTTTGAGGTGGAGAGATACCAGTTCGAGTATATCCGGTTCATCATCAACGATCGCTACCAGTTGTTTATTCATAGTATGAGATTACCTCATCAACTTTTCTTTGCAAAGCCATTTTTAATATTGCATATTGCAGGTTTATCCCGTAATATTCTGTTGCAAAGTCGTTGCCCGCTATAATAATCTTTGTGTATTCTAGAACTAAATTGTTAAGTTTCGATTAAGAATAACTATTTTGTACAACGAAGGGAGGGTCCATGAGGTCCGATAAAATGAAGAAAGGCCTTGAAAAGGCGCCCCACCGGAGTCTTTTCGGTGCTATGGGATATTTGAAGGAAGAGCTTGGCAGGCCGGTGATCGGGATCGCGAACTCGGCCAACGAGGTCATTCCCGGACACATCCATCTCGGCAGGATATCCCAGGCGGTCAAGGACGGCATAAGGATGGCTGGCGGCACACCAATGGAATTCTCCACCATCGGCATCTGCGACGGCATCGCGATGAACCATGAGGGCATGAAATATTCCCTTGGTTCCCGCGAATTGATTTGTGATTCCGTCGAGGTCATGGCAAAGGCCTATCCGTTCGACGGGCTTGTGCTTATCCCCAATTGCGACAAGATCATCCCCGGCATGATGATGGCGGCGATGCGCCTCAATATACCCTGTATAATGGTAAGCGGCGGGCCGATGCTCGCAGGCCGTTTCAGGGGCAAGGCCGTTGACCTCATATCCGTTTTTGAAGGAGTGGGAAAAGTTGCCGGCGGTCTTATGGACACCAAGGAGCTTGCCATGCTGGAGCAGTGTGCCTGCCCGGGAGCGGGTTCGTGCAGCGGGATGTTCACGGCAAATTCCATGAACTGCCTGTCGGAGGCACTCGGGATTGCACTTCCCGGAAACGGCACCGTACCGGCCGTTCACGCGGCAAGGGTCAGGCTCGCCAAGATGACGGGCATGGCGATCATCGATCTTGTCAGGAAGGGGCTTAAACCGAGGGACATCATGACTCCCGACGCGTTCAGGAACGCCATTGCCGTTGACATGGCCTTTGGCGGATCGTCCAACACGGCCCTGCACCTTCCCGCGATCGCCCATGAGGGCGGCATAAAGCTTCCGCTTGCGCTCTTCGACGTTATGTCCGAAAAGGTACCCCATATCTGCAATATGAGTCCCGCGGGGCCGCATCACCTGGAAGACCTGAATGAGGCAGGCGGCGTATACGGCATCATGAAGGAGCTGACCGGAAAGAGCCTGATCCGTAAGGCATGCATGACCGTCGCAGGAAAGAAACTGTCAGACCTGCTGAAGGCGGCCGAGGTGACGGACCGGGAGGTCATACGCTCCGTGGACAGTCCCTATCACGAAAAGGGAGGATTGGCGGTCCTCGAAGGCAGTCTTGCTCCTCAGGGATCCATAGTAAAACGTATAGGCGTATCAGAGAAGATCTGGCGTTTTAAAGGAAAGGCGCGTGTTTTTGAAAGTGAAGAAGAGGCAGGCAAGGCCATAATGGCCGGCAGGATAACGGCCGGCGATGCCGTGATTATCCGCTATGAGGGGCCCAAGGGCGGGCCCGGGATGCGCGAGATGCTCACCCCGACGAGCATTCTTGCCGGAAGGGGACTCGATACGGCCTGCGCGCTTATCACTGACGGGCGTTTTTCAGGCGGGACACGGGGCCTGTGCATCGGGCATGTGTCTCCCGAGGCCGCGGAAGGCGGCCCGATCGCGCTTGTGAAGGACGGGGACGGCATCGAGATCGATCTCGTGAAGAAAACGATAGAGCTGAAGGTAGACAAAACCGAGATGGAAAAGCGGAGAAAGGCCTGGAAGAGACCTAAGCCGAAAATAACCGGGGGGTACATGGCCCGCTATGCAAGAATGGTCACGGGCGCAGCAGGCGGTGCTGTCTTCAGATCCGACAACGAGTAAATACATTACCAGGAAAGGCCGTTCACAATGGAGAAACGCAGGCTTGGCAAGACCGGGTTCGATACCACCATTATGGGTTTGGGTGGCGAAGGCATCCTTCGCAGCAGTGGGTTGGATAAACAGGCTTATAAGCTAATCAACAAGGCGCTCGATCTCGGGATAAACTATTTCGAGTCTGCAAGGGCTTACGACGGCAGCGAGGAATACTACGGCAAGGCGCTCAGGGAGCGCAGGAAGGATATCTTCCTCGCTGGAAAGTCCCACGCGCGTACGAAGGAGGGCGCCCTTGACCATCTCCACGAGACCTTGCGCAACATGAAAACCGATCATTTGGACCTCTGGCAGATCCACGATGTGAGGACCGACAAGGAGATCGAAGAGATCTTCTCACCGGGAGGGGCAATAGATGCCTTTATTGAGGCAAAGGAAAAAGGATTGGCACGTTTCATCGGCATCACCGGGCACCAGGACCCTCTTGTCATCAGACAGTGCCTTCTGCGTTTCGATTTCGATACCGTGCTTATGCCCGTCAACCCCGCGGAACCCTCCTATAAAAGCTTTCTCGAGGAAGTGATGCCCCTTGCCATTGAAAAAGGTATGGGTGTCATGGGCATGAAGATATACCTCCACGGGTTTGTGTCGAAGCTGTCCTTTTACACATCGATGGAGTCATTCTTCCGTTACGCTCTTTCCCAATCCATCGCGACGGCCGTGATCGGCTGCGACAACCTTGAACAGCTCGAGGAGAACGTTTATTTCGTCCGTTCCTTCAAACCGATGGATTGGGAGGAACAGGACGGCTTTGTCGAAGCCATCGCCCCGTTTGCCAGGGAGTTGATGTACTATAAAGAATGAAAACGGGTCATGGGTGATAGGTAATAGGTCATTGGGAAAAGCAAGGCAACAACATTCGTCCTCTTTTACCTATCACCTTTTTTTGCCCCATCACCCATGACCTGTCTTTTCATCACCCATCACCCATCACCTGTTTTCTTTATTTCTCCCTTCTCACCGGTTCCGCCACGAAGTGCCTGATCTCTATTTCTTCCCCGTCTTTTTGATATGACCGGACCAGGTCAACCACGCCGCCGTCAGGAACGGTGAAGCGTTCCTGCTGGCGCATGTATTCCGCCCATGATTCGACAATAAAGGATTCTATGAAACGGCCGGGAGTCTCGGCGTCCTTGAAGAGGTTCCAGCGGAAGGCGCCGTCGCGCATTCGGATAGTTTTCAGCGCGCGCATTGCGGCAAGGAACCCTTCCGCCTTTTCGGGATCGATGAAGTATTCGGCGACGACAAGGATGGGACCTTCATGCATGTCCGGTTCGATCTCTCCCGTGAACTGCGGCCAGTATTCCGTGGGTGTCATATCTACGCCGATGGAGTCGGAAAGCGGCCTGTGCAAGGTCAGAACGAGACCGACAGCCATGGACAAGGATGTAATTAAAAGAGTCGCCGTGATGCCGAGCCACGATGCGAAAGATCCCCATATGGTGCTGCTTAATGCGAAGGGGCCGAAGAAAACGAGCATGAAGACGGACATGACCCGGCCCCTTACCCATGAAGGGACGATGGAGAGAATGGCGGTGTTGTATGTTGATATGAGGGTGAGCCAGGCAAATCCTCCCGCCAGAAGAGCCAAAGAGGTCAATATGAATGTGCCGGAAAATGAGAGCACACAGATCGATACGGCAAAAAGCAGGGTTGCAAGGTTTGAGAGGTGGTTGAACTTGAATAGCTGGCCGGTCTTTGGAAGAAGGGCAGCGCCCAGAAGGCCTCCTACACCGAAGAAGCACAGGAGGATGCCGAACCCTGAAGGGTCCAGATTGAGCCGGACGCGGGCGATAATGGGGAGAAATGTCCAGAGCGAGCTCCCGAAAAATGAAAAGATGACCATGCGCAAAAGGATCGTTCTTACCTGCGGGACATTTCTCACGTAGCGGACACCGGTCCTGATGGCCCCTACAAAGCGTTCAGCCGGAAGCGTCTGTTCCCGCTGAGCGTATTTCCAGTGCAACAGCGACAGGATGACGCCCGAGAATGAGAGGGCATTAAGGAAGAATACGTACGCCGGGCCCAAAAGTGCAAGCACTACTCCGCCGAGCACAGGCCCTGCCACCCTCGCGATGTTGAACGCGACCGAACCGAGGGTGACGGCGGACTGGAGGCGTTCGCGGGAAACGATCTCGGGGATGATCGATTGCCAGGTGGGTGCGTTGGCCGAAGCGGCGAGGCCAAGGATGAAGGTCAGAAGAAGCAGTGATGCCGGTGTAACGGTCCCGGCCAGCGTGATGACGCCGAGTATCGCGGCGGCAAGGAGCATAACAAATTGCGCCGCTATGAGCAGTTTCCGCCTGTTGACGATATCCGCGAGCGCCCCGGCGGGCAACGCCATGAGAAAGAACGGCAGGGTCATCGATGTCTGTACAAGGGAGACAAGAAAGGGTGAAAGTGTCATCGTTGTCATCAGCCAGGCTGTCCCCGTTTCGTGCATCCATGAACCTATGAGGGACACCACGTTCGTGATCCACAGGGCGCGGAAGAACGGTTCTTTTAAAGCGGTGAAGATACTTTTTTGTTTTTCCTTGACCATAACAGTAAAAAACAGGTCCTTGTTGTCCCGTTGTCAATCGGACGAATGTTTCGGAGGTTATGAGCGCCGATCCATAATGGGTCTAAAAATAGAACCTGAAGATAGGCAGGGCCTTGTTGGAGTAATATTCTTCCTTGCTGATCTTTTCGTCACGATTGAAGTCGAATGCATTTCGATGCTGGATGGAGGCATCGTAGAATTCCTTGATGTTGACCATAGAGTCGCTGTTCTTGTCCATAAGTTTAAATTCTTTTGCGGCTTCGGGGCTCCTCTTTGTGTTGAATTCCTTTTTGTCTATCTTGCCGTCATTGTTTTTATCGTATTCTTTAAACTTTTGATATACCGCGTCTTTGAACTCATCATTGCTGATATATCCGTCCTTGTTCTTGTCGGCATTATCGAATGCATTTTCCTGGGAGTATACGTTCCACGTGAGGAAGAGCGCAGTCATGAACATCGCGATAAGGAAAATGGTTTTTTTCATTTTTTACCCCCTGTGTAATGAAAATAACCTTTCACCGGATAAAAATGCAATAAAAAACAGGTGATAGGCCATAGAGAGGACAGTTTGAAAGTTTGAGGGCTAGAGAGTTTATGAAACGGAATAGATGCCGCCCGACCTCTCTTTGGAAAAGGGAGGGGTATTTTTTTATTACAACAGTGCCGGGATTTGAACCGGTAGCCGGGAAGAGAATGGGCCGCCGGAAGGTCGACGGTATTGTCGCTGGCATTATGGCATGTTCGACACATTTATCCTTAACGGACGTTTCTAAAAAAATTTTCCGGTATCGAATAAGTATGTCATATCGGATAGATGCGCATAAAAAGGGCCTTATGGCACGGCGTTTGCTTTTTGTTAGTGTAAAAATAAAAAGGAGACTGATCATGAAAAGGATCATTATGGCGGTTTTGATAGGTGTGGCAGGATTTGTTATGTTGACCCCATCGTTTGGCTACTGTGATCCGGCATGGAGATACGGGCATGACAGAGGACGATATGTGGTCGTGCGCGAACATGCTCCCCGATACAATCCTCCTCCGGTCCACTATCGTCAAAGGAACGTATATTATGTTGAACGCGGTGACGATTACCGTGGTTTGCAGATAGCCGGTGCCGCGATAGGTGGCGTTATCCTCGGCACCGTACTGGGAAGTGCGATCGCTCATGGAAGGTAAAGTGCCGCTGTATGCTGTGCAAAGCCCACGGGTCCAGGTGCGCATGGACATGAGATCCATCCATCCGGGCCCAGGGGGCTCGAAGCTGTATTAGAAATGTTTTTTTGTCTTTCAACCAGTCCAAGCGTCCGGATCATTTAGGCCATTTCTCTCTTCTTCGATGAATATCGCAAAGGAATATGGTATCATCATCTGAAAAAATCAGAAGAAGAGGGTCATGTCGTGGAACCTGGTGTAATTGAAGAGATAAGAAAGATCGTTGGCAAAGAGAACGTGATCGATTCCATGGAGGAAAGGAAATGCTATTCTTACGACGCGAGGACGGACGGCATCGTTCCGGATCTCGTTGTTTTCCCTTCTTCTGCCGGTGAGGTTTCAGACATCCTGAAGCTCGCAAACCGCCACCGTTTCCCAGTCATACCAAGGGGACAGGGGACGGGCCTGACGGGAGGGTCGGTACCTGTCGTGGAAGGAGTGGTCCTGGTTTTCACAAAAATGGACCGTATTCTCGAGATCGATACGGAGAATCTCATAGCTGTCGTGGAGCCAGGTGTGATCACCTTTGTTCTCCAGCAGGAAGCTGCGAAACACGGACTTTTTTATCCTCCCGACCCCGCCTCATACAAGTATTCAAGTATAGGCGGGAACGTAGCGGAGTGCGCAGGCGGCCCAAATTCCCTTAAATACGGCGTTACGAGAGATTATGTAATAGGACTCGAAGTGGTTCTGCCGACAGGCGAGATACTGAATACAGGCGTCAGAACAATGAAAGGTGTTGTCGGCTATGACCTGACAAGACTTTTCGTCGGAAGCGAGGGAACTCTTGGCGTTGTTACCAGGATAACGATGAAGCTCGTCCCTCTGCCGGAGGCGAAGGCTACGATCCTCGCCCTCTTCCGGGAGGTTGAAGAAGCCGCAAAGGCCGTGTCGGCGATCATTGCGGCAAAGGTCGTTCCGTCCACAATAGAGTTCATGGACAGGGCCTCGATAAGATGCAGTGAAAAGGCTTCACCCATGGGCATACCTGAAGAGATAGGAGGGCTGCTCCTTATCGAGGTTGACGGAAGCGAAGAGGCGCTTGTTCCTCAGGTCGAAAAAATAAAGAAGATACTTGCCGATCAGAAAGTGGTGCGGTGCGATGTGACCCGGGACCCGGCGGAAGCGGACAAACTTTGGCAGGCCAGGCGCGCCCTGTCCCAGGCCACGTATAACCTGAATCCTGTCAAGATCGCGGAAGACGTTGTTGTCCCCAGGTCTCACATTCCCACATTGATCCGCACTCTTGAAGCCCTTGAGAGAAGACACGGGATCCCCATCCTCAGTTTCGGCCACGCCGGAGACGGAAATTTTCATGTGAGCATTATGATCAAGGACACACCCGAAGACCGGGCAAAGGCCGAAGAGGCTGTGAAGGACATCTTTGCCGAAACAGTGCGCCTTGGCGGTACGCTCTCTGGTGAGCACGGCATAGGAACGTCAAAAGCGGCCTACATCCACATGGAACTCTCACCGGAGGTGATAGCAGCCATGAAGTCGATAAAATCCCTCTTCGATCCAAACAATATCCTGAACCCGGGTAAGATATTCAGATAAGACGGGTAATGGGCAATGGGTCATAGGTTATAGTGAATCAAGTTTTTCCCATCACCCATCACCTATCACCCATCTTCTCTATATAGACTTTTCCCATCCCTGGCCGAAATCGGCGAGCGGCCTTATGGATGTCACTTCAAAGGTGACGGCGGCATAGACTATCTTCGCGGCCGCAGCCCCCGCTTTTTCGGCAAGCTGTTTTTTCATCGTTTCAACGGTATCACCCGAAGTTTCGCAGCGGGTCATCTTTAGATATATCCTGACCCCTTTCCATTCGGGGAGCGCCTTGCCGGGCTCCATGATAAGGTAACAGGCGTTGGGGTTTTCCTGAAGGTGTGAGAAAGTCCTGTTGTTGCCGAGGGCCATGACCACCGTCTTTTCATCGACCATACGCAATGAACCGAAATATGCCGAGTTGACCTCCCCTGCCTTGTTTGCCGTGCTGAGCACTCCGAGGCGCGGTTGTTTGTTGAAGAACTCCATTAAGTTTGCGGACATAATGTGCCTCCTTGCATGTTTTGTTTTCGTTATTGTGAGGACAATTATAACAGAAAGACAGATCATAAAGCTACAGGCACAGCAATTGAATGTTGACAGTTTTTTTCTGGTAATGCTATAAATTGTCAATCAATTCAAAACAAGAGAGGCGTGCCTTGAAAAAAGAGTGCGTAGGAAAATGCCCGAGGATCTCCGGCAGCCCTGGGACCTGTTTGCGGTTTGCATTGACCGTATTGTTTTTTGTGATGGTCTTGCCCATTGGTCTCATTGCCGAAGAATACAAGATCGTTCCCAAACAGGACCCTGATGTGCCGAACGGGAAGTTCGGGGCGGTCCAGGGTACAGTAGGTTCACAGGGTGAGAAATTCATCGTTGAGAATCTCAACATGCTGCAGCCTGTTGAAATTATGTTGTTTTCAAAGGATGCCGATACGGACCTTACGCTTCAGCTGTGCAAGTTTGACTGGAAAAAGCCGGAGCGAAGCGGCTCGACAAAAGGAACCGGTATTCAGGCATTTCAAATTCGCACCGAAGGGGACCTCAAGATATATGTGGCTTCTGCGCAGGGAGAGAAGCCTTACCAGCTTGCCGTCTGGGTGGGGGACGAAATGCAGCCGGCAATGAAATCGGCGTTCATCCCAAAGGATGACTACAAGAAAATGAAGGGAGGCTCTTTCGGTTCCGGATCGGCTTTCGGTTCCCCTGTATTATGGATAATCGCCGTGCTGCTTGCCGCGATTCTTGCTGTACTTGTTATTTTTCTTAAGAGAGGTAAAAGGGCATGAAAAATATGCATGTCGTTAGAATGGTGTCTGCGGCCGCGTTATTGTTATTTGTGTTTATGACCGCCGGTTCTTTCGCGGGACCGGCCGATATGATGGCAAAGGACCTCTGGAAAGCGATGGATACTGCGGGGAAGTCAACAAGCTTAAAAAGCGGTTCTTCATCCTGGATGGACATGTCCAAGAAAGGGGTCGACCTTTTCGACAAGTACAAACCTTTGTCAGATATGGACAAGCAGGCGGACCCCAACTACAATCCTCCCGGAATGCCTCAAGTCCCGACGAGTTGCGACGAAGCGAAAAAGGACGGGTGCAAGTCCTGTTATCAGGATGCATACGGAAGGCTCTATAAGCTCAGGATGAACTTTGAAAGATTAAGGGCCCTCAAGCTTACAACGGAAAGCTTTACGAAAAGCGCTATAGCATTCGGTGACAGCGTGTCCGGCGTCCACGGTGTTGCGGGTCTCGGATGGCAGGCGGAAAAAACGAAAATTGAGGCGTCATACAAGAATTTCGAGAAGGCATATAAAAGCAAGCACCAGGAGCTTGTCGAGAGACTGAAGGGTGTCATGCAGGACATAGACAAATGCGAATCACAGTATTACGGCGAGAAGGACTGGTACAATCGGTTCGGATACATGTATTATTCGTTCATGGAAGACCGTTATAAGTGGTGAGAACATGCCCTAAAGCTGTGGATCCAGGCTGTGGGCGATAAAGACAGTTTTTTTATTTTTTATTATTCTTCTTCGGGATCGGGAAGGACTTCGGCCAGCCTGCGGTACTCGCCCATGACCTTTCTTGTGAATGCGGTTGTTTTGGCGCTCTCCCCGGAATCAGCCTTCCTGACCCTGGCAGGTCCCGCATTGTAAGCGTGGAGTGCGGAAACTATGTTGTCGAACATATCGCGAAGCTTGGAGAGGTAGCTCACGCCGATCTTGATGTTCTTTTCGGGCTCGTGAAGGCACTTCGCTCCCCTTACATCAACCCCTGATTCCCGCGCGATGACCCGGGCGGAAGATGGTCTTATCTGCATAAGTCCCCTGGCCCCGTCTCTCGATATCGCTTCGTTCTTGAAATTACTCTCAACTTTCATAACAGCCAGAACAAGCCGGTAATCCATGTCGTATCTTTTTGACTCCTCATAGACACTGCTGGCGATGGCCTTTATCCTGTCTTCGGAAACGCCCGGTTTGCGTTCCTTGAGGAAATCGACCGTTTTGCTTATGATGGCTGCTTTGTTGTCGCTGTTATCCTCGACAAACCCGGTGGATGAGAAGGTTGTCGTCGAAAACAGGCAGGCAACGAACAATATCGTTATCAGAATGATATATACTTTCTTATTTTGTATCATGGTGTATTAATTACCCCATGAAGGAAGTGAATGTCAACCTTTTTGTCCGGCGGTTAACGATACAGGCCCTTGAAAAAGTTCGCTAACAAATTGATATTGCAGATATATTCAATTCATCTGGTTATGGATAATAAAATGTCTTTTTCACCCTGTCAACATTGAATGCCGGCCCCGTATCGAAGCTTCTCGGATTGACATGTAAACCCCTATCTGTTAGAGATTTTACATGAAAAGAGGATTACCGTTCCAGCGTGATCTTGCGACAACAGCAATGGGCATCCTTCCTCACGAAAACGTTGCAGACGCCCTCGAACTTGCCTTTACACTCGATGTGCCCTTCTGGCCGCAGCTGCCCAGGTTGTCGTTTTTCGAGGACATGTACGTGCAGGCACTGGAGAAGTTCCCCGGTGTCGTTTTCGATGAGAAGCATAACCGCAGCTATGTTGACACTTCGCGTTTTTATGACGAACTGGATGGTTTCTTCAGCCATGAGAGCGACCTTTCGTGGTTTGCCCTTTCTGACAGGTATTCCCTTGTTTACCGGCATTTCCTTGAATATGATCTTTCCCGTTATCCAGCGGTCCACGGACAGGTTATAAGCCCGGTGAGCCTTGCATTGAAAATTGTAGATGAGAATGGCAGGCCGATAGTTTATAATGATGACATACGTACCGTTGTGTTTTCGTTCATCCAGAAAAAGGTAAATGCGCAGTACAGGGAGCTTGCCGGCAAGAATGAACGTTCCTTCGTGTGGATCGATGACCCTGGTCTTGAATTCATCTTTAATGCTATGAGCGGATATGACCATGTCAAGGCGAAAGATGAGATGTTCGGTTTTTACGAAGGCGTCGAAGGCCCCAGGGGGCTGCACCTGTGCGGTAACCCCGATTGGGATTTCCTCCTTTCCCTTAATATCGATATTATTTCGCTCAATGCTTATGCGTTCGGCGATATTTTCGTTAATTATGACAGGCTCAAGGATTTTATCGGGGAGGGCGGGACGGTAAGCTGGGGAATTGTCCCGACCGGTGCCGAAGAATTTTTCGGGGAAAACATCCGGAGCTTGGCCGCAAGATTGGAAGAGATGTGGAAGACGTTGTCGAAAAAGGGGGTTTCGATAAATGAGATCGCGCAAAAGAGCATGCTGGCCCCGGCCACCTGCAATCTCATGAATGCCGACAAAACACAGACGGTCGAGAGATCGTTCCGTCTCCTTCGAGACCTGTCCCACTATATGAAGGAAAGGTGCTGTTCATGAAAACCGTTCATGTTGTGTGCAAACGCGAAAAAGAGGACGCGCTGCGGATCGCCCAGGATGTCGTCATGCGTTTCAGCGGGCAATGCGATATCATGATCGAGGAAGAGGCCGCCAGGCAGATAGGCTATGCCAGGACGTTTGAAATGGAACAGGTGGGCAAGGGAGCCGACCTGATCGTTGTTCTCGGGGGTGACGGGACGCTCCTTTCCGTTTCGCGTCACGGCAAGGGGGCCGAAGTGCCCATACTGGGGGTCAACCTCGGGAGTCTCGGTTTCCTGACGGAGACATCCATCGAGGAGTTTGCGGCGACGCTCGCCAATGTACTTCGAGGAGATTTCAGCGTATCCAAAAGGATCATGCTCGATGTCAGGGTCAAAAGGGAGTCGGATACGATCTTTGATATCACCATCCTCAACGATGCCGTTATTACCAAGGACGCCCTCGCAAGGATCATCGATATTGAGACCTACGTGAATGAAGAGTACCTTACGACCTACAAGGCCGACGGACTTATCGTGTCGACACCCACGGGGGCGACAGGATATTCCATGGCCGCCGGCGGGCCGCTCATATACCCGTCCCTGACGAACATAATTGTCACACCCATTTGTCCCCATACCCTGACAAACCGGCCCATCATACTGCCGGAATTCGTGGTCGTGAGGGCGGTGCTCAAGTCAAAAGACGAGAAGGTCATCCTGACCCTCGACGGGCAGGTTGGCTTTCCCCTCGAATATGGTGATGAAGTAACGGTTAAAAGATCGGACCATATCGTCCATCTTGTGAAGTCGTCCTCGCGGGGTTATTTCGAGATACTGAGAACCAAACTCAAATGGGGTGAGCGGTAAAGAGACATGATCACCTATCTCGGCGTCAAGGGTTTTGCCATAATCGACGAGCTGAAGATCCAGTTCGGGGAAGGTTTTAATGTCATAACCGGAGAGACCGGTGCGGGAAAATCGATTGTCATAAACGCGCTGGCAACCCTCATGAATGCGAAGGCAACACCGGATGCCGTCAGGACCAGTTCGGCACAGGCCGAAGTGGTCGGCCATTTTGAAAGCGGCAGCGAAGAGTACATTCTCAAAAGGGTGATCGGCAACACCGGCAGGTCAAGAGCCTTCCTGAACGAGGAGCCGGTTACGCTGAGCAGGATGGAGACGCTGGGCGGCACACTTATCAGCGTATACGGACAGAACGAGTTCCAGCACCTTCTGGACAAGGACAATTATACAGGTATTATCGATAACCTGCTGTCCCTTGGAGGTGAACAGGAAAGGCTCACCGTGAAAGTTGACGAACTGAAAAAGCTCAACGCCGAGCTTGCGGCAAAGAAGAGGGAGGCGGAAGGCCGGCAGCGTGAAATAGAACTTCTTGAATTCCAGATAGATGAGATCGAAAAAAGGAACATCGGAGAGGGTGAGGAGGAAACGGTCAGGGAAAGGTTGAAGGTCCTCAAAAGTGCCGAAAAGATACAACTTGTATTCGATGAGATGACAGAGGGTCTCGAAGGATCGCAGCAGTCACCGCAGACCATTATCAAGCGTTACATCTCGATGCTGAAAGCCCTTGGGCCCATCGAGATGATGGAAGGTCTGAAAAAAAGGTTGGATGGCATATCATTTGAAATGGAAGACCTGCTTATGGAGGTTCGAGACCTCGGCAGGACGCTCCAGTTCGACCAGGAGGAGATGCAGAAACTGGAGGAGCGCCTCTCCGAGATCTTCAGGATGAAGGACAAATACGGAAAGACCTGCGATGATATAAGGTCATTCCAGGAAAAGGCGCAAAAGAGGCTTGAGTACCTCAAGGGGTTGGGCGAGAGCATAGAGGCCCTTGAGGGTGACAGGGCAAGACTGGGCGATGAGGTGGAGGAAATATCGGGACTTCTTTCGGCGAAACGCAAAAAGGGAGCGCCAGGGATCGAAAGGACCATAGTCAGGGAATTGGGGTTCCTTTCCATGGAAGGCCTCCAGTTCAGCATAAGCATAACGGACCGCGGGTACATAGACCGTGACGGCCGGGACGATATCGAGCTCCTTATTTCGACCAATACCGGTGAACCGTTGAAACCGCTGCGCAAGATAGCCTCAGGAGGAGAGCTGTCGAGGATCATGCTCGCGATCAAAAAGGTCATAGGCGGCGAAGAAGAAAAGACGTTAATCTTCGATGAAGTGGATGCGGGAATAGGAGGCAGGGTGGCTGATATGGTGGGAAAGCGCCTCAAAGACCTCTCTCAAAAACACCAGGTGCTGTGCATTACCCATCTGCCGCAGATAGCGGCCTACGGAGACCGCCATTTCCTGGTGGAAAAGCAGGTGAAGGACGGCCGGACCAAAACGGCCATACGGGAGTTGTCGAAAGACGAACGGGTCCGTGAACTTGCAAGGATGCTGGGTGGGGCCACCATTACGGACATTACGATCAAAAGAGCGCAGGAGATGTTGAGACAATGATAAGAAAAGCCAGGATCGAAGACATTAAGAAGATACATCATCTGGTGAACCAATCGGCTGCCATGGGAGAGATGCTCCCGAGATCGCTGGGCGAGCTCTACGACAACCTCAGGGACTATTTTGTCTGTATCGAGGGCGACGAGATAGTAGGGACGGGAGGGCTGCACATATGTTGGGAGAACCTGGCCGAGGTACGCTCCCTGTGTGTCGCCGACACGGCACGGAAAAAAGGTGTCGGCAGGGCGATAGTGGATGTGTGCGTGGAAGAGGCGAAAACATATGATATCAATAAACTGTTCCTTCTTACCTACCAGGTGGAGTTCTTTAAGAAATGCGGATTTACCGTTACCGACAAGAAGGTCTTCCCCCACAAGATATGGTCCGACTGTGTAAAGTGCCCCAAATTCCCCGAATGCGACGAAACGGCGATGATACGGGAGATAGGGGAAAGATAAAGACCGCTTGAACGGGAAAGACAAAGACGGCTTGAATGGCTTGAATGCTTGAGCCGCTTGAACGTGAAAAACAAAAACTAAAAAAGACGGGTTGCCTCTCACTTCCCGTCATCCCGGCGCAGGCCGGGGTCCAGGAGAAACGAGGTATGAGAAAAATCTCTTTAATTTAATATTTAAGACCATGCTTGAGACTATGGAATTGCATTATATCGGGCCAGTGTTGTATAATAATTTGAAATAAAAAAGTATTTGTTCTATGAGATTTTAAGATGCTTGCAATTAAAAAAGAATATATCGTCACAGCCAATAATAAGAAAAAAGCCGTACTCATTGATATTGATACTTTCAGGATCATGGAAGAGATAATCGAGAATTATGGTCTTGGGAAGTTCATGGAAGAAGTTGAAAATGAAAAAAATCTTTCTCTCAGCAATGCAAAAAAACATTATGCAGCTTTGAAAAAAGGTTGAGTGTTGGTCTGTCTCTTCAAGAAGACATTCTTAAAGGACCTTGCCGAATTACCAAATACCCATCGTAAGAAAATTGAAAAGCTGGTTTTTGAAGATATTCCGAATTTGAAGGATATTCCGGACAATATCAATATTAGGAAAATGTAGGGATACGATAGCTATTACAGAATCAAAATAGGAAGCTTAAGAGTCGGATGTGAATTATTGAAAGGGAACAAAATCGTATTTTACCGGGTCAAACACAGGAAAGACATATACAGGGTGTTCCCGTAAAAAAGTTATTTGATGCTTGGAGATAGATGTGAACAAAAACGATCTGATTAATATGGTCATGGAAAAACTTTCCGGCCGTTTCGACGAATACGAACTTTTTTACCTCAACGAGAGGGAAAAGAAGATCGAGGCACGCGACGGCGGGGTAAGCGCGGTGGAGATGAAGGAAGAAGAGGGCTGCGCCCTGCGCGCCGTGAAGGACGCGAGGCCGGTATTCGCGTACACCTATGACAGGGACGACCCGGCCGGCAAGCTCATTGCAAACGTGGAGGTGCTGCTGCCGGTTGTCGAAAAAGACGAAAGTTATATTCTTCCAAAAGCATATGCACGGTATCAGCAGTCAGATCTTTTCGACACGAAGTGCCTTGCAGTGAGCGACGATGAAAAAAAAGCCCTCGCCATTGATGTGGAAAAAACTATCAGGGAATACGATAAAAGGATAGTTGCCGTCAGGAACTGCGAATTCCAACAGATCGAACTTGAAGCGGCGATAGAGAGCTCGAAAGGGGTCAGAGCGAGGGCGGTGAAGACCATATTCCTTTGTTCGGCACTTGCCGTGGCGAAACAGGACGATGAAGAGGTGTCGTGGTATGACTGGCGCTGGTCGCATTATCTGGCAGGTGTGGACAGCAAAAAAATGGGCATCGATATCGCTGAAAAGGCAGTGTCGATGCTGTTCGCAAAGCAGATCCCGACTGGGACATACGAAGGTATATTGACTCCCCGCGCGTCAGCGGACCTGCTCGGGATACTCTCGGAATCCTTTCTTGCCGAAAACCTTTTCAAGGACAAGACCCGCCTGAAAGGAAAGGAGGGGGCCAGCTGTTTCGCTCAGGCAGTGACCGTGACCGATTCCGGCATGGAAGGGCTCGATGCGTTCCCCTTCGACGGAGAAGGTGTTCCGTCAGGCAATAACGTGGTCATAGACAGGGGAGTTTTCAGAACGTTCCTCTATGACGTCTATTTCGCGAACAAGCTGGGAAAGGCGTCAACGGGCAACAGCGTCAGGGGCGGACTAAAAAGCCCGCCGAAATGCGGCTCGCGCGGCATGGCCATCAAAACGGGGTCAAGCGACATCCGCAGGACCATGACCAACGGCATCGTGATAGAAGAACTGATGGGCACACACACGGCAAACGCGATCACGGGAGATTTCTCTGTCGGCGCTGTGGGCTTCATATATAGAAGCGGTACCAAAGAGCCCTTCCAGGGCGTCATGTTCTCCGGCAACGTCTTTGATCTCTTCAATAATATAAAGGAAGCGGGGACCGATATAACTTACTATGGTTCCTTCGGTTCACCCTCCCTCTATGTCGAAGGCCTCAAGATAAGCGGAACGTAACAAGACGGGTTATAGGCGATGGGTGATAGGTCATAGGAGAGATAGTTTCAGGTTCCAAGTTCAAGGTTCCACGGAAAAAACTATTCCACATTCCAGACTCCACGCTTTGGGGAAGAAATTTTTTCTTGGAACTTTGACGGCCTGTTGATAAAGTCTGTTGACCCGTTTTCATTGGTGTATTTGGTTATTTCCGTCATACCGGCGAAGGCCGGTATCCAGGAAAAACAGGGGTTTAGCAACCATCTTGACACCAGCCTTCACCTTAGGTAACGAGCTATGTGGAGTTTATCAACAGACTGTTGAAAGTTTGAGTGTTCATAAAACGGTTTATCGTTTGTGGAAGAAATCCCTCCCGTTCTCCCTTTTCAAATTGGAGGGGTACCACTCCCTCCTTTCGTAACTGTAGCCCGCATAAACGGGCAAGAATAGTTTTTGCATCATATTTGCAAATTATGTAATATATGTGACAGGATACAAGAATGAAAAATGTTTCTTTGAAGACCATCGTCGATCATTTGCAAAAAAATAAGCAACTCTTATATGAAAGGTACGGAGTAACCAGTATCGGTATTTTTGGAAGTATTGTTCGTGGTGAACATACTCCCTCAAGTGATATCGATATCGTTGTCGAAATGGAAGCAGACAGGAAGAATATCCATAGTTTCTTGCAACTAAAAAGATATTTAGAAAAAGAAACATCAAGAAAAGTTGACCTCGGTTTTGAGCACGCCCTTAAACCTGTCGTGAAAAAAATGATAAAAGGACAAATTGTCTATGTCTGAAAGAAATGTGAGCCTTTATCTTGCAGACATCTTAGAATCAGGCAACGCAATACTCGAATTCACGATTGATATGTCCTTTGAAATGTTTTGCAACGATAGGAAAACCTGCTCGGCAGTTATAAGGGAATTTGAGGTCATCGGAGAAGCAGTAGGAAAAATACCTGATAATGTGAAACAAAAGCATGAAGATGTAGAATGGCAGGATATAAAAGACTTTCGAAATTTGCTTATACATGAATATTTTGGCGTAGATCTTGAGATTGTGTGGAAGGTGATCCAGGACGACCTACCCGGTGTGTTGAATGCTGTAAAAGAGATGATAAAAGAAGCGGGATAAAAAATATGCCGCAACCCCTTTTCGAAAGAGGGGTCTTTATGGGTCTACTAAGGCTTTTCCGAAGGTGTATCGTATCTTCCCGGGATTTTTGATAAACCTTTTTTCTGATTCCCCGTCAAGCACTGTGTAGCTGGTTATCGAGCCCCCGTCAGCGGCTATCGTCACGAATACGGTCTGACCTTTTTCCGGGGAATGATAGATAGTGCCTCCCACCCCCGGGTCCTGCCATTTGTGGTCAACGGAAAAGCAGGTCCCGTTGAACGAAGCGGGAACGTTATCGCTGAATGGGTGTTTAAGGTCAAAGGTAACCCGTTTTAGCGTTCTCCGGCTGTCTTGATCTATTGTGTCCACTGATCGTACAACGGCGATAGCCTTGATCCTGGAGGCCATCGCCGTTTTTGCATAATATTCAGGTTCCCTGACCGCTCCCGCCGGATCCGCGGTCAAAAGGAAGGGCAACACGATGATCAGTACCGCGAGGACCCTGGCGGTCATGGGGTTGCTCCTGCGGGTTTCATTTAATGCCGTTTGAACCTGAGAAAGTTCGCACATGTTGCGTTGGACCTGCTGTACTGGTCGCAGCCGCACTGGATGCGAGTGTACTGGTTGCAGGTCGTATATCCATTGCGGTCACGCAGGCCGTTTGAATTGATCAGGCTGCACGCGTGATTTGTCCATTCCTGCTGGTTCCTGCCGACGAGCTTTACGAAGGACCCGTTTGGCATAACATAATATGGACCGTCGGGTGTGATCAGGTCGTGAACGAAAGTCGGCTGCCAGCCGTTCCCGCGGCATGGCCCTGCGTCAGCACTGGCCGCGGCAAGACCGATAATGCAAACAACCCCTAAAACAAGTATAAAAAGCTTACTTTTCATTTTTAACGCCTCCTGACTTTTGATGTTCAATGGACAAGGCCGGATCGACACCATGGCCCTATAAATGCCATCAAAGACCGATTATATCAACGGCATAAAAAATTGTTCTGTAATCCAGGCTACATTTCTCCATGTGACCGATCACCTATGACCCATTACCCACATCTGTCCAAGATAAGTTTTTCGTTCAAAAACCCTTATCTCGCGCCCGCTCTTTCAACTGGTTGTTCGTGAAACGTCAGGCGTAAAGCGTGAGAAAAAAACCAAAAGACATGCCTCACGCCCGCTTCGCCCTTTGGGCTTTGCTGGAGGCAATGGAGCATGGGGAGAAGGCCTTATTTTGCGTCCTGATCTTAGAGAATACCAAGTCAGGACGCACTCCGATCGTCTTTACAGACGATAGCAAAGCGATTACGGACAACACTCCTACCGTGTATCCGTCAGGTGACGTGACAACGCAGGTTTCTTTTTACTATCCCGCCGGATACAAGTGGCAGGGCGGGATCGGGACTGCGGCGCATGGATCATATTCTCCATCCATGCGCCGCACGATCTTCCTCTGCGAACTCTGCGGGCTCCAGAGAGGAGTGAAACGACGAACGGGCGTGAGACATACCTTCTTTTTTTGGGTTTTTATCGACAGCCTGTGAAGGTCAAACAGCCAGCCTCGTTCTGGAAAAGAGGATCTGCCAGCCCCGGACCGTTGTTATGACTGGATAAGGATTAGAAAAAATAAATTATTTTGGACAGCAGTGACCTATGGCCCATTACCAATGACCATGTATTATTAAAATTATCTTGACATAACGGCACGGAACTGAGAAAATGTGTTTGTTCAGGGGTTGAACAAATCAAAAATCGTTGTAATTATTCAAGAAAGCATTAACCTCCATGGCGGTAGCCCCTCAAAATCCACACAATGAACGAAGCACAATTTAAAACATTAAGAGAACTTTCGGAAGAAAGAGAGATCTCCCAGCGTGACCTTTCGAAGAAGATCGGCCTGAGCCTGGGGAGCATCAACTTTATCCTGAAGGAACTGATCAAAAAGGGCTACGTCAAGGCGCAGCGCTTTAAGAACTCCAACAACAAGGCCGCGTACCTGTATGTCCTGACGCCTCAGGGGATCAACGAGCGCATCAAGCTGACCCAGTATTTTCTGAAATTAAAGATGGAAGAGTATGAGCGGCTGGAACGAGAAATTGAAGAGTTAAAAAAGGACAACCTTGACCAATGAGGTTTTGCCTCAGGGGAGTATGCCGTGACACTGTTTGGGATTGCCATTATTTAATATGGTTTACGATCTAACCGGGTTAATAAAAAAATTCAGGATTGAGATATGAAAACGCAACTGATCAACAAAATAGAGAAAAGACAGGCGCAGATCGGAGTGATCGGTCTCGGGTATGTCGGATTGCCCCTTGTGGTTGAATTCTGCAAAACCGGCTTTAAGGTGTACGGGTTTGATATCGATCCAAAGAAAATTGACCTGTTGAAGAAGGGAACAAGCTATATAAAGCATATTGATATAACTCAATTGTTTCATAAGGATGGAAATTCAGGCAGTTTTTTACCCACATCCAATTTTTCGCTGTTGAACAAAATGGATTGCATAATCATATGCGTGCCCACTCCTCTGAATCAAAACAGGGAACCGGACATGCAATATGTTTTCCAGACCGCCGAAGAGATATCGAAATACATCAGGAAAGGACAGCTCATCATACTCGAATCCACCACATATCCGGGCACGACCGATGAGGATGTGAGGAAGATCCTCGAAAATGGTCGCTTGGTCGCGGGGAAAGATTTCTACCTAGCTTTCTCTCCTGAAAGGGAAGACCCGAACAATCATGATTATTCGGTCAGGAATGTCCCCAAGCTGATCGGCGGCTATTCGAGGAACTGTTCGGATTTAGCTAAGCTGCTGTTCGACTCGATCGTGGACAATACGGTACTCGTTTCATCGACAAGGGTGGCAGAGGCGGCAAAGCTTTTAGAGAATATATACAGGGCGGTCAACATCGCAATGGTGAACGAGTTGAAGATACTTTTCGACAGGATGGGGATAGACATTTGGGAAGTTATCGAGGCAGCAAAAACAAAGCCTTTTGGTTTCCAGGCTTTTTATCCCGGTCCGGGTCTTGGAGGGCATTGTATCCCGATAGATCCGTTCTATCTCACCTGGAAGGCAAAGGAATATAATTTTGTCACCAAGTTCATTGAACTTGCAGGCGAGATCAACAACTCGATGCCAAATTACGTGATAGAAAAGGTTTCCAGGGCTTTGAACGTCAACAAGAAATGCATGAACGGTTCGTCGGTTCTGGTCATCGGTGTGGCCTATAAACCTGACGTGGATGATGACAGGGAAAGCCCTGCATACGCGATAATGGACCTTCTGATGCGAGAAGGGGCCCGCGTCGATTACCACGATCCCTTGATCCCGAAATTGAAAAGATCGAGGAAGTATGATTTCAGGCTTTCTTCAGTTGATCTGACGGCGCAAGACATCAAAAAGTATGATGTTGTTCTCATCGTTACCAATCATTCTTCGATAGATTATAAGCTCATACGGAACAACGCCAAGATCATTGTAGACACAAGGAACGCCATCGAGAGGAAGGGCAATGAGACCCGTATCTTCAAGGCGTGACCCTTTATCGATGCTCGATATTAAAGTGTCGTTAAATATTTTTTTAAATAGAGGTTCTATATGCGTTTTTTAGTTACCGGCGGCGCAGGATTCATAGGTTCAAATATAGTTGAAGAGCTGGTCAGACAGAAAGAGCAGGTGCGGATCATCGACAACTTCAGTACCGGTAAGGCTGAAAACGTTGAACCTTTCAGGACAGATGTCGAACTGATCGAGGGTGACATAAGAGACTATGAAGCTGTTCGCGAAGCAATGAGCGGCATCGATGTTGTTTTGCACCAGGCCGCCCTCCCTTCCGTACCGCGTTCTATCAGCGATCCCGTCACCAGCAATGAAGTGAACGTGACGGGGACGCTTAACATTCTTGTGGCTGCCAGGGAAAACGGGGTTAGACGCGTTGTCTATGCGTCCTCTTCATCGGTCTACGGGGACAATCCGAAACTCCCGAAAGAAGAAGGCATGATCCCTAACCCCCTATCACCCTATGCTGTATCAAAGCTGGCTGGAGAAAAATATTGCCAGGTGTTTTCGAACATTTATAATTTAGAGACAGTATCTCTGCGATATTTCAACGTGTTCGGACGCAGACAGGACCCGAACTCGCAGTATTCCGCGGTCATACCGAAATTTATCAAGGCGATGATGAACGATTCAAGTCCGGTCATATACGGAGATGGGGAGCAGAGCAGGGACTTTACCTATGTAAAGAACGTTGTGAGCGCAAATATCCTGGCGGCCAGGGCAGACTGCAAGACAGGTATAGTAATGAACTGTGCTTGCAGCGGACAGATAACACTCAATGAACTGGTCGAAAAAATAAACATGATACTGGGTAAAAAGATCGAGCCCGTTTATGAAGCACCAAGGCCGGGGGACATAAAGCACTCCTTCGCTTCGATCGAAGTTGCCGAAAAGAACCTGGGATATCGGCCTGTTGTCGATTTTGACTCGGGGATCCGCGAAACGGTCAAATGGTACCAGTCTGTGTTAAGTATCAAGGCTGGGTAAGCACACAGAACCCAGCACTACAGAGGATATTCAATAATGTCAAACAAAAATAAGGTTGTTCTATATTTTCCCGACACTATGGAAAACCTTGCAATGATCGCCCCTCCGCTTTCGTTGATGGCCATTGGCGCGTACCTCGAAAAGGAAGGGTTTGAGGTTGTTATCTATGACAGGCGAATCGACGAGGCTGCACAGGACAAGATACTATCAGATCTTGAAGGTGTCCTGACAGTTGGCATTACCTCGCTGACAGGACCTCAAATTGCAGATGGCATAGAGCTTTCGCGTAGAGTAAAGACCGCTTATCCCGAGGTTCCTGTCGTGTGGGGCGGATGGCACCCGTCCCTGTTGCCCCACCAGACGTTGAGCAATCCTTATATCGATTATGTTGTGAGGGGCCAGGGCGAACTGACATTCACGGAACTATTAAGGGCTTTTCAGGATAAAGGCGAAATAAGTTCGATCAAGGGGCTTTTATATAAAAAGGACGGGGGTATAGTTGACAACGGGCCGCGGGAACTGATGGACATCAATCTGTTCCCATCGCTTGCATATCATATGATCGACGTGAGGAAATATCCCGGCAGGCCAAGTAGTAAGTCGGACGTGTATACCACTATCAGGACACAGCAGGGATGCCCTCACAGGTGCGAATTTTGTGCCGAACCGATCGTCTACCATCGCAGGACGGTTCGTTACACACCTCAAAGAACGGTGGAAGAGATCGAAAAACTGGTCAAGAACTACGGGATAACCGAAATAAGTTTCCAGGACCCGACATTTGTGTTGTCACCGAAACACCTGAGAGAGTTCTGCAAGGGTATGATCGACAGGAAACTGAACATCAGGTGGTCCGCCACTGCCCGTTACACCACCATTGCGAAAATGGACGAAGAGATGCTGGGGCTACTGAAAACGTCAGGTTGCGATATGCTCCATCCCGGCGTGGAAGCCGGAAGCCAGGAAATGATGGATTACATCAAGAAAGACCAGAGCCTCGATTACCTGATGGATTGCGTGGAAAAGCTCGCACGGTACGGAATAAGGGGGCTCTACAGTTTTATAATTGGCCTTCCAGGTGAGCCCGAAGGTGAGATCTCGAAGGTGTTCCAACTCGTAAAAAAGATAAAAGAAGCCGATCCTGAGGCGATAGTGCCCGTGAATTTTTATACGCCCTATCCGATCAGTCCCTTGTACCATAAGGCCATTGAACATGGATTTGAGGAGCCAAAGACCCTTGAGGGATGGAAGGGCTTCAGCGCGAGGAAGAACAGGATGCCGTGGGTCAACAGGAAGATGGAAGACGAGGTCATGAAGAAGGACAAGTATTATTTCCCCGCGGCCTTTCCATCTGAGGTGCTGAACAATAAAATGAGGAAAGGCAAGTTCAAGTGGATGTACAGATGCTTCCATGCCATTGCCAGGTTTCGCGTGAATCATAACTGGTATTCTTTTGATATCGATTGGAAACTGCTTCTCAGGTACTGGAAGTTCTGGGAAAAATACAACCGAAAACTCCCTTTGCATAATATTCATTTCAGGTGGTAGGGGTGAAAAAGAAGATATTCATCGTAACGTACGGGGGTGGACATGTTAGCATCATGATCCCCATTATCAGGGAGTTAATGAAGGACCGTAACATAGAGTTATCCATCCTCGGATTGTCTATCGCGTCTGAAGCCCTGCGGAACGAGGGTATAGCTCACAATACCATTCTCACTTATAAAGACCTCATAATGGATGAGAACGCATGGCGCTTCGGAAAGGCGTTGGCGAAGAAGATGCACGTAGAGGGAAAGGGCATTAGCCTTGAAGAGACGACGGTATATTTTGGATCGTCCATGCGTGACATGGTGGAGGAAAAAGGGGAAGAAGAGGCATTCCGGACCTTCAGGATGGATGGAAAAGCTTGTTTTATACCCACCCGAACCATGGGATCGATCCTGGATAAGGAAAAGCCGGACCTTTTGATAACAGGGAATTCTCCCCGTATGGAGAGGGCGGCGATGACGGCAGCCCATATGAAGGGGATCAAGGTGCTGAGCCTTAACGATCTTTTGGGATTTGACAGAAAATACATTTTCCCCGCAGACAAGATCGCGGTGATAAGCGAAATGACACGCGAAAATTTGATCGGACAGGGGAATCCTCCCGAAAATATAGTCGTTACAGGATCTCCAGTTTTCGATCTCATTATAGATGAAAAGAGGACGTTCAACAGGGAAGAGATATTGAAGGAACTGGCCTTGCCGCCTGATGCCAGACTGTTCCTGCTTGCGACGCAGCCCCAGAAGGAAAGCACCTGGGAGATGATCGATATGATGGCTGCTTTGGTCAAGAATTATCCGGAGCATTATCTTGTGGTAAAACCCCATCCGGGTGATGATAACCGTCTTTACATGGATTACCTTTCAAAGATCAATGATCCAAGAGTTGTATTGGCAGGCATGCCTGTAAGAAAGATCATTTTTGTCGCTGACCTGACGGTCACCATTTATTCCACTGTGGGACTCGAGTCAATGTTGATGGGAGTGCCGCTCATCCAGCTTAACCTGATGGGCATACCGAACCCGATACCTCTGTACCGGTATGGAGTCTGCTTTGAGGCGAAGGGCTATGACGAGCTTGAGACCCGTGTGAATGAAGTGTTGAACAACAAACAAACCAAAGAATCGATAGCGCGGAACATCAATCATTATTTCAAGGGCATTATTTCCGGCGGTGGGTTGCACAATTGCCTGCACCTTGTCTATGAAATGCTTGAAAGTGTATGACGGGACTACACGACCAATTGGGATCAACAAATTGATTAAGAATGATCGGATATTGAGGGGCGGCATAATCGGACTGGGTGCTATAGGTTCCCAGCAGGACGAGGAAAGAAAGACCGATGGTGTTTATTCTCATGCGGGGGCTTATCGGGCAGTGGATGGTTTCGAACTGGTGTCGGCCTGCGAACCCAATGCGGAAAGGGCAGGCGCTTTCAGGCGTTTCTGGGGAGTTGACACGGTCTACGATGACCTGGATGGTTTCCTGGCAAATGAAGAACTCAATGTCGTGAGCGTTTGCGCCCCCGATGTGATGCACTTCAAGATCATCAAGCACATCCTTGATGATCCAGGTCAAATAAGGGCTGTCATAACGGAAAAGCCGTTGGGAATGACAGCGAATGAATGCCGTGATCTTGAAAAGCTGGCGTCTGGAAGCGGTGTTCTTATTGAGGTGAACAATCACAGGAGGGCAGAACCGTCTCATTGTGAAGTGAGAAGGCTTCTAAGTGACAAACTGATGGGTGCGGTACAGGCGATCTCGGCCTATTATGTCAAGGGTCTTTTCCACAACGGGTGCACGATGGTGGATACCCTCAGGATGATGCTTGGCGAGGTGACCCGGGTCAAAGCGCTGCCCCCGTTCGAGGTGGGCTCTTACGGTATGGACCATTCAGTTGATTTTTTACTTGGCTTTCAGGACGGCAGCAAGGCAATTGTCCAATCGTGTGATAAAGATGCGTACCATTACAGCATTTTTGAAATTGACATGCTGTTCTCCGGGGGGCGGCTTACCTTTCATGACAACGGGTTCAGGATAGAGCATCAGCCTGTCGAAGACTACCCTCATTATCCCGGTTTCAGATCGCTGGGTGAACCTGCACAGGTCCAGGGCGATATGGCCCGAGCCATCACCTACATTTATCGCAGGGTCCTTGATGACTTGTTGGCTGATAGAACAGGTTTCGGAGAATTTGCCCGGGAGGCTGTCAAGGATATGGTGATCGTAGAAGCGATACGCGAGTCAGCCTTGCAGGATGGCAAAGAGATCGAATTATGACTCACATGAACGGAAAAAGGCAGATCAACGAAGTAAGAGTGAATAACGTCCAGCAGAGCATCGACACAGAAGAACGCGAAACCATCTTCAACCGGAGGAGGTCTTTCGGGCATGAAGAGACATACCTGAAGAACCGCAGGGACTGGAATGAACTGCCGGAAAAACAGATTGTGGCAGATTTTCCTCTCCATGTGGATATCGAACTTTCCTCTGTCTGTAATCTCAAGTGTCCCATGTGCTACACCATCACGGACGAGTTCAAATCGAGGGTAAAAACAGGTTTTATGGATCTTGGGCTCTTCAAGAAGATCGTCGATGAGTGTGCTGAAGGCGATGTGTTTTCGATCCGCCTGAGCTTGCGCGGAGAGGCCTTGCTCCATAAGGATTTTATCGACTGTATAAGATATGCGAAAGAGAAAGGCATCAAGGAAGTATCAACGTTGACTAACGGAAAGAAACTGGTAGATAAAGACTTCTGCGAGCTCATTGTAAATGCGGGATTGGATTGGATCACGGTATCTATCGACGGTGTTGATGAAGTGTATGAGAGCATAAGGAAGCCCATCACGTTTCCCCAGATCAAGCAGGCCATGATGAATTTGAATGAAGCCAGGGACCTCGCAGGGTCGCAAAAGCCGGCGATCAAGATCCAGGGTGTCTGGCCTGCCGTCAAACAGGCTGCCGATGTTTACATCGATATCTTCACACCCCTGTCTGACCTGATCTACACTAATCCACTGGTCGATTATCTGTTTTGCGACAGTCAGGGCCAGATCGAATACGTGCCCGGCTTTGTGTGCTACCAGCCATTCCAGAGGCTGGTCATAACCTCAAGCGGAGATGCGCTCATGTGCGCCAACGACCAGATCGGGGAAGTTGTGATAGGAAGCGCGAAGGACACGACCGTCCACGAATTGTGGCATGGCAGGATGATGGAAAAGGTCAGGGATGACCACAGGACGCATAACGCGATCCGGTATTACCAGACATGCAGAGACTGTCAGATACCGCGTGCCAGAGAATACGAGGAAGCAACTGTGAAGGGCAGGAAGATCTTTATCGAAAATTACAAGAACAGGGCGCAGGTCATCGGAAAATAATGAAGACGGTCATTATTCTTCAGGCAAGGATGAACTCTTCGAGACTGCCCGGCAAGATCATGCTGAAATTGAAGGGCAAGACAGTTCTCGAACACGTTGTTGGGAGACTGCAGACCTTCACCAGAGCTGACGATCTGGTGGTTGCAACCACAGACTCACCCAGGGATGATGTCACGTACGAGGTGTGTGATAAGATCGGTGCAAAAGTGTTCAGGGGTTCCGAAGAGAACGTGCTTGAAAGGTATTTCATGTGTGCGAAGGAACACGGGGCCGACCAGGTCATAAGGGCGACAGCGGATGATCCCCTGACAAATATTGCCTTGCTCAATAAGATGTTCGACTCTCACCTGGGAAACAACGCGGACTATACGTATTCTGACGGGTTTCCCATAGGCGTGCAGGAAGAGATAGTCAGGTTCGAGGCGCTGCAAAAGTGCTACGAGCTATCGTACAAACCAAATCACTTCGAACATGTGCTGGAATATATTATTGAAAATCAGGACGATTTTGCCGTCAGCCTGATCAAGGCGGAAGGTATTCTTAGAAGGCCTGATGTGCGTATTACCCTGGATACAAGAGAGGACTTCGAGGTGATCAGCAAATGCTATGATCATTTCGAGAACATACTGAACGTTTCCATGGAGAATATCATAGACTTTTGGGATCAACTCAAATGAGAACAGACAGGGTCGTCACCATACATCAGCCTGAATTCGCCCCGTGGCTCGGTTTTTTTAATAAGATATGGCAAAGCGACGTTTTTATCGTAATGGATGATGTGCAGTTCAAAAAGAACCATTTTGAGAACAGGAACAAAATCAGGACCCTTGACGAGCAAGGCTGGACATGGATAAAAGTCCCGGTGCTCACGAAAGGCAGGTTCGGCCAGAAGATATGCCAGGTAGAGATCAACTCGGATGGCGAAAGGCGTTGGAGAGACGTCCTTCTGAAAACGGTCAGGTTGTCGTATCAAAGGTCAATATATTTTGACGAGGTCTATGGGATCATTGAAAGGTGCATCGAGCAGGGTACCGCAAAACTGGTCGATATCAATGTATGCTTTATCGTGTCGATACTCGGCTACCTGGGTATCCAAAAAGAGATACTGATGCAGTCCGAGATGAACACCACTACTTCCAGGAGCCAGCTCCTGGCTGACCTCATTGAAAGCAGCGGATGCAATATATACCTTTCGGGGCAGTCAGGAAAGGTGTACCTTGACCTTGATCTGATGAAGGAAAAGGATATAATCGTTCGCTACCAGAATTTTAAACATCCGCAATATGAACAATCACACGGCGCTTTTATGGCCGGCATGAGCATTATCGACCTGCTTTTCAATTATGGAAGGGAGTCCGTTAAATTTATTGAAGGTTTCAACCATGAATAATTATTTCCATAACCTCTTCGGGGACAGGACTTTCTTTATAGCGGAAATAGGCGGTAATTTCTCCGATTATGACACTGGTGTGAAGCTTATTGACCTGGCGACGCTCGCTGGCGCCGATGCCGTGAAGATCCAGACCTACAAAGCATCCACGCTGTCGAGCAGAAAAGCGATGTTCTCATCGGATGGAATGATATTTACCGGGGACGTTTCCCAGTACGAGTCTTTCGAGAAATACCAGATCGATGACGACGTACAAAGAAAGCTCTTTGAATACGCTCAATCGAAAGATGTCCTCATGTTTTCGACTCCGAGCCACTATTCCGATTGTGTTGTCCTGGAAAAGCTTAATTGCCCGATATACAAGATCGGCTCGGATGATGTGACGAATATTCCCTTCCTGAAAGAGGTTGCATCGATAGGCAAGCCGATGATCCTATCGACAGGGATGAGCACGCTGGAAGAGGTCAAGGAGGCCGTTGAAACGATCCTGGACACGGGCAATAACGATATCTGCGTACTGCATTGCGTGACCAACTACCCGGCGGACTATGAGTCAGCTAATCTCTTGTCAATCAGGTCCATGATAGATGCGTTCAAAACAATACCCATAGGTTTCTCAGACCATTCCCCTTATGATGAACTTGTTGTGTCTGCAGTTGCACTGGGGGCGAAGGTGATCGAAAAACATTTCACTTACGACAAGAACGCAGACGGGCCCGATCATCCCATATCGTTGCTCCCGCAGGAGTTCAAGAAAATGATAGAAAAGGTCAGGAATATAGAAATGGCACTTGGTGACGGGATAAAGAGGCCGGCAAAGTCAGAGGCCACAACGAGAAAGAACAACCGAAAAAGCATCGTGATGACCAGGCCTCTCAAGCAGGGCGAAGCAATAACGGTGGGAAGTTTTGCCATCAAACGTCCAGGTTTCGGGATCGAGCCGAAATACGCACCCACATTGATAGGAAGGATACTGGCCAGAGATATCGATGAAGACGATGTGCTTTTGTGGGACCACCTGGTAAAATGAGGGTACTTGTCAGGGCAGACGGAAGCTATGAAAGAGGGCTTGGCCATATTTCTAAACAGATCACGCTTTGCAATAAACTCAAAAGATCCGGGAATGAGATATTATTTGTCATAAGGCGGAACGAGGTCACTGCGAACCTGCTTTCTCAGGCAGGCATGGATCATGTTCAAATTGACGGAGAGGTCCTGTCCGGTATTGACGGGATAATTACATCCTACAGGCCCGAACTGGTGATCCTGGATATACTCGATACTACCTCGGATTATGTACGTGCATTGAGGAAGCACAACGTCAGTATCGTTACCTTCGATAATACGGATGTCAGCGCGCTGGACTGCGATGCGGTGTTCAACGTCATGTATTATCACAAGGACGAAGCGAGGAAGCTCTTAAAGAGGGCTGCAGTATATGAAGGTTATAAGTACATAATAATTGACGAGGCATATAGTTCTGTCGGTGAATCTGAAAATGAAAGTGTTCAAAGGATACTTTTGACCCAGGGTGGCGCAGACACAGGAAACAGGACACCGTTCCTGATGGAGACGCTGATAATGCTGAGGGAGAAGACGAAGGTGCCTTTTAATGTGGATGTTGTGGTGGGCCCTGCATTCGATCTGGGCAATACCGCGACGATCGAGGAGATCGCTGGCGCGCATGATGTGTTCCATGTCAATCGGCAGCCCAGCAACCTCGCGCGTTTTATCGAAGAATGCGATATCGCGATCACGGCCGGGGGTACGACCATGTGGGAGATCGCGGCATGCAAAAGGCCGATGTATGTTTTTATCAACGAGTCATTTGAAGACGAAACGGCAAGGGTGATCAGCTCTCTCGGGTTCGCATTGTATGACGGGTATTTGCCTGGTCAGGACAGGGTGAGCGACAGTCTGAAGAAGCTTGTCGAAGATCTTTCTTTGAGAAGGGAGCTTGTTCGGAACATGAAGTTGTATGATATTGCAAACGGCCTGAACAGGGTAATTGATGGAATATATAAACACGGGGTGCAGACATAATGTTCAAAAGAAAAAAGATCCTGTGCGTCTCGGCGCATATGGATGACGCAGAGTTTGGGTGCGGCGGGCTTATCAGCTCGCTCTCAAGAGAATCCGATATCTATGTGCTGGTGCTGAGCAAAGACAGAAAAAATTCGCTTGGAGAGGTCCAGGAGGTCCGCGTTCTTGAAGAACAATATGCCGCGATGAACATACTTGGCGTGAAAAAAGAGAACATATTCTTACCGGACGGCATTCCTGGCCAGCTTTTTCCGGAGTACAGGCAGAACGTGTTGGAAGCGATGTATGATGTCGACTCGAAAATAAGGCCCGATATTGTCATCACGCCCAGCATGAATGACGTGCACCAGGACCACAGGACTGTATGCAGGTCGGCTCAGAAGGCTTTTAATCGACGCACAAGGCTGGCATACGAAGTGATCAATTCAAGCGATGGTTTTGTACCGACATTGTTCTTTGAGATCTCTAAAGATGCCCTCGATGCAAAGGCCGAGGCAATACTTTGTTACAGGTCCCAGGCAGACCCTGCGGTCACTTCAGCTCACTATTTTGACAGGGGTGCGATCGAGAGCCTCGCGCGGCTCAGAGGCGTCCGCATGGGTGTGCAATACGCTGAATCATATGAGGTGATGAACCTTGTGCGCTTCCAGGGAGAGTAAACATATGCCGGTGAAGGTTGTTGCCACGATCGAAGCCAGGATGGGTTCCACGAGGTTCCCGGGAAAGGTGCTGGAGCGCATAGGGGAAGAGACCGTGCTCGAATGGACAGCAAAACGCATCCGGATGGCGAAACTTGTTGATGCCGTTGTCGTCGCTACAACGACCAGCGCCTCTGACGATCTGATAACGGACCTCTGTAAACAGATCGATCTGCCGTGCTACAGGGGCAGCGAAGAGGATGTCCTGAACAGGGTCGCGAGCGCCGCACGGATGATGGCTGCGGATATTGTGGTCCAGACCGGCGCGGACTGCCCTTTCTACGATCCCGATATCATCGACCAGATGATCGGGATATTGATAAAAGGAAACTATCATTACGTCTGCAATGATATGGAGGAAGGCTATCCCGTTGGGGTCAATCTTCACGTGATTGCCTCTGAAACCTTTTTTGATGTGGATCGGTTGGCAACTTCTCAAAGGGACCGGGAAAATGTGGTCACATATATATGGGAGCATCCCGAAGATTTCCGGATATTTAACCTGACCCCTCCGCCGGAGTTGAAAAGGCCGGACATAAGACTGACGGTTGATTACCGGGAAGACCTGGCACTGCTGAACGAATTGTCAAAAGGCATCAACAATGATTCGTTCAGGACAATAGATATAATAAGATACCTGGAAAAGAATCCCAGTTTACTTGAGATCAACAAGAACTGCAAAATGAAACAATCATCGTGCGCTTACAATATCGAATAACGACTGGCGCTGTTTGTGTGGGTAAAGTGATTGTAGGGATAAAAACACTCATTATCGTGGCAGTGAACCTAACGGGATATTTATTTTTAAAACGCAAGGTTATTGACCTGAAGAAAGAAAGGATGTTTGAGGATTTTTATCAGGGACAGATCACAGAGCATATCAAGGTACCGCCTAACTTTGAGAACCATTACGGCAAGAGCCGTGATTACCTTATGGATGTCTTTAAAAAGATGGAACCCGGGAGTAACGTGCTTGAACTTGGTTGTTACCTTTCAAAACGCCTGAATTGGTTCGCAGAAAAAAACCCGGACCTGCTCTTCACCGGTATCGATCTTTCAATGAAAACACTTTCGTTGGCGAAGGACAATAACGAATTGATGCCAAATGTCAGGCTTGTTGCGGCCGATTTTAGCAACCTGCCTTTCAAGACCGGAAAGTTCGACGCTGTGTTCAGCCACCTGGCCCTTTACCATGTTCCTTATTCTCATATCGAAAATGTTTTCAAGGAGATCAGAAGGATCTCGAAAAAGGACATCATTATGATAGAACCGTTCCACAAGGTCCTGCCGCTCAAGCAGAAAATATTGTTGATGTCATCTCCTGATAAACATACTCATGATTACCGAAAGATTGAAAATGACGACGTTGACCGGAAAGAGATCCGTCCCCTGTTTGACGCGTCATCAGGTTATCATCCGATAACCGTTTTCCATTACCTGAAAAAATGAGACATTCTGTCGTTCGCAATACTTTTATTTATCTTTTCAATATCGGCACCGTCAGTGTCTTGAATATCATTACTATTCCCATCTTTACAGCCTATTTGTCTCCTTATGATTATGGCATGATAGCATTGAATGCTGTTGCCACAGGTGTTGCCACTATCATTGGCGGTTGGGGGTTGGACAACTTTGCGAACAGGTTGGAAATCAAATATTTTAATGATGCTAAAAAGAGGGCGAAGTGCCTGGGATGGGTATTCGTAACTAATTTGGTTATAGCGGTGCTGGTTTGCTGTGTCCTTTCGCTCCTTCCCCACCTGTTCTATCGTTTTATTTACCAGGGCGCGAGACTCCCTTATTTTTACTTGTATCTGATTCCGGTCTGGACCGTACTGACGCAAAGAATAATTGTTTTTTACCAACATTATCAGATCAATCTGCAGCAGGCATCCTCCTATTCACGGTTGAACATAGCACTCCAATTGTCTAATTTTGCGATCCTTATCCCGGGATTTTTACTGTTTCATTTTTCGTTGACCGGATACATGGTGTCCATGTTCGCGGTCCAGCTTTTTTATGCCGGACTGATTGTTTTTTTCTGGATCCCGAAAATATTGGAATTTGATGCAAGATATCGCAGATATATCCGGCTCGGCTTTCGATATGGATTGCCGCTCCATTTTGAGGGATATATTGCGGCAATACAAAATTATCTGGATAGGTTGTTGATAGCGGGCAAGTTGAACATAAACACCCTGGGAATATATTCCTTTTCATTTACTTTTTCGAATAACTACAGCCTGACCACGCAGGCCATGAATAATTCATTGAATCCCGAGGTTTACAGACGATTGGATCAAAAAACCGATGACGACAATAACCTGGCTTATTTGTATGGTGTCTGCCTGTTCTATTTCATGGCGCTTGCCCTGATCGGGTTTGCTTTTTCGCTTTTTTCAAAAGAGATCATTATACTGCTGACCAACGAGAGGTTCCATTCGTCCTATGAAATTGTGCCAGTTATTATCGTTTCACTTATATTTCTCGATATGAATTCTATCTATAATGCGACCCGTGTTTTCATTAAGAACAAAACAAGGTTTATGACACTGGCCTCGTTCAGTTCCGTTTTTTTCAAGGCCATACTTTTATTTGCTTTGATACCGTTGATGGGAGTGTGGGGGGCCGTGATCGCATTTTTGTTGTTCCACGTTTTTAATTTTGCCATTTATAAATTATACGCTGACAGGATATTGCCGATGAAAACCCCCTCGTTTCTATCTGTTATCATACTGCTCGGGTATTCTTTTTTGTACTTCATAGTGCAATACATATGCCCTTTCAAGGGGCTGTTACCTGTAATTCTGTTGAAGGCGCTGTTATTAACGGTTGTTGTAATAGGTACGCTTGTTTTCCTGAAAAGATCTGACAGCGTCCTCTTCGGAAAGATGGTCGCACCAATCCAGAAAATAGTTCCAAGGTGGTTGATGCCAGGCGTATGAGCACTCAAACGGAAAAGATGATCTATTGTTTTTCGAGGGAGCCAGGCGGGGCTGAAGCGCTCTCCCTCGTGTTAAAGGGGCGTGACGCTCACCTGTATTGTTTGATTGGGAAAGATTACGCATGTGATATCTTTGATTCCCACGGCCTTGCTTATATGAGATATCAGGGAAATACCCGCGAAGAATTATTTGTTTTTATAGACAACCTGCATGAGCAGAAGCCCGTCTCGATTGTGCTGACATCAGCAGGGAGCATTCCCGAGCATGATATGACAGAAAAATATCTCTGGAACTGGGCGTCATCAAGGGGAGTGCCAAGCATTGCCGTATTGGACCAGTGGCAGAACTACAAGGAACGTTTTAGCGGACCCAACGGGACACATAGCCTTAAATACCTGCCAGATGTTATATGCGTGATGGACGAGTCGGCACGAAGGGGTATGATAGATGATGGGTTGCCCGGAGAACGGATAGAAATTGTCGGACATCCCAGCCTTTCAAAATTGAGAAATATTATGACAGCCCTTGGGGTTAGCGGAAACGAGGATATTCGGAAAAAGCTCAAGGTTGGCAGCGATCAACAATTGGTGCTCTTTGTCGCAGAGCCCTTTACCCACTTTTATGGCGACAGGGCAGGATATACTGAACTGACAATATTGGAAGAGTTGATCTTTTACTTCCAAGAAAGATTCCTGTCATTGAAAAAGGGGTACAACGATATCGGGTTAGTCATAAAGCTTCATCCCAAGAACAACCTTGAAGTTTTTAAAAAGTTCAGAGAAAAACATGTTGAAATATGGGAAACTCTGGATCCCGTGGTCCTGACCGGCGAGGTTGACAAAATTGCCTTGTTAACAGCGTCAGACCTTGTTGTAGGAATGGCTTCTATCATGCTGATGGAGGCAATAGCGCTTGGAAAGCCGACTGTAAGTATACAAGTGGGTGCCATGATATCGCATTTATGTGAGGCAGTGAACCAGGGGATCATACCTTTTATTTCCACGAGGAGTGAAATGAACCTGGTCCTGGACAGACTTTTGGATGATCGATCATATAAAGAGAAATATATTGAAAACATAAAAAATTACCCAATTATTGACAATGCAGATTCGCGCATCTGGGAAACAGTAGAGTCGAGGAAGTTAAGATGAATAGCCATCTCATATTAAAGAGGACCATATAAAATGGAAGAACTTGCTTTATTCGGTGGAAAGCCTGTCAGGGAAAAACCATTCCCCAAACACCGGACGACAGGAGATGAAGAAAAGAGGATCGTAATGGAGGTCTTGGATTCCGGGATACTCTCGGAGTTCATGGGATCTAACAACGAACATTTTATGGGCGGTCCTTACGTGAATGCCTTTGAAAAAAAATGGTCGGAGCGATTTGGCGTGAAGCACACGGTCAGCGTGAATTCAGCGACTTCTGGTCTTTTTGCGGCAGTTGGGGCTGCCGGTGTCGGGCCCGGTGATGAGGTGATCGTCCCGCCATGGACCATGACGGCGACTGCAACAGCGATCCTTTCCTTCAACGCGGTCCCCGTGTTCTGCGATATTGAAGAAGATACATTTTGTATGGACCCGGTGTCCGTCGAAAAACTGATAACGCCCCGTACCAGGGCATTGATGCCCGTCCATATATACGGCCACCCTGCCGATATGGACCCGATCATGGAGCTCGCTTCAAGGTATAACCTGAAAGTCATAGAAGACGCGGCCCAATCGCCGGGAGGTTATTACAAGGGAAAACTGACCGGGACGATCGGGCACATGGGGGTCTTCAGCTTTAACTGCAATAAGATCATCCAGTGTGGAGAGGGCGGCGCGGTCGTGACGAACGATGACGAACTCGCGAAAAGGCTCCGGCTGATCAGAAACCATGGAGAGGCTGTTGTAGCGACCGGCATGAGCGTCCAGGATGGGTCGAACATTATCGGCTGGAATTACCGGATGAACGAGATAGAGGCCGCAATTATGATGGTCCAGCTCGATCGCCTGGACCATTTGTTGAAGGAACGAAAGGATCTTGTCGAATATTTCGAGAAAGGGATACGTGATGTGACCGGCCTGATACTGCCTGTTGTAAAAGATGGTTGCACGCATACGTATTACCGTTATACGATGCGACTGGACAGAGACAGTATCAAGGTCCCATCCGCTACGATCGCGAAGGCCTTGAACGCGGAAGGAATATCATTCAACGCTGACTATATTCCCCTCAACCTTTATCCCATCTATCAAAAGAGGATGGGTTACGGCAGTCAAGGGTGCCCGTTCACATGCGCCTATTATGGAGGGACCGTCGATTACACAATGAAGAACCTCCCTGTTACGGATCAGATGACCCGTACCACATTATCATCCGAGGTGATCCGTCCGCCAGTGACATTTGTAGATGTTGATCAAATTATTATGGCATTTCAAAAAATATTTAAACAAATCGAAAAATTCGACGTCATATAAAAGGATGTTTAACTTTATGATAAAAATGACAGTAAAAATATTTCTAAACGTTTTTAAAAAGTTCAATACTCTGTTTTATATTTTCTACAATCGTATATATCTTTGGTCCAACAATATTCGTTTCGGAAAAAATATGCGAATAACTGGTTCTGTCACCTTGATAATACGGGGTAAATCTGAAAATATTACCGTTGGTAACGATTTTACCTGTTTGGGTGAGTTGGTTCTTAACAATAGAGAAAATGGGAAGATCATAATTGGTGATAATGTGTTTTTTGATAAGAACGTTGAGATTTGTGCTGCCAGGGATGCGACGGTTGCAATTGCTGGTAAAGTAACGATATGTCCGCGATTTATTCTGAATGCAGGCACCGATGTTTCTATAGGTGAATCGACGGTCATAGCCGCTAATTGCAACATTAACGCCTCGGAAAGACAAAGGGTTATTGGAATTGAAATGATCCGGCAAGAATATTTGCATGCGCCGATCAGTATAGGAAGCGATGTGTGGTTTGGAGTGGGTGTCAGCGTTCTCAAAGGGGTCAAGATTGGTGATGGGGCAATAATAGGCAGCAACGCGGTTGTGGCGTCTGATATAGACGATAACGCAGTCGCGGTGGGGGTGCCGGCAAAAACTGTCAAGTTCAGAGAATAATATTATATTTCAAGGATGGTAACGGAATGACCAACAAAGACAATTATTATGCTGCGCTTTCTGAATGGAAAAAGCTTATGGATTCGATCCCCGATTCAGGTGCGGGAGCATATCTGAAACTACTTAACGTGGTCACTGTCAGCCAACTGCTGCATGAATTCGAATCGGGAGAGATCGATCCCTATCCAGGTCTGGCACCGGCCTTTCGGTCACAATCCGGATATATGGATCTTTATCTAAAGTTCCCTATTTTTAATAATTCGTCTTTTGACGGCACAGAGCTGAAAAAAGGATTGTCGGTCAAAGAACTTTACGAAACTGCATGGACAAGTTATTCGGAAAGCACCTATGACCATTCACTGGATCTCATACATAGAAGGTTGAAAGCCAATGGAATGGATACTGATTTTTTTAAAGGAAAAAAATGTCTCGACGGGGGCTGCGGAACCGGGCGTTTTGCGATAGCGATGGCCCAGCTCGGCGCGGACAAATCGGTAGGGATCGACATTGGTACCAGGAGCCTTGAATTTGCGAACAGGCAGAAAGAACGACTCGGACTGTCAAACGTTTTATTCCAGGAGATGAGTGCCGATGACCTTAAATTCGAAGACGGCTATTTTGACTTGGTTATCTCCAATGGTGTGCTCCATCATATTGAAAGAACGGAAACAGGGTTGAGTGAACATCTGCGGGTTTTACGAAGCGGCGGCCTGTTCTGGCTCTACCTGTACGGCAAAGGCGGCCTGTTCTGGGAGCTATATGATGTTTTCAAGGATTCACTAAAGAACATCAGCTATTCAACGGCTATCGGCATATTGCGGCAATTTCACATCCATGAAAATAAATTCTATCTCTTTTCCGATAATGTTTATGTTCCTGTGAGGAAATATTTCAGCTATTCCGAAGTGCACGCGATTTTGGCTAAATATTGCGAATATTCCCATGAACTCTTGAAAGGTGCGACCGGTGATGATGATGTGAAGGACCTTTTGAGCAAGCCTTACGGAAAGGAATTCTGGGGCGATGAAGGCGAAGTGAGGCTCAAGATCATCAAGAAGTAATGAACCAAATGGCTTCTCAGGTTTTTAAAATAAATATTGATGGAGCATACTATGATGACCAAATACGGTGAAATGCTCTTATCGGGGGACGCAAAGCTTGGCATATGGGGGATAGGGTACCTCGGCTATTCCGACCTCGCGAAGTATGTCGCTGGCGGGATCAAATGCGTGGTGTCCGATTATAACCCTGAGCGGCTGAAGCGCCTGCAATCGGAGTTCCTGCCGTCTGACATTCTCCTCGGGTACCTGGGGCATGTTCAAAAGAGTTCGAATATCTCCCGGTACATAGAAGTGAAAGAGACCTATCATGGACTCATAGATCCTGGTATTCTCGTGCATATCATTTCGGTTCCGACGCAGTCCGAAAGCACTCCTTCGAACAAGTGGATCATGGAGGCCCTCAAGGTGTTCATCGGGATCAAAGATATTCGCATGTCGGTACCGCCCTTGCTGCTTATCGAGTCTTCCCTTATCCCAGGTACCCTTGACAGGCTTATATTACCGTTCCTGAAAGAGAATGGTCTCGTCCCCGGAGAGAACGTGATGGTGGGCATATGCTCCCGGACCGATTGGTTCGACGAGAACGGAAGGCTCTTTGATGCCCCGCGCATTGTCTCCGCCGTTACCCCCGATGCGATAGAGATCGTCGCGGAGATCATGGGGATCATCGGTGCGGACGTGATCAAGACCTCTGACTATCGTATCGCCGAACTGGTGAAAAGTGTCGAGAAAAGCTATTCGCAGGCCGGCATGACAATGGCGAACCAACTGGCCATGGCTTTCCCCGACCTGGACATCCAGGAGATGCTGCGCCTCGCGGCCGGAAGAAGCAGGATGCCTTTCTTCAGACCAGGCTTCGGTTCCGGAGGATATGATGTGCCGAGCGCCGCTCAATACGTGATGGAAGGAGCGAACACCCCGGAGTATCTATCGGTTTTCCGAGAAACCAACTATGCGGACCTGAGTATGCCAAAAATGATTGCCGACGTTGTTTTGCGCAATAAGGCCCAGCGTGTGGGGGTCCTTGGTATTTCCTACAAATCGAACATCAAGGTTGCCGCGATGAGCCCGGCCCTGAGGATGATCGGGTCCCTGAAGGGGAAAGTGCCCCTGATCATGTGTTACGACCCTTTCTATACCGATGACGAGATCAGGGACATCATCGGATTGGACACGTTCAGGTTCCCTGATGGTCTCGGCGAATTCGATACGTTGGTGATCAGTGTCGGCCATCGTGATTTCAAAAGGGTCCCATGGAACATCCTGAAGGAAAAACTGGCGGATTGCCGGCTGGTCATGGATAATATGGGGATCTGGAAAGACAAGAACTGGGATGAAACAAATGTGTCCTATCGACAGGTAGGCACCCCGGGATGGAATAAATAGCGCCATGTGCGGGATCACAGGTTTTTATTTGAAGGACAACCTTGAACGGCTGCCGGATGGATGGCCGGAAAAAGGAAATTTACTTTTAAAAGAGATGCTTGATATCGTCTGGTATCGCGGCCCGGATCAGACCGGTCATTTTACCGATGGAGTGTGCGGGCTTGGCATGAACCGTCTTTCCATCATCAACACCAACACCGATCCCATACCGTATTTCAATGAGGACCGTTCGCTGGCACTGGTCTTTAATGGCGAGGTATACAATTATAAGGACATTCAGTTTGGCCTGAGGGATCTTCACAGTTTTGCCTCAGATTCCGATACCGAGGTTGTGCTCCATGCCTTTGAAGAAAGAGGTGTCGATTGCGCCAGGGATTTCAACGGCATGTATGCCTTCGCGGTCTATGATTCAAGGAAAAAAGAGCTAACCCTCGTACGGGACAAGGTGGGCGAGAAACCGCTGTACTATTATTATGACGGAAAGGCATTCTATTTTGCCAGCGAGATCAAGAGCATCCTGTGCGCCGTCGACACCGAACTGAACAACGACTGCCTGTCATACGAAGTGTTTGAGGTGTGCGTTGACGAAACAACCCTCTTCAAGAATATTTTCTGCCTGTTGCCCGGTCAGTACCTCAGGATATCTGAAAAGGGAATGGAAACAGGATTTTACTGGACCGTGGAAGCCAATATCAGGGACATCCCCGACGACGAAGCATGGATAAAAAGGGAACTGACCGATCTTCTGGTGGATGCGGTAGAGCTCAGGACCAGGAACACGGCCCATCATTACGCGTGCCTGGTGAGTGGCGGCGTGGACAGCGCGATAGTTGCCGCGGTCTCGAAACCGGAATTTATTTTCACTACCACGTATGACCAATATGGAGACGATTATTCCGAACTCCATTATGCCGAACTCGTGGCGAAGAACATAGGCAAGCCGCTGCACATTGTCCGCCCCACCTCGGAGCATTTCGAACGCTACCGCAGCAGGATCGCTTATCATCTTGACCTTCCTGGAACATGGACAAGCTTTAACATGTTCTGCGTGTTGGAAGAGTTGAGCAAGGGCAGCAAGGTATTCCTCACCGGAGAAGGCATCGATGAGATCTTCGGAGGCTATCATCGCTACCATCTGCTCAATCACGATCAGCAGATCTATAAGCTTGACGCCATGAGCCAGTATTCATACCTGATAGAGAAGTATTACGGAAGCCCGGTTGACAGGTATGTAAGGCTCGTGAACCGCAGTACGGATATCTACAATGAAAGGAACAACCTTTACCTGCGGGACAAGGTGGCGTCGTATTTCAACCGAACGGAAAGCATCGTCCACGGGATGGGCCTGACGGATTTCTATACTACCCTCCAGATCATCCTCCATATGTCGGACCGGATGAGCATGGCTTACAGCATTGAGAACAGGGCCCCTTTTGTCGACCACAGGCTGCTTGAGTTCGGATTCGGCATGCCCGACAAGTACAAGATACATGACGGCATAACGAAGTACATCATAAAAGAGATTGCCCGGAAATTTATCCCCGTCGAGATTGCGGAACGGAAAGACAAAAAGGGATTCATGGCGCCCGTCAATGTATGGTTCGGGTGGGGTCAGAGCGGAAAATACGACCGCTCTGGATACAAGAACGCAGTGTACTCCGATTGGTACGACGTGTTCATTGCAAAAAAATACGGTTGGGCACCGAAAGGATTGACTGGTGACCCGGGCGTCCGGAACCCTGGCGCTCCCCGGTGACCCGGAATCCCGCCTGTTATGATGGATCAACTTGCCTTGATGCTTTTCACTCATGACCCGGAACTTGCGAATAAGGCCGAAGAGGCCGGTATAGACCGGATCGTGGTCGATTTTGAATTCCGGGGAAAGAAGGAGAGGCAATCAGGTTACCATCTTGAGGTAAACAAGGCGACCATCGATGACCTGAGGAGGATCAGGAAGGCCGTCAGGATCCCTGTCATTGCCCGCATCAATCCCATATCGCCCGAAAGCGGGGAAGAGATAAGGGCCGTTATCTCCGAAGGGGCGGACATTGTCATGCTCCCCATGTTCAGAAGAACAAGGGAAGTGGAAGATTTCCTGGAATTAACAGCTGATGCCGTGGGAACGAACTTGCTTTTCGAAACAAAAGATTCCGTTGATATAGCACCCGCGCTCGCCATGTTGAAGTTCGATGAGTATTACATCGGATTGAATGACATGGCCATAGATTACAACCTGTCCTTTGCGTATGATGTCCTTCGTTATGAGATGGTCAGTTCCATACGCCGTGCCCTCGGAGGGCGACCTTTCGGGTTCGGGGGCATTACGGTCGTGGGAGGCGGGAGTCCTTTGAAGACGACAGAGATACTGGAAAAGATGGCCCGGTACGGCTGTTCGCTTGCCATTTTAAGGCGCGCGTTCAAGCGGGACGTCCAGGGGAGGGTCATGTCGGAAGAGGTCGTGAAGATCAAAAGAACTTATATGGGTCTGCTCAATGAAGTACTTCCTGGTTAGCAACCTGGCGGAATGCCTTCTTTATTTAAAAGAATATGCCGGTAACTGCACCCCCTTTGTTCTGAATGTCCACGATTTCAGGTATTTCGATGTACGTGGCATCCCCTTCGTGACCATCGGTAGTTTCATGGCGCCGCAGCAGACAAGGGAGTTTTGCGGTGGATACCTGGATTTTCTTCGAAGGTTCGTTGACGAAATGGACACGCGCAATGCTGGTATGGCAAGAGCACTTTTCGGTGTCGATATCAGGCTGTTCTCCGCGATTGCCTATGAGATCTTCAACGCTTTTTACGGCGTTTTCCGTTTTGCTGCCTGTATCCACCTGATGCGGACGGACACCGCGTGCAAAATGGTCGTTCCATTCAATAGTGGTGACAGTGAAGGGGCGGAGATTGACCGGCATGGACTGGCAGGCAGTTTCGACAATGATGATGAGGTTTTTAAAGAAACCTTCAATTATTTTAACGATGTTAACAATATAAGCGTGGAAAAGGTTTTTTATACTTCGGACAAAAGACCGTTGTCAAGGCACAGGAAGCAGGGTGCGAAGGAGCTTATCAGATCTTCGGCAAGGAAGATCCACAATATATATGCCAGTTTTGCCAGCGAAAAAGATAAATTCGGGAAGTATGTCTTGAACATGTCCATGGATGATTTATGGCCGCAGGTCCTGAATTCCGTTGGTGGCGGGTCAGTTGGTGTTATATCTATTGGAGATGCTCTCAGTAGTGACGGAAAGGGACCAGTTGTCGGTTTCCACGAAGGAAGCGCAAGGTCCGAACTTTTTCGAATGGATGATCTGCAGGACGAATTCATGAGCTATTTTCGCTGCAGGGAGCTTATCCAGGATTTGCTCTTTCAAAGATATGAAGAGTTGCTTCAAAAGACGGTGCCAGTATGCAGGGCCATAAAAAATTACCTTGAAAAGAACAGGATCTGTGCGGTCGTAGGGAACGCCTGCGGCGCGACGTTTATGAACTCCTTTGCAAGCCAGCTGGCAAGGCAGGAAAATATACCCGTTGTTGGCATGCAGCACGGAGGTCAGTACGGTTACATGGATTTTTTTGACAAGCTGGGGTACTCGGACTATTACGCCTGCGATCACTGGTTCTCGTGGGGATTTGACAACGCGTATTTCGAAAATGTTTTCCATTGCGAGGGCCAGGCAAGGGCCGAGATAGTTCCTGTTGGATCAGTCGAGATTTCTTCCCTTAAGAGGACCATCAACAGGAGCAGAAAAAAACGGATGCCCATCGTCTATCCGATAGTCAATAATATCAAGCTCACGTGGTCTACGTTCCGGACCGATGATTTGAAGCTGTACAATTTTCAGAAAAGGATACTGGAGAAGCTTTTTGATTCTGGGAGGGAGGTGCTTGTGAAACCACATTCAGCATACTCCCTTGCGCTGGATGATATGCTGGCAAAAGCTCCCGGGAATATCTCCATATCGACCGAGCCTCTTGCGAAGATATTCGGCAGGTATGATTTTGAATGGGTCGTCATAGACCTTCTGAGCACTCCTTTTGAACAGGCCTGCGTCAGTCAGGCACAGATACTCGCGTTCAACGATTCAGAGATCTGGCCCATTGAATTCAGGGCGAGGCAAATGATGGAAAAGCGTGCATGGGTCTTTGATGATGAGGAGAATTTCCTGAGCATGCTCGACGGAATACTGGCCGGGAAGGAGTTTGAAAAGCGATCGGATGATGTTTTTGAAAAGAATTTTATACTTCCTTATGGCGAAGGGACCGATCGGAAGGCGTTGACAGAACTTGAAAGGATCATCTCTGCCCGTGGCTGCTGAATGAAGGAGTTCAGGGGGACCGTCCTTTCAGAATATGGTTTAAGCCGGTTCCAGACTGGATCAGGCGCTTAATAAAAAAACGGAGGTTGGAAAGTCATATGATCGCAGCATTGTTGCTTGGAAGGGAAGGGAGTGTCGGGTTCCCCGGAAAGAACCTCTACCCGGTCCTCGGGAAGGTGTTGATGGAATACCCCTTGATCGCGGCAATAAGGTCAAAGGGAGTGGATGAGGTGTATGTCTCAACAGATTCTCAGAAGATCAAGGATATAGGGGCGAAGCACGGGGCGTTCATCATTGACAGACCCGCTTACCTCTGCACGAAGGAAGCCCTGGGCGAAGATGCATTCGTGCATGGTTACAGGCACATAAAGGACACAATGAAAAGGGACGTGGAGCTTGTGGTACTCTTGTTCTGTAACGCCGCGACGGTCACGGGCGAACTCATTGATGAAGGTATCAAAGCTCTCAGGGAACACCCCGATTATGATTCCGCGGTCTCGGTCTCCAGGTACAACATGTGGAGCCCGCTTCGCGCGAGGAAGATTGCTGAGGACGGTCTGCTCCATCCTTTCGTTCCCTTCGAGACCTTTGGTGATCCGAGTACATTGAACTGCGACAGGGATTCCCAGGGAGACGTTTGGTTCGCAGACATGGGGGTTTCAATCGTGAGGCCCCATTGCCTTGAGAATATCGATGACGGCCTGCTCCCGCAAAAATGGATGGGCCGAAAGATATACCCGTTGAAACAATGGGGTGGCCTGGACGTGGATTATGAGTGGCAAATGCCCTTGGTAGAATACTGGCTCAGGGAGCACGGCTACAGATCTGAAGGGGAACGATAAAAATGGACAGAATAACAGGCAAAGTCAAATTCGCCATTATCGGCTGCGGGCGCATCTCATACAGACATATCGAGGCGATCCAGGAAAACAATGACGCGCAGCTCGTGGCCCTGTGTGACCTCAATCTTGAAAGGGCGAACGAGATGAATGGAACAGCGCACGTGAAGGTCTATGAGGATTACCGCGAGATGTTCTCCGCGGAGGACATCGACGTGGCCTGCATAATGACACCCAGTGGAATGCATGCGGAACACGCAATTGACATAATCACGAGCTATAGAAAGCACATCGTGCTGGAGAAACCGATGTGTCTGAGGGTATCGGACGGTTTGAAGCTTATCGATACGGCCAGGAGTGTGGGCGTCAGGCTTTTTATCGTTCATCAGAACAGGTTCAACAAAGCCATACAGAAGATAAAGACCGCCATTGACAATGACCTTATCGGCAGGATAGCAATGGCCACAGTCAGAATTAGGTGGTCGAGAGGTCAGTCGTATTACGACCGGGATCCGTGGAGGGGGACGTGGGCCCTTGACGGCGGTGCCCTGACCAATCAGGCGATCCACCATATTGATCTTTTGAGGTGGCTCACGGGAGCTATCAAGAGCCTTTCCGCCGTCGCGAAAACGCAATTCGTCAATGTCGCCGTTGAGGACACGGCCTGCGCATGGCTGAAGTTCAAGAATGGCGCGCTGGGGGCGATAGAGGCCACGACGGCCACAAGGCCCCTCAATAAAGATCTTGAGGCATCGATATCCATCCTGGGAGAGAATGGTACGGTGATCGTGGAAGGGGCCGCCGTCAACAAGCTGACCCTGTGGACCTTTGATGACACCGACACACGGGAGTTCTCCGAAGATCCTCCCAACGTATACGGTTTCGGGCATAACCACATTATCGACAATGTCGTTGACGTGCTGAAAAACGGAGGGGAGCCGCTTGTTTCCGGAGAGGATGCCATTGAGTCGATAAAACTGCTCAGCGCCCTTTACAGGTCAATCGAAGAGGACGGAAGAGAAGTGTCGCTGAAGGATGATCCAGTTTCGGGAAGACTCGGAGTTATCGATGCCGCGACGGAAAAAATAGCCAACCTTTACAGAACGGATGCTGTTATGAGGAGCAGGAAAAAATGAAGACATCCATCATCACTGGCGGCGCTGGTTTCATAGGCTCGAGGCTGGCGCAAAGGCTCATTCAGCGAGGGGATATCGTGTATGTACTAGATGATCTGTCAACGGGTTATGAAAGGAACGTCCCCGAAAAGGCTGTTTTTTTTAAAGTCGATGTAAGTGATCCTGGAAGGATCAGGGAACTCGACCTGCCCGGCAAGGCCGATACGGTCTATCATTTTGCGGGCCAATCCTCGGGTGAGGCGTCGTTCGATGACCCTTCCGGGGATATTGACCGGAATTACCGGGCCACCTACAATATGCTGGTCGCCTCGGAACAGATGAACGCCAAGCGATTTATTTATTCAAGCTCCATGAGCGTCTATGGCGATGTGGACCGATCCGCACCCATGGTTCCAGAAGACTACGAATGCAACCCTGCTTCTTATTATGGCTGCAACAAATTCGCGTCGGAGAAGTTTATCAATGTATTTGCAAAACATTCCCACATTAAACCCACCATATTCCGTTTTTTTAATGTTTACGGTCCCGGCCAGAACATGAAGAACATGAAACAGGGAATGTTGAGCATCTATATGTCATATCTGATCAGGGACATTCCTGTCACCGTGAAAGGGTCGCTTGATCGTTTCAGGGACTTTATTTATATTGATGACCTGCTCGACGCGGTGGTTGATTGCGAAGAGTCAGAAAGGACTTTCTATGAGACCTTCAACCTTGGGACGGGTATCAAGACCACGGTTTCCAGGCTCCTGGAGGCCCTGCTCAATGTCTTTGGAAAAGGTGATTTCGATAAATGGGTCATCGTGGAGGGGAATACTCCCGGCGATATCAAAGGGTTTGTAGCCGACATGGCAAAGCTCAAGGCCCGTATGGAATGGTCGCCGGTATACAAGATCGAAGACGGTATAAAAGAAATGAAAAAATGGGTCGACGAAACGGTTGACCTCTGGAAGGATTGATAATGGCAATGAGATGCCCTATTTGCTCAAGCGACGAACATGCGTTGATCACGGACCAGGTGAGATTCGGCAACAAGGCAGATGTTCTGAAATGCCGGCAATGCGCGTTGATCTATCTTGACCAGGGTTCATTCACACTTCCTGCGGACTTTTACGAGGGAGATTACCACCAGACATATATCACCCATGTGGAGCCTTCAGCGTTCGACCCTGGGTCCTATTACCAGAAGATGCTCCAGGTGACCAGACCATGGAGCGACAAGATCAATAAGGTACTTACGGGGAAAGAAACCGTACTTGACTTCGGGTGTTCCACGGGCCACTTGCTGACACAGATACAAGGCAATGCAAAGAAAGTGATGGGACACGAGCTGAACAAAAAAGAGGTTGAGTTTTGCAGGGATAAGCTCGGCCTGGATGTTTCCAATATACCCCTTGAAGAACGTTTTTCCGAGGGTACCTTTGATCTCATAACAATGGTGTTTGTCCTGGAGCATATCGCCAGGCCCGTGGAACTCCTGGCGGACCTCAAAAAGTTCCTCAAACCCGGCGGCAGTTTTATCATACTTGTCCCGAACGCGCAGGACGCACTCCTGTCTTTCTACAATATACCGGAATTCGCAAACTTTTATTTCTGCGTTGAGCACCTCTTCTATTACACGCCCAAAACAATCAGGAGGCTTTTTACCCTCGCAGGTCTCGATGGAGATATCGAAACGATACAGGAATACCCGATAGGGAACCACTTGAACTGGGGGTATTATAAGAAGCCGTCAGATACCCTGGCATCGAGGGGCGTTATGCCCAATATCCAGCTTGCGGATGACGGTTACCTTTCGGTATGGGAAAGCTTCTGGAAGACGGTGGATGACGAATACAGGAAGCTTCTTGGCAAACTGGGATTCGGTGACCGTCTATGGTGCAGTGTAAAATGAAATTGTCAGTTTCGAACATAGCGTGGGACCCGGGAAGGGCGGATGAATTCCTTAATGTCCTTTATAATGAGGGTTGCGACGGTATCGAACTTTCGCCGAGCATGTTGTGGAATGAGCCTCTCGATGCGACAGGGACCGATCTTAACAGGCTGAAGGGGGATCTTGGCAGGTACGGGTTTGCAATATCGAGCATGCATTCCCTGACCTATTCCAGGCCTGATCTTGTCTTTTTTGATTCAGAGAATACACGGAACCTGCTGGTCCATTACATCCTTGGGCTTGGGAAGATGGCGCAAGCCCTGGGGATACCGGTCATGGTCTTCGGATCCGCGAAAAGCCGCACCATCGGTGGAAGGGACCGCGGGAGATGCATCGGCATACTGGCCGATACGTTGGGAAAGATAGCAGCGGGGATGGAGCCTGAAGGAGTCCGGCTGCTCATAGAACCGCTGAGCAGAGAGTACACCGACTGTATCAACAACGCGGATGAGGGGGCCGGGCTCGTTGCGATGGTGGGCCACCCCAATTTTGGCCTCCACATCGATCTGAAATCCAGCTTCGATGAAAAGGAAGATTATCATGAAGTATGGACAAAATACGGAAATATAATCAGGCACTGCCATGTTGCAAATCCTGGATTGAAACCCCCCGGTCCGGACTGTGAAGAGCATTACAAAGCGGCCGAGGCCATGAAGGCGGCCGGGTATGCCGGTTATATTTCACTGGAAATAAACAGGGTAAACAACACGAAAGAGCTTGAGAAAGCGATCCGGTTCGTGCGGAAAGTCTATATTGATTAGAGGACAATTGAAAATGATAGCGATAGAAAAACTTTTCAAAAAAGAGATAAGGGAACTTGAAAGGGTCAAGGATACCCTTGACGAGAGGTTTGAATACGTCAGGCTGGACAAGAACGAAAGGCTCCTTCCGTTTCGCGAGGAACTGTTCAATGAATTCAAGGCCGGCATAAGATCGGAGGATCTCTCCAGTTACGCCGAGCTTGGATTTGTTTACAGGGTGCTTGCGGAGTATCTCGGCATCGACCCTGAAGCGATGCTCCTTGCATCGGGCTCCGATCTTGCTATCAAATCGATATACGAGTCATGTGTAGAGCGCGGAGACAACGTGGTGCTCCATGCGCCAAGCTATGCCATGTACCGTGTCTATGCAAAAATGTTCGGAGCGGAGCCGAGGATGGTCCCGGTAGGAAGCGACTGGAGCCTTGATGTTCCGGGAATGCTTTCGATGGTTGACGAGAAGACAAAGATGCTGGTTATAGAGAACCCCAATGGTTTTGTGGGTTCAAAGCCGTCGCTTGACGAGATCCGGGAATGCGTAGCCTTCCTTGATAAAAAAGGCGTGGTCCTGCTGATAGACGAGGCATACCTGTACGTCGAGAACAACCGCTCCGAGACGATACCGCTGATAAGCGAATACCCGGTCATGATCGTGTCCCAATCACTTTCAAAAGGCCACGGCCTGGCGGGGGCAAGGGCAGGGTACATTGTTGGAGATAAGGAAATAATGAAATATATTTCAAGGGTCAGGCCGATGCATGAAGTGACCAACCTCACTGGCCTTGCAATTGAATGGGTCATAAAACATCCGGAGATCCTTAATGAATATCAGCAAATGGTAAGGGAGGGCAAGGATTACCTCAGGGCGGAGATCTCTTCCCTGGGTATCCCATTCAAAGACACCCATACAAATTTTGTGTTGTTCTATTTCCCTGAGGAAGGGAGAACAAAGAACATCACGCAAAGGCTGAAGGACAGCATGATACTGATCAGGAGACCTTTTGAGGAACCCAACCTGAAAGGGTGGTGCCGTGTGTGTGTCGGGACGCCGGACGATTGCAGACGGTTCGTCGATACATTGAAACTCCTTCTGGCCAGATGAGAAAATAACGAGGTAATGACTTTTGAAGAATTGCGATATTTGTGAACGGGATGATTTTTCTCTTATCGCCACACGCATAAGGGAAGGTGAGGGAAGGATCGTGCGCTGCAATAATTGCGGCCTGGTCATGCAGGAGGCGGACTGGGACAGCAAGAGGTTGAAAGAGTACTACGAGATCGAATACCAGCTTTCCAATTCGCTCGTCACCGGCAAAGAACAATCCGCACAGGAACACTTCAATGATCGGATAAGAACGATCCGTTCCGTGTTTGAGAAGGTCTATCCCCTGCTCGATCCCGAAAGCCGCGTGCTTGAGATCGGTTGCGGCGCCGGAGAGCTTTTATCGCTGATTTCCCCCCATGTGTCTAAGTGTGTGGGGGTTGAGATGAATTCTTCATTCGTGGAGTTCATCAGGTCAAATCTGTCGATAGAGGCCTACGCGGAGGACATCAACAAGCTCAGCCTTGAAGGCGGCTTCGATCTCATCATATGCATCGCAACGCTTGACCATCTCCCGAACCCGCTGGAGACGCTGATCACCATGAAAAAGCTTCTCGCACCGTCGGGAAAGATCTATATAGAGGTCCCCAATCTCGACGAGGCACTGAATCGCTTCCTGCCGAAAGGTAATTCGGAGAGATACAAGGAGTTCTTCTGGCACAGGGCCCATCTATTCTATTTCGACAGAGATACCATAGAGGCACTTTTCAAAAAGGCCGGTTTTCTCTGTGATGTATCATGCAGGCACGAGTACACATTGAAGAATTTTATGCACTGGTATTACCTGGGGAAGCCGCAAACCGACTTTGTCACAGGTGTTACGGGAAATGAATTTTTCAGTGGGGAAACTCAGTTCGAAACAAGGATGAATGGAATATTCAACGAAATGGAGAGTGTTTTCAAGAAGATCATGGCGGAGACATTCTCCGGGGACAATCTTTGCTGCGTCGGGCATCTCGATCCGGACAGACAATAAAAAAGAGGTAGCCATATGAAAGTTCTTCTGCTTTATCCCAACATGCACGGTATGAACATGATCCCGTCGGCGATCGGGCTTTTTGCCAGCCTGCTCAAGATGCACGGGCACGCGATTGACCTTTTTGATTCTACGAACTGGGTGCTGCCCGGGGAGGAGGATTTCGACAGCGATAAGGTGAAAGAGAAAAACCTTAACGTGAGGGCTTTTGACGATTCGATCCTGAGGTCTCAGATCAGAAGGACGGATGTCTATGAGGATTTCCAGAAGAAGGTCATTGATTTCGGTCCGGACCTGATCGCTGTTTCGGTGTCGGAAGACATTTTTCCGATAGGGGTCGACCTTTTGAGAAAAGTGAGACATCTGAAGATACCAACTATCATGGGAGGTGTTTTTCCCACCTTTGCACCGGAATTATGCCTTTCATACGATGTGGTCGACATGGTGTGCGTCGGTGAAGGGGAAAAGGCGCTGGTTGAGCTGTGTAAAAGAATGGAACGCGGACTTGCCTATGACGACATAGAGAATATCTGGGTAAAAAAGGGTGATGGGATTAAGAAAAACCCTCTGAGGCCGCCCACCAATATAGATGAAAACCCGCTTCTTGACCTGAGCCTGTTCGATGATTCCCGCCTGTACCGTCCAATGCAGGGCCGGGTCTGGAAGATGCTGCCCGTGGAAACGCATCGAGGGTGCCCTTATCGGTGCACTTACTGTAATTCTCCATCGCAGTTCGATCTGTACAGGAGGGAAACGAATTGCAGCTACTTTCGAAAAAAATCCTTCAAGGCGATAAGGAAAGAACTCCTATACTACAGGGACAGTTTCAATGCGGAAGCATTTTATTTTTGGGCTGACACATTTATGACGTATACAGACAAAGAACTGGACGAGTTCATCGAGATGTATTCAGACATCAGGCTGCCCTTCTGGTGTCAGTCTTTCCCTGAAAGCATTGATGAAGAGAGAATGAAAAAGCTTATGAAGGTCGGGCTGTTCAGGATCGGCAGCGGCGTGGAGCACGGGAACGAAGAGTTCAGGCGGAATGTACTGAAAAGAAAGGTAAAGAACGAGACCATGGTAAGCCGTTTCAAGATCCTGAACAAGATTGGACTACCATACAGCGTTAATAACATAGTGGGATTTCCAACGGAAACACGTCAGATTGCCATGGATACCATAGAGATCAACCGCCTGATAGATTCGGACGGGGCGAATTGTTACTCCTATAGCCCCTTCCATGGCACCCCGCTGAGGAAGATGTGTGAGGAATTGAAATACTGCGAACCTGGATTGATAGCCCGTTCGGCCACGAAACCCACCCTGTTGCACATGCCCCAGTTTCCCCCTGAAGAGATCGAAGGGCTGAGAAGGTGCTTTATCCTTTATGTAAAGCTCCCGAAAGACAGATGGCCGGAAATCAGGAGAGCGGAGAAGCTTACACCGGAGGGTGAAGCGATCTGGAATGAACTGCGGGACGAAGTTGCGCAGAAGTACATGCCCTACTGATACTGAAGCCCATTGACGCTTTAGATTGCCGTCTTGCCTTATTTTTCATGAAAAAATGGTATAAATACTTGCCAAATTATGAATCGCGCGAGAGTTCGTATCAGCCCCCTGATGAGGGGTTCGAAGAACATGCGAAAGCGATGTGCGGATATGGCGAAGACGATTCTTATAAAAGCAGAAAGGATTTTTTCGAGAATTATTATTTCGGGTTCCAGTACGGACGATTGGAATGTTACGATGATTTCATCAGGAAGAACCTGAAGAAGGACCATGTCATATTTTCCCTGGCAAGCGGGCGATGCGCGAACGAACTATTTCTCATACAGGACGGATACAAGGTTGTCTGTTCCGATCTGAAGATCATAGATTCTTATAAGAGCACGAAGGACCTGTTCTCTGATTTTTCGTTCATTGAGTTCGACGCCCTCAGGGACGACCCGGTGGAAACATACGACGCGATCCTCGTCTTGAGCCTTATTTACCTTTTCGATGAACAGCAGCTCGGTGTTCTCCTGAAGAAGGTGAACAAACTCCTGAAAAAAGGCGGGTATCTGATCCTTGATTCAGCGGGCCCCCCGGACTGCAAACTGGTCAATTTTTACCACGATACTTATCTGAAATATGAATCGAAGCTTTATGTCATGCTAAAATCGATCGTGAACAGAAAGGCTTATGGGACCATCAAGAAACATTTCGGTTTCAGAAGGACCGATGACGAGATATTGGAAAGCGCTCAGGGATCCGGATTTGAACTGGTAAACAAAAAGAATTACGATATCCTTTCCGAGCTGAGGAGAAGCTTCATATTCAACCGGCTGGTCAGGAACGGCTCCCCTCTCGAGAAGATATTCAAACCCCTGAGCAGAAAAGCCCCATACATCCGTATGTTCTGTTTCCAAAAGGCCTCTTGACCAGGTAGCGGTCCACATCATGGGTTCCGGCCCTTGCGTTCTGCCTTTTTTCATGTTTTACCCGGTCTGACGGCTAAAAAAATAAAAAAACCGCAAGAGGAGATGATGGCGAATAAAAAACTGAAAGTCATTGTTTTTGGTGGTTCCGGTTTCCTTGGAAGTCACGTGGCTGATGCCCTCTGCGATGCCGGGCACAAAGTGACCGTGTACGATGTCAGGAAGTCGGATTATCTGAAGCCGACTCAGAAGATGATCGTGGGCGATATCCTTGACGAAGCCAAGGTGAGAAAGGTCGCAAGGGGAGCGGACGTTATATATAATTTCGCAGGGATCGCGGACATTGACGAGGCATCAAGAAAACCGATAGAAACGGTCCAGCAGAATATTCTCGGCAATACCATCCTGCTTGACGCAGCCCGCGAAGGAGGGGTCAAAAGGTTCATATATGCGAGCACCGTGTATGTGTACAGTGATTCAGGTTCCTTTTACCGGTGCAGCAAGGCAGCATGCGAAAATTACATCGAGACATATCATAAGCAATACGGGCTTGACTATACGATCCTTCGCTATGGAACCCTGTACGGTACGAGGACCGACAGGAGGAACAGCATATACCGGTTTATAGAACAGGCCATGAAAGAGAACAGGATCATCTACCCTGGCGACGGGAACGAGATCAGGGAATATATAAATGTTTTTGATGCAGCGCAGGCAAGCGTTGAGATACTGAGCGAAGAGTTCAGGAACGAGCACGTGATCTTTACCGGGCACTATCCATTGAAGGTCAATGAAATGCTTGTCATGATCAAGGAAATACTCAAGAAGGACATAAAGATCGAATATGTTTTTCCGAAGTCGCAGGACCCTATCGACCATTACAGAGTGACTCCATATACGTTCATACCGAAAGTGGGCAAGAAGTATGTGAAGCATTTTTATACCGATATGGGGCAGGGTCTTTTGCTTTGCATGCAGGAGATATACGAGAAGATCGAACAATAGGCCCTTGCATGACACGAGGCACATTATGAGAACAAACAATATCCGGATCGTTGTGACTTCACCTTCATTTTCCAGGAACGCCACGCTCGCGGCGAGGTTGCTAAGAGACTTCCCACAAAGCGTGCTGAATGTTGAAGGCGTGAGATATGCGGGAGAGAGCCTGCTGAAATACATAGAAGAGGCGGATGGGATCATAGTGGGGTTGGAAACGCTCGATGAAAGGATCTTGAAGAATTGCCCGAACCTGAAGATAGTGTCGAAATACGGGGTCGGGCTGGACAATGTCGACCTCGTGTATTGCAAGGAGAACAACATCAGGATCGGGTGGACACCCGGCGTGAACAAGAGGGCTGTCGCGGAGATGACGCTCGCGTTCATGATAGGCCTTTCGAGGAACATATTTCTTACCGCAAATGAACTTAAGGAAGGAAATTGGAACAAAAGCGGGGGCATGGACCTGAGCGGAAAAACTGTGGGCATCATCGGTGTTGGCAATATAGGCAAGGAAGTGGTCAAGTTGCTGAAACCCTTCAGGTGCAGGGTTATGGTCAACGATATCATAGACCAATCTGCATATTATAAAAGAAATAAACTGGAAGCAGTGGAAAAGGATGTCATTTATTCGAACTCCGATGTGATCACGATACACACCCCCCTTACGGATGCCACATGGCACATTATCAACAGGCAGACATTATCAAAAATGAAAAAAAACGCATTTGTCATTAACTCGGCAAGGGGGGCCGTAGTAAATACCGATGACTTGAAATGGGCCCTGGCAAACAATATCATAGCAGGCGCGGCGGTCGACGTTTATGAAGAAGAACCGCCGAGCGACCCGGAATTGTTCAAGCTCCCGAATTTGATATGCACTCCGCACATCGGCGGCAATTCGGCCGAATCAGTCCTGTCCATGGGGAATAACGCGATAAAGCACCTGAGATCGTTCTTTAAAAAATGATACGTTGGAAAAAACAAATTGGAAAAGATACTGAGACTGTCATATAAGCTCGATGCATGGATGCCCCTGTATCCTGGAAGCCCCTGTACCGAACTGTCCATGGTTAAATCGAAGGAAAGGGGTGACTCCTGCAATACGAGCCGGATCGTAATATCGAACCACGCGGGGACCCATATCGACGGCCCTGCGCATTTTGAAACAACGGGCAAAAGGATCAGTGATTATGATCTGAACTCCCTGGTCTTTGAGAATATATCGGTTGCCGATTGCTGTAAGGAAGCGGGAAGTCCGATAATTCCAGAAGACCTGGAAGATTGCTTGAGTGTTAACACGGATCTTTTGCTCATCAGGACCGGTTTCAGCAAATACAGGGGCCCTGTTGCGAAGGGCTGCGAAAATGATGTGTATTGCAGCAATAACCCTTACCTGCACAGTGACACTGCCAGGATGTTGAGAGAACATCGTTCAAGTATCAGGGCTATCGGTATAGATTGTATTTCTATCAGTTCTCTTGCGAACAGGGACATGGGAAGAAGCGCGCACGAGATCCTTTTATCTACTGGAAAATACGAAAAGGACCCGATCCTCATTATAGAGGATATGTTCATACCTGAAGGACCGCCACGGATCGACAAGGTCATAGTGGTGCCTCTTTACTGTGATGACATTGACAGCGCTCCGTGCACGATACTGGGTTTTGTGGCCGATGATTAGAACCATCATATTTGATTTTGACGGAGTGCTGGTTGAATCGAACAATATAAAAACCGAAGCGTTCAGTGCTTTGTTCAAGGGTATGTGCAACGATGAGCAACACAGGCGGATCGTTCAGCATCATATAGATAACCTGGGTGTTTCGAGGTATAAAAAATTTGTCCACATTTATCGCAATATTCTCGGGAAGGACATCGGGCAAAAAGAACTGGACGATCTGTCACGTTCGTTCTCGGGACTCGTGATGGAAAGGGTAGTAAAAGCTCCGTCGGTGAACGGTGCCATGGAATTTCTCCAAAATAACAAAGATTATAAGTGCTACATTGTGTCGGCGACCCCCCATGAAGAGATCAACGAAATAGTCAGGCTCAGGTCGATAAAAGGATATTTTGCCGGGATCTACGGATCGCCGAAAGAGAAGGAAGAGCTGATCGATGATATTCTGGTGAAAGGAAAACATTCCACGGAAAGCACCGTTTACGTGGGTGATGGAATGAATGATTACAGGGCCGCAAAAAAGTGTGGTGTTCATTTTATCGCGAGGATCCACGATGATAACGAGGAACTACTTTCCCTCAATTGCCCGAAGATCCGTAACTTCCTCGATATCGAAAAGGCGCTCAGCCAATCAGGCTGACCGTGTATCGGAATGAAATGACATTTGAAGAAAATGACTTTGAAAATAAATTAAAGCTGGTCTTTGAAACTATAAGGGAAGTGAATGACCTTGCTTATCGCGATGTTTTCCTGCTCTCAAACCAGGTCCTCAGCAAGAGCCCGTATTCAAATAATTACTTGAGGAAAATAGTCTTCAATTCACCATCGAACAGAATTGGTGTCGTTAAGATCGCGCTGAAGGTCGGCAAGTACTATTTGAGCAGCCTCTTGCTGTTGATATGCCACGCTTTGACATCTTTTATCTATTTCACATCAGGAGCGCGGGGGGCTTTGGCCTTCGATACGGCAAAAGACCTGGTCCTCATTGATACGTTCTTTTCCGGGAAGAAGATACAACAGGAAAAAAAGTTTGAGGACGATTACTTTCCGGGTCTTGAGAACGTGTTGAAAATAAAAGAGAAGAATTATGTGTACCTGCCGATCGTTTATGATGTGGCAGATCCTTTTTCATTGATCTCAGTGTTCGGGATCCTTAGGAAAGAAAAGGTCCCTTTCGTATGCGAGTACGGATTGTTGACCTTGTGTGATTATATCCGCACGGTGTATTTTATTGTTGCCTACCCTTTCCGCGTGATGAGACTGGCAATGAAAATTGATGGGCGGGAACCGAAATATGAGATGTTGAAAGAAGAGTTGCTCGAGACGATCCATCTGGTGACATTTCATGGTTACATCCGTTACCTGGTAGGGAGGAGAGCGGCAATGCTCCCGGCGAATAATATAAAGGTGATCAGCTGGTATGAGAACCAGGTGACCAACAAAAACCTGTATAAGGGGTTGAGAGCGAATAATAAAAAAATCTCGATCTACGGGGCCCAGCTTTTTCTTTATGCAAAAACAGACCTGTATATAATCGCCGACGAGAATGAAATGAAGTTCGACCTTTTCCCGGACAGGATAGTGGTCAATGGCAGCAGTTATTTATCTGACTCATCGAACGCGAGTTATTCAGTCGGTCCTTCGTTGAGATATGAAAAGCTGTTCAGGGTCAGAATCGATCGCGATAAACAAAAGAATTTGCTCCTCCTTCTTCCTTATAAGATCGAAGATGCGCAAAATATTCTGGATTTTGCGTTGGGAGCGGGGATCGATGAGTATAAAGTGGTCATAAAGGAACATCCTGCCAATTCGCAATATCTTCAAAAAAAGATGAACATGAATAGCATTCCTGCAAACTGTTTTTTTTCTTGCGAGGATATCTATGATCTGCTTCCCGAAACGAGGATCGTTATGGGTGGCTTCAGCGGAAGTCTCCTGGAGTCAGTGAGCCTGGGCATCCCGGCGGTCGTGATAAAAAATCGTGAAGACCTGGACTATAACATTTTACCGGAATATGGGAAGGGTACATTGTGGGAAGAGGCATTCACGGAGGAGGACTTGAAGAGAAGTATTGCCAGGTTCGATGGCGAACTCAGTAAAAACAATCCGGATATTGAACTGATTGCCAAAAAAATCAGAGATTCTTATTTCTGTGAACCTTCAGAGAGCAGGATTGTGGAAGCTTTTGATCTCCATTGAAATAGATCTTATGGGAGCGGCGGTTCATTAGTGAACGAGGAGAGAGAGGTGTAACTATGAAAGTTGCGATTCTATGCGGGGGTTACGGCACAAGGATCAGGGATGTTGCGGACAATATCCCTAAACCGATGATCCTTATCGGTGACAAACCTATTCTGTGGCATATAATGAAATATTACGCAGAATACGGGATAAAGCAGTTCGTGCTGTGCCTGGGCTACAGGAGCAACGTGATCAAGGAATTTTTCCTTAACTACGAGGCGAATACAAATGATTTTACGATCACGCTCGGCAAAGAGAAAAAAATTCAATATCACAATGAACACCCCGAATCAGATTGGCAGATAACCCTTGCCGAAACAGGATTGAACTCAATGACGGGTGCCCGATTGAAAAGGGTCCAGAGACATCTTCTGAACGAAGACAATTTCATGCTGACATATGGTGATGGAGTTGGAGATATCGATATACACAGGCTTATGGAATTTCACAAGAAACATGGAAAAATATTAACGGTAACAGGCGTAAGGCCGCCGGGCAGGTTCGGGGAATTGATGAATGATGAGGAAGGCAGAGTGTATGAATTCAACGAGAAACCCCAGGCCAGCGGGGGAAGGATCTCCGGAGGTTTTTTTGTCTGCAGAAAAGAGATATTCAATTACCTTGGCGATAATGAGAGCCTGATCTTTGAACAGGAACCGATGCGCCAGCTTGTGAAGGACGGGCAATTGATGGTGTATGAACATGACGGTTTCTGGCAGCCCATGGACACTCACAGGGAATACCTGTTATTGAATGATCTGTACAGTAAAGGAGAAGCGCCATGGGTGGTGTGGTAATGAACGATCATCTTTCGTTGTTCAGGGGGAAGAAGGTCATTGTCACCGGTGATACCGGTTTCAAGGGGTCCTGGCTATCGTTATGGCTGACCATGTGTGGAGCCGAAGTGCTTGGTTATTCGCTTCCTCCGGCACGGGACAATGACCATTACAACCTTGTCGGCCTGTCTAAAATTATCAGGCACATAGACGGCGATGTCAGGGACCACGGGCTCATGAAGAAGATATTCTCCGATTTTGATCCGGAGTTTATTTTCCACCTTGCCGCACAGGCACTCGTGAGATATTCCTACAATGAGCCCAAGTATACCTTCGATACGAATGTAGGTGGTTTCATCAACGTCCTCGAGGTTGCACGTTCGTTGCCGGAATTGAGATCGATCATCTGCGTGACGTCGGACAAGTGCTACCTGAACAAGGAATGGATGTGGGGTTACCGTGAATCCGATGAACTCGGCGGGAGGGACCCTTACAGCGCATCAAAGGCGGCGGCGGAAATGGTATTCCAGGGGTACATGCATGCGTTTTTTAAAGAAAAGGAAAAAGTGGGCATTGCGAGTGTCAGGGCAGGGAATGTCATAGGAGGAGGCGATTGGTCTGAAGACAGGATAGTCCCCGATTCAATAAAAGCGCTTCAAAGAAGCGAACCCATATATCTGCGCAACCCTTCTTCGACACGCCCCTGGCAGCACGTAATGGAGCCTCTGGCTGGTTATATGATGCTTGCAGCGAAACTCTACAACTCGCCGAAGGATTATTCGGGTTCGTGGAATTTCGGCCCCGGGAAGAATGCCGTGAATACCGTACATGACCTTGCGGAAAAGATCATATCTTACTGGGGCGGGGGAGAGATAAATATTGCGGGCAACGAAGGGGGGCCGCACGAAGCGAGACTGCTCCATCTGAATTGCGATAAGGCCTTCTATGTGCTCGGCTGGCAGCCCAATTGGGACTTCGACAGGACCGTCAAGGAAACCACCCTGTGGTACAAGGATGTATGGCAGGGAAAGCCGGCGCTGGAAAAGACCAGAGGCCAGATCCTGTCCTATATGGGGGGTGAATGACATGATTGATGGTGTCAGGATAAGCCCTTTGAGACAGATACCCGATGAGCGCGGCAAGGTCATGCACATGCTCAGGAATGACTCGGAAGTTTTCATAGGTTTCGGCGAGATATATTTTTCATGTGTCTACCCGGACGCGATAAAGGCCTGGCACATTCATAAGCGTATGACGCTCAACTACGCCGTGCCTCACGGTAACATCAAGCTGGTCCTCTACGACGACAGAAACGCAAGCAAGACGAGGGGTGAACTGCAGGAAATATTCCTTGGCCCCGAAAACTATTGCCTTGTGACCATACCGCCGATGGTGTGGAACGGTTTCAAAGGAATAGGGTCCGAAATGGCTATTGTGGCGAATTGCTCGTCGATACCCCATGACCCCAATGAAATTGAAAGGATGGACCCCTTCGACCTTTCGATCCCATATAACTGGGAGATAGTGCATAAATAGCATCGAATGGTACCGACACAATATATGGACAAATATCTCATAATCGGAGCGAACGGACTGATCGGACGGAAGATCGGGAAATTTCTGGAAGAAAAAGGAGAACACTGGGTCGGTTCCTGCAATAAAAGACCTGAAGCCGGGCTCCGTCAAGTCGATGTCACCAGCGGCGATCAGCTGGAAGAATTCATGTCAGGGACAGCACCGAGCGTGGTATTCCATTGCGCGAACCTGGCGGGAGGGGTCGATCTCTGTGAAAGATATTCCGAAAAAGCCAGCGCCTTTCATTATGATGCCACCATCAATATCGGGAGGTTATGCAGAGAGCTCGATTCGAAGTTAGTTTATATCTCGAGCGATTATGTTTTTCCCGACAGCTCTCGGCCGATAGATGAAAATGATGAACCGGGCCCCTTGAATGAGTATGGAAGACTGAAGTTGAAAAGTGAAGAGTGGGTCAGGAAAAATATGAAGGATTTTCTCATCATAAGGACCACAAATGTGTATGGATGGGACCCGGACAGCGTGACCCCCAATTACGTGATGAACGTGTTCAATACGGTTTCTTCGGGGAGGTCTTTCATCGCGCCTTCATATTTATGGGGGACCCCTACGTATGTGGATGACCTTGCGAAAGCGATCCTTGGCCTGGTCGACCGAAAAGAGAGCGGTGTTTATCACGTGGTGGGCCCTGATTTCGTGAACCGTTTCGATTGGGCTATTCAAATATGCAGGTCCTTCAGATTGGACCATCTGCTGGTGCAGAGAAGTGACAGCAAGCCGGAGAATTATATCCCCAGGCCCTTGATAGCACGTTTGAACACCGCTAAGCTCCAAAAACTGTCCATAGTGGCGATGAAAGGTGTGGTTGACGGCCTGGAATCGATGAAGCAGGAAATGGAAAAGCAGACCCATGCCTAAAGTAAGCATTATAATGAACTGTTTTAACGGCGAGCGCTACTTGCGCAAAGCTATCGACAGTGTATATGCCCAGTCTTATGAAGACTGGGAAATAATCTTTTTTGATAATGCATCAACTGATAACAGTGCTTCGATCGCAAAAAGCTATGATGACAAATTAAGGTATTTTTACAGCAAACAATTATTGCCTCTTGGAGAGGCAAGGAACCGTGCCATGGAACATGCAGAAGGGAAGTTTATCGGTTTCCTTGATTGTGATGATTTATGGGTAAAAAGCAAGATAGAGAAGCAGCTGCCTCTATTCGAAAAGAATGAGAAAACCAGCCTTATTTTCAGCAATGCCATGTTGTTCTTTCAGACTGATGGCACATGTGCGGATTTTTTTGAGTATAACGGAATGAAACCTCAACGAGGGAATATCTTAGGTTATCTTTTGAATAGTTACTTCATTCCAATGCCGACGGTTATGTTGAGGAAGGGTGCTTTGGGACCGACGAGCGAATGGTTTGACAGCAGCTTCGAACATGCGACAGATTACGATCTTTTCCTGAGACTGGCAAGCCGTTGGGAATGTGATTTTGTTGACGAAGTATTGGCTGTATACAGAATACACGATTCAGCGACCAGTTCCAGGACATTTACGAAGATGCCTTTTGAAATATCTTCAACTGTGGAAAAACTAAAAGCTGGTGATCCGGGTTTAATGTATCGTTACAGACGTGAGGAAAAAAACAATTCACAATGGATAGACTTTTTGCGCGCAAAAGCCCTGTGGCGCGAGGGCGATGGTAGCAAAGCGAGATGCCTTCTTATGAAAAACACGTTGACATTCAAGGCGATAATAATGTTTTCCCTATCTTTCCTGAGATACAAATGGGTTGCCAGGTGCCTGGAGAAGCTGAAAAGTTTGAAACGAAAAAGGATTAGCGAAGAAGAACTGGATAATTTTGTGCAATATAATTAGTTTTGAATACATTAACAAACTTATTATCGGTATTTCCCATGAAGAAAAAACTTTGCTTTATTGCAACGCTTGAATTGCCGGTAAAGGTTTTCCTTGCAGGCCATATGCGCTTCATGCAGGGCCATTTCGATCTCAGCGTCATAGTGCGCACCGAGGACCCGGCCTTTCTCGAACCCTTCGGTATAACCGCCACAGTGATCCCCGTGGATATCCGGAGAGATATTTCGATCCGGGAAGACTTGAGATCGCTGCGCGAACTTTTCAGGATATTCCGGAACGAGAGGTTCGGCATCGTTCATTCCATCATGCCCAAATCGGGGCTTCTATCAATGGTGGCCGGTTTTTTTGCAAGGGTGCCCGTAAGGGTGCACACTTTCACGGGTCAACTATGGAAGAACTATACAGGGCTGAAGCGGTTCTTTTTTAAATGCATTGACAGATTGATAGCTGCATGTGCGACGCATATCCTTGTCGACAGTCCCTCCCAGAGGGATTTTTTGATAAGGGAGGGTGTTGTGGGTCGAAAGAAGTCGTCCGTTCTTGGGTACGGATCTATATGCGGTGTAGACACGGAAAGGTTCCGTTTCGATGAGAGATCGAGGAATGAGATCAGGGAGCGGCATGGCATTGATCTGAATGATATTGCCTTCCTGTACCTGGGGAGGTTGAAACGGGACAAGGGCATCCTTGATCTGGCACACGCCTTCACGGTGTTGTGCGGTAAATTTTCCAACGTTCACCTGTTCATCGTCGGTCCAGATGAGGAGAAGATGATGGATGAAGTTATATCCATATGCGATAAATGCGCCGACAGAATCTATATCCACGGGTTTACCGAAACACCTGAAAAATATATGTCTGCTGCTGACGTCCTGTGCCTTCCCAGTTATCGGGAAGGGTTTGGTCAGGTCATCGCCGAGGCCGCCGCCGTTGGCATTCCGTCCATAGGGTCTAATATATACGGGATAACGGACACTATCGATGACGGGGTGAATGGTTATCTCTTTGAAGCAGGGGCCCACTATGATCTGATGCAGAAGATGACGAAGTTCGTCGAAGACCCGTCAACGATAAAAACGATGGGAGTGAAGGCAAGGCTGAACGTCTTCCAAAAATTTACAAAGGAGAAGGTAACATCGGCCATGGCCGGGTACTACGAAGAGCTTGAAAGGTCTTTGTGAAGAAGATCGTCAAGTGGTTTGCGGTCTTTTTCATCATATTTGCCGCGCTGTTTTCGATCATCATATTTGCCGCCTGCAATATAGTTGACTGGCTTGGGGGCAGCGACCGCCCGGAGCCGTCACGCGCGATCATGGTCCTTTCCGGTCCCCCTTCACGCGCGTTATATGCTGCTGACCTTTACAACAAGGGGTACGCGAAGGAGGTCTATATCACGCGTCCTGTCAGGGAACACTACTTCAAGCTCACCGATGACCTCGGTGTCTATTTCCCCAGGATCGAGCAGGTGCAGAAAGACGTTCTCATTAAAAAGGGTGTTCCCGCGAAGAACATACACATCGTGGGAAACGACTGCAAGAGCACCGTTGACGAGGCGAGGATCGCAGGCAGCACCTTCAGGGGTGATAGTTGCAGCATACTAGTTGTTTCCTCGCCATATCACGTTAAAAGAGCGCGGATGATCTTCCGGGACAATGTGAAGGAATGCCGGCCCAAGGTCCTGGCAACGCCGTATGAGCCATTCCCGAAGAAATGGTGGACAGACCAGGACAGTGCGAGGAACATCCTGCTCGAAGTGACAAAGATCGTTTTCTATAAACTGGGCGGAAGGTTTGAAAGTAAAAGTGAAGAGAGGTAATGGGTAATAGGTGATAGATCATAGGGAAAAGCAAATGATTTATGTCGTCATTCAGGATTTGGTTTGGGATTCAAAGGGTTTACTGTCTTAAAATATTTTCTGGATACCGGCCTTCGCCGGTATGACGAGATCAACAAATAGCTTAAGCTTTACGGTTAATCCTTTAACTGCATTAGTGTGCAGCTTTTACACTTTACGGTTCACGCCTTACGCTTCACGGTTTCAAAATGGATGACCAAAATAAAGCGGACGAAAGGTATTCGGTAAAGTACATCCTCTGGGTGGTGTTTTATTGCTATTCCACCTTCGCGGCCCTGATGTTCCAGAAGGTGCTGCTGCCCCTTTTCCCCGGTTATCATGGCGGCAGCGGGCTGATCGGGGCGGATTCCGTTTTTTTTCATAATGTCGCTGTCAAACTGGCACATGCTGTCCGGACGTACGGCTGGAGCCAGTGGGCCCTGCGTCCGGCCGAGGGGGCCACGGGGAATGTGTCGATTCTTGCGGCCCTTTACGCGGTATTCGGTAACGAACCCATGGTGATCATCCCAGTGAACGCGGCATTACACGCGACATCAGGCCTGCTCGTTTTTCTCGTAGCACGTGTCTTATGGCCCGGCAAGGTGGGTACGTATTCAGGGGTCATTACCGGTGTGTTATTCATAGTTTTTCCATCCGCGCTCAACTGGTATGCCCAGGTCCACAAGGACGGTTTTGCGATCCTGGGCATGCTTGTCATCCTGTTCTCCTGGCTCAAAGGTATGCTGGAACTGTCAGGGGCACGCCGCGTAATATGGGTCACCCTTGGAACCCTTACCGGTCTGGTTTTAGTGGCATTTGTAAGGCCATACAACATAATAGTATTGATCATGTCCGTTACAGTTTTGGGGATAACGTTGTTGATCTATGTCTTCTTGCAAAGAAAAATGATGAGGGCGTTCACGCTTGCAGGCTTTTTTTGCATCGTGATCATTGCATTTACCGTCATAAATTCATTTATGCCAAAGATCGATCCAATAGAGAAAAAGGATGAGCTTCTCGGTCTCTTCAAAGAGGCCGGGATAGAATGGAGGTGGGAAAAAAGCGATATTGTCCCCGAAAGCTTTGACCGGCTCATTGAGAACGCAACATTAATAAGGGTAACAAATATATATCATAGCAGGATAGTGAACGCGCGATCGGCCATAGATGAGGACATCAGGCCCGTCAATATCAGGACATCCTTTGCTTATCTGCCGCGGGCGGCATTTGTTGCGCTATTTGCCCCTTTCCCGAAGATGTGGTTTGAGCGTTCGTCGGTGATCTTTTTTGTGTCCATTGCCGAGACTGCCGTATGGTACCTGCTTGTCCCCGGAGTGTTTCTCGCTTTTTACTACAGGAGATCGGCGGGGCTTTTTCTCATTGCATTGAATTCAATTGTTTTTTTAACCGTACTGGGATACACAAACCCGGTTCTGGGAACCCTTTACCGGTTCAGGTACGTTTATCTATTCATACTTATGCTTATTGGGATGATGGGATGGATGGAACTGTTAAGAAGGAAATGCGGGGAGAGGCTCAAGAAGATCGGCTACAGAAAAGATGCCGGGGGTTCTCAGACAGAACGTTGCGTTCCAGTATGCGAGGCGGATCCCCTGATCACCAGGTCTGGTGTATTGACGGCAGGTTTCGCCGTTATAACCTTTACATTATTGTCGAACGTCTTGCTTGTTGCGAGAGATGTCGTCCTGGCCAGGTGGTTCGGACTGGGCAACGAGCTTGACGCTTTTTTTATTGCCATGATCATGCCCATGTTCCTTGTGACTGTCCTGAGCATTCCCATCGGGACGGTTGTTATCCCTCCGCTTATCGGTTCCTTTAGCAAAGGGTCCCGCGAAAAGACCCAGCAGTTTATAACGCTTTGTTCGACCATGATATTCTCTGCCATGTTTTTACTGACTTTGCTGCTCTATATCTCCGGCAGGTATTACCTGCCTGTGCTGGGTTGGGGTTTTTCGGTTGAAAAGATATCACAGTCTCAACGGATCCTGATGATCGTGCTGCCGATCCTTTTTTTCAGCGGTTTTGTCATTCTTGGGAACTCGATCCTGAACGCACGGCAGAAGTTTGCACTGCCGGCGCTGGCCCAGGCGGTCGTGCCGGTCGTAGCCATGCTGGTCCTTCTCATCGCGGCAAAACAGATAGGCATATACGCCATGGCAATAGGTATGTTCATCGGACAACTGGCGAACCTTTTCATTGTAGATCATTACGTCAGAAAAGAAGGCTATAGGATATTTCCAAGGATCAGTCCCTCTGCCGTTATGGACCTTTGCAAAAGATCGTCAGGGGAATTGAAAAGCCTTTTTTCACAGTACGCGCCACTTGTCCTGGCAGCGCTGTTTGTCAGTCTTGCTCTACCTGTGAACAACATGATAGCGGCGTCACTGGCCCCGGGAAGCGTTTCCGCGTTCAACCTCGGAATGAAGTTTATAATATTTTTTACCGGTCTTATAGGTACCGGCATATCGACGGTAATGCTGCCGCATTTTTCTTCCTATTTTGCCAGGAACCGCATAATGGATGTCAAACGGGAGCTTTCGTTCTTCCTCTTCCTTTCCACGGTTATTCCAATACCCGTAACAGTGATGATCTATCTACTGACGGGGCCCATGGTCAGCCTGATATTCGGAGGAGGCTTGTTTACGGTCGGTGATATCGGTGCGGTAGCTAGGATCATGGAGTACGGCATAATCCAGTTGCCGTTTTTCTGCACGAACATGCTCCTGGTAAAATTTGCCAACGCTAAAAGAAAGAACACACTCATCACCGTGACATCATTATCCGGATTGATAATCAATATAGTGCTTAATTTTGTTTTCATCGGGAAGATGGGTGTTGCCGGCATCGCCCTTGCTTCATCATTGTCGGTTGTTTTTGCCACGGCCCTTTTTATCGTTGTCGGACACAGGTACAGTGACATCAGCTGGGTTGACGCGACCTTTACGGCGCTCACCTGGCTGCTGTACTTGACAGTCCTTCTGCATCACCATTATGGCAATCTTCCAGGTGTTATAGTTACTGCGGCTTTACTTGTTTCCACGATCGTATATCATCTCATGAAGTTCTTTGAGCACAAATTGATCCTAGGGCATCGGGCTGCGTGATGCTGAAAAGGTCTTTCGATCTATTATTTGTGCTGCTGCTACTGATCGTTCTATGCATACCCATGGCAGTAATAAGCCTGATCATTCTCAAGACAATGGGGCGTCCCGTCCTGTTTCGCCAGATACGTCCCGGGTACAAGGGCAAACCGTTCATGATCATGAAGTTCAGGACCATGAACGATGCGCGTGACCCTGAAGGCCAATTGCTGCCTGACGAATTCAGATTGACCAAATTCGGCAAAAACTTGAGAAGACTCAGCCTCGACGAACTGCCCCAGCTTTTTAACGTGTTGAAGGGAGAACTGAGCTTTGTCGGCCCAAGGCCGCTGCTCATGGAATATTTGCCCCTCTATACAGAAAGGCAGGCGAGAAGGCATGATGTTAAACCGGGCATCACCGGATGGACGCAGGTGAATGGTAGAAATGCCCTTACATGGGAAGAGAAATTTGAATTCGATATCTGGTATGTGGACAACAGGAGTTTTTTTCTCGATATGAAGATACTCTGGATGACCATTGTTAAGGTCATCCAGAGAGAAGGCATAACCGCGGAAGGATCGGCTACTATGCCGGAGTTCAAGGGTTCCGAAACTGATCAGGGAGATAAATAATGGGGGAAAACGTTATCGTGATAGGTGGAGGCGGCCACGCCAAGGTTGTTGTTAGTACTCTCATAGAATTGAAGATACAGATCCAGGCCATTTACGACGACGATCCGGGCAAGTGGGGGAAAGACCTTTGCGGTGTAAAGATCGTTGGGCCCCTTTCGGACCTTGAAGGCTTGTCCGATGACGCCGCAGTTCTGGCCATAGGTGACAACAGGACAAGGAGCATTCTCGCAGAACGTTTTAGAAATTTCCGCTGGTTGACGGCAGTGCATCCCCGGGCGTTTGTCCATCCGTCTGTTTCGATAGGGAAGGGGACCGTGGTTTTCGCCGGTGCCGTGATACAGCCTGATGTTATGATAGGTGATCACTGTATAGTAAATACCAATGCCGCCATAGACCATGACTGCGCACTGGGTGACTTTACCCATGTAGGCCCTGGAGCGTGCCTTGCCGGGGAGGTATCGGTTAAGGAGGGCGCGTTCCTGGCAACGGGCGGCGTAGCGATAATAGGCAGAAAGATAGGGAAATGGAGCATTGTCGGGGCAGGGGGAGTGGTAACGGAGGACATTCCGGACAATGTCACCGCAGTCGGCGTCCCGGCGAAGGTAATAAAAGAGAACGTGAAAAACCGTTAAGTGTAAGGCGGGAGATAAGTCTTTTGGTTTATTTTTCTAAACACCACACGCTTTACGCCTGACGCTTCACGAACAGCAAGTAGAAAGAACGGGCGTGAGATAAGGTCTTTGTTTGAATAACATGGAAAAATATTCGGACAATTGGCTGCCTCCGGGCAAGAAGGGGGCCGTCTGTTTCAGTATGGACGATGTTCACCCCTCCAGGTCGACTGACTACTATGAGGCCGGTGGAGATATGGAAAAGGGTGTGCTCGGTCACCTGGAATGGCTTCTCGAGAGGCATCCGAATTTGCGGGTAACATTATTTACAACGGCAGACTGGAGGGAGATATCACCACGGCCTACAAGAAAGGTCCTGGCTTCAATACCATATCTGCGCGACCGCTTCTACCTGGCAAAAAGGTGGCCGAAGGGGACCATGAGGCTGGACCGTCACCGGGAATTTGTCGATTATCTCAAGAAGCTGCCCAGAACGGAGATAGGCCTGCACGGGCTTTATCATTGCCATAAGGGCCCAAAGATACCCATAGAGTTCCAGGGACAGAGCCGGGAGGAGTTTGCTGAACTTTTGGGTGAAATTCTCTCTATATTTCAAAGCGCCGGCATCGATCATGTGTCCGGTATATGCCCTCCAGGGTGGAATTCCCCGCACGCACTCCTTGAGGCCATGGTTGACACGGACCTGCGCTTCATTGCCTCTGCCCGTGACCTGTTCACACATGTGTCTGCCGATGCCGTTACGAACATGCACGGCATGAAAGGGGTCTCACTTATATACCCGCAGTGGGTTCACGGCGGAAGGCTGCTGCACATGCCCTCGAACTTTTCGTGCAGTAATCCCCTCGACAGGGCGATAGAGATCATCGAGAATGGAGGTCTTCTGGCAATAAAGGCCCACGCGGTGAAGAAGGTCTTCGCATATGTGAGCGATGACGGCCTTGACCTCGCATACAGGAACTTTATCGATATGCTGCTGACCTTTCTTGAAGACCGATATGGCGACTCTTTATGCTGGACATCGATGGGAGAGATCACCTCCAGGGTGTTCGAAAGCCGGAAGATGACTTAAAAAGGACTGTGCCGATAAAAATGAACGTCATCATAAACCCTGATAGAACAGAGGAAACATACCTTGAATACCTGAATCGTTGCTTCGATGATTGGGGCGGCATGGATATGTACAAATGGTGTTTTGACCGTCCCGTGGGCGGATTGAAGGCCGACATAATGCTGCTGAAAAAGGACGGCACCGTTCTTGGCGGTTCGGCGGTTACATACCGAAAAGCGGCCATACGTGAGTCGATGGTAAATGTCGCCATCATGACCGGTTCATGGACGCTCCCCGAGTCCCGCAGGCAGGGATGCTTCACCAGGATCATAGACGAATCTATTGCCCTGGCAAGGCAGAAAGGGGCTGCTTTGCTCCTCGCCTTTGTGACTGACAGGAACGCCAGCCTGAAGCGGCTTATCGGGCGAGGTGCGTCCCTTTTCCCGACCCATTATCTGGTCTCGGGCGAAGGCACTCCTGAGATGGAATCCAAACTGCAGATATCACAGGTAGCGGATACCGGGAAATTCGTCGCCGATATTTACAGAACGATGGCAGAAGGACGGGGCGGCCGACCCCATTTTGAATACACCATTGAGGAGTGGCGGGCGCAGTTCGTGGACCGTCCCGAAGAGATAGAGATCGTGTCGGTCGGGGGTGACAGCCCGGCTATCATTGAGAAGAAAGGTATTTTCGACAGGATTCTGGCTATTGTGCCAACAGGGGGCCATTCATTTGAAGATTGCCTGAAAGCCCTCTTAAAAAGAACCATGGGAAATGGGAGAAGACTTTTCTTTTTCACGACGTTTTCCCGGCAGAAAGACTGCGCCGTGGATATGGGGTTCGAACACATACCCGGTTATTTGACAACGCTGATAGCGAATGAGGGAACGCTGAGGAGCTTATGCCCGGGCCTTTCCGAAAACGAGAGGCCTGTCGCAGGAGAGCTTTATGATCCGGACAGTAAATGGTACCTTGGCGAATGGGACCTGGTGACCGGCGACAGAATGTGATCAAAAAAAAGTTTCAAGGTTTCAGTGTTTGTGAATCGTTTCAACGGAAAGGGTTTTTACTTTTTCGTCAACCCGGCGAAGGCCGGGATCCAGGGTGATTTCCCGTTTCTAAAGTTTTTTCTGGATACCGGCCTTCGCCGGTGTGACGTAATAAAAGGCCGGTATGACGTAATAAAAAGACCTGCAAGACGTAAATTTAAAAGGATAAACTTTGCAAAAATATGAAGAATTTTAACAATAAAAGGTTTTTAATACCTGTTGTTTTGGTTCTGGGCGCGTTCGCGCTCAGGCTTTACGCGGCGCTTGTGCCCGGCATCATCGTTCCCGATGGTGTCGTGTACATAGATACCGCGAAAATGATCCTTGCCGGACAGTGGCAAAGGGTGTCGGAGCAGGGTATCTACAGCGCTTACCCATTCCTCATCGTGTTATTTCAGAAAATGTTTGCCGATTGGGAAACGGCCGGGAGAATGGTGTCTGTGGTCTTCGGCTCTTTCGCGGTATTGCCTTTTTATTTTCTTATTAAACGCATCTTTGACATAAAGATCGCGGTCATCGCGTCTTTGTTTTTCGTTATCAACCCGAGACTCGTGGAGTATTCTTCCAATGTTATAAGAGAGGGGGCTTTCTGGTTCTTTTCAATAACCGCTCTCTGGGTCGCGCATGAAGGGATCTGTAGAAAAAAATGGATACTCATGGTCTGCGCGAGCTTTTTTGTCGGCCTCGCAGCGCTGACACGCATGGAGGGGATCGGTATCGCGGCGATCATTATATTATGGATATGCTGGTATTACTGGAAAGAAGGAGCGCCTGGAATAAAAAAGCCTTTGCTGCTGCTGTTGGTTTTTATGTTTGCTTTCCCGGTAATATTTTCCACACCGTTGATCATTCTCAAGGCCAGGAGAGGTCAGTGGGAGATAGGCCACCTCGGGTCAAAGATACCTTACGTATTAAAGCAGAGCGAAAAAGATGCCGCGGCATCTTATAAAATGTCAGTCGACGAATCGGATATTGTTTCGAAGCTCTTGTCAGGGAATAAATTTGCATATTTTTTGTGGAAGGCCCTGCATAAATTTTTCCGTTCCTTCCATGTGTTGTTTATCCTTTTTTTTATAATTGGCGTTGTAAGGAGGAAGATAATTCCTTATGATCCGAGAGAAGCTCTTATCATCACCTGGTGGGCGGTCTTCTTCCTCATATCTTTATTGTATGTATCGAAGATCTATTATTTGAGCACAAGGCACGGGATGTTGATGTCGATCCCGGCAACATTATGGGCGTCGATAGGTTTTATCGAGCTAAACGACATGATCGAAAGGCTTGTCGCAAGATCCAAACCTGCATGGAACTATGCGCGCAATGGCCTGGTTTATTTGTTTATTCTAACCTGCCTTATTATACTCCCCAATACTCTTTCCTGGTCAGGTTGCGATAAGATCGAGATGAAAAAGGCCGGCGTTTATCTGAAGAAAATGGGATATTCAAAGGAAAGGATAGCGGTGGAACCCAGGCTGATACGGCTCGGTTTTTACGCGGATGCGGATTATGTGGTGGTACCTCCCTTTGTAGACCATTCAGTTTTGGATGAATTTCTAAGATCTGAGCATATTGATTATCTTGTTGTCGACGAAAGAACGGTGGATGGCACCATAAAGGGTTTTAAGGACAATCTGAAAAGATTCAACATAGAAAAAATGGACCTTCCGGAATTAGATGCATATAAAGAGTATTCCATTGTTGTTTTCAAGGTTAAATAAACAGAGGCATCGTTTGCGGGGCCGAAATTACGGGAAGTAATGATCATCTTTGCAAAAGGATAGAGGTCTTTGAATTTATTAAACGATAATGACCTGAAGACAATTGCCGTAACAGGTGCCACCGGTTTTATCGGGACACATTTGCTGGATAAATTAAAAAATTACAAAAATGTACAGATCAGGGCATTGATACATAAAGATCACCTGGCGGGAACTTTTGATACAAGCAGCATCGCTGTTATAGAAGGTGACCTCCTGGATCAAGGATCGCTTAAGCATTTCCCGACCCGCGGCAGTACGGTGGTTAACCTGGTTTATCTAAAAGGCAGATCGGGCGAAGAAAACCTGTCGGCCGTGGACAACCTGGGCGCAGCATGCGCAGAAGCAGGGATAAAAAGGCTTATCCATTGCAGCACAGCCGTGGTTGTGGGCAGGGTTCCTGAGAATATTATCAATGAAGAAACGAAATGCAATCCGATCAATGATTATGAGATCGAGAAGCTGGAAATTGAAAAACTGCTGATTGAAAAGTACAGCGGACTTTTTGAGATAGTTATTCTCCGTCCAACGGCGGTTTTCGGCCCCGGAGGCAGGAACTTGTTAAAAATGGCTGATCATATCTCACATGGGAACAGGGTTATCAACTACGTGAGATCATGTTTGTACAATAAAAGAAAAATGAATCTGGTCAGCGTCGAAAATGTTGTTAATGCATTGGGATTTCTTATTAGTTGCAAGAAAATAGGTATTAATCCGGAGATATTTATTATTTCTGACGATGAAGACCTGTCAAATGAATATAGAAAGATAGAAATTTCAATGCTGAGATCGTTCAGGAAAAAGGATTATTTCATACCGGTTGTTCCAATCCCTCTTTTTGTTCTTGGATCGATATTAAAGTTCTCTGGAAGGACAAATTGCAATCCTTTAACCGTTTACAGCTGTAGTAAGCTAGTTGGCGAAGGCTTTATTAAAAAAAGGCCATTCCAGGAAGGTTTGATCGACTTTATTGATTGGTATAAGGTAAATTCATGAAACAGGTTTTTTAAAATGATGGAAATTAAAATTAAACACATCTCCACCGGGATCTTTTGTCTTGCAGTCTGCGTTCTGTCATTATTAACTGTAACGAATTATCCCGGTCATGTTGTTGTTTACATCATATTTACGATCCTTTTAAATACTCTTTTTATCCTTGGTTTCACAAAAGGTAAAATCTTTTTTGACACTTTTATTGGTATATTTTTCTGGCTCGGGTACTGGTTGAAGTTTTCGGTGAGGATGGCATTCTTTGGGGGGAAGTTTCATGAACCGGTCGGCAATTTCAACGGGACTGGCGCTGCTTATGACCACGTTCTGCTTGTAATATCATGCGGTGTTGCCGCCCTGTTACTAGCAAGCATTATTAGAAGGAAATTCTTTTTTTCATATGCAGATGTTTTAAAAAAGGCCCGGCTAGAGGAAATCTTTCATTTCTATCTGGATCACCGGCGGGCTGTTTTGATCGCGTTCACAGGTTTTTTCCTGATAGTTGCTTTATCGAACATATTTTTTGGGTTCTACCAGAGGGGTAGTGTGCCCAGGGCAATATTACCTTTTGGCTTAAGCGGTGCATGCACATGGCTCCTGCTCTTTGGCCTGGCATCATTTTCAGCGGTAATACTGGACTGCGAGTTCAGATTGAAAAACAATCCTTATCTTGTATCGATTATCGCGCTTTTTGAATGTTTCTTATCAAACATATCTATGCTGAGTCGGGGTATGGTGCTAAATGGCGGGGCATTGATGATAGGTGCATGCGATAATTCGCAAAAGCGCTCCATTCGAATGAGTTTAACGTATAAGGCCGTGATTATTGTGATATTTGGAATGATGTTCCTGTCCTCAGTTTTTTCTGTCAATCACATCAGAGGTTATTTATTTTCCATCTATAGTCTCAGCGATGTGAAAGTTAATACGAGTTCATTTGCACAAACAGCAAATAGCAGCTGGGTTTTGTTTATTGACAGGTGGGTTGGAATGGAAGGGGCCATGGCTGTGAGCAGTTACCCACACCTGGGATGGGGTCTCTGGAAGAGGGCATGGCAAGAGAAATTTTCCAATTACGGGACAAGCATGTACGACCGTGAATTCATAGTGTCACCTTATATGGAAATGGACTGGTCAAAACATCATTTTGTCGGTGTTCCTGGTATACTTGCTTTTTTCTATTATCCCGGGTCTTTCCCGTTTCTTTTCTTTTCCATGTTTCTTTTAGGTTTTCTCGGGGCCGCTATCGAACTTTTCGTTTACAGATTCAGCGGTGCAAATATTATGTTGTGCGCCCTGCTTGCGCAGGTTGTTTCAAGCAGGTATGTGCACTTCGGTTACGCTCCCAATCAGAGCTATCTGCTTTTCGGATCATTGTTTCTTAACGTACTAATAATTTACATAATTGACAAGTTACTGCAAAGATTGAACAGGAAATCGATCTCTTAATGAATTATTATTTTCGTCGAAATGATGGTTTGATCGCAATTATTACGTCATTATGTATCATAACGCCGATTTTTTTTCAGATTAAATACGGGATATTTCTAGATAGGTCGATGGTCTTTGATTCCTATGGTTTAATAAGCAGGCTGCCGATCCCCATTTCTGTTGCTGCATGTCTTATCGGGATCCCTCTTATTGGTCATTATCGGAACGGTAAATTTGCTATCATCGTGTGTTGCTCATCCTTTGCCTTGATGATCATTTCATTGCTTGTCGTTGCAAGCGGTCAGGGAGAGATCCTGCAGGAAAAAATCATTAAATTGTCACAATTCCTGTTGCCGATGGTCGCCCTGGTTCTCGGGCAGGTGTATGTTTGTAAAGATGATGAGCTTTCGTTTCTTTCGAAGTCTTTTTTTATCGTGCTCTTTATAATAATTCTTCTGCAAATGTCCTGCTCCTGGCAATATGGATTTACGATGTTATCACCTTATCTTTTTTTGCCGTATATTGCTTTATTCAGCATATATCAACATCTGCAATATGTTCCTGTTGTTTTTGCTTCTGCGTTCATTATAGTGCTTTTTGTGCTCGGATCCGATAATGCTTTAAGAAAATGGATTGTTATATTCATGCCGATAATGGTGCTTTATGTTGTAGTCTCAACAACCCTCACGGGTATGTTCTTGTTGATATCGGGAACGTTAATCTATGTATTGATGTATATTAACATGAGAAAATGGATCATTATAAAACTTGCCTGCGCGGTATTTTTGATATTTTCACTCGCTTTTGGATATCTCTATCATTATCGGGGGCAAAATATGCTGGAAGAAAAAATAAGTATTGTGACGACAAATGAATTGAGTGGAATAGAAATAACAGGAATAAAAAAAAGGCTGTGGTACTGGGATTTTTATGGCAATGAGGTCATAAAGGATGCGAAAACCTTCTTTTTCGGAAATGCATTGCCTATGAGCAGGGCAAAGCATGCGAGCGCGCATAATTATTATCTGGATTTCGTGTATAATTTCGGTTTTCTTTCATTTATACCGATGCTGATCCTGATTGCGGCCACATTGCGTGGAGCCTATCGAAAAAGAAAGGATATTTTTGCTTCACCGGAACTAATGGGTATTACGATCGTGGTGTTATACCTGCTTTTTGTTGAGAATATGCTCAAGGTGGGGATGCGTCAGCCTTATCCCGGGATCTTTACGTTTTTTCTCTGGGGTATCTTGATATCGAAATTGTCAGTTTTTTCTTTAAGGGAGCCAGGTCGAAACGAAGCGGCCTCTGCCAGCGCTTGATGAATATCCTGGACCAGTTCATAATTGATTACGGGCAGCGATTCTAAAATTAACAAACAAAATCATGATATTCAGGATTTCTTTTGCATTCTTATGTATTTTTTGCGTCTTGCTTTTTGCGTTGGCACTTTTTGCCGCGATCAATTACCCCGGCCAAAAGATAGTATACGCCGTCTTTACAGTCGCCCTCAATGCCCTTTTAATTCTAGGGTTCACGAAAGATAAGATCTTTTTCGATACCTTCATCGGTATATTTTTCTGGCTCGGTTACTGGTTAAAATTGTCTGTGAGGGTCGCCTTCATGGGGGGGGAGTTCCAGGAGCCCGTGGGCAATTTCAACGGAACCGGCGCCGCCTTCGATCACGCCCTTATCGTCACGACCTGCGGTGTAGCGGCATTGCTGATAGCCGGCCTTGTCCGAAGGAGATACTTCTTCTCATACGCGGACGCTGCTGTTCGGGCCAGGCATGAATCAACGTTCGCCTTTTACAAAAGGTACAGGAAGCCTGTCCTGGTCCTTTTCTTTGCCCTGTTCGCAGCGGTGGGCATCACGAATGTCATCTTCGGCATCTATCAGAGGGGCAGCATACCCCGCACATTCCTGCCCTTTGGCTTAAACGGTGTTTACACCTGGCTTTTGCTTTTCGGTATGGCATCTGTTTCAGCGGTCATACTGGACTGCGAGTTCAGGATCAAGAATAATCCTTACCTTGTTTCCGTGATGAGCCTTTTGGAATGCTTCGTTTCCAATGTGTCCATGCTGAGCAGGGGAATGGTCCTCAACGGCGGCTCCCTGATGATAGGCCTTGCCGATAACGCCAAAAAACGGTTTGTCCGCCTGAGCCTGAGCTATAAGCTGGTCATACCGGTTATATTCGCCGTCCTGTTCATTGCATCTGTTTTTGTTGTGAACCATGTACGCGTAGCACTTTTCTTTACATATCCTTATGGGAATGCGTCTGTTGATGTCCACCCGGAAAAAGCAACTGTTTCTCCCGGGGAAGCGGCCGGGTCTGACAGGACTGCTGCCGATGCCCGGGTGCCAAATACTTCGCCACATGCTAATTCTGTTCCGCGCAGAGATTTGAATTCAGTGAAGTTAACCAAAAAATCGTTTATTTATACGGTAAACACCATCTGGGTTCTGCTCATCGACCGGTGGGTTGGAATAGAAGGGGCCATGGCGGTGAGCAGTTACCCGCACCTTGGATGGGACCTCTGGAAGAGGGCATGGAAGGAGAAGTTTTCAAATTACGGGACGAGTATGTTCGATCTGACTTTCATAAGATCTCCATATTTGGAATCTGACATGCTGAAACATCATTTCGTCAGTGTACCCGGCATACTTGCCTTTTTTTACTATCCAGGTTCCTTTTCTTTCCTGTTCATTTCCATGTTCTTGCTTGGTTTGCTTGCGGCCGGGATCGAGTTTATTATTTATAAATTAAGTGGTGCGAATTTAATACTGTGCTCATTGCTGTCGCAGGTGGTGGCCTACCGGTACGCACATTTCGGCTATGCTCCGGCCCATAGCTACCTGCTTTTCGGGTCGGTCTTTTTGAGTGTAATTATAATTTATACGGTAAATAGATCTTTGCCATATTTAAATAGAAAACAAGGCTAAAAAATAAAGCCGTAATTGATGCTGATGTTGAATGGATAGGTCCTTTAAAAATGAAAATCTTAAATGTGAATAATACGCTCGATCCGGTCAACGGAGGAGGTTCGGCGGAGAGGACACTTCAGGTGAGCCGCTTCCTTGCCGAACTTGGTGCCGACTGTACGATGCTTTCACTGGATACGGGTGTGACGGACAAAGTCCGTGAAAAGGCGGGCAGGGCACGAATGGTGACACTCCCCTGTCAGATAGAGAGGTATTTTGTGCCCTCATTATCGTGGGATACGCTATCAAACCTTGTTCGGTCAGCTGACATCGTCCAGATGATGAACCATTGGACGTTGTTGAACGCTATGGTCTTTCACTATGCCATGCGTTTTAAGAAACCCTATGTTTTAAGCCCTGCAGGTGCGATACCTATTTACGGGCGTTCAAGGACATTGAAAGAACTATACGATATCATCATAGGCAAACGGATCATTAGTAATGCAAAAGCGTGTGTCGCGATATCGCCCAAGGAGATTCCTTACATCAAAGAATACGGGGTATCAGGAGATATGATCTCCGTGATCCCCAACGGGATAGATCCCGAAGATTATATGAAAGAGGACGATGAAGGCTTTAGAGAAAAATACGGGTTGACAGACGCTCCTTTCATTCTCTACATGGGTCGCCTGAATCAGATAAAAGGGCCGGATCTCCTCCTTGACGCCTTTATACGCGTGGCGCGGTCAAGCGGCATTTCCTATCATCTTGTTTTCGCCGGGCCCGATGGCGGTATGCTCAACGAACTGCAGGCCGTGTCCGTTCGAAACGGCATGGAGAAACAGGTCCACTTTTTGGGTTATGTGGGCAGCGAAGATAGGTCTCACGCTTATCACGCGGCTGAATTCCTTGTGATCCCGTCCCGCCAGGAGGCTATGTCCATCGTTGTCCTTGAATCAGGCATAGCAGGGACACCCGTTCTTATAACCGATGCTTGCGGGTTTGATGACGTGGCTTCCATCGGAGGGGGTATTGTTGAAGCCGCTTCCGTGGATGGGCTGAAGAAAGGAATGGAAGCAATAATGAGTGATCCTGCCGGTTTCAAGACCATGGGGGAGAAATTAAAGAGATTTGTCCAGGACAATTATCTCTGGGAGCAAGCTGCAAAAAAATACCTGGATCTTTTTACACGTGTACTGGGATAAATGTTTGACTGGAATATTCACGGACTGGTACCCCTTTTTTTTAAAATCTTTTCGAATGGTGCCTGATTGACCATATATATCTACTCGTCGGCGATTCTCCTTAATTCGTTCTCAATGACGGCATTGATGCTGGTGTGCGGATTGGCGGGAGCCCCCGGTCTTACGGCGGATATCGCGATAGTCCAGGGTGCGACGCTGGCGCTTTTTTTTGCTTTTTCTGCGAACGCCCGCAACGTTATATTCGCGGACACATCGGGTTCAACATCCCATCTGCTTCTTCGTGGACGGTTGCTGCTCCTGCTCCCCCTTGCCGTCCCGGCTTTCATTCTCAGCTCCGTGATAGGTTCGGTTGACAGCTTGCTGGCGCTGGTGCTGATAGTGAGGCGTTCATCTGAATGGATAGGCGAGGTCTTTTTAAGCGCCTGTGAAGTACAAAACGACAAGAAGCCTGCCGTTCTGACCATCGGCGCGGAATGCCTGACATTTGTGCTGACGATCGTGTTGATCTTCCCAATGGGTGTGAACCCGGCAACCGCAATGATTTTTTGGGCATTGACACCGCTCGTGGCGGCGTTGAGCGGGAAGCTCACGGTATCGACTGTGCCGGTCAGCTTGATGCACAATCTGGCAAAACTGGCACCCAACCTTGGGTCAACAACTATCATCGGCATCACCGTATACGTTTTCAGGCTGTCCATAATTATGCTTTTAGGCCGTATTGTGGCAGGGGATCTTTTCACGGCCTTCGTGATAGGCGGTATCATCCCAACAATATACAACAGCTCCATAGGCCCCAGCCTGGCGCTAAGGGCGAGCGGGAGCGGGTCAAAAGACCTGGCTTACAGGGTCATGCAATGGCTGGTTCCCGGCATGTTTATTTTCGGGTTTGCCGTTTTCTTTTTTTCAATGAATTACCCGGAGATGGCAAATCTTTTTAGAAAAGACCACCATTTCTGGACAGCTGTAGGTTTGTCGCTCTCTGGAGGGGCGATAATGATGATCGCCCTGCACAGGCGTATCATGATGCTCCAACGGGAAATGAACGTGGAGATATTCGGTTCCGATGTCCTCTCTAACATACTCATAGTGGTTTCTGTGCCTTATTTTTATTATCTTCTCGGCGAACGTTCGCTTGAAGGCCTGTATGTTTTTAACGCCATCCTGACCCTGTGTTTTTACTGGAGCGCGGAAAGGTCGGGAAAGCTCGCGAAAGCACCTGGACGGCATAATACCTTGAATTTGTTCATTATCGCGGGACTCGTGCTCTTGCCTTTCTTTTTTCAATTGAACGGCGGTATCTTCAGGGACAGCGCTTTTATTTTTGATACAGGCCGAATACTGAAGCAGCTGCCCATACCTCTTTCGGTCATTGCGCTTATAGCGGGAGTTCTGTTCCTGGGAAGGTTCAGGGAAACCCACCGTTCACTGACGGTGTTTTTTTTCACGGCACTTATGCTGGTGCTGGCAACCCTGGTCATTCGGGAACCCGATGCAAGGAACGCCCGCCTTATATTGATGGCCCAGTATCTCATGCCAATTCTTGGCCTGGTACTTGGAGAGATGTATGGCGTGGCATCAGAAAAAGGCGAATTCGAGAAAACCTGTCTGGCTGTCGTGTGTTTCATCGTGCCGGTTCAGCTTTTTTGCTCATGGCTGCAGGGTTTGGTAATTCTTACCCCATATCTTTATTTTTTTAGCATTTACCAGCACATACTTTATGTGCCGGTGATCATGATCATTGCCTATGGCATGGCATTTGTTTGCCTGTGGGGGCAGGGAGGAAAATGGAAGATAGTCCTTTGCGCCTCACTGCCGCTTGTAGCGATATATGCCGGCGCATCGTATTCCATAGAGGTTTTTATCGTTTTTCTCGGCATTGTTTTCGTGGCGGTATGGAAGCATGATCCTTCTGTTCTTTCACGCCGCGCCGCAGTTTGCATCCTGGCCCTTGCATTATTTTCAGGGATCGCATACGGTGCGGCAGCAAGAACATCCATCCTCGAAAAATCATCTCCAGTTTTTTCAACTGTCCTGGAGAGGTCCAATGCGAAGTACAGCCTTACAACAACGCTCTCGTCACCGAAGGATCTAACCGAACGCCTTAGGCAATGGGAATTTTACGGCAGAGGGATCATCTCCGGCACCCGTGAATTCTTTTTCGGTCATCCTTACCCGCCTGACAGACGCGTGCATCCAAGCGCGCATAACTATTATCTCGATCTGCTCTATAATTTTGGGTTTTTTGCCCTGTTGCCCCTGCTCATTTTACTGGTTTACACGGGAATCCTGACTTATCGCTGCCGTTATATACTGCGAACTGACCGCTTTTTGCTGGCGGCCGTTCTGTCTGTTTTTGTAATGTTCCTGATAGATAATTCCCTCAAGGTGGGTCTTCGCCAGCCATACCCGGGTATTTTTGGTTTTTTTCTCCTGGGATTCCTTCAGGCCCGGTTTTCCCGTTCTGTCAGGTCTTTACATTGACCAGAGGCACCCGGTTGGTTTAAGATATCGTCTAAAATACTGATAATGAAAGTTCTATTGATAAGCCATCCTTCTCTGAACCCGGAGAAACCAGACTTTCCGCCGATAGGAACGGCATACCTGGGAGCGGTAGTGCGTGACCGGGGCCACAGCGTTCTTCTCATAGATGGGGAACTGACCGGTATAGAAGATATTATTCAACAGGCGAAGGGGTTTAAACCCGACATTGTGGGTGTCACATGCTGGACTATCAACAGAGGGACGGTTTGGGAGCTGTGTGGCGCCCTGGAAAAAGAACTTCCCGGCGTGTTCCTTGTCCTTGGCGGACAGCACGCGAGCATCTATCCCGGGCATATCTTTCAGAAGACCCATGCGAAAGCCGTTGTAGTCGGCGAGGGTGAGCAAACCCTGTGTGAGCTGCTGGACGCACTGGAGAGAGGAGGGGGCCTCGCGCAGGTAAAAGGAATAGTCTTCAGGGAAGAGGACGGCACGATATGCAGGACAGAAGCACGTCCGCAGATCGAGGACCTTGATTCGATCCCTTTTCCGCACTATGAGGCTTTCAAGGATTTCAGTTTTCATCAGTACAACGGTTTCGCGGGATTGCCCAGGCCGACCGCGGCCGTCATAACGTCCCGGGGATGTGTATTCGACTGCGCGTATTGCGGATCTGTCAATTTCTGGGGAAAAAAGTGGCGCCGCCGTTCAGCACAGAACGTGCTCGATGAACTGGAGCATCTCGTTAAAAATATGGGTGCACGCTCGATCTTTATGTTCGATGACAACTTCCCCGTCAATAAAAAGCGCGCCATGGACATATGCAGGGGTATAATAGAAAGAGGGCTCGATATCCAATGGGCTTGCTGCAGCCATGTAAAGATGGTGAATGAAGAACTCCTGAAAGTGATGAATGAAAGCGGGTGTGTCAGCATTGATTTCGGGGTGGAAAGCGGCGACAACACGATCCTTCGCAACATCAACAAGAACCAGACCCGCGAGGACATTGAACGGGCCTTTGACCTCGTACACAGGGCCGGCATAAAACCCAGGGCGTATTTAATGATAGGCAACAAGGGCGAGTCTGTCGATACGGTCGACGAAACAGTGGACATGGTGGGGGTGATAAAACCCCATTCCTCTATAGGGGCGACGATCCTCTGGCTTTTGCCGGGTACGAATGTGTACCGCGAGGCGAACGAAAAAGGATTTATCGATGACAACTACTGGCTTAGCTGCGATGATGTGCCGTACAATCTCCAGGAATATTCATACGAGGAGCTGTTCAGGCTCCGCCTGAGGCTGATGCGCGGTATAGCAAAGAAAAAAGGCGGCCTGTTGCCCATTGTGAGCTTTTATCTGAAAACCATCTATTATCGATACCCCTTCCTTTCCCGGATGAGGTTTTTGATACCTGATTGGTTGAGATAACATAATTTACTTAATCTCGTCGGGAGGCATACATGTTTACCGGTAAAACACTATTGATAACAGGCGGTACCGGTTCGTTCGGCAACGCGGTCCTGCACCGGTTCCTTGACACGAAGGTCAAGGAGATCAGGGTGTTCAGCCGGGACGAAAAGAAACAGGAGGACATGAGGATAGAGCTCAACAATCCCAAGGTGAAGTTCTACATCGGCGATGTGCGGGATTATGACAGTGTGAACGTTGCTATGAACGGTGTTGACTATATCTTCCATGCCGCGGCCCTGAAACAGGTGCCGTCCTGCGAGTTCTATCCCATGGAGGCTGTCAGGACCAACATCCTGGGCGCGGAGAACGTGCTGAGCGCCGGGTTGGTCAACGGGGTCAACAAAGTTATCGTGTTGAGCACGGACAAGGCTGTTTACCCCATCAACGCGATGGGAATGTCAAAAGCGTTGATGGAGAAACTGATGGTCGCGAAAGCGAGGACCGAGGGTGAAGGATCGAAAACGGTGCTTTGCGGTACGCGTTATGGGAACGTCATGGCCTCCAGGGGGTCCATCATTCCTCTTTTCGTCAAACAGATAAAGGAAGGGAAACCATTGACGGTGACGGACCCCAACATGACGCGGTTCCTCATGTCCCTTGATGATGCCGTCGATCTTGTCCTGTATGCCTATCGGCACGCAAGGCAGGGGGATATTTTTGTCCAGAAGGCGCCGGCATGCACGATCGGTGATCTTGCTGAAGCGGTCAAAAAAATATTCAAAAGCAATAACAGGATAAAGATCATCGGGACGCGCCATGGTGAAAAGCTTTATGAGACACTGCTGACCCGCGAAGAGCTTGCCAAAGCGAAGGACCTCGGGGATTATTTCAGGATAGTGCCCGATGACAGGGACCTCAATTACAACAAGTATTTCACCGAAGGAGCGCAGCAGCTCTCTTCGCTGGATGATTATAATTCGCACAATACGCTGCGGCTTTCGGTCGACGGGATCGTGGACAAGCTGTTAAAGCTCGATTACATCCAAAACGAGCTCTCCGCGTGACGGTCCGTTAATGTCTTTAGAATATTTTAAAAGGAGGTAGTATTCACTCGTGAAAGTGCTTGTTACAGGCGGGGCAGGTTTTATAGGTTCGAACCTGGTGAAACAGCTGCTTCATGACGGAAACGATGTGGCGGTGCTGGACAACCTGATGTCGGGGTACCGGGAGAACCTGGGCCCTTTCCCCGACGTTCGCTTCATTGAGGGCGACGTTCGTGATGCGGCAGTGGTGAGCGGCGTTATGAAAGATGTGGAAGTTGTCTTTCATCTGGCCGCGTCTGTCGGCAACAAACGCTCCATCGATCATCCCCTGACAGACGCGGGCATCAATGTCATCGGCACGCTCACTGTTCTGGAGGCTGCACGGCAGGCTGGTGTCAGAAAGGTCGTGGCATCCTCATCTGCCGGCATCTTCGGTGAACTGAAGACACTTCCCATAAGGGAGGACCACCCTGTCGAGCCCGATACGCCTTACGGCAGCACAAAGCTTTGTATGGAGAAGCTCTGCCTGGCTTACGCCAAGCTGTATCCGATGGAGGCGGTCTGCCTGCGCTATTTCAATGTCTATGGGCCAAACCAGCGCTTTGATGCATACGGTAATGTCATACCCATCTTTGCTTTTAAGATGTACGGTCATGAACAGCTCACGATCTTCGGTGACGGAGAGCAGACACGCGATTTCGTGAACGTCCGTGACGTGGTACAGGCAAATATAAGGGCCGCCCTTTCCAGGGGGGTTTCCGGGGCGTTCAATATAGGTAGCGGGACCAGGGTGACCATCAATCACCTCGTTGAACTGCTCAAGAACGTGTCCGGTATTGATGCAGCCGTGGTATATGGAGATCCAAGGCCGGGTGACGTGCTGCACAGTCTCGCTGACATCGGCGCGGCAAGGAGCGCCTTCGGGTTCGAACCTTCTGTTTCCCTTGAAGATGGCCTGAGGGAATACATGGAATGGGTTTCAGGAACGGGATAGCAAAAGGGGCACATCTGTCATGAAGAAGAGAAAAATCCTCATACTTGGCGGAACTGGCATGCTGGGACATGTCCTGTTAAGGTATTTTCATGAGAATCCGGGATGCGATGTGTATGCTACCGCCAGGAATATAACTGAGGTCCCGATGTATTTTCCGCGGGACATGGCCGGAAGGTTCGTACAGGAGAACATAGAGGCCGGCGACCTTGACGCGATCGAACGCGTTCTCGGTTCAGTCCGTCCCGATTTGGTCGTCAATTGCATCGGCATAATCAAGCAGCTTCCCATGGCGAACGATCCCGTGCCGGCGATAACGATCAACGCCCTCCTGCCGCATCATATAGCCATTGCATGCAAAGAGGCGAAGGCCCGTATGGTCCATATCAGTACGGATTGCGTTTTTGACGGCAGGAAAGGCATGTACGAAGAAAACGATAATCCGGCCCCCGAGGACCTTTACGGCAGGACCAAGCTGCTCGGTGAAGTGGATTATCCCCACTGTGTCACCCTGCGCACGTCCATCATCGGACATGAACTAAAGGGCCGGTACGGATTGATAGAGTGGTTCCTGGGGGAGTCCGGCAGGGTAAGGGGTTATACGAAAGCCATCTATTCAGGTTTCCCTACCATCGAGTTCGCAAGGATCGTGAATGACTTTGTTGTTCCCGACGAAAGCCTCACCGGGGTCTATCACGTGTCATCGGACCCCATATCAAAGTTCGATCTCCTTAAATTGGTCGCACGCGGTTACCGCAAGGAGATAGAGATAGAACCGTTCGAAGGCCTTGTCCTTGACCGTTCGCTCGTATCGGAACGGTTTCGCTTACGGACCGGATATGTCCCGCCTGCGTGGCCGGAGCTGATCGATGCCATGCACAGGGATTATGAATCGAACAGGCAGCAGTATGGCCGTTGATCTTCTCGCGCAGGCATTACATTGACACAGGTTTGAATATATATTAAATAAGCGGGTGCAAAACATGACGTTAAAAGTTATGACGATTGTCGGTACCAGGCCTGAGATCATCAAACTGAGCCGGGTAATGGCCGCGCTTGACAAATATGTTTCACACGTTCTGGTTCATACGGGACAGAACTATGATTATGAATTGAACGAGATCTTTTTCCAGGACCTGGGCATCCGCAGGCCGGACCACTTTCTGAACGCTGTCGGGGGATCTGTGGCACAGACGATAGGAAACGTTATCGCCTTATCGGATGAGGTCATGGAAAGTCAGAAACCGGATGCGCTGCTGGTACTGGGAGATACCAACAGCTGCCTGTCCGTCATAGCCGCAAAACGCCGAAAGATCCCCATATTTCACATGGAAGCGGGAAACAGGTGTTTTGACGAGAGGGTACCGGAAGAGGTGAACCGCAGGATCATCGATCACACAAGCGACATCAACATGCCCTACAGCGACATTGCCAGGGAATATCTTCTCCGGGAAGGCCTTCCTCCGGACAGGATAATAAAGACAGGGAGCCCCATGTACGAGGTCATACACCATTACATGGAGAGGATAGAGGTTTCCGATGTGTTGGAACGCCTTGGTTTGCGTGAAAATGACTATTTCCTCGTGAGTTCCCACCGTGAGGAGAACATAGACTTCCCCGGGCAGTTCGAGAAACTTGTCGATGTTCTGAACAACCTTTCGGAGAGTTTCGGTAAACGGGTCATTGTTTCCACTCATCCAAGGACAAGGAAGATGATCGATGAGAAAGGGGTCAAGATTGATTCCCGCGTGGAGCTGATGAAACCCCTTGGTTTTTGCGACTATGTGCATCTCCAGACACGCGCAATGGCGACAATTTCCGACAGCGGAACTATCACGGAGGAATCTTCCATACTCAACTTTCCCGCGCTCAATATACGCAACGCCCATGAACGGCCCGAAGGAATGGAGGAAGGCGCCGTTATGATGCCGGGGCTTGACTGGGAGTCTGTTCTCCTCGGACTTCGTATACTGGAGGACCAGCCAAGGGGGGAGGCCCGGAAACTTCGCACTGTAAAAGACTATGATATACCGAACGTGTCGGAAAAGGTTTTGCGTATTATAATGAGCTACACGGGATATGTGAACCGGACGGTGTGGTATAAACAATCCTGATATGATCGGTGTCCAGTCAAAGAAGATCATCGACATTTCAAAGGAGCATTTAGCGCTTGAAAGCGCCTGATAAGGTTTGGGTTATTTCGGAGGTCTATTACCCCGACGAGCAGGGGGGAGGCCATTTCATGACAAAACTCGCGGAAGGCCTTGCACGGTCATACAGAGTGCATGTCATCTGCGGTTATCCTCAGCGTTCCGGCGACCAGCGCGATCTTCCGAAGAGAGAGACGCATAACGGTGTGCAGATAGAACGATGCTGCTCGACGAATTTCGACAAAAAACGGCTTTCATTGAGATTGGTCAATTTCATCACCATCAGTCTGTCAATTTTTTTCAGATCGCTGTCAAAGATCTCCAGAAATGACCTGGTGATCGTGGTCACTACGCCGCCGTCGTTGCCCTTTGTTATTTTTATCGCATGCAAACTGACCAGGGCCAAATGCATACTCCGCATCGAAGACATATACCCGGAAACATTGATCGCCACCGGCATCACCGGACCAAAAAGCATGCTGGCACGCCTGATGACCTTTCTGAACCGTTGGCTCTATGGGAGCGTTGATCATATAACCGTTTTGGGCAGGGACATGAAGCAGCTGGTCCAGCATAAGATCGATCATGTTTCAAAAACGGACAAGATAACCATAGTGCCCAACTGGACGGACCTCGACCTGGTTGCTCCCATGTCCAGGGACGATAATCCATTGATCAAGGAATTGCGCCTGACTGATAGGTTTGTTGTGCAATGCGCGGGCAATATGGGTCATGCCCAGGGTATCGAGAATATGTTCGCTGCCGCCGAAATGCTGCGGGTCCACGGCGATATCCATTTCCTCTTTATCGGAACCGGTGTTAAAAGGGAATGGATGGAAAAGACCGTTCAGGACAAGGAACTTAAAAACATCACCATTCTCGGGCAGAGGCCGCGTGCTGAGCAGCCGGTCTTTTTGAATGCCTGTGATGTTTCGATAGTTTCCCTGGTGTCGGGAATGAAAGGGGCCGCCGTTCCCAGCAGGCTTTATAATATCATGGCGGCGGGCAAGCCTGTTATTGCCATCGCAGAGGAAGGGTCAGAAGTGGCCCTTACGATCACCGAGGAGGAGATAGGCTGGGTGGCGCCGCCCGGTGAACCCGGCAGGCTGGCGGAGGTCATCATGGACGCTTTCTCAGACCCGGCACGGTTGCGGCAGATGGGTTTGCGGGCGCGGCAGGCAGTGGAGAACAAATACACGCACGACAGGGGAATAGAGATCTATTGCACCGTGATCAGAAACCTTTGACAGACATGATGTATAATGTAAATTATTTTACCATAGGTCAAAAATGAAAATATTTTTTATAATTCCTCCCAATATCCATTACATCGAACCGTATGCTTACGTGGAAGCAGATAAAAGCAACGCGATAAGGCCAAGTCTCGGACTGCTCTATGTGGCTGCCGCGGTAAAGGATATTCCCGGTGTTGACATACGCATTATAGACATGAACATTGATGAAATATCGATGGAAACCCTGGAAAAACTCATCGCAGAGGAATCCCCTGATATTGTCGGCTTCAGTGTTCTGACGTTTAACCTTTTGAATTGCATGGAGGTTTGTAAAATAGTACGTAAGGCGAGCACTCAGGCAAAAATATGTTTTGGCGGGTGGCATCCTACGTTGTACCCAGAAGAAACTCTCGCATTTGGTTTTGTCGATTATATCGTTATAGGCGAGGGAGAACTGACTTTCAAGGAACTCGTGAGTCTTTACCTTGACGGGTCAGGCATAACGGAAGAGAAGCTTTCTGCTGTAAATGGTCTTGGTTACAAGACATCGGAAGGAGAGATCGTCATCAATCCTCCCCGCCCTGTTGTAAAAAAGCTCGACGATCTGCCGCTGCCAGCATACGACCTTGTCGATCCAACAAAATATTCACATCTTTTGGCGTGCACCGATCAGGTTGTGAACATAATGACATCACGCGGTTGTCCCCAGGGATGTGTTTTTTGCGACCTGAGGCGTTCCCCGTACCGCTACCGCACTCCGGGGAACATTCTGGAGGAGATCCGATTCTGGGTGAACAAGGGTGTCAGGGAGTTTTTCATCCAGGATGACAATTTCACGATCAACAGAAAAAGGACCATTGAATTTTGTAATTTATTGAAGGACGCTGACCTGAACATAACATACAAGATCAGCTCGCGTGTCGATTACATTGATGATGAATTGAGCGAACACCTTAAAAGGTCAGGATGTTACCGGATATATTTCGGTGTTGAATCCGGTTCGCAGAGGATACTGGATTACCTGGAAAAAGGTATAAAGACGCAGGATATCAGGAAGGCGTTCCGGTCCGCTCAGAAATTCGGGATCGACTGCTGCGCTTATATTATGATCGGGGTGCCTTCTGAGACCAAAGACGATATCGATATGACGATGGACCTTATCAAAGAGATAAGACCAAGGCACTTGCATTGTTCGATCTGTACGCCTATGCCTAAGACATACCTTTACAATAGATTAATGGAAGATGGAACTATTGAACATGACTACTGGCTTGATTTCGCGAAAAAGCCGGATCCGTCCTTCAGAACCTCGTTTGCGAGTAAATTGTACAGTGCCGAAGAGCTGAGGGATATGCAAAATGCGATTCAGAGGCAGTTCTATTTTAATCCCGGCATTATCTTTCACGAAATACTGAGAACACGTGGGTTAAAACAATTTTTTGCAAAATTCCAGATGGCGTTAAGGATGCTTTTCCATTAACGTGTATTGGGGAAATGAAAGTGCTTATAACAGGGGCAAACGGTTTTCTCGGATCGACAATAGTGCGCCAGGCAAATGCTTCCCGAATGCCATTTTGTGCGACCGATCTCCATGGGTCGCCGGCTGTGCAGGGAATCGATTACGATCGGTCGGATATAACAGACCCGTCGGGGATGAAACCTTTGCCCGAGGGATTGTCATGTATTATCCATACCGCTGGACTGGCGCATATCTTTGACGGTGCTCAGGCTGAAGGCGCTCCTTTTCACACCGTTAATGTCACTGGCACGGTCAACATGATCGAAGCGGCAGCCATTGCCGGGGTGGAGCATTTTGTCCTGATAAGCTCTGTTTCAGTTTATGGGCCGTACACCCATGGCGTTTATGATGAGAATGTTCCCTGCAGCCCCGTAGGGCCTTATGCTATATCCAAGTACGAAGCCGAGCTCGGAGCCCGGGAAATTGCGGAGAGAACAGGGATGGCGCTTACGATCCTGCGGCTTTCAACGCTTTACGGTGAAGGTGATCCCGGGAACGTGGGACGATTGGTGCGTTCTTTGGACCGTAGGAGGTTTGTATGGATAGGTACCGGTGCTAACCGGAAAAGCTTGCTGCATAAGGATGATGCCGCCCGCGCGTGCCTGGTAGCGGCAACCCGGCCTGCATCCGGCATCAATGTGTTTAACGTTTCCGCCCCGCCATGCACGATGCGTGAAATTGTTGACGGTATCTCGGATGCCCTGGGGAAATGTCCTTTCCCCGTAAGCGTTCCGGCAGGGTTGGCTCTGTTTCTCGGCAGGGGCCTGTCAAAAGGTCTCCATCAAACAATAAAGAAATGGTTGTCTGAAGATGTTTACGACACAAGTTCATTTTATGAAGCCTATGGTTTCAAGACCGGCATCAGTTTGGAGGAAGGTCTCAGGCGCGAGGTGGACTGGTATTTGAAAGACAAGGGAGCGAACTGAGGGAACATGTTTCATGATATCATGGAATGCGGGAATTGATCTGTGAAACGTATCTTTGATCTATTTGTTGCCTTTATTTTATCCTGCCTGTTATTGCTCCCCGTTATCTGCATAGCCCTGTTGATAAAACTATCTTCGAAAGGCCCTGCTCTGTATTGGTCCAAGAGAGTCGGTATTGGAAACGATATATTCTTAATGCCCAAGTTTCGTACCATGAGAATCGATACACCTGATGTTGCCACACATCTTCTGGAAAACCCTGATGTGTATTTGATCCCGGTGGGCTCTTTTTTACGCAAATATAGTCTTGATGAGTTCCCGCAGATATGGAGCGTGATGAAAGGGGACATGAGTATTGTGGGACCAAGACCTGCACTTTATAACCAGCACGATCTTATCGAGCTCAGGACAGCAAGGGGCATACATAATATTGTTCCCGGTATCACGGGGTGGGCACAGGTCAACGGAAGGGACACGATATCGATACCGGTCAAGGTGGACTATGATGAATATTACCTTAAGAACAGGTCATTCTTATTTGACCTGAGAATACTATGGATGACCTTTCAAAAGGTGATAAGGTCAGAGGATGTGAAACATTAGGCAACTGCCTGATGTTTATAAATTGACCGGATTGTGATATAAAGACAGCGCACACATGAAAAACCGACTTATCCAGAACGCAAAGCGTGTAATTGTTTTGGCAAGCGATGCGGTATCTACAGTTTTTGCCTATTGGTTTGCATACATCCTGCGGTTCAATTTTTCCATACCGGAGATAAACTTAAAAGTATTTTTTGCCACTCTGCCGGTACTTTTGTTGATAAGGGTGTTCTGTTTTTACTTTTTCAAGCTTTACAGCGGTGTGTGGCGTTATGCTTCAATGAACGACCTGCTGCGCATCCTGAAGGCGACGGTTCTCAGCTCATTTTTATTTTTTGTTTACGTGGGGCTTGTTTATCAACTTATAGATTTTCCCCGGTCGGTGTTCATCATAGATTGGTTCATCATTGTTTGCCTTGTCGGCGGGTCCCGGTTCCTGTACAGGTTATTCCGTGAGTTTTATCCCGCAGGGGGGGCGATCAAGGAGAAAAAAAAGGTCATCATTGTGGGAGCTGGAAGGGCCGGAGAGATGCTGCTCAGGGAAATGAGGCAAAACTCGAGGATAGGATATGAACCCGTAGGGTTCTTGGATGATAATACATCAAAAAAGGGTATGAGGATACACGGTCTTCCGGTTTTGGGAAAGATCGATGACCTGGAAAAGACCGTCGACAAGAAACAGGTGCAGGAGGCCATCATAGCCATTCCAACCCTTTCCGGAAAAGAGATGAGAAGGATCATCCAGCTCTGTGAGAACGCCGGCATACCATGCAAGACCGTTCCGGCCATCAGCGATATATTGAACGGCACCGTGCATGTTAACCAGATACGCCAGATCAGCATCGAGGACCTTCTCGGCAGGGAACATGTAGAGCTCAACGAGCGGCAGATCAGGGAATACCTGACAGGGAAGCGGGTTCTTGTGACGGGAGCGGCAGGCTCCATAGGCTCCGAGCTTTGCAGGCAGATCATGAAGATGGAACCCGAAAAGCTTATTCTCTACGAAAGGGTGGAGAACGAGATATACAGGATAGACAAGGAGTTTTCGCAGGCATTTACTGAAAGGCCATACGAAATGGTTCTTGGCGATATCCTTGATACGCAGAGACTTGAATGGGCGATGGATACGTTCAAGCCCCAGGTCGTCTTTCATGCCGCCGCATATAAGCATGTTCCAATAATGGAATCCAATCCTCTCCTGGCAATAAAGAACAACGTTCAGGGAACATACAACGTGGCAAAGGAGTCAATTCGGGCCGGAGTTGATAAGTTCGTTCTCATTTCAACGGACAAGGCCGTAAGTCCGGCCAATGTCATGGGAGCGACGAAACGTGTGGCCGAGCTCATCTGCCAGGGGATGAACAGCCAGAACAGGACAAGGTTCATTGCCGTCAGGTTCGGCAATGTTCTGGGCAGCGCGGGAAGCGTCATACCTCTTTTCAAAGAACAGATAATAAAAGGCGGCCCCGTGACGGTGACCCACCCCGAAATGACCCGGTACTTTATGAGTATTCCCGAGGCAGCGCAGTTGGTCATGCAGGCGGGGGCCATGGGTACCGGGGGAGAGATATTTGTTCTCGATATGGGAGAGCCGGTAAAGATCATAGACCTGGCACAGGATATGATACGCCTCATGGGCTTCAAGATCGGTGAGGATGTCGATGTTGTTTACACGGGACTGCGGCCGGGTGAAAAGCTTCACGAAGAGCTCGTCGCCGAGGAAGAAGAATCGGTTAAGACCCTGCACGGAAAGATCACCATGGTAAAGTCTCCTCCTGTTGACTGGCAAGATTTGCGGAACAAGATAGAAACGGTTGTGCTCACAGTCAACGAAAATGACCCCGCGAAGGTCTTAAGTGTCCTTACTTCCGTGATCCCCTCCAGATCAGCGAATTGATAAGAGAGCATGCGTATCATAGACGCCAAATACGTTAAAAGCGTTTCTTCACCGGGCGAGGTTCAGTTTAACGCCGCGGCGGAGATCTGTTTTATCGGCAGGTCGAACGTGGGTAAATCCTCCCTTATCAACGCGCTTGTAACACAGCGTGTGGCCAGGACCAGCTCTCGGCCGGGCGCGACGAGAATGATCAACATCTATAAAGTTCTCTATGAATCCCTTGGAAAACGTGATTGGATAATCTTTTCCGATTTTCCCGGCTTTGGCTACGCTAAGGTGTCAAGAAGTATGGCACTGGACTGGCAGAAAATGGTAGAAGGGTACCTGCCGGCAAATGAGCGGATAAAAAGGATCATATGGCTCCTGGATGTCCGAAGGGATTTTGACGATCTTGACCTGATGCTTGCGCAGTGGCTTCATTCAAAACAGCTCCCCTTCACCCCGGTCCTCACCAAGGTGGATAAGGAAACACAGGGAAATATCGTAAAGAAGGTGCGCTCCTACGAGCAGTTTTTTAACGGTCAGAAGGCATACTTGTTTTCATCCAGAACAGGTTACGGTAAGAAAGAACTCCTTACACATATGCGGCAGATCTTGCAGAACAAATAAAAATAAAAAAAACAATTTATGAATGTTAAAGTTTCGAATGTTTTTTCCGGCATTTTTTATTTTGCACTTTTTTTCCTATCTTTTTTCGCCCTTATCAATTACCCCGGCAATGCGGTTGTGTACATCGTTTTTACTATTGCCCTCAATGCCCTTTTAATTCTAGGGTTCACGAAAGATAAGATCTTTTTCGATACCTTCATCGGTATATTTTTCTGGCTCGGTTACTGGTTAAAATTGTCTGTGAGGGTCGCCTTCATGGGGGGGGAGTTCCAGGAGCCCGTGGGCAATTTCAACGGAACCGGCGCCGCCTTCGATCACGCCCTTATCGTCACGACCTGCGGTGTAGCGGCATTGCTGATAGCCGGCCTTGTCCGAAGGAGATACTTCTTCTCATACGCGGACGCTGCTGTTCGGGCCAGGCATGAATCAACGTTCGCCTTTTACAAAAGGTACAGGAAGCCTGTCCTGGTCCTTTTCTTTGCCCTGTTCGCAGCGGTGGGCATCACGAATGTCATCTTCGGCATCTATCAGAGGGGCAGCATACCCCGCACATTCCTGCCCTTTGGCTTAAACGGTGTTTACACCTGGCTTTTGCTTTTCGGTATGGCATCTGTTTCAGCGGTCATACTGGACTGCGAGTTCAGGATCAAGAATAATCCTTACCTTGTTTCCGTGATGAGCCTTTTGGAATGCTTCGTTTCCAATGTGTCCATGCTGAGCAGGGGAATGGTCCTCAACGGCGGCTCCCTGATGATAGGCCTTGCCGATAACGCCAAAAAACGGTTTGTCCGCCTGAGCCTGAGCTATAAGCTGGTCATACCGGTTATATTCGCCGTCCTGTTCATTGCATCTGTTTTTGTTGTGAACCATGTACGCGTAGCACTTTTCTTTACATATCCTTATGGGAATGCGTCTGTTGATGTCCACCCGGAAAAAGCAACTGTTTCTCCCGGGGAAGCGGCCGGGCTTCTCCGGCCCCCACTCGGTCCGCCAGTACGCGGGCCATCATTATACGGCAAAATTACCAATGCAATAAAAGGGGTCAAGGTCTTATTCATCGACCGGTGGGTTGGAATAGAAGGTGCCATGGCGGTGAGCAGTTACCCGCACCTTGGATGGGACCTCTGGAAGAGGGCATGGAAGGAGAAGTTTTCAAATTACGGGACGAGTATGTTCGATAGGGAAATACTTAAATACAAATACCTGGATGTTCATATGTCCAGGTACCATTTTATAAATATACCGGGCATAGTGGCTTTTTTTTATTATCCGGGGTCTTTTCTTTTCCTGTTCATTTCCATGTTCTTGCTTGGTTTGCTTGCGGCAGGGATCGAGTTTATTATTTATAAATTAAGTGGTGCGAATTTAATACTGTGCTCATTGCTGTCGCAGGTGGTGGCCTACCGGTACGCACATTTCGGCTATGTTCCGGCCCAGAGCTACCTCCTTTTCGGGTCCCTCTTACTCAACGTGCTGATCATCTATTTTTTCGATAAATCCCTGTGCTACAGGAACAGAAAAAACAATTGAGTTTCTTCAGTTTCTTTGGTTGTTAACCAGACAAACCAAACAAACCAGACAAACCGAATAAACTGTTACGATTACCCGTTTCTTATATCCTTCAGCGTGAATATCGATTTGAAGCTGTAACCTTTTGCTTCTATTGTTTCCCTGCCTCCGTCAAGGCGGTCGAGCAGCGCGACGACGCCTTTCGCATTATACCCGCCTTTTTCAACTGCTTCCATGGCCTTGAGTGATGACCCGCCTGTTGTGACAACGTCCTCGAGGATCACGACGTTCATTCCCTTCTTTAAATTCTTCCCGCCTTCTATCCACTGATTCGTTCCATGTCCCTTCGGTTCCTTTCGGATCAAAAAACCCATGAGGTTGTCCTTGTTCAGGTATGATGACAGGACAACGGAAGATACGAGCGGATCGCCGCCTATGCTCACGCCGCCCACTGCCTGTATGTCCTGCATCTGGCGTACCATTTCGTACATGATCTTGCCGACAAGGTACATGCCTTCAGGATTGAGGGTCGTTTCCTTGGCATCGATGTAAAAACTGCTCTTTTTCCCGCTTACCAGGGTGAATTCTCCCTCTTCGTAGGACAATGTTTTTAGGATATTGAGAAGAACGGCCCGATCTTCTGTCATTTATTTTTCTCCTTTGGCAAAAAGTTCCATCTGTTCCAGCTCCATTCCCCAGGGAAACCTTGACGGGTATGAGCCGGAGAAGCAGGCGTCACAGTATGTGTATTCGCCCCGTCCGAGGGCCTTTTGCATGCTTTCCACGGTGAGGTACTGCAGGGAGTCGGAGCCGAGGTATTTATTTATTTCTTCCACGGTGTGCGATGACGCGATGAGCTGGGATCTGGAGGGGGTATCGATTCCGTAGAAACAGGGGTGAGTGGTCGGGGGTGAGCTTACCCTGAAGTGCACCTCTTTAGCGCCGTATTGCCTGAGCATCTTAATGATCTTCCTTCCCGTTGTCGCTCTTACGATGGAATCGTCGATGACAACGATCCTTTTCCCCTTCACAATATCACGAAGCGCGTTGAGTTTCAACTTCACACCGAAATGCCTGATCGATTCCCTTGGTTCTATGAAGGTCCTTCCGACGTAATGGTTCCTTATGAGGCCCAGCTCGAAGGGTACGCCGGTCTCCTGGGAATAACCGAGTGCCGCGCTGATGCCGGAGTCAGGAATTGGGATGACCATGTCCGCCTTGACGGCCGTTTCTCTGGCAAGCTGTCTTCCCAGCGCCTTTCGGACGCTGTAGACCGTTTTGCCGAACATGTAGCTGTCTGGACGTGCGAAGTAGATAAATTCGAATATGCAGTGCCTTAAGGGGGCCTCCTTGAAAGGCTTGATGGATGTGAGACCGTCGTTGTTGATGAGCAGCACCTCTCCAGGGTCGATCTCACGTATGTATTTTGCTCCGATGAGATCGAAGGCGCAGGTTTCGCTTGACACCACATAGGAATTCTTCAATTTACCCAGGGATAAAGGTCTGAAACCAAGGGGGTCGCGAAGCGCGATGAGTTCACTGTTTGTAAGGGTGGCAATGGAATAGGACCCTTCGACCCTTTTCATCGAGCTGATAAGCCGCTCCACCGTGGAGCCCTCGTGGGAAAGTGCAATGAGATGGATAATGACCTCTGTGTCCGATGAAGACTGGAAGATGGAGCCGTAGTTTTGAAGCTCGTTCTTTACGATCATTGCGTTGGTGAGGTTGCCGTTGTGGGCCATGGCAAGATGCCCCCTGGCATATTCGACCATGAGGGGCTGGGCATTGTCGATATTGCTTGAGCCTGAGGTTGAATACCTGACGTGGCCGATGGCCGATCTTCCGGGGAGGCCGGAAAGGACCTGTGCGTTGAAGATGTCCGATACGAGGCCCATCTCTCTGTGGGTCCTCATTGTCTCGCCGTCGGTGCAGGAGATCCCGGCGCTTTCCTGGCCCCGGTGCTGAAGCGCGTGAAGGCCCAGGTAAGTCAGGTTCGCAGCATCTTTGTGATCGAATATTCCGAATATTCCGCACATCAGGGTTGTTCCCCCTTCTAATTCCGTGTGTCTATATCAATTATTTTATCTATATACAAAACAATTTTTGCGTTTTGTGGTAAGGGGAATACCGGTCATAGGCCACATCTGTCCGAAAATATGTTTTTTCCTTTAAAAACCTTTGTCTCACGCCCGCTTCACCCTGAGGGTTCCGCTGGAGGCAACGGAGCCTGGGGAGGAAACCTTAAAAACATGCTGCCGGATCTTAACATCTGGTCATAGGTGATAGGTTATGGGTTATGGGAAAACCGTCCTTCCTATGACCTATCACCACGAACCCATTACCTGTCTTTTTCTGTCCTCCCCATCTTGCCGTTTAAAAACACTGTGCTGATAGTGTAATATAAAATGTGATGACGGAAATAGAAAACAGCGCGGCATTGCTCAGTGCACATGTGACATCCCTGAAAGGTGTCGGGCCGGTGATAGCCGGAGCCCTGGCAAAGAAGGGTATCGAGACCATCGATGATCTTTTATATTATGCTCCCATTCGCTGGCTTGACCGGGGAAAGGTCAAAAGAATAGGCGAGCTCGAACCAGGAGAGGAGGCAAGCGTTGTCGCCAGGGTGGATTCTTACCGCAGCATGTTTTTCCGCCATGCCCGTAAAAAAGGGTTCGAAGTGATCGTAAGCGATGATACGGGATACCTTTCCCTGAAATGGTTCCAGTGGACGAAGGGATATTTGCAGAAGATCTGCGTGAAGGACAGCACACTGTTCTTGTCGGGAAAGGTCGGAGTTTTTAACGGGAACCTCCAGATGGTGCATCCGGAAGTGATGGTCATAGGTGATGACGAAGACCCGGGTGACGCAAGAAAGATAGTCCCCCTTTATTCCCAGATCGACGGTGTAAAACAGGGGTTCCTTAGAAGGATAATAGGTGAAGCGATCAAAAGCCTCGGGATTTCAAGCGCCGGTGTCCTGTCGGAGGAGACACAAAAGGCATACGGCCTGATGACGCTGAACAATGCCATGTGGAACATACACACGCCGTCCGTGGAAGACTTCAGCCGGGATGTTGGTGAAGAGAGTATCAGACGGCTCATTCTCGAAGAATACCTGCATTTTCAGATAACAATCATGGCGAAAAAAAAGAAAATGATGAAAGAGGCCGGGATATCTTTTAAAACAGGGGGTCCCATGGAGAAGGCCTTCATGGAGGGCATCGGATTCGAACTGACGCAGGCCCAGCAGAGGGTGATCGGCCAGATCCGTGATGACATGTCGGGACGTACACCGATGAACAGGCTCCTCCAGGGTGATGTGGGCTCGGGAAAGACCGTATGTGCCGCTGTTGCCGCCTGTATCGCCATCGATAACGGCTTCCAGGTTGCCCTGATGGCCCCCACGGAGATCCTTGCCGAACAGCACTATTTCAATGTCCATCGCTGGTTCGATGCCCTCGGCGTCCCTGTTGTGCTCTTGAAAGGAGGTCTTGGAAGCGAGAGGAAGGGTGTTCTTGAAAAGATCCGGACGGGGGCCACGCCGGTCGTTATCGGGACCCACGCTGTTATTCAGCAGGATGTGGAATTCAGGAAGCTCGGGCTCGTCGTCATCGACGAACAGCACCGTTTCGGCGTTGAACAAAGAAAGAGGCTGAAAGACAAATCGCGCCTCCCTGATGTCCTGAGCATGACGGCCACTCCCATACCACGGACGCTTTCCATGGTCATTTATGGCGATCTCGATGTTTCTGTCATCGACGAAATGCCGGCGGGAAGGCAGAAGATATTGACAAAGGTTCTTGCGGACAATGAAAAAGAAAAGGCGCACAAAGCGATAAAGGAAGAACTTGGGGCGGGCCGCGGGGCTTTCATCGTCTATCCCCTCGTTGAGGAATCGCGGCAGAAAGAACTCCAGGACGCGGTGGGCATGGCGTCTTACCTTCAAAAGAACGTGTTCCCGGCTCATAATGTGGGTCTTCTCCACGGAAAGATGAAGACCCAGGACAAGGAAGACGTGATGAACAGGTTCAGGCAGGGAAAGATAGACGTCCTTGTGTGTACGACGGTCATCGAGGTGGGCATCGATGTGCCGGGGGCGAGCGTGATCGTCATAGAGAATGCCGAAAGGTTCGGTCTTTCCCAGCTGCACCAGCTTCGGGGAAGAGTGGGCAGGGGTGCCCATGCGTCAAGATGTCTCCTTGTCGCCTCTACAAAGAGGACAAACATAGCAACAAAACGGCTCAAGATCATGGAGAAGACCACTGATGGCTTTGTTATCGCCGAGGAAGACTTAAGGCTCAGAGGCGTTGGCGATATGCTCGGTGTGAGGCAGACGGGGTTGCCGCAATTCAGGATAGGTGATATTGTTTCAGATGTGGACATCATGATAAAGGCTCGAAAGATCGCCGAAGAAATGGTCGCGAACCTTTCCGGCCATGACATTGAGAAACTGCTGGAGCGCATCGGTGACAGGTTCGATGATAAAAAGGGGTTTTCCCATATTGCCTGAAAAAAAGAAACAATTACGGGGGTGGTGAATGAGAAGAGCAAAGATAGTCTGTACACTGGGTCCTCCCACACAAAGCAGGAACGCTATCGAATTGCTGGTAAAAAAAGGCATGAACGTGGCCCGTCTCAATTTTTCCCATGGCGACCACGCTTTCCACGGGTCCATGATCAAAAAGATCAGGATGATCGAAAAAAAGACAAAAAGACATGTGGCCATTCTTCAGGACCTGCAGGGCATCAAGATCAGGGTCGGCAGACTTGACTCAGGCAAGGTGCATCTCGAAAAAGGCAGACAGATCGAGATAGCGGCGGGCCCGGATACAGGAAACGACAAGCGCATATACATAGATTTTCCCTGGATCGTGCGGGACGCCAAACCGGGCGACATTGTCCTGCTCGATGACGGGCTTATCCAGCTTGAGGTCAGGAAAAAGACTGGAAGCACGATCACTGCCGTTGTCGTTGAAGGCGGGATCCTGAGGGAACACAAAGGCGTCAACCTCCCCCGCATGAAGGTGAGCGCCCCTTTCTTTACGAAAAAGGACAGGGAGGACATCGAATTCGGTATTAAGTCAGGGGTGGATTATGTCGCCCTTTCTTTTGTGAGGAGTGCGAAAGACATAAAGACCGTGAAAAAGTGGCTCAAGGAGAAAGGCCTATCTGTTCCGCTTATCGCGAAGATCGAAAAGGAGGAGGCAATAAACGATATCGATGCCATCGTCGACGAGACGGACGGCATCATGGTGGCCCGCGGCGACCTCGGTGTCGAAATGCCGCTCGAGGAAGTGCCCATGGTGCAGAAAATGCTCATAGCCAGGGCAAATGAAAAAAGAAAGATCGTCATCACGGCCACGCAGATGCTTGAATCGATGACCCATCATTCGAGACCGACAAGGGCGGAGTCGACGGATGTTGCCAACGCCGTCCTCGACGGAACGGACGCGCTCATGCTTTCAGCGGAAACGTCGGCCGGGAAATACCCCTTCGATGCCGTCGCTGTGATGGACAGGATCATCAGCTATACCGAGGAGAGGGCCAAACATAGACAGAAAAGAGCTCACCTGGTTTTGACCGAAGGGACTGTATCCGATTTTCCCGAGGCACTGGCACAGGCAGCTTCCCGGGCCGCAGAGGAGATCGGCGCGAAGTGTATCGTGGGCTTCACGATGAGCGGCTTCACGGCCAGGCTCATCTCCAAGTTCAAACCGTCCATACCCGTCATTGCCCTTTCACCCGATGAAAAGATCGTCAGGAGGATGTGTTTTTTCTGGGGTGTCATGCCTTACGAGATAAAAAAACTGGCAAATACGGACAGGATGATCGAAGAAGTCGACCGGTCCCTTCTGGAATCAGGTTTTGTTAAGAAAGGTGACGCCATCGTGATCCTTGCCGGTCACCCCATTGCAACCTGGAACAAGACGAATTTCATGAAGATGCACATCATAGGGGAATAAAGACAGGTAATGGGTCATAGGTAATTGGTCATGGGAAGGAAGTTTTTCCTATCACCTATAACCCATTACCTATGACCTGTCTTTTCATTCAATATAGATCTCGGGTGAAACATTGATGGTTCGCCCTTTGACCTTTTGAACGAACTCATCTGCGTCGAGGGCAAAGAGCGGGCTGATCTCGACCTTCGTACCGGGCGGTGTATCGATGCCCGCCTGTTTCAGCCATGTTCGGTGCAGTTCGCTCATCGCGCGCCTTGCGGTTTCGGGCGAATCGGCACCGTCTTTGTTCTTTACGGGGGCGAACTCTTCTTCACGGGAGACTTCCATGCAGCATGTCCTCTCGGCCATCGGGATGGCATCGAATACGAACGTTTCGAACTTCCAAATGTCAATGTTTGCAGGTTCCCAGTCAGAGGAGACTACATAGGCTGTTTTTTTTGCGCAGTGATAGGGAAGGGCAAATCCATCCCTGTTCAAGTCTCCGATAAAGGAAAGGGAAAAGATATGGATGGCGGTGTTGCCAGCCCAGTAGAGGATGTCTCCTTTTTCGTCGAGGGCTGACATATAATTTGCATCGATGTCGCTGTACTCGATGACGGCATCCTTTCCGTTGAGATTCAGGTAGACCCCCACCTTCTCCTCAATGTTCCTGCGCCTGACAACCTTTGTGGAGGCCTGAGATTTTGCCATTGCGTGATACCCCAGAAAGATGGGATCGGCGATCTTGACGAGGGGGTTATCAACCTGGCAGTAAAAGAGTTCCTCACAACCGGATGCGATAAGCTTCGCAAGTACCCCGGAGTCGGAGATCGCCTTCAACGAACCCCCGTGGCCGTTGGGGCTCGTGTAAAGATGGGCGCTGTCCCTTAGTACGAGTTTGCCGTCCTGGGAAACGGCAGGGAGTACCCCCTGGGAAAAGAAATGCACTTTTTCAGACTGAAGACCGAAGTAATGGTTTTTTGTGAAAAATGCAACCGTATCGGGATGGTTGTCATCACTGGTCATGATAAGCAGAGGTATCGTTGTGCCGTAGCGGACCGACAATGCTTTTACCTGCTCTGCGAATAGCTGGAACAGTGTTTTATTCATGACGGGCGACAGGGCGTAAGTGCCCTTGGGCCCTTCGAACCCAAGCCGTGAACCCTGACCGCCGGCAACGACGAGCACCGCCGCCTTACCTTCCCTGAGAAGCGATTCACCGTGAAGGCGGGCCTGTTCGGCCATCCTTTTTTCCTGTGCATCCCCTGGAATGCCGATGACGCCGGATGGTTTAATGACAGCCGTTGTATGTCCTACGTCTTTGCCCAGGCAAAATTCCCTGTACAGCCTAAAGGTCAGGTGGATATCCAGGGAGACGGCCGTTCGCAAAACAGCATCTTTTTGACTGCGGGATAGCGTACGGTAATGGACTAAAAGATGTTGCTGTCCATACCGCTCTAAGACATTGAAAAGTTCTTGTTCTGTCATTTTGATGTCACTTGTTCCTCGTACCCGATTTTAATATCTGAAAAATATCGATAAAATCCATTTATCCGTCATCCCGGATCCCCTATTATCCGTCATCCCGGCGCAGACCGGGATCTGGAGGTCTTTCTAATTCTTATAATGGAGACTTTTACGCATAGTCAATGTATTTTTGCCGCCCTCTGATTGGTAAGTGACCTCGTCAATGATAGAATTAATTATGTAAAGACCCATTCCCTGTTCGGGAAGGAAGGCGATATTTTCGGGATCAAAATCAAGGGATCCGGGGCCGTAAAGGATCATTCTTTTCCCCATGTCGCTTATCCTGAAGATGATCTCGCCGCTTGAATAGATAATAACGATCTCCACGGCATGACCTTCTTCCTGATCATAAGCATGTTTGATCGCGTTGTTGACCGCTTCGACGACACACAACTCCAGGTAGTAAGTGTCGATCTCGCTAAGGGAGAGGTAATTACATATGCCCCGAACGGCGACCCCGGCAAGGGAAACATTTTCCAGCTTGCTGTCGATGAGCAGTGTGATGGTTTTTGTAAACGCCTGATCGGGCATATTATATGGAAAGCGCCTTTATTGCTTCGGGCTGCGATGAAAAGATCTGGAATACCCGGTTCATCCTGGTGAGCCTGAAAAGGCCCATGACAGTTTCCTTGATGCCGCAGATGACAAGATCACCGTCGTTCCCTATGGTCTTCAGGCTTGATACGATCGCTCCCAGTCCGCTTGAGTCTATGAAGTCGACATATGAGAGATCGAGAATGATCTTCCTGCTGCCGGCATTGATCCAGTCCACCATCCTCCCTTTGAATTCAGTCGAAACAGACGCGTCTATCCTTTTTTCCATAGGCTGGACTACCAGGATGTTCTCAATTTTCCTGTTCTCTATTTCCATTTTTCCCCCTCTGTCCCGGCCGCTGCGTTTTGAGATAATGTTCCCTGATCACTTACAATATTTTTATGCTTTTTTGCCTCTGTATTCAAGCGCGATGAGCGTGATATCGTCCTGAAATTCTTTGCCCTTGCCGAAATCATTGATAGACGCGACGATACCGTCCAGCAGGGCCCCGGTATCCTGTTGTCTAAGGCTGCCAAGTAGAGCGTGAAGCCGTTCTTCTCCAAAGAATTCACCTTCTTCGTTCTCGTATTCCACGACGCCGTCGGTATAGAGTATGACCCGGTCTCCGCACATGAGTGTCTTTTGTTCTTCGTCGAAGGGGACGATGCCGCCGAGGCCTATGATGGTCCCTCCCTTTTCGAGAAGCTCCATCGTTGTGTCCCTGCGCAAGATGACAGGGGGAGGATGCGCGGCGTTACTGTATATCAGATCGCCGTTTTCGATATCGATGATCATGTAGACGATGGTGAAATACTTGTCAAAGCGTTCCAGCGGGTATTCTTTGTCGAGGGATTCTAAAACTGTTTTCGGCGGCACTATTTCATATCCGGGCCGTTTTTCGGTCTTTCTCTTCGTTGTATTGCCGGTGTCCGGCTGGAGCATCTGCGATACGGAAACGGTGATGAGCGCCGATTGTACCCCGTGACCGCTCACATCTATCATGTACAGACCGATATGTCTTTCGTCGAGGCGGAAGATATTGAATATGTCCCCTCCGATCATATATGAAGGCATGAACTTCCAGGCGACAGAGAGGCCCTTCATATCGGGTATGGTGCGGGGCAGAAGGCTCTGCTGGATGCCGGCTGCGGCCTTGAGGTCTTCGTCAAGGGCAATTTGCTTTTCAGTCAGTTTCTTGTTGGTTTTTATGAGTTCTCCCGTGAGACGCCTGATCTTGAGCTGGTTCTCCACGCGGGCCAGCACTTCGGCCTTATCGAAGGGTTTTGTGATGTAGTCCGACCCGCCTATTTCGAGTCCCTGCACCTTGTCGGCCGCATCCGATTTGGCTGAGAGGAAAATGACAGGGGCATCCACGGAAGGGTATTGTTCTTTCAGCGCAGCGCATACCTTGTAACCATCGATGCCGGGCATCAGGATATCAAGGAGTATCAGATCAGGTTTAAGCTCGTCCGCCTTCTGCAACGCCTCTTCTCCGCTTGCCGTCTCAAAGACATCGTAATCCGCAGACTTCAGGAACCTCTTGAGCAGCAGCCGGATATCTTCACTGTCATCGACGATGAGAATTTTTTCTTTCACCAGGTATATTATAGCTGATTACAGAAATAAAAACAGTTCCAGGTTCAATGTTCAAAGTTCAAGGAAAAATCTTTTTTTATATCTTTTTTCCTGGAACATGGAACGGTCTTCTTTATTACCAATAACCTATGACCTATTGCCTCGTTTTTACTTTTTCATTGTACCTGATCATTCCAGAATGTATGATAGATCATAGGCGGGGCTGATGATGGCGGACGTGAACCTGGAAAAAAGGAAAGAAAAGAGGCTGGACATAAGCTCCGTCAACATGCCTTTTCTGGGAACGCGGAGTGAGGACCATTCCAGCTTCCAGTATCTTATCCTTGACCTGAGCAGGAGCGGTATCGGTTTCACCATCCCAAGCTGGGTTGTCAGCAGGGAAGGGATCAGGAAGAACGACACCGTCAATTTTCATCTTCCTCTCAACATAGAAGGGCAATTCTACAATCAGGGCAACATACTGTGGACAAAATGGGATGATGTGATCCAGGGAGAGATTTGCGGCGCGATCCTCTGCAACAAGGAACGCCCTTCGTATCCGGTTTTTATCTCCGTCGAGTCCGGATCGGTATCCGTGGATCTTGATGATTTTCAGGTGCATGAAAACCTGCTGTGCAAGGTGATCAAGGATGCGGCATTTCTGAAGAAAGGCGTTGAGATCTATCTGGGCCACCTTATACCTTTTTTTTCGCGTATATCAAAGTATCCCCCAAAAGAATACCCCGCACTCAAGGAGTCCCTGTTTTTGGATGTCCACAAGCGGATCAGGGAACACAGCGATCAGCTGGAGAAGTTCTATGAGAGGGTCAGGGAAGAGATGCCTGCCCGATCGGAGATCGCCAGGATCGTAGACCTGGAAGAACTGCGGACCATGATTGAATCGGAGATATATATCGAGATCTTCAGGATAGCTTTTTCCGACGAAAATATCATGCCGTACCTCAATGCGATCAAGGATCTTGAAAAACGGCTTTATTTTAATTACAACACCGTTGTGATGCTCTACATCCATTCCCTGTAAACAGTAACCGGTTTGTTTGGTTTATCTGGTTTTTATGGTTTATCTGGTTTTAACAAACCGAAGAAACCGAACAAACCATAGAAACCATAGAAACCGGTTTTGCTATTCGTAGATGATGTCGATGTGATCGAGATATTCTGACAGCTCCAATGTCTGACGCAGTATCACGCTTTTATCGCCGCTTCTTGCCGCTTCTTCGAGGGTCCTGCCTATGTCTGTTATTCTGTCGAACCCGTATCCGCCTCCGCTTCCCTTCATGGTATGGCCGATGACCCTTATGGCCTCAAGGTCTTCTTTTTTGAGGGCCTGCCGAATCGACTCCGTGTCTTTGCGCCTGTTCTCCAGATAGCCGGGGATGAGGTCTTCAAGCTCCCTGTCTATCCTGACGGTAATGCGGTCATCTGTCATAGCGGTTCACCTTTTGCCGGGATCATTTATGCCATCTGCGGGCCGCTCTTTGGTGTGTTCCATGATGGCGTTCAGAAGGTCCTGTTTTTTTATCGGCTTTGCCAGATGGCCGCTGCAGCCGGCCTCCTGGCATTTTCGTACTTCTTCGAGCAGGGCGTATGCGGTGAGTGCGAGGACAGGAGTTTTCTTGAGGCCCCTTGATTGCTCCCATCGCCTGATCTGCCTTGTTGCCTCATAACCGTCCATCACCGGCATCTGAATGTCCATAAGAATAATATCATAGGCGGAGTCCTTGAACTTTTCAACGGCAATGTTTCCGTTCTCGGCGGTGTCTATCGTGAAAGGGGTCTTTTTCAGGAATGACTGGACAAGCAGCCGGTTGTCCCCGGAATCATCGACGAGAAGGATGCGAAGCGGCTTCAGTTCCTTGGCAGCGGAAGACGCCGCCGGCGCTGTTGAAGCAGCTTCCGTAACGGTTGAGACGCCGGCCGTTCTTTCATCTTCGATCCCGAGCAGCACAGTGAAATAAAAGGTGCTTCCAACTCCAGGGGTGCTTGAGACCCAGATCTTTCCGCCCATGAGTTCCACAAGGTGCTGCGATATGGTCAGACCAAGACCGGTACCGCCGTATTTTCTGGTTGTGGATGGATCCGCCTGAGTGAATTTTTCGAATATCCCGTCGATCTTTTCCTCAGGTATGCCGATCCCGGTGTCATTGATCGAGAATTGAATTGTGGCGGCAGAGAGATCTTTCCCGGCCAGGGCAGCTTCGATCCTGATGCCTCCTTCTTCCGTAAATTTGACCGCGTTCCCGATGAGATTGAGAAGGACCTGCCTGAGTCTGCCCGGATCGCCTTTCAGACGGACCGGTACGTCAGGCATGATCATGCAGCTAATATCGATCCCCTTTTCGCTGGTGCGAACCGACATGATGCCGCATGCAGCATCAAGCAATTCCTTGAGATCGAACGGGACCGATTCAAGTTCGAGATATCCCGCTTCGATCTTCGAGATGTCAAGGATGTCGTTGATTATGTTCAGGAGATTCTCACCTGCGCTCCTCAGGGTTTCCACATATTTTTTCTGCTCCCCATCGAGCGGGCCGTCCAGAAGGATCTCCGTCATGCCGATAATGGCGTTCATGGGGGTACGTATCTCGTGGCTCATGCTTGCAAGGAAATAGCTTTTGGCCTGGTTTGCGCTCTCGGCCGCCGCCTTGGCCTTCTGTAATTCCTGTTCGAACAGCTTTATCGCCGTTATGTCTTCCTGAATGCCGACAAGGTTTGTGATGGAGCCTGAAGTATCTTTCACCGGGGAGATGGATGACGCAGCCCAGTAGAATTCCCCGTTCTTCTTTTTATTGTGAAAGATGCCCCGCCACTCTTCGCCCGATTTAATTGTTTTCCAAAGTTCCTCGTAGATCTCGGAAGGCATATCGCCGGATTTCAGTATACGGGGTGTCTTACCAAGTGCCTCGGCCCTTTCGTACCCGGTGACCTGAACGAATTTGGGATTGACGTATTCAATGCCCCCTTCTGTATCTGTGATGAGAATGACGGCGGAGCTGTGTTCAACGGCATTATACAGTTTGCGGAGCTCGTCCATTGTTTTCTTCAGTGATTCTTCGCGTCCAGACAGTCTTTCCAGCATGGCATTGAATGAAGAGGCGAGCGCCCCGATCTCGCCGCCGGCGTCCACGTTGACAGGCTTCAAACTTTCTTCGGTCTTTCCGATCTCTTCCGCCTGAGAGGCAAGTTCGGACAGAGGCGACAGATTCTTTCGCATCACGATAAGAGTGATCAGCACACAGAAGGCAATGCCGAGCGCGGTATATGCCACGATATACCAGCGTGCCCTGGAAAGGGGGCCGTATGCGTCTTTTAAGGGGTAATGTGCCGCCAGGATCCAGTCTGTGTTGCGGAAATGCTTGAATGTGCCAAGGACGCGCTGCCCGCCGGGGGTGTTTGTTTCGCCGGTCCCTTCGAACCACTCATAGATTGCCTTGTCGAACAGGCTGTTTGTTCCGCGGGGAGAGGCGTCCTGCAGGATCAGCCGCTTATCGGGGTGAACGATCACGGTACGATCCGAATTGTAGAGATACATATAGCCGGTTCTGCCGATCTTGACCTGCGCGATCCCTCCGAGAGTTGTGTCCTTGGCAAGCGACACCGCGCCGCCCAGTATGGCAACCAGTTCGTTGTTCCCGTTAAAGACCGGGGCGGTAAACATCACGATCGGATCATATGGAGGTTTTGTGGAGCGGTAAGGTTTCGATATATAAGGCGTCCGTGTCCTGATGGTGTATTGAAGATATTCCCTGTTGGAGAAATCTTTTCCGTACCGTTCTTGAGAATAGGGTACCTCGGCTATGACCCTGCCGGTCTTTGAATAAAGAAGGATGCCGTTGTCGAAGTAGTTTTTCAGGAAAAAACGTGTTTCCGTTATATTTTCGAGCTGTTTCTGCATTGCATGATAGTCTCTGAGTGAACCGGTGGGGATCAGCTTTGATACACTGACAAGCACTTTTTGTGCTTCCCGTACCTGGGTGTCTATGTCTGCAGCGATCTTTGAAACGAGTTCGAGCTGTTGATCGGCGATGGTTTTTTTATAATGCTCCTCGAAAGTTTGTACGAACATGAAGGCGCCCGAGGTGAAGATCACAAGAAAGAGGACCGAGACAACGGTCGCAATCTTTGTTTTCATGCTGAACCTGTGCATCATCTTGCCTTCCGTTCTGCAAGTTCTTTGATCCAGCTGTGGGGGAAAGACACCCTGCTTTTTATAAGCGGAGCATGGTCTGCATCGGGATCGCTGTTTATTCGCCAGTCAAGTTCCTTACGGGACTGGAACCAGACGATGCCTTGGAGCCCCCATTGTTCAGATACGTCGAGTGCTTCGCGTATCCATTGTTTTTTATCACCGCCCTGGCTGACGGTTGCGGTCTCGAAGACAATTAACGGTTTTTGACCGCCGGCAGCTCCAATAGCGCTTAGCTGCCCGTATGCAGGTTCGAAGATCTCCTCGAAGCTCTTCCAACGGCTGTCCCAGCCGTGTTTTGTCATTGTCTGCGTAGTTCCCCAGTTGTAACCGTCGATCCCGAGGACATCTGTGTAAAGGTCTCCCGGATAATAGCTTGAGATCACGTTCCACGAAGCCGACGGGTCGTGCGATGTGTTCGGGACCGATTCCGCATTGGGACAGAAGACCCACAGGGCATTATATGCCCCGGCCCGCCCGAAGAGATCGAAGACATACCGGTGCATCTGCCGGTATATTTCCGGGCTTTTCGGCCCGTATTCATCTTCTGTCGTTCCCCAGTGATACCGTTTTATATTCATCTCGTGGGCGAATCTTATCAGAAAGGGTTTTTTCCACGAACGCGCCTGTTCGGCGAAGCGGATTATATAACGGTCGTAATCGCCGGCAAGGAGTCTGGTGTAAGGGACCATGATCTCTTTGCCGTCTTTGTAGTACATGGGCTCCCATGTGAGGCATGGAATTGCGCCGGTCTTCCAGATGGCTTCGAGGCTTTCAAGCGGGAACTGAGATGATGACGCATCTTCAGGAGAGGGCCACTGGAGAAAGAAGACCAGCAGGTCGGATTTAAGGCCGGTTGCTGATTCCACCTGCTTGAGCCTGCCTTCCGTTACCGGGTAGCCGTCAAGGGCGAAGCCCCACATCAGAGGTTTCCCGCCGGCCGATCTTGCGCAAGGAGGGACAGGGAGGCAGATTGCCATTATCGTTATTGTTAATACGTATACCGCGATATGCAGCGTTGCCCTCTTCATTTTGGCGATCCTTCTTCCGGTTCCTCAACGGGTTTGTTGAAGTAGAATATCGAGGACAGTATGAAGGCGTGGTACAGGCACCAGAAGACATTTACGAGTATCCCGCCGAGGGGTTCCCGTTCGTATATGAGCCTGTTGGCTCCCCATACGGCCGCCGAAAAGCATATGACGAACATCGAAAGCTGTACCCACATGGCCCGTAAGGGAAGGGCCCTGCTCATCCCCTTGGGTGTGATGCCGAAAGTTCCTTTGAAACCAAGGAGAGCGAGGATGCTTGCCTTCATGAAGACGGGAAAGGTTATGAAAGTGAGGAGCTGCCCTGTCATGAGGTCCTTTATGGTGTAGCTGCGTTGTCTCAGCGTCCAGTAGAATGTTGTGAGAGTGATAACGATATAAGGGACAAAGACAAGGAAGTAAAATTCAGGCCTGGCAAAATAGATAGGTATGTTGAAAAAAAGATAGATGGGAGGACATATCATCATGATGAAAAAAACGAATCCGATGAAATACCATGTGCTCGACAGGAAATACTCCCACCACTGCAGGAGCGTCAGCGCCCGGGGCCTGCGAAGAAATGTCGTTATCACCTTTCTCAAGAGCCCGATGGTTCCCAGGGACCACCTGAACTGCTGTTTAAAATAGCCGCCGAGGTCTTCCGGCCCCATCTGGAAGGTGCGCACCCTGTTTATATATGTTGTTTTCCACTTCTTCAGGTGGAACTGAAGAGATGTCGCAAAATCCTCCGTGACGGATGACTCGTCGAAACCCCCAACGCTTTGCAGGGCACCGCGCCTGAAGAGGACATTGGTGCCGCAGCAGAAGGTGGCGTCCTTTGACGCCTTGCCCTCGCATATGTATTCATAGAAGACTGTCTGCTGAAGGCCTGCCGCGCGGGCAATACGGTTGAGGTCGAAATTGATGTAATATTGAGGGGTCTGGATGAAAGCGAGCTCAGGGCTTTCCTCCATCCTTGCCACCAGGGGCTCCAGAAAATCAGGAAATGGGTTCGAGTCTGCGTCGAAGACGACCATGTATTTTTCGGTATCTGTTTTTACTGTTTTTGAAAAATTGTAAAAACTGAATCCCTCCTTCATCTCTCCGTTGAGAAAATCCATGAAATCATTGATGATGCCAGCCTTAGCCCCGTGCCACTTCCTGCGGAACAGGCCGATTCCGACATACCTGCACAGGTCCTCGATGGATTTTTTGTATGTTTCCATGTTTTCGGAAGTGTCCCACTGAACATCATAACGTGTGTCGTCCAGAAAATAGATGTACTTGTTGGGGTAGGAAAGGTTGTAAAAGGTGATGAGCGAGTTCTTTACGACCTCAATGGGCTCTTTGTATGAGGGCATCACCACGGCGACGGCCGGGTAGCAAGGAAGAGGTTCGGCGGGGATCTCTTTCCTGGAGAATTCCCCGCGTGTCCATGCCACCGAGAAGATCTCCAGGAAATAACCTATCCCGTGTACCAGGATGAATGTTTCCGCCATGAGGAGAAAAAGGGCAATGGTCTTTTCGTACCATGCATAGTCGGTGAAGAGGAAGAGAATGACCCTTGTGATGAGGTAAACCGCGGCGACGATCATGGCGAGAACGGGCAATCCCATGATGAAAACTGCCCTGGAGGGCGAAATTAATGGTCTTTTCCCAGTCATGTCAGAACCGGTACCTCAAAAGGGCCCATGCCCCGGTGGCGTTCCATTCCGGTGAGCTGTGGACCATGCCTTTTATGCCGAGCGCCCAGTGTTTTTTGAACTCATAGTTCCATTCCCCCTCGATCTTTGCGTAGGGGTTGTCTTCAGAATCGGTGCCGAAGGATGTCTTGATGTCATAGTAATGCTGTTCTGCGCCGCATATAAAGAGCTTTGACAGATCATGGCGCCATTCGAGAATAATGCTGCCCGCAGAATAACCCCGGGGTGCCCAGTAGGGGTGGATGATATCGGTCAGAAATCCGTTCCGGTAGATATATTCGTTGTCATGGCGGGTATTGCGAAGCTCGCCGGAAAGCGTTACCTTGAATATCCTCGGGTGGTCGGTGAAGGCATATCCCGCCGACAGCCCCAGGTAGCTGCCGCTGTTGGAATCGGTGTAATTGATGTACTCGGCTTTTCCGCTGATCACAAGCCTCCTGGTTATGTTGCTTTGGAAACCGCCCCAGATACGGTCTGCCTGCAGGCGCTGGTCCAGGCCGAAATAGTTGTAAAGCTCGTCGGTGCGGGCATAGCCTGCACCAAGGCTGAACAAGTCAAAAACATTGAACCACAATGTGCCGTAACCGGTGTTCGTTGTACCGAGATCGCCGCTGTCGTATTTTTTATGCGTCCATGAGGCCTCGCCCTTCACGAATGGATTGAAAACACCGGAGAAACCAAGGGAAAATCCGTTCGCGCCATATGTCCTGTTGGTATAGTCGGGGTGCTCGAGCCACCGGTGGCCTTTGAGGGTCATATGGTACTGGCAGGCGATGGGAAGATCAAAGGCAAGGTCGAATCGGTTGCGCGTGATACGGGCAAGGTCTCCCCTGCCTTCTTCGTTCCAGTACGAGTAATCGAAGCGCATTGACGGGTTGCCGCGGTCATTGAGCCTTTCGAGGGCATCACCGGCGAGACCGTGAAGAGGGTCGATATTGAGTAGTTTCTCATATGTTTTCTTTTCGCTTCCGCATAATCCCAGCGCACACAGGGCCTGGGCACGGTCGAAGATTGCCTCCTCGTTGCCGGGATATTCATCGAGAAGGGCATCGTAAAGGGGCAATGACCGCGCGTACTGCCCGTTATATGCGAGCCGTTTCGCTTCTTTCTCAAGGTAGAATGATCTTTTGATCCGCCGATCGGGGCCGAGATCGTTCATTGCCGCATCATATGCGGCAAAAGACAGCCCGGGCATTTTACCCCACATCGCTGTTCGGGCCATTTCCCTGCGGGGCACGGGGTCGGCAGGGTTGAGGCCGACGATCCTGCGATAGACAGCTATTGACTCGTCGTAGCGTTTTGACCACCCGAGCACTCTTGCGAGGCCCATGAGGATCTTGACGTTGTCGGGGAAATCATCCGAGAGCTTTCGGTAAAGCGCTATCGATCCGTCATAGCGTTTGCCGATGGCGAGAGCTTCGGCAAGTCCGATGGACGCCGGGAAGTATTCGGGATCTATTCGCAGCGCCCCTTCATAGCAGGTGATGGCCTCATCGAAGAGGCCCTGATCGAGATAAAGTCCGGCCCATTGGACAAGACCGTCGGGTGATTGAGCTTTTTCATCGATGAGAGATGACAGGAAGGTCCTGGACCTGACCTCAATGGGCCATTTTTCGTAGAACATCGCCGGTATATCGCCGGGGCTCTCTTTCCGGGCTTTTTCAAAATACTCGCGAGCTT
>JAKLET010000040.1 GCA_022711595.1 Deltaproteobacteria bacterium
TCCGGGCAGGCATTGATGAGGGTAACGTTTCCGGGATGGTCAGCGGCTGCCGGGTCATTATTGACGCACTGGACAATATCGGTACAAGAAGGGTCCTCAATGCCGCTTCCGTGCGCAATGGCATACTGCTCATCTATGGCGGTGTCGAAGGTCTCACCGGAATGGCATCGACGTTCATACCCGGCAGTACCGCCTGTTTTGAGTGCCTTTTTTCCCATATTACCGATGAAAAGATGACCCGGGGGGTCATCGGCGCCCTTCCGGCAGTCATAGGATCGATCCAGGCCCTGGAGGCGATAAGGATCATCATCGGACAGCCCGCGGCCCTTGCCGGGAAGCTGCTTTATTTTGACGGCGCGAAAATGAGATTTCACGAGATCCTTGCTGAAAGGAACCCCCGGTGTGTCCTGTGCGGTGCGGGTGTTGGCGCCTCAAGGCCTGATTAATCCCATGGCGGGGACGAAACGGCATCGACGAACTCCACAAGGAAAGGTTCATCCCAGTTTATATCGCGCAGGAAAATGTCCTTGAGCCCTGCGAGAGATCTTGCCCGTTTGGCCTTTACACCGAAAGCCCGGGCGAGCTTGACGAAATCCGGGTTGGTGAGATCCATGGACCCGGTGATTTCGTAACGGTTTCGCATCGTGTTCTCAAGGATGGAAAAGCTGCTGTTGTTGTGGACAAAGACCACGACGGGGATTTTGTATCGAACGGCCGTTGCAAGTTCGGCAATTTGCGGAAGCACGCCTCCGTCGCCGCATACCGCAAGGCACGGCAGTTCGGGTCGGGCCGTTTTTGCCCCTATCGCAGCCGACAGAGAATAGAAAATGGGTGATATTCCCCTGGGCATGATAAAACTTCTACGGTGATAGACCGGCATGTAATATTCCGACCAGTAGGATGGAATATTGAGGTCACAGACGATCGAGGCCGCATCGGGGATGGTGTTTCGCAGAAGGTCCACGAGCGCGTATCCCCTTGCCGATCTTTTCATTGAGACCGCCTCTGAGCGCTGCATTTCCTTCAATCGTGGAAGGTCCCAGGAGAAGGCCCTGCCGCGGGTGATGTGCGCAATGCCCCGCAGGGCCCCCAACGGGTCGGCTGCGTATTGGAGGACCGCGGGATAGTTCCTGTTCATCCAACGGTCGTCGATATCGATATGGACGAGGTTCCCGATCCTGACCCCGCGCCTTCTGGTGTCCACATCGCGTAGCCTGGTGCCTGCTGCGATGACGAGATCAGATGATCTGACGATCTGACGCGCGGTGCCTTTTGCCATAATACTGCCGAAGGAAAAGAGATGTTTGTCGCTCACCACCCCTTTTCCTCCCGTTGTAGTTAGAAAGGGAATATTGCCGGGGCCGCAGATCTCTTCCACAAGCTTTGAGGCAGCGTCGTTCATGAGGCCTTTGCCGCCGATCATTACAGGTCTTTCGCAGGCATTCAGCAGGTGTTCAAGACCGGCAAGAAAAGTGCGGAGGTCTTCCACGGTATCTTGTGTCAGCGGAGCCGGCAGCGGGTCGGGCATACCTTTCACGGAGGATGATACCTCTTTGTCGAGGAGGCTGTAAGGAATGGAAACCAGTACAGGGCCGCAGCGTCCTGCCGTGCACGTCCGGTAAGCTCTGTCCAGGATCTCGGGGAGTGATTCTGCGCTGCCGACGGAGAAGCTTTCCTTGATAAAGTGCCTGAAGATGTTCCCGGGGTCTATTATTTCATGAAGTATGCCTTTCCCGAGGTCTTTGCGGTCTATGTCGATATGAATGATAAAGAGGGGTACGTCGTCGCAGAAGCTTTCCATACAGCCTGAGACAATATTGCCCAGACCGGGGCCGGGTGTGACCAGAATGACCCCCGGTTTTCCCGATGCCCTCGCGTACCCGTCGGCCATGAAGGCGAGATTCGTTTCATGACGGGCAGTTATGGTTTTTGTTGTTTGTTGGTTATAAAGGCACGCATTGAGCGCAAGTGTATGTAAACCGGGTAATTGAAAGATATGAGAGATGCCATGTTTCTCAAAAAACGATGTAATTACTTGTTTTCCTTGCATATTATGCCCAGACACAAGAGTTTAGCATACTGAACTTAAAAGTTAAATAAAAATTTACTTGACAAAAAAAAAGATAATTTAGTTTAATAATGTAAACTTCTTGTGAGTATATACTGTTATGGCTAAATCAGGCGAAATGAGCATAGGGGAGAAGATCAAGGTGCTGAGGCAGGCCAAGAACCTTACCCAGGAAGAACTGGCTACCCGTGCCGGGCTGACGAAGGGTTTCATCTCCCAGGTCGAACGCAATCTCACCTCCCTGTCCGTTGAAAGCCTGATCGGGATCCTTGATGCCCTCGATGAAAAACCTTCCAGTTTTTTCAATGGGGCCTTCGATGAAAAGATCGTTTTCAAGCTCAAGGACAGGGTTGGCCTCGATATCGACGGAGTGAAAGGTTTTCAGATACTTGTACCTGCGGCACAGAACCGGCTTTTGGATCCTGCCCTGCTTGAACTGGGTGTCGGAGAGCGGACTCCCGAAGAGGAGCCTCACGAGGGCGAGGAGTTCGGTTTTGTCCTGGCCGGGAACGTTGAACTGGTGCTTGGCGGAAAACCACAGAAACTGAAGAAAGGCGAATGCTTCTATTACAAGGCAACGAGGAAGCATTACATAATAAATAAGCACAAAACAATGGCAGTGTTGCTGTGGGTATCTTCTCCACCGAATTTTTGATGTCCCTTACAGGGCAGGGAATGCTTCGGGGAGAGCCATAATGTGAAAGCGTAATGAAAGGCGGGGGTGTATTTACCCGTCTGTCATAGATATCGGCTGGATCTTTTTTAAGGCGACTGAAGCACCCACGAACTTACTGTGACTAAAAAAATTGGGAGGTGGTTAAAGTGATTGTCAAAACACCCACGAAGTTTTTTCTTGTCGGCGGTTCGTCTGACGGTTTCTCACTTTTGAATGCGTTTGACGGGGCCCTTCTGGCTTCGGGTGTAGGCGACACCAACCTGCTAAGGATGAGCAGCATCCTTCCTCCCGGCTGCCAGGAGATCAAACCGCGCCCGGCATCGCTGCCGCAGGGGGCACTTGTACCGGTTGCCTACGCATCCATGACCACCGAAACCCCCGGTATCATCTCCGCCGCCGTGGCGATAGGCATACCGGAGGACCCGAATCTTGCCGGTCTCATTATGGAGTACTCGGCGAGGGCGGAGGAGAACGTCGTGGTGGAACAGGTCAGGAAGATGGCGGAAAAGGGAATGGAGTTGAGGAAGCGGCCGATCAAGGAAATAATGTCCATTTCAGCCACATTAAAAGTAGTCACCATCGGTGCCGTATTCGCCGGCGTGGTCCTGTGGAATTAGGATTACAAGCCGCGACTATCGCGTTGATACCGCAGTCTTCGTTGAATTCATATATCCCGGGAGTAAGGTGTTAATGAAAGGTGTTTTCCATAATGAGTACATGGGTTCCGGAAAGGGTGAGGCGGGCCAGGGCATAACCCTGCTTGGTTGTCCGCTGGATGCAACATCTTCGTTCCGGGGCGGGACAAAATTTGCACCTGAAAGCATCAGGAAGGCATCCTGGACCCTCGAAACTTACAGTCCGTACCTCGGACTGGATCTGGACGATATCATGTTTCGCGATGCCGGTGACCTTGAGCTTCCGAATGGCGACCTCAATGGCTCGCTGGAGATCATCGAGAGGGCCGTGGCCGACATCACGGAAAACCGCGAGAAACCCCTGCTTTTTGGAGGAGAGCACCTGGTGACGTATCCTGTCATGAAATCGATGATAAAACGTTTTCCCGCCCTGCAAGTCGTGCATTTCGATGCCCATTGCGACCTTCGGGACGAATACGAGGGACAGGAACTTTCCCATGCGACGGTGATGAAGCTTGTCAGGCAGCTGGGGGTATCGGAGATGTTCCAGATAGGGATACGCTCCGGAACGAAGCAGGAATTCGCGCAGCTTAATCCCGTGGGATCTCCGGCCATACTCGCGCAGCGTCTGAACCGTGACGCTCCGGTTTACGTGAGCTTTGACCTGGATGTTTTCGACCCGTCCCTGGCGCCCGGGGTCACCACACCGGAGCCGGGAGGTCTGACGTTCAGGGAGGTCATGGAGTATTTCAACGCTCTCAAGGGAATGAACATCGCAGGCGCGGACGTGGTGGAGCTGGCCCCTGATTACGATGCGACCTTCGTTTCCTCTGTTTGCGCTTCAAAAGTAGTACGGGAGATTATCATGCTCCTGCATTCCGGCATAAAATAGATCATATATATACGTTGTTGGGGAGAAAAACCTATGGATGATGCAATGAACCGCGGAAGAATAATGATAATCGGGGCAGGGGGAGTGGCAACCGTGGCTGCCCATAAATGCGCTCAGGTCCCCGGGGCCTTCAGGGACATAATGATCGCGAGCAGGACCCTTTCCAAATGTGAAGCCATTGGAAGCGATATAAGGAGCAGGTACGGAAGGGAAGTGAGGACGGCGCAGGTCGATGCCGACAACGTGGCCGAGCTTGCAGCCCTCATGAGATCGTTCGAGCCGGATGTCGTTCTCAATCTCGCCCTCCCATACCAGGATCTGCACATCATGGATGCCTGCCTGGAGACGGGGGTACATTACATCGATACCGCGAATTACGAGCCCCCCGACGAGGCCCACTTTGAATACAGCTGGCAATGGGCATACCAGGACCGGTTCAGGCAGAAGGGGATCATGGCCCTCCTCGGCTCCGGGTTTGACCCCGGCGTAACGAACGTTTTTGCGGCCTACGCGCAGAAACACCTCTTTGACGAGATACATTGCCTTGACATACTTGACTGCAATGCCGGGACTCACGGCCATGTGTTTGCCACGAACTTCAATCCCGAGATCAACATACGGGAGGTCACCCAGGTCGTGCGCCACTGGGAAGAGGGGAAATGGATCGAGACCCCGGCGATAATCGGGGAGGGCAGCGTGCATTTCAGCTTCGACTATCCGGTGGCAGGCGTCAAGGACAGCTATCTCCTCTATCACGAGGAACTGGAATCCCTTGTCCGGAACATAAAGGGGCTTAAGCGCGCCAGGTTCTGGATGACCTTCTCCGAGAATTATCTTACCCACCTCAGGGTTCTGGAGAATGTGGGCATGACGAGGATAGACGAGGTCGATTACGAAGGCCGCAGGATCGTTCCGATCAAGTTCCTTAAGGCCCTGCTTCCCGAGCCGGCTTCCCTTGGAACAAAATATACGGGCAAGACCGTCATAGGCAACATCATGACGGGGACAAAGGACGGCAGGGACATCACCCGCTATATCTACAACGTGTGCGACCACGAAGAGGCCTTCAAAGAGACCGGGACACAGGCGATCGCCTATACGACGGGCGTGCCGGCAATGATAGGGGCGATGATGGTGCTCACCGGCGTCTGGCGGGGCGCCGGGGTTTACAACATCGAACAGTTCGACCCCGACCCGTTCATGGAAGCGCTTGGCTCCCACGGTCTTCCCTGGCAGGTCACGGAGCACGCGGCGCTTCCCGGCAAGGTATGAGTATATCCGATGGCTGCAAATGAAAAGACCGAAAAAGCTGTCCGCGCGGTCCTGTCCAAAGACCCCTGTGCCGCAGGCTTGTATCATGATCTGTCCGACGGAGGCAGGCGAAAGGTGCTCGCCATGCTTGATGACAGGGGCCTCAAATCTTTGACTCGCCTTATCGGGAACGCAAAAAAAAAGAATTTCACCGCTGCGGGAGAAAGGTTCATCGAGATCGCCTCAGGACGGATCCAGACCCCTGTTTATCTTGTTGATGAAACCCTCATAGAAGAGAATATGAGGGTCCTGAGATACGTAAAGGACCGCACCGGATGCAGGGTATTTCATGCACTGAAGGCGTACGCTTCATTCGCCACCTTCAAGACGATGTCCGCTCATCTGGATGGCGTGTGCGCGAGCGGGCTCAATGAGGCCAGGCTTGGTTACGAAGAGTTCGGCAAAGAGGTCCACACCTTCGGTGCCGCGCACCGGGAAGAAGAGATCGGGCAGATACTGAAGTATTCGGATTCCATCATATTCAATTCATTCCATCAGCTTGAGAAATACGGAGAAAGAGCGCGGAAGGCCGGTGTTGATATTGGTCTGAGGGTGAACCCCGGACACGCGGAGGTGGCCGAGCAGATGTACAACCCCTGCGCGCCCTGTTCGAGGCTGGGGATCGTCAGCGATGAGTTCACGGATCGATTCCCGGAGTACCGCGGCATGGTGGACGGCCTGCATTTTCACGCTATGTGCGAGCAGGGTTCCGACGTTCTTGAAAGGATATTGAAGTCCTTCGAAAAGCTCTACGGGTCTTTTATCAGGGGGCTGAAATGGGTCAATTTCGGAGGCGGCCACCACATAACCCGTGATGACTACGACCTCGAGCGGCTCATAAGGACCATAAACACCTTCAGGAAGAAATATGGGGTCCAGGTGCACCTGGAGCCCGGTGAGGCGAGCGTCTACCACGCCGGGGTCCTGATCTCGACCGTTCTCGACGTCGTGAAGAACGAAATGGATATCGCCATCATGGACACTTCTGCGGAGGCGCATATGCCCGATGTGCTTCTCATGCCCTACAGGCCGGCCGTGATGGGATCCGCCATACCGGGCGAAAAACCGTACACATACAGACTTGCCGGGCCGAGCTGCCTTGCAGGAGATATCATTGGTGACTATTCCTTCGACAAACCCCTCGCGAGAGGCGACAGATTGGTCTTTGCCGACATGGCCCTCTACAGCATCGTGAAGAACACAACCTTCAACGGGATTGGTCTTCCCGACATAGCGGTTGTGAGACAAGGGGGCAAGGTTGCCGTGGTGCGCAGGTTCGGCTACAGGGATTACCGGAACAGGCAGTCTTAGAAACCGTTTCAGGGTTTGAACCGTTTCAGCCGTTTCAATGGAAAAGAATACAGGGTTTCTCAAGTTTATACGGTTTTTCCAGTTTCTCTGGTCAAAAACCTGAGAAACCATATAAACCTGAGAAACTGAAGAAACACGAAAAATCGAATGCCCGGCGACCTGTTGATAAAGTTTGTTTGTCGACCGGTTATTCTCCCCGGGTGTATTCTTTGAAGCATTGTTCTTCGCGATCTTTCTTGATCTTGTCCAACATTTCCGCAAGCTTGAGGGGCAGGGCGCAGTCCGGTTTTCTGTGCAGCCTTTCGCAATTCCTGTCCCAACTGGTGATATTGTTTAAGCGCGCCCTCTCCATGCAATTTTCATAGTCTGTCTTTTTTTGCATTTTTTCCAGCCGGGCCGCCTGTTCCTTCCGTATTGTTTCCGCCCGCTCCGCTCTTTTTTCCATGGGCAGAAATATCACCAGGTAATAGAACGCCGAGAACGCGATCACGCATGAACAAACGATAACAACTATCTTGAGCGTTTTGTCCATCCCTTAAGTCCTTCAGGCGGTCACCGTCCTTTAAACCTATCACAACAACGATGGGCTTCCAAGCGTTTTTCTTCCCCCGGCAGGCCTTTGCAGCAGGGCTCCTTTCATTCCTTTTCCGCGCCGAGGAAGTCAAGGATGCACCTTGCGAAGGTCGCGGGATACTGGTACATGTTCGAATGCCCCCCCGGCAGCCTGATGAGCCAGGAGGAAGGGATCCGCGAGGCCATCAGGAGGGAGTTGGCAGGGGGGATCACCACGTCTTCGGTGCCGGTGATGAAAAGTGCCGGCTGCGAGATACCTGCGAGTCTGTCACACACACCCGGCCAGGTGCCCATGGCCTGATCCTGCCTCCTGATGCTATCCATTGACGGAGGTGTTTGCGGACGGGGGAGGCCGTCCAGGAAACCAGGATGGTCCTGGAGCCATTTTTTTGGGAAGAGGATGTTCACAAGCCGTTTCGACCTTTCTTCCCCGGTGCCCGAAAGGTCTGTCAGGTCACCAATAACATCGGGGCTCGCCTTGATGACATCCCCGCCTTTCCAGCCGCAGGCGCCCGCGTACAAGACCAGCTTGTCCACCCTGTCAGGGTGTTTCAGTGCCAGTTCCATCGCTATGAAGGTGCCCATCGACCATCCGAGGATATGCGCTTTTTTTATCTTCAGGGCATCCATGAGGCCAACCGTGTCCTCCACGAAAAGCTCTACGCTGAAGGGCCTGGCGGAAGCTGATGTCCTGCCCATCCCGCGGTTGTCAAAGAGGATCACCTTGTAGTGAGAAGAAAGATTTTTTATCAACAGGGGGTCCCACATATCCATGGTCGCACTGTAACCGGTAATGAGGACCAGGGGGTATCCTTCACCGATCACGGTGTATCCCATGCTGATATCACCTGCACGGACCGACTGTGAAATTGCGGGTGAGGAGACGGCCCCGGCCGGCAAGGCCGGCTCGATGGACGCCCCCGACGCGGCGGACATGAAAACGAACAGGATGTAAATAATGAAAATGCCCGCGAACGACAGAGAACGTTTCGTCATACTCATGTACCCTCCTTCCAGATGAAGCGCCTTTCCCTTTCGGATAGATGCCCGGAGGTCTCTGATCATGGGCTTTGCTTAAGGATAATGCACCCGAAGGGTATTATCATATACGGCGATGATGCCTCCGGTGTCAACGGAATTGTCGGATAAAATGCTGCCGTCAAAAAACTGTGCAACACAAAATATTGGTTTTCTGGCAAAATAGATGAAAAGGCTGGCGGCATGAAATGCGAGGGCAGGCCGCCCCTGGCTTTGCAGCACCGGACCATGTTATAAAAACTCATTGATTTTGAAGGAGTGCGAAGATGAATAGCTATGATCTTCTGTTCATAGGACATATAACTATTGACGAGATCGAGGCGGATGAAGGATCGGCCCGCGGCGTACCCGGCGGCGCTCCGTTTTTCGGGGCCCTTGCCGCCGCCTGCAGCCGCAAGAGGATCGCCGTGGTGACAAGGATGGCAAAAGAAGATGAAAACTTCCTTGCGCCTTTAAGCGATGCAGGCATCGACGTTTACCTCCAGCCGGTTTCCAGGACCACCCATATGCGGGTCGTCCATCCGACGGCGAATGTTGATGAAAGACTTATGTATCAGGCAAGCAGCGCCGGGTTCTTTACCGTTGAAGGCCTGCCCCCTTTGGAGCCGTGCCTGGTGCATCTCGGCGGCCTGACCGACCGGGAGTTTACCATGGAATTCATACGGGGATTAAAAAAGCGTGGTTTTCGCCTGTCGGTGGACATGCAGGATTTCGTGCGCCAGGTGGATATCGAGACTGGGGTTGTCCATTTCAGGGATGTGCCTGAGAAAAGGGATATTGCGAGCATCGCTGATATGGTAAAGCTCGATATGGTCGAAGCAGAGATACTCACTGGGGTCGTTGACCTGGAGCAGGCTGCGATGATCGTCGAAAGATGGGGGTGTCCTGAGATCATAATAACCCGTTCGGATGGGGTTCTTGCCCGTTACAGGGGCAGAACATACTTTGAAAGGTATTCAAACAGAAACTCCCGGGGGAGGACCGGTCGCGGCGACACGACAACGGGGTCATATCTGGCCCGCAGACTGGACCACGAGGTGGAGGACTCGTTGAAGTTCGCGGCAGCCCTGGTCTCTATCAAGATGGAGACCCCGGGCCCTTTCAGTGGGACCATGGACGATGTCCTGAGAAGGATGAATCCCTGAGGCCAACCGTGCGCAGGCTAGGGAATAGTTCATTTGCCTTCCCAGAAAGAATCTGCATGGATGAAGGACCTCTGACCGGTACCAGATGATATTGTTGTGATATTTTGTTTGAAGTGGAGATGACACTGTTGGATAATACGAAACATAAGGAGGTGGTTAAAATGAAAAAAACCACTTTGTTCCGGCAGTTGGTCAACGAGCCCGAGATCCTCCAGATGCCTTGCTGTTTTGATGCGTTGTCGGCGAAGGTTTTGGAAAAGGCAGGGTTCAAAGCCATCAGCGCAGCCGGTTACGGCACGGCGGGCAGCGTTTTAGGCGCCCCTGACATTGGATTGGCCACAGCGACGGAAATGATCGAAAATTACCGTCACATATGCAATGCGGTGGATATCCCTGTTTTTGTCGACATTGACACAGGTTTCGGGGACGTCAACAATGCGATCAGGGCGGTACGGGATTGTGAACAGGCGGGGGCTGCCGGTTTGTTCATCGAAGACCAGTCTTTCCCGAAACGATGTGGTCATATGGCGGGGAAAAGCGTTGTCCCGATCGAAGAATACCTTCCCAAACTGCGTGCGGCGTTGTGGGCACGCAAGGACCCTGATTTTGTGATCATGGCACGGACTGACGCAGTCGCTGTCCATGGTGTCGATGACGCAATAGACCGTGCCCGCGTATACGCCTCGGAGGGCGCAGATATGGTGTTCATCGAAGCGCTCAAGACCGAAGCGGACATGGTAAAGGTCAATAAAGCCATGAAAGAGATAGGCGTCCCTGTTATGGCGAACATGATAGAAGGGGGCGAATCGCCTTTTTTGACCGCCCGAGAATTGGAGAAGATCGGTTACAGCGTGGTCGCATACCCCTGCAGTGCGGTCTATGTTGCCGTGAAAGCGCTGGAAAAATGGGCCGGGCACCTGAAGGAGACCGGGACGAGCGAAGGCATGTGGGATCAAATGCTTACCTTTAATGAATACTTTGATTTCATTGGAGCGGCCCAGATCCGTGAACGAGAGGAGATATTTCAAAGGCCTGTGAGAAAATAGCGAGACCCTCTGCGCATTGCATACGCAAGGGCCGCAGGCGGTGATGGGTATCCTGAGGCGATTCGGTATTTCCCGGACCGCACCGCCTTTTTGTCAAAGAGATACGAGCGCGTCCATGATCTCTTGCGCGGTCCGTACATCCCCGAAGAACATCATGATGTTCCTGAGCGTGTTCTCAAAGAGCGCTTCGCTGATTGTGGTTGTACCATCGGCAACAAGCACCACCTCATATCCGAGCTGCATGGCGTCCCTTGCCGTCGATTCGACGCAGACGTTCGCGGCGACCCCTGCAATTATGAGCTGCGTTCTTTTCAGTGAATCGAGCTTTTCCTTGAACTCCGGCGGATCGGACAGAAACGCGCTGTAGCGGTTCTTGAATACGACATGATCAGCCAGAGGATCGAAATGCATACCGGGGAAAACCTCCGTTGCCTTGCCGCGGTCGGATATTGTCTTGGTCTGCTCCCTGGTGTGGAAGGCGGGGTACAGGCCGGTGTCGATGCCGCCCGCTTCTGTCATGAAGCTCTGTCTTATCCATATCACGGGGATGTTGACCTCACGGCAGCGGTCGGCGAGCATGTTGATCCTCCCGATGATATTGCTGACGCCGGGTATGGAGGTACCGCCTGCGGGATCACAGGTAAAACGCTGCATGTCGATGACCACGAAGGCGGCCCTTGAGGGGTCGATCGCGAAGAGGCCTTCCGGCCGCTCCCACCCGGTGATGACCGATGAAAGATCTTTGCGCAGTTTCTCGAGGATGCGTGCGGACTGAATGTTTTTATTTCCGGCTTGATTCTTTTTCATGGCCTGTAATCTCCATTCATAATTTTGTTAACAGTTGGGGCAACCTTATCCTGGAAACCGTCACAAATGCCGGCTGTTCAAAAAGCTGTCACGGCTCCTCATATTGTACGCAATCTCCATTCATAATCAAGCCCCCTTTTGCGGGGTGCTTCAGGTGTGTTATTATCCATTGCGGTGAGGCAGGGCTAAATTATATAATTTAGCGATGAAAGGCTTCTTTCAGAAAGTTCTGCATATCGACCTTAAGACGCGTACATCTTTCGTGGAGCAGCTGCCGGACAGTGTCTATGAAAGCTACCTCGGCGGAAAGGGCCTTGGTGCCTATCTCCTCCTTCGCTATTGTCCTGAAGGAACGGATCCTTTTTCTCCGGAAAATCCTTTTATAATTACCGTCGGACCCATCAACGATACCCCGATCTGGGGATCGAGCCGTTATGGTGTTTTTACAAAGTCTCCGCTTACAGGCATCTTTTCAGAATCCTATTCCGGGGGCAGGGCGGCCGAGCCCATAAGCAGGACAGGTTATGACGCCGTTATCCTGAGGGGCGGCAGCGCCTCTCCGGTCTTTGTCGAGGTCACGGACCAAGATGTCCGGTTCCATGACGCCTCGGGCCTCTGGGGTATGGACACCTATGCAACTGAGGACATGGTAAAGAAAAAACTGGGAAGGAAGGGTGTTGGTGTCCTTGCGATAGGGCCCGCCGGGGAGAAACTTGTGCGATTCTCTTCCGTTATCAATAACTATTGGCGGTGCGCCGGCAGGACCGGTGTCGGTGCGGTGCTCGGTTCGAAAAAGGTGAAAGCCCTTGCTTTTTCGGGAGATCTGCCCCGTCCCATCGCAGATCCTGAAGGCGTGCACCGTTTCAGCATTGAATGGACAAAGAAGTCGAAAGAGTATCCTGCCGCGAGCTTCTTTCGCAATCTGGGGACCCCGGGTCTGGTTTCTGTCATCAACACCGTGGAAGCCTTTCCGAACCGTTACTGGGCGTCCACCGTGATGGACGGTTGGGAAAAGATAAGTACCGAGACGCTCCATGCTGATTTCACAGTGAAACCGAGGGCCTGCAACAGGTGTTTCCTCGCGTGCGGAAGGCTGACGAGGGTGACAAAGGGCAAATATGAAGGCCTAACGATAGACGGGCCGGAATACGAAACGATCTATGCCCTGGGGGGCCTTTGCCTCATAAAAGACCTTGCCGAAATAATCCATCTCAACGATGTGTGCGACCGGCTCGGCATGGACACGATAACGGCGGGTAATCTTGCGGCCTTTGCTATAGAGGCGTCCATGCGGGGAAGGATCACTGACAAACTGGCATACGGGGATGCCGATGCCGTCAGCCAGCTTCTTTACGATATGGCGGCCCGCAGCGGTACAGGGGCTGTGCTTGCCGACGGCATAAAGCACGCGGCGCGCCAGTGGGACCTTGAGGATATCGCGATCCATGTCAAGGGGATGGAGCCGGGCGGCTATGACCCCCGCATCTTCAAGGGAATGGGTCTTGCCTACGCCACGAGCAACCGCGGGGCATGCCACCTGCGTTCAACCTTCTTCAGGGCGGAGATGTCCGGTATGATCGGTGCCGATGAGATAGAGGGGAAGGCGGAGCTCTTCCTCGATTTCGAGGACAGGCTCATTCTCCATGATTCTCTTATCATGTGCCGGTTCTACAGAGATTTTTACCTGTGGGACGAATTGCGCCATATGGTACACATAACGACGGGACTCGACCTTACGAAGGAGGGATTGAGGACGATTGCCTCCAACATACAGGACCTGACGCGCATTTTCAACGTCCGGGAAGGTGTGACGAGGGCAGACGATTCGCTTCCGGAGAGGTTCCACAAGGAAGCCGTGGGTTCACATTCAAGCGTTATCACAAAGGAGGACCTGGAACGCCTCAAGGATGATTACTACCGCTTGCGCGGTTGGGACGCAGAGGGCATCCCGAAGCGTAAACCACAGGGTTTTTAAGACAGTTTCAAGAGCTTCAATCCTTCCAGCGCAAAAAAAGAATAGAGATCTCTTATGGAAAGCAGCCAAGCTGGCAGTTGCTCACCTTGATCCCCAGTTCGTTAAGCAGACCGCCCAGTTCTTCACGGGGAACGCCTTCGTCATCGGCTATCTGCTGGGCCTGTTTACAGGATATCTTCCCGTTCTTTGCATGGGCCTTAACCTTTTCCGCAAGTGCCTTCTTGTCCATTTTAACCCTCCTTTCGACCTGTTTTAGTTTTTTCGCTGAATCTTGTCCTATTTTATCATCACCAGCAGCATTTTATAACGGGTCACCGCTTTGAGCGCGTGCGGTTTATTGGCAGGCATGATGATCATTTCCCCCTCTTTTACCGAATGAGGCTTGCCGTCGATGCGGATCTCGGCCTCGCCTTCAAGCAGGTATACTGCCGCGTCAAAAGGGGCCGTATGCTCGCTGAGGCCCTCGCCCTCATCAAAGGCGAATACCGTCATCGTCCCCGAGGGTTTCCGGATGATCTCACGGCTTACTACGGAGTGCTCCTGGTATGCGGCGATGTCTTTGAGTTTCAACACCCGGGTCATATCCACAATATTGGTCAGGTTCTCGGCCATATTCAACCTCCTTGTTATTAACTTCTTATAAAACAGATTATCGACACGGTAATTGACTTAAGTCAAGGCCCGATAATTTTTTTGTTTCTTTGGTTTCTATGGTTTTTCAGGTTTCTTTGGTAAAATAACTGAATATTTCCCAACCTTATGGACCTGATGAACAATGGAATGGAAAACGTTTTCCGGTGTATGCTACATTCTGCGTGAAGGAGACGGATATGGATGCTCGAACGGTCACATGCGGGATAGATATGGTCCTTTTTGATTTCGGGGGCGTTCTGGCCGACGAAGGGTTTGCGAATGGGCTTCGCGCCATTGCGGCGAAGCATGGATTGAACGAAACGGATTTTGTCAACCTTGCCCGCGACCTCATCCACACCACGGGATACATCACCGGCCATGCCGGTGAGGGTGCTTACTGGCAGGCGGTCAGGGGCAGCACGGGTATTGCGGGCGACGATGCCTCCCTTCGAAAGGAACTCCTGTCGCGGTTCATACCGCGGCCCTGGATGTTCGACATAGTAAAGAAGCTAAGGGAATCGGGGATAGGGGTTGTCATCCTCAGCGATCAGACCAACTGGCTCGACGAGTTGAACGAACGATATGATTTTTTTAAATGTTTCGATATTGTTTTCAACAGCTACCACATCGGGAAAAGTAAGGCTGACCCCTCCCATTTTTCCGATACCGTTTCCCGTCTGCGCGGGGTGCCGGAAAGGATGCTCTTTGTGGACGACGATGAGGGTCACTGCGAAAGGGCCCGCAAGACGGGCATGAAGGCGATCCGGTTTATCGGCCGCGGTCCCTTCCTCGAAGATCTGGCGCGTTATTGTCCGGGTAGATGGTTTGATAATGGTTCCAGCTGAAAAACTTTTTTATTGAATATCTCCTGCTGTCGAAACGGTTTCTTTTGGTTTCTCCGGCCTGCCCGGTTTCTTTGGCTGTAAACCAGACAAACCAGAGAAACCAGACAAACCAGAGAAACCAGACAAACCGAACAAACCGTGTTTCTTACTTGCCCGCCTGTTCGATGGCAACGGCAACGGCGACCGTAGCGCCGACCATCGGATTGTTCCCCATGCCTAAAAATCCCATCATTTCCACGTGGGCAGGCACTGAGGATGAACCCGCGAATTGCGCATCGCTGTGCATCCTTCCCATGGTGTCCGTCATTCCGTACGAAGCCGGGCCTGCCGCCATGTTATCGGGATGCAATGTCCTTCCTGTACCGCCGCCTGACGCTACGGAGAAATATTTTCTCTTTGCTTCGTTGCATTCTTTCTTGTATGTGCCTGCAACGGGGTGCTGAAATCGTGTTGGATTCGTTGAATTACCCGTGATTGAGACATCGACCTTTTCGTGCTGCATGATGGCGACGCCTTCCCGGACATCATCGGCGCCGTAGCATCTCACCGCCGCCTTCTCGCCTTTCGAATATGCCCGGCTTTCCACGATCTCAAGTTTTCCTGAATAGTAGTCGAATTTTGTTTTAACGTACGTGAACCCGTTTATCCGTGAAATGATCTGTGCCGCGTCCTTCCCCAGTCCGTTCAATATGACCTGCAGAGGTTCCTTCCTCACCTTGTTGGCCGATTTGGCTATGCCGATGGCGCCTTCGGCTGCGGCAAAAGACTCGTGTCCCGCCAGAAATGCAAAGCATTTCGTATCTTCCCTCAAAAGCATGGCGGCAAGGTTCCCGTGTCCCAGGCCCACTTTTCTGTCGTCGGCGACGGAACCGGGGATACAGAATGCCTGCAGCCCTTCCCCTATGATCTCCGCGGCATCCGCCGCTTTTGTACAGCCTTTCGTGATTGCGAGAGATGCGCCGACAACATAGGCCCAGCAAACATTTTCAAAGCATATGGGCTGCGTTTCCCTGGCTATTTTGTAAGGGTCTACCCCTTTCTGATCACAGATCTGTTTTGCTTCCTCGATCGACTTGATCCCGTATTTCTTCAATGTCTCGTTTATCTGCCCGATCCTTCTGTCGTAGTTTTCAAATAGTGCCATATTTCGCCTCCCTATTCATGTCTCGGATCGATGAGCTTGACCGCATCGTCAACACGGCCGTATTTGCCGGCTGCCTTTTTAAGGGCCTCATTGGCGTCCATGCCTTTAGCTATCATCTCCATCATTCTGCCCAGGCTCACGAATTCATAGCCGATGATCTCGTTGTTGTCATCCAGGGCGATCTTTGTCACATAGCCTTCGGCCATTTCCAGGTACCTGGGCCCCTTGGCCACCGTGCCGTACATGGTGGCAACCTGGCTTCTCAGCCCCTTGCCCAGGTCTTCAAGCCCGGCCCCGATCGACAGGCCGCCTTCCGAGAAGGCCGATTGACTCCTTCCATAAACGATCTGCAGGAACAGCTCCCTCATCGCCGTGTTGATGGCATCGCATACAAGGTCCGTGTTCAATGCCTCCAGTATTGTTTTTCCAGGCAGTATCTCTGCGGCCATGGCGGCGGAATGGGTCATGCCGGAGCAGCCGAGCGCCTCGACCAGCGTCTCTTCGATGATCCCGTCCTTGACATTGAGTGTCAGTTTGCAGGTTCCTTGTTGCGGGGCGCACCAGCCTATCCCGTGGGTAAAGGCGCATATGTCCTTGATCTCTTTTACCTGTGTCCACTTGCCTTCCTGTGGTATCGGTGCCGGGCCGTGGTCCGCCCCCTTTGTCACAGGACACATATTTTGAACTTCCTGAGAGTACAGCATAAATGTATACCTCCTGTGTCGTTTATTTTATATTTTACGGTCCCGCCTGTGTGGCCTGCGAGTTATTGATTATACATCTTTTGTTCATTTCATTCCATCGGCATCGTTCGCGCTTTGTGTATAAAATGCTGCAGATGTTTTCATAACCAACCGAAACAACATTGCGGTCTTTTGGGCCCCGGAACAGCTGAAGCGGTCTTTAGTCGGCTTCTTTCTGTGCGAGCTTTTTTTCCGGTAAGGTTATGATGCCTTTCTCATTTATGGCAATCCGGGGTTGGCCTGTATCGCGGGCTATGAGGCTGTTTATTATGCTCAGGGCCTGCTGTTTGGGGTCTATCGCCGGGACGCCGTCGGCGGAGAGTTTGACGGGGACCATTTCACCGCCAAGAAAATTTCCCGTTTTCGGATCTATCCGCGCCGAAAGGATGATGCTGATACCGCTTACACCGCGCACGTTGAACATTTTGTACGTAAGGAAATTGCCAAGGCTGTAAGCGATCAGCTTTCCCTTGTAGACCTCCATGGCCCTCAGAACGTGAGGCCCATGACCTATGACCATGTCGGCGCCGGAGTCTATGACGGTCCGGGCGAACCTTACCACGTTCCCCCGGTTCTCTCCCAGGAAGATCTCTTCGCGGTCAAGGGTGCGCGTTGCGCCTTTGCCTTCCGCGCCGCCATGAAACGATACAATGACGATATTATGCTCACGTTTCAGGCGGGCAACGATCCCGCCTGCCGTATCGAGGTCAAGGATGGAATAGGAGTGATCGCTCAGCCTGTATGAAAAGCAGGCGATGGCCACTTTCGTGCCGCGGATAACGAGGCTTGTTTCATTGTTTCCGCCGCAGGCCGCAATACCCGATCCTTTCAGGGAACTCAGAGTGCTTTCGATGCCTTCAGGGCCGCAGTCATAAATGTGGTTGTTTGCCACGTTGAGCACGGTGAAGCCTGCTTCTTTCAGGCGGTTCACGTAACTGGTAGGCGTGACGAACTCGTAACACCGGGTCGATTCCTTCGAGCATTTTTGAGGGGTGCCGTTGTCGATAAGGGGTCCTTCGAGGTTACCAAAGACGATATCGCCGTCTTTCAGTTTCTCCCTGACGCCCGTGAATAAAGATTGTCCTTCGTCTTTGGGTGTCTTGCGGACCGGGTGGGTGGAGCCCATCATAATATCGCCCACGGCCGTTATGGTCAGATGGGTGTTTGTCTTTTCGGGAGGTTTTTCCGCGGCGTTCTGTGCGTGAACCTGGCCCGCGAAGCAGGTCAGTACAAGGGCGCAAACCGCCGCAACGGCCGTTCGTTTGATATGCTCAAGCTCATTTCCCCTTTTATTTCCCATAGGTTTGGAATATTTACCATGGCGAGGCCAAAACTTAAAGATATTTTTTCAGTCGAAAAGTATAGTGACAGGGATGCCGCTTTCCGCAAGTATCTGAGAAAGCTCCCGGGCGGTCGACCTGAAATGGTCCAGTGTCATGTGCTCGGCCAGGCCTCTCTCACGGACAAGCCCGGCTACCTTACCGGGGTAGTTGAGCCTGTCGATCAGCACCTCGTCGGTGATGCCCGCCAATGACCCGGCAAGGGCCCCCGGATCCATGGGCAGCATGGGGCCGATGAAGGCATATGTCCTGATGCCGGCGTCATGTATCGTCTTTAAAGCGTCAAGGCGTGAACGGACGGACGGAGAGAAGGGCTCAAAGACCTTTTTAATATCTTCCCTGTTCGTGGCAATGGAAAACCCCACTTCGACATCCGGCAGTTCCTTGAAAACATCGATATCGCGCGCGACCAGACCGGAGCGGGTGAGGATGCTCACCGTAAGAAGCGAGCCGGCAAAGGCTTTAAGACAATCACGGGTGATACGGTATTTTTTTTCCAGGGGCTGATAAGGATCGGTGACGGTGCCGACAATGACCGTCCCTTCCCTGATACGCCGCAGTTGCCGCCGCAGGGAATCGGGCGCGTTTATCTTGATATCCACAAAATCTCCCCAGGGCTCCCTGTGGCCCGTGAAACGCTTCATGAAGCTTGCGTAGCAGTATTTGCAGCCGTGCTGGCATCCCACATAGGGGTTGAGACAATAGTCATAGCCTCCGATGCCTGTCTTCGTAATGGCGTTCTTTGTCGTGATCTCGCGTATGTTCACGATACCTGGTTTCTCTGGTTTATATGGTTTCTTCGGTTTATTTTGTTGTTAACCAGATAAACAGTATAAACTGAATAAACCAAACAAACAAAAAAACCTCCCCGTTCAAGGGGAGGTTTTTGACTGTAGCAGGTCTATATAAAGAGATGGCCGATCATCCTGTTGAGCATGGGCCCGCCCTTTACTTCCGTTTCCAGAAGCGGGATCGTCGCCCTCACTTCGTCGCCGAAGATGTTCCATATCTCCTCCATGTGCTCGTCCTGCATCTTGACGCGATTGAGAACGAAATCGGCCGCGTCTGAACCCACCTGGTCCTTCTGGATTATGCCGTTGACAACCACTCCGCCGACGGGGATGCCGAACTCCAGGAACCAGTTGATGAACCTGGTAATAACGGCGATGGGAAGGCTCTCCGGCAGTGTGACAAAGAAAAAGGCTGTAAGAGCTTTATCGGTAAGGAGCGATTGGGCTTTTGACATCCTGTCTTTGAAATTGAGCAGGTAGTCCATGAGAGGGTCCTGTTCCTCTTTCTTGGAGAAGGAGAGCATCTCGCGCAGGGATTTGGCCTCTTCCCTGCTCTTGAGCATCTTGTCCACCCAGAGGGAGTAAACCTTGGACATGCCGAGCAGCCTGCGGGCGTTTGCCGTCGGTGCGGTGTCGAAGACATAAAAATCGTACTCGTCCTTGAACATGATGTCCGTCATGTTCTCGAACATGGCCGATTCCTCGAAGGCGGGGTTCATGGTTGCCGATTCGACGAATTCATCCGCCTTGGTGGTGATGTCGGCGAATTTGAGGAACCAGTTTATTTTTTCCCTGATCTCCTGCTTTGAACGTTCAATGGTGTCTTTCGTGTCGATCTCGAAGGCGTGGCAGAGGGCCTCGTCGCAGACGACGGCGACCTTACCGAAAACGTCGTGCTCAAGGAGGTTTGAAAGACTGTGGACGGGGTTTGTCGATGCGAGCAGGGTCTTCTTTCCCTGTTTGGCCGCCCAGAGAGCGGCCGTACCGGCCATAACGGTCTTGCCGACGCCCCCCTTTCCTCCGAAGAATATGTATTTCAGATCGGGATGGTCCTGCATGAACTTGGTCATACTGTTCGTTATCTGGCCCATTTGAGACTTCCCTCCCTTAACCGAACATGGTTGTTGAAAGTTTTTCGATCATCTCGAGGCCCGTTACGTCACGCTCCATTTCGGGGACCCAGGCGTGTATCTGGCCCTTGAAGACCTCGTCGATTACCTTCAGGTAATGGTCCTGCATATCAAGACGGTGTTTGAGGTATTCGGGAATGTTCTGTCCCTTAAGCTCCTCAGGCAGGACCCTGTTGACGATATAACCGCTGAGCGGAACATCGAACTTGGCAAAAAGCTCGGCGGCTTTCAATGTATCGTTGATGATCATTTCCTCCGGGGTAAGGACAAAGAAGAACGCGGTCTTTTCCTTATCAGTCAGGATGCTCGATGATTTGTTGATCCGGTCCTTGATGTAGAGAAGCTCGTTGAGAATGGCGTCTTCGTCAAGCTCCTTATCCCTGCGTATCGTCGCGGCGACCTGGTCATATTCACGCATCTGCTGGCGCAGCCCGGTGATCTTTCCGATCCATGCGTCATAGACGGAGGCCATGCTCAGATAGTAAAGAGCGTGGCCCAGGGGGACAAGATCATAGATGTAATAGTCATATCCGCCTTTTACGACGATGTCGACGACCTCGTCGAATATGGCGCTTTCTTCCATGGCGGGTTCCGCGGCGGCAGCCTGGATGTAGCTTTCTATCTCTTCCGGTATCTTGTCCATACCGTACATATCGAGGATCTTCTGACGGATCTCCTGCTGGTACTCCCTGACGCGGTGGTCCGCGTCGATCTCCTGGGCATACAGGTTCGGCATGATCTCCGTCGGCCCTTTGCCGAAGATATCTTTCTTGAAAATGTCGCTCAGGGAAGCCTGGGGATCAACGGAAAAGACAAGCACCTTCTTCCCCTGTTTGGCGAGATAGTATGCCGCGGCCGCGGAAAATGTCGTCTTGCCGAGGCCGCCTTTGCCGCCGAACATTATGTAGTGTCGGTTCGGATATTGTTCGAATATCTTTGCGAGTGAAATGGGAACCACCCCCTTGTTTGAATTATGATGAATCCTGTATACTTTTTATCTGACAGATGTGTGCCGCCATACACATGAGGCGCTCAGGCAAGTGCGTCTGTCAGGTCTTTTTCCCGGAGCATTCTGCGTTTCCACGTGGATATCTGGGGCACCACGTAGGGCAGGAGCCTCAGCGAGTAGTAGGGCGGCAGGATAGGGACGCCGAGCATGTCACCCATTGTTATGAGGATGAACAGGTGTTCCATGCTCGCCCGCGATTTAAGTGCGAAACGCGCCGAGTCGTGTGCTGCCACGCCGTAAACGAACTCCTTGATGGCCCCGAAGAGGCCGCCTTTCTTTTTTTCTTTTTCCGGATCTTTGTCGCCCATTTTCCGTTCTCTCCTTGACCGTGATCGATCGTGTCCTGTTTGTTCTTTTTGTATTTTTATTAAGCAGCTTCAACCGGTTCCGGTGTTTTTGCCTTCATACTTTTGTAGCGGTTGAAGGCCTTGACGCCTTCAATCCCGAGAATGACCGCCGCTATAACAAGGAATATGCCCACAAGGCCCATGAGGGTGTTGCCCACCAGTGCCTGGCCCTTCACAGCGCCTTTGAGCACTTTATCAAGCAGGCTGTAGGAAGTGTAGAGGAGCGCGGCGATTGTCGTGATGAACATGAATATCATGGGCCAGAAGGCCCAGGCGTACGATTTTCCTTCGGACATGAGCCATGCAGTGATGAGCATGAGCGCGAGCGATGCCATGAGCTGATTGGCCCCGCCGAAGAGGACCCACAGGTACTGCCACCATCCGGTGAGGACAAGGACAATGCCGAGTATGCTGGCGATAAAGGTGCCGACGTGCGCATTTCTAAAGACGGGGTGTACGTCGCTTAAGAGCTCCGATGTGGCGACCCTCATGAAACGGACAACGAGCTGCATGATAGTGATGGCGAGAACGACCATCATGACACTGCCGTACGACCTGCCGATCTCCATGGGGAGACCGACGGCATTGAGGAATTTCGCGACGCCTAACGCGAATACACTGCCGGGGCCCATTTTAATGGCCGCGCCGTATTCGGCCGGCGACGCGTATATCGTGCCGGCGATGATGAGGGCGAAAGCCGCGAGCATCATTTCGACGAACATGACGCCTGCGCCGACAGGCCGAGCGTCGAGTTCACTTTCAAGCTGCCTGGCTGTACCGGAACTGGACACGATGCTGTGCCAGCCTGAGATGGCCCCGCATGCGATGGTCACGAACATGATCGGCCAGACGGGGCCGATGGGGATCGAAAAGCTCGTGACGGCCGGCAGGGTGAAGTTGGGATGGATGATAAGTATCCCGATCAGACCGACGAAGAGGCCGATGAAAACGATGTATGCGGCCACGTAGTTCACCGGGAGCGAGAATTTCCAGATGGGGAGGACAGCCGCAAAATAGCAGAACAGGAACGCCGCCACCGCCCAGAGGAGCCGGTTGTTTGAAAGGGTATCGCCAAGGATGGTATTGGAGGGGGCGACGGTGCCGAGCCAGATGCCGGCCATGGCAATGATGACGGTGACTATCGTGGTGAGCACGATGTCCCTCTTCCATCGGTAGATCATCTGCCCGGCGATGACTCCCGCTATGGTGAGAAAGAGCCATGCCATGGGTGCGGGTTTGAGTCTTACGGCCGTATCTACGACGACGTTTCCGAATGCGCCGGCGATGAGAAGAAGGTAGAAGTAAACAAAGGACAGCAGGATGATCCTGGCTCGCGGCGAGATCAGCTTGTGGCTCAGGCCCCCGAAAGACGCGCCTTCATGGCGCATTGCCATCATGGCGCTCGCATAGTCCTGTACCCAGCCGATGAAGAAGGTGCCAAGCAGTATCCACAGCAGTGCCGGGAGCCACCCCCATTGTATGGCAATGATGGGGCCGATGATCGGTCCCGCACCGGCAATCGATTTGAACTGGTAGCCGAAGAGGACGTTCTTGCTCGTTGGCATGAATTCCACCCCGTCCATGTACATCTTGGCCGGGCAGGCTTTCTTGGCATCGGGCTGGACTACGCTCCGGTCAATCGAGCGGGCGTAGACTCCATAGCCCAGAACCAGCGCTGCCGCAGCAATGATCAGG
>JAKLET010000041.1 GCA_022711595.1 Deltaproteobacteria bacterium
CCTATGGCTATGGCGTTCGTCCCCGTCGCCCGGGCATTGCTCCCCACGGCGAGGGAGTTTGCGGCCGATGCCACGGCCCCCGCTCCCACGGCCATGGAGTCATTGCCCGTCGCCGAGGGGTTGGCATGCCCCGAGGTGTTGTTGACGGCGATGTTGCCGCCGACGGCGCCCTGGAGCTGGGAGACGTTCACCGCGTCCGTCGGGTTGACGCCCGCGGTGACGTTGGTGATCCTCCTCTCATTGCCCGCCGACCCCACGGACACCACGTTCGCCTGCCCCCCGTCGGTGGAGTTCGCCCCCAGGGCCACGGAGTTCGTGCCCGATGAAGCCGCGCTGTGGCCGAGAGCTGTGCTGTCTGTGCCGCTGGCCGCGCTCTGTACGCCGCTCGCCGTGCTGGCATAGCCGCTGGCCGTGCTGCCTGCGCCGCTGGCCGTGCTGCCCCAGCCGCTGGCCGTGCTGTTATCGCCGCTGGCCGTGCTGCCTGTGCCGCTGGCGGTGCTGTAATTGCCGTAGGCTGAGCTGTAGATGCCGTATGCCGCGCTGTAATAACCGCTGGCCGTGCTGCTAAAGCCGCTGGCCGTGCTGTTCCTGCCATAGGCCGAGCTGCCTGCGCCTACGGCCGTGCTGCTTGAGCCGCTGGCCGCGCTGTAATTGCCGCTTGCCATACTGCTATAGCCGCTTGCTGTGCTGCCCGTGCCGCTGGCCGTGCTGTTCCTGCCATAAGCTGAGCTGGAATTGCCGCTCGCCGTGCTGCCGCTGCCGTAGGCCGCGCTGTAATTGCCGCTTGCCATACTGCTATAGCCGCTTGCTGTGCTGTAGTCGCCGCTGGCCGTGCTGGCATATCCCGTGGGCAGTGCTGTAAGTGCCGCTCGCCGCGCTGGCTGAGCCGCTGGCCGTGCTGTATGCGCCGCTGGCCGTGCTGAAGTTGCCGCTGGCCGTGCTTTCTAAGCCGCTCCCCGTGCTGTTCCTGCCATAGGCTGAGCTGTAGACGCCGCTCGCCGTGCTGCCGCTGCCGCTGGCCGTGCTGGCATATCCCGTGGCCGTGCTGTTCGCGCCGACGGCTGTTGCCCAAACGCCGGAGCCTCCCGAGTACGTGCTGGCGTTGGCATTGGGGCCGATCGCGGTGTTCTCGAGGCTTGTCCCTACGTTCCCGTCATTGGCGGGGGCGCCAACCATTCCCAGCTCCAGTGCCCATAGTGTCGTGCAAAAGCACATAAGGGCGAGGCAGACAGTGACTGCCAAGACAAGCCTTGTTATAAAACCTGACCTCACAACCTCATCCTTCCTGACGGATCGTTCCTGGGACATGGTCTTCTCCTTATTGTTGTTGGAATATGATGTAGCCGGAGGACATTATCCTTGCCTTCCGGAGATCTTCGGTATCGGCCCAATTGATGTGTTAACAAAGCTGTTCGAGCGGGATGCTGAGAAAATTGTACATCACGGTTAACCGTGATAAAAGGAAAAACTTCTTAAATGGCAAGGACGGTTTTTTTGGTTTCTACGGTTTCTACGGTTTGTCTGGTTTCTTCAGTTCATAAGGACTTCTTCCTTCTTTTTTACCGCTTCATAAACGTTTCACAAACATTCAAACGCCTCATAAACTGTTTCTCAAACTGTTTCATAGGGGTTGGGTTATTTACTTTTTGAATGTCCCCTTTGATCCTTCTTTGAAACTTCAGGATCCGGGTCTTCTGATTGATACTGAAAGTTCAACGAATAACTTGTATTTCTTCCACCACCGGCGTCTTTGGTCAGGATACCGCGACCCAACAGATCGGTGATATCACGTAATGCCGTATCCGGAGACCGCTTCGTCAATTTCGCCCATTTTGTGGCGGTAAGCTTTCCTTCGAAATTGTCCAGCAGTTTATTGAGGACCAACAGCTGGCGGGGATTAAATTGTACCCGGGCATGTTTTTCCCAAAAACCGGCCTTTCTCAGTACGCGGGAAAGAGTATTGCCGGCGCTGTCGAGGGCAGCGCTGAGAGTATCCAGAAACCAATCCAATCGCGCCGTGATATTCAAGGTGCCTTGTTGCGCAGCTTCCAGGCCCGAATAGTATTCGGGCCTCTCGTTTCTTATTTGAGCTGACATGCTGTAAAAACGTCGGGGGCTTTTCTCTGATCTCGCCAAAAGCATATCCATCAACGCCCGGGCAATGCGCCCGTTGCCGTCTTCGAAGGGGTGAATGGTCACAAACCACAGATGTGCGATACATGAGCGCAATACAAGATCATTCCCGTCATCACCGTTGAACCATTCTATGAATCTTGCCATCTCGGCTTCTATGCGGGGAGCCGGCAGACCCTGGAAATGGATCCGCTCACTACCGATAGGGCCGGAGACGACCTGCATCGGACCGGATTTATCATCTCGCCACGTACCCACTTTAATTGCATGCATACCGCTTCGACCGGTGGGGAAAAGCGAGGCATGCCATGCAAAAATCCTTTCCCCGGTCAAAGGCTGGCCGTATTTTTGAGTGGCGTCAAGCATCATCTCCACGACGCCCTCGACATCTCTCGACGGACGCGGCAAACCTCCCGCATCCATTCCAAGATGCCGCGCGACAGAGGATCGGACCTGCTGCGCGTCCAGGTTCTCCCCTTCAATTTCACTTGATTTAACTATATCCAGGGTGAGTGTTTCAAGAACAGCCTCGTCGCGCATATCGAAACCAAGACTTTTCATCCTCCCGATCAGTTCGCCCTGTTTATATCGGACCAAAGCCAATTTTGGGGCTAAAATGTCAGGATCCCAATGAAAGTCCGGCCAATTCGGCAGATCGTAAATATAAGTTGTCATTCTCCGCACCTCATGCGGATATTATAAACCTTATTCTCCGCAAATGCAATCTTCTCCGCATAATATGCGGTTAATAAAACACATGTTCTCCGCAATTGAGACATGCCTTACCGGGTATCGAACGTCTCCCTTGTTCCTTCCGCCATCTTCACCAGGAACAGGCTGAAAGCAACTTTCTTCAGGCTGGTTCAATCCCTCCATGCGGTATTTCTCCACGTCAAGTTCAGGGGCGCATTCCCCGAAGAGCCCTATGATCGCCTCAACTTCTTCCTTTTTCTTCAGTTTATCTGGTTTCTACGGTTTCTCAGGTTTCTTCAGTTTATCTGGTTTCTTCAGTTTCTCTGGCTTCTCCCGTTCAAGCGGTTCAAGCTGCTCAAGCGGCTGCAACCCTTCTTTACTCCACCTGCGCCGCCACGGTCTTCGCCAGCGCTATCTTGGCGAGGGCCAGCTTCTTGTATTCCTTTTTGACCTTCTTCATGTCGCCGGCCGCAATTGCCTTGTGGAGGTCGCCCTCGAGCTCGGCCACTTCGAGGAGCTTGTAGTAATCGAGGGATTCCTTGAGGTGGGCGATGACGATCTTGCCGGTGACGAGGGGATGGTTGTTGGTCACGTTGGCGTCCTTGAACGTTATCCCGTGCTCCAGTTCAACCTCCAGCCCCTTGCGGAACTCTTCCGGGTCGATGTTCATCTTCGTGTCGTTCACCGCCGCGAGGACGGTCTTCGCTTCTTTTGGCAGTACCTTCGCGGCCTTCAGTTTCGTCCAGTCCCTGATCTTCAGCGCCTTGCAGAATTTCCTTACCTCGTCCTTCGTTATGTATTCCGGGATTTTCATAATGCCCCCTTTCTTGTATGTGTGTAGTGTGAAGAAGATTGTAGCACAGCCTGCGATTTCCGCAAGGCATTGGGCACATTTATTTGAAGATCTCGTCCAGCCAGTCGAAGAGGACCTGGCCTATAAGGGAGCGGTTCTCCATGACGCAGTGGTTGGTCGCGCCCTCGTTGGCGGGGGTTATCACCATTTTCTTCGCGGGGTTCGGGAAATTGTCCATGGCTATCTTTTGCTGACGTTTCACTTCCTCGCTCTTGTACTCACCCTCTCCGACGATGATCAGGGGCGCGGCGTTGACCTTCGCGGGGTCGAAGGTGTAGCCTTTGTTGGCGTCAGCGAGACCGGACGGATTGTCCATGGGTACTCCCCAGCGCCAGCAGATTGCCTTGACTATGTTGCTGTGAAAAGTTGTCCACGAGGCGATCTCCTTTTTTGTCGCTTTGACCACCGGCATCGCGGAGAAGAGGGGATAGGCGTCTACCACGGCGGAGTTCATCGCGATGGCCTTGATCCTCGGGTCATGCATGGCGGCCCGGGGCACGAAACCGCCGCCGCCGCTGTACCCGTAAGCGGCCAGACGTTTGGGGTCCACATCGGGCCGGCTGAGGGCGTGGTCGATGACCGCCTTCATGGGGACGTTCATGTCGGGCCTGAACGTTTTCCCCTCAAGGGGGAGGATGCCCTGCCCGGGCAGGTCCACGGTCATGAAGTTGTAGCCCCGGTCATGGGTCTGGGGGGCGATGTAGAAGAAGAGGTCCTCGGCAAAGGTCTCTCCGCCGCCGACCATGATGAGGGTCTTTTCAGGTTTTGCCCCCGCGGCGGCCTTGCGGAAATATCCCGGGAGCACGGTGCCTTCGAAGGGGACCTCGAAATATTCAAGCGGCGGGTCAAAGAGGGGCGCCGCCTTTTTCATAATACCGCGCATCTTCAGCACCCTTTCCTTGAAACGCGCGTCAGTGGGGAGCATGGAGATGAGGGATATCCTTATGTAGTAGGCGGCCCGCTGGAACTGGTCACGGGCACTCACCCTGTGACCGCCGGCGAGGGACTTCTCGCCCCGGGCCTCTGCCCGGATACCCAGGTTATACCACTCTTCCTGCCAGCTTGCCGCGTCGCCGTCCTTGATCCTGGATGCCGCGTAGAAGGCCTCGCCGACCTCGACACCATGATTTACCGCCGAACCGAGAACGAGGGTGCCGAAATGGAAGTCCATGTCCGTATCGTTGAAATGGAATTTAATACCCGTATCGTGGGCGTCGAAGATCTTCTTCTGCTCGCCGGCCCGCGGCGCCTTCCTGTTTGCCCCGGCCTTCTTTTGCCCGGCAAAGGCATTGTCGATGTATCCATGGCCGGACAGGGTGACGGACACAAAAAATACGGCTGAGACCATCAATATCTTTTTCAGCATCATCAATACCCTTCATTTCCCGAGGAATTTTTTGCACGAGGACAGCTCCCCGGTTTTAAAGGGAACCTGATCAGGTCTTTCTCCTGCCCCTTTTTTTCTGCTTGCCTGCGCGGCGGTTCAGCAGTGCCCCCAGCTCGTCGAGGGCGGCGAAAGGTTCGCGGTCCCCGGAGCCGTCAAGCACTTCCACAAGTCCCGTGATCTTTCCGGGATCATTTGTATCGATCCGGTAAATGCGGACAATAAAGCTTTCAAGGATTGTGTGTTCCGTCATGGCTGTATTATACACCACAGCTACCCACAGATTACCCACAGATTGAAAAAATTTCAGTTTTTCTGGTTTATACGGTTTTTCTGGTTTCTATGGTTTCTACGGTTTGTCAGGTTTCTTCAGTTTATAAGGAGTTCTTCCTTCTTTTTTTACCGCTTCATAAACGTTTCACAAACATTCAAACGCCTCATAAACTGTTTCTCAAACCGCCTCTCAAACTGTCAAACTGTTTTTTGTACTATGGATGAGTAGATGGCCTCGGTCTGTGCGGATGGTTTTATACCCAGTCCGTCACGCAGTTTGTCACGGCAGCGGCGATATGTCCTCGCGGCTTCGGCGTTATTGCCGATCTCCCTGTAGCAGACCATGAGATGCTGGTAGATCTCTTCGGCAAGCTCGTCCGTGTCGATCCCTTTCGCGTAGTATTCCACCGCTTGTTCCCATCGCCCCGATCCCTCAAGTGAACGTCCGGATGTTATGATCATATGAAGAAGGCCGTTCTTGAGCATCTCCCTCCGATGGGTGGTCCAGGGAAGTTCGGCGTCGGAGGGAAGAAAAGACCCTTTGTAGAGGCCGAGGGCCATATCGCAAAGCTTTACGGCACGGTCTTCCCGGGACCTTTTGAACTCTGTCAGGGCCTGCTCCAGTTCAAGGCAATCGATCCGGCAGGCGAGCCGGTCTATATCCAGTTGCCCGGCACTGTACCTGATGAGGTTCTCCTCACCAAGGAGCTGGCGCAGTCGGCTCAGGGTGACCTCAAAAGACTTGCGGGCGAGGTCTCCGTCAGCATCGGGCCAGAGTATATCGGTCAGTTTGTCCACCGGTACGTTCCTGCCGCCGAAGGCGATAACGGCCTTGAGCATTTCGAGCGGCTTTTTCTGTACCTTTCCCGGAAATACCAGAGGCTTGTCGTCCTTGAATATCTCAAACCTCCCAAGGGTGTAAATTTTTATCGGATAGGGCCAGTTTTCCGTCGCAAGGGCAGAACCTGCGATGTCGACAGGGGGTGTCAGTCCCAATTTCTTGACCAGTTCCTTTACGTATTCCGGCTCGATCTCGTTCTGAAGAGCCACCACGCAGAGAAATCGCATGACTGAAGGCTGGTAGAACTCGAGATGGGCATAACCGTTCCTTCTGCCCAGCGCGAGGGCGCGGCGAAGGGGCGGCAATCCCTTTTTCTCGTCGCCTTCTTTCAAAAGGAAATAGGCCTGAATGAGAAGGCTGTACCACTCGATGACCTGGCTTTTCATACCCAGACCTATCCGGTGGGCAGTGAGGGCATGGGTCATGGCATTGCCGGCATCGTTTTGCAGGAATCTCACCTGCGCCGTACCGATGTGCAACAGCGCGCGGTAATACGGGTTCCCCATTTTGTCCATCCTGTCCATGGCCATCTCCAGGTTCTCGACAGCGAGTGATGGGTCTGCGGCCAGGATCGCGAACCAGGCGGCATTGATGTGGCAGAAGAAGATCTCCAGCGACTTTCCTGCAACAACAGCCGCTTCCGCCTGGTTCTTCAGCGATATTCCGGCTTCATCGAGTCTGCCAGCGGCCATTTCGGCCGCCGCCCGAAAGCTCCAGAGAAGGGAATCGAAAACGTGGATGCCGCTGCTTGCGGCGATTGAGAGGCCCTCGGAGAGCGTTTGCAGCGCGGGCCCGTACCCGGCCGTGATCCAGCAATGGATGCCTTTCATCAGTTTGATGCGGATGACGTTCAGAGGGGGCTGTTTATGATAGAGGACCTGGGCCTCCGCACTTTCAAGGAGAACGGCGTTCTTGTGGTAATCTCCTTTCCAGAGATGATAGATGCTGATGAAGAACATGATGTCCAGCTGGATGTCCGGGGAAGGGTCCTCCTTGAGAAGGGAAAAGATATGCCCCGACCATTTGACTATCTCCCTGGGATGGTCGGTCCTCCTCATGATGAGCGATATGAGCATTCTCGACGACGCGATGAGGTCTATCTCCCTGGAGGGGAATACCGGGTATTCCCTTTTGAGCTCTTTGAAAATGGCGATGCATTCATCGAGGCGCTTCCACTCGTCGAGTTCGAAAACGTAGGTGTCAACGATGCGGGCCCAGGAGAGGTACTGGCCCGACGCGTCATCGACCGCCTTGAACGATGCAAGGGTTTTTTCAAGGATCTGCCTGGTGCGCCGCATGTCGAAGGGGAAGGAGCACATCGCCTTCCAGTAGAGGAGCCACGGATTGCCTGAAGCCTGATCTTCCGGTATGCCGGCGATCCATTCGGAGACTGTCTTGTTCCTGCCCTGGCTCAGAAGTTTCTGCGCGTGGCGGATGACCATCCGGGCGAGATACTGTCCTTCCGACGCGTCAAGGTACAGCCTTGCGGCGTCTTCGATCTGTCCCATCTCTTCCATGAGGAGCGCCGCATCTTTTTGAATGGCCGTCAGTTCCCGGGGTTCGTATTTCACCCTGGACCTCTCGAGGAGGAACTTTCTGAACAATGGATGGAACTGGTAATCCTGTCCGCTTCCGGAGAGCCTCTCGGTAAAATAATTATGACGGTTCAGCATGGAGAGAATGCGCTCCGCATCTGCCGTTCCCGTGAACTTCTCGGCCAAGGGAACGCTGAGCGTGGGCAGAAAGGAGGTCTTGAGCAGAAAATCCTGGATCGTCTTGTCGGCTTTTTCGAAGATCTCTCCCGCGAAATAATCGAATACCCTGTCATATCCTGCATCCAGCGCCGATCCGGTCACCGCGCCTTTCATCCGTATCCTTTCGAGCATGAGGATGATCCCCGCGGCCCAACCCTGTGTGTTCTCGTGCATGGTCTTTATGGCGTTCTCGCCCAGTCCGGGGATGTGTCCGCGGACGAGCTCCCGCGATTCCCCGAACGTGAAGCGCAGGTCATCGTATTCGAGGATGCCGATCCTGCCGTTCGCATTGAGGCGGGCCATCTGGGGAGGCGGGTCACTGCGGCTTATGACCAGGATATGGATGTTATCGGGGACAATGTCGAGGCCGCTGGCAACGATATCGTGAAAGGAGGAACCGGCCGGAACATCCTGGTAGTTGTCGAAGACGATTGCAAATTTCCCCTTGAGTTTTTTTAACGAAGGAGAGGTGGGAGGCCCCTTGTCCGCGAGATCCAGGCTGGCGATAAGGTCGTAGAGTTCTTCGAAATACCTTCTGGCGAAGGTGCCCATACCCTGGAGGTATTCAGGCGTAAGGAGCGGCAGGGGCTTTCTGCGGCGGGGCGCGGCATTTTTCGCGGCAAGCCCCATATAGTAGAAGAAAGTCGCCGGGTCGGAATCACCCTCATCGCATTGATACCATATGCAAGGGATGCCGCGTGAGCCCAGGTAGCTCGAAACGAGCGTTGTTTTCCCTGAACCGGCGGGTGAGGTCACCCAGACGACGGGACTTTTTGTCCTGGCATCGAGGAGGCCAAAGAGCCTTTTGCGCTGCACCACCCCGGAGAGGCCAGGACGGGTTATCTTGACCGGTACCGTTCTTTCCACCTTCATAACAACAAACCGGGATATAGTTTACCCTGCTTCAATGTGAAGCACAACGAATAAACCAGACCCTATGATCATATGGAGGGCGCTCCTGAGGGTTTTGCAAGTGGCAAATCCAGGTTTTGTCAGGTATACTTAGACCCGTGAGATGAGATGGGGCTGATACGGATAAATAATGTTTCGGTGAACTTCGGCGGGCCAAAGTTGCTCGATGGTGTTACCCTTCAGATCGAGTCCGGCGAGAGAATAGGCCTGCTTGGCCGCAACGGCTCAGGTAAATCCACCCTGATGAAACTCCTCGCGGGCCAGATGTCCCCTGATTCGGGCGGGATCGTTCCCGAAGGTGATGTGACGATCGCCATGCTGCCCCAGGACGTTCCCGATGACCTGCCGGGAGGGGTCTATGACGTAGTTGCCTCCGGCGGGAGGCAGCACGTGGAGCTGCTCAGGGAATATCACGACCTTACCGTTCGGATCGCCAGGGGCAGCGATGACGGGCTCATCAAGGCGCTTGAAAGGGTCCAGCACAGGATAGAGACATCCGGGGCCTGGCATTATCACCAGAGGGTGAAAACGGTGATCGAGCGGACCGGGCTTGATGAGAATGCGGCCTTCAGGGTCCTCTCTGCGGGGATGAAACGCCGGGTATTTCTGGCCCGGGCACTGGTCAGCGAACCTGACCTTCTGCTGCTCGATGAGCCCACAAACCATCTCGATGTTGCAGCTATCCTCTGGCTTGAGGAATTTTTGCTGAAGTACGAAAAGACGCTTATGTTCGTGACCCACGACAGGGCATTCCTCCAGCGCTTGGCCACAAGGATCGTGGAGATCGACCGGGGCAGCCTTGCATCGTATGACTGCGATTACAGGACCTACCTTGAACGCCGGCAGGCCATGCTGGAGGTGCAGGAGAAGCAATGGTCAGAATTTGACAAGAAGCTGGCCAGGGAAGAGGTGTGGATCAGGCAGGGTGTCAAGGCCCGCCGAACCCGTGACGAAGGCAGGGTCCGCGCGCTGATGCGGATGCGTGAGGAAAGGGCCCGCAGGCAGGAGCAGACAGGCGCCGCCCGGCTTATGATCGAAGAGGCGCAGCGAAGCGGCCGGATGGTCGTCGATGCGGGGGACGTTTTTTTTGCCTGGGACGACAAAAAGATAATCGAAGGGTTTTCCACCACCATAATCCGGGGCGACAAGGTAGGCATAATCGGACCGAACGGCTGCGGCAAGACAACACTTCTTAAGATACTCCTCGGTGACATAGAGCCGCAGCATGGAAAGATCAAGCCGGGCACCAATATCAGCGTTGCCTATTTTGACCAGCTCCGCGAGCAGCTCGACGGAAACAAGACCCTCAGGGAGAACATCGGGGGCGGCAACGACATGGTCATCACTGGCAGCACCTCCCGCCATGTTGTCGGCTATCTCCAGGATTTTCTTTTTTCGCCTGAGAGGACCATGTCGCCCGTCAGTTCCCTGTCCGGCGGTGAACGCAACCGCCTGCTCCTGGCCAAGCTTTTCATCGTCCCGTCCAATGTCCTTGTCCTCGATGAACCCACCAACGATCTGGATACCGAGACGCTTGAGCTCCTCGAAGAAAAGCTCCTTGAATACAACGGCACGATACTGATGGTCAGTCACGACCGCGAATTCCTCAATAACGTGGTGACCTCGACGATCGTCTTTGAGGACGATGGACGGCTGCAGGAATACGTCGGCGGTTACGACGACTGGCTCAGGCAGAGAAATGCGTCCGTCATTCCATCGAAACCGATCGCCCCGAAAGAGAAGAAGCAAAAGAGGGAAAAGGCCCCGCAGGAAAAAAAGAAGCTTTCCTTCAAAGAGGCCCGGGAACTGGAATCGCTGCCGCCGGTGATCGAGGCACTGGAAGAAGAGAAACGGCTGCTGATGGAAACCTTGAATTCCCCTGATTTTTACGCGGATCGGGACATGGCCAGGATAAGCGCGGCCAACGACCGGAGGGAGGCCCTGGAAAGGGAACTGGACAGCGCCTATCATCGCTGGGATGAACTGGAAAAACTGCAGGCCAGTTTTGGCGGTACAAAAGAATGAAAGCGCGGACGGACCCGCATCCCCAACAATTCGTCTACATACTGGAGTGTTCCGACAAAACCCTCTACACCGGCTGGACGGTAAACCTGGAAAAGCGGATCAGGGAGCATAATAATGGCAAGGGCGGAGCCAGATATACACGGGGACGCAGGCCGGTCAGGCTGGTCTATTTCGAGGCCTGCCGATCCGTATCGGATGCCCTGAAACGGGAGGCAAGGATAAAGAAATTGTCCCGCGCGCAGAAATTGCTTTTGATAAAAAGGTAAAGGCGTTGCAGCCCTTTTGCATGTCTATTCGAGCCTGGTTATTGAAAGCCTGTATAAATTGACAGTATTTAATGAAAAAAAGCTTAGAGAGACTCCAGTCTGTCCTGAAAAGTATGTGTTCGGGAAGATGGGGCGTGTTTTAAGGCATACCCTGAAAGAGGAAGGGGCGCCTCGAAGGGGGAGTGATTATATTAAGGAATGTTGTATGCGGAACGTTTGGTTAGAATTTTGCCTTGCCTCCTGTTTTCGGCGGTATGCGCCATGTTGATCCTGGGATGCGGGCAGACGCGGCAGCAGCCGCTGGAAAAGATGAGGGAGGACAAAACGGCGAAGACCGCCGCCCCGGTCGGGCAAAGGAACATCGCGAGGCCGCCCGTTGACATGGAACGGCCGGCAAGGCTTGAGAGGGCGACGTTTGCCCTGGGGTGATTCTGGGGACCAGATGCCCGGTTCGGGCTAACGAAGGGTGTCGTAAGGACGCGCGTCGGTTACGCGGGCGGGACGAAGAAAAACCCGACATATCACAGCCTGGGTGACCACGCCGAGACGATACAGATAGATTTTGACCCCTCTGTGGTCACCTATGAAGAACTGCTCGGGATATTCTGGAAAAGCCATGACCCCATTATGATGGAGCCGTCAAAGCAGTACCGTTCTGTGATCTTTTACCACAGAGATGATCAGATGATGACGGCCAGAAGGGTAAAGGCTCAGTTAGAAGCCCGGATCAAGGCGAAGATATTCACGGAGATAGTTCCGTTCAGCGAATTCTACCAGGCCGAGGATTATCATCAAAAATATTACCTCAGAAGTATCCGGGAGATCGCCGGAGAATATCTGGCGATCTATCCGGGCATCGAGGGCTTTGTCGCTTCCACTGCCACGGCCAGGGTGAACGGATACATCGGGCGGTATGGTACGGGGAAACAGCTCGACGAAGAGATCGGCTCCCTGGGGTTGTCCGCGGAAGGACAAAAAAAACTGCGCAGCATTGTCGGGCAATAAAAAACCTATCGAAAGTTTCTTTGCAAAACAACGAATACTACATTATGATTTAAATAAATATCCTTTATCCGGTGCATTGAATAGATGAAGTGCATGATGTGATGTCGTGAAACAAGGAGGGTATTATGATCGACGCAATGACGAGTTTTGACCGTTTTATGGCCGTCTACCTGATCCCCGTCGGTTGGAAGGTTCTTGGCGCCATTGTTTTGTGGATTGTGGGAAGCTGGGTGATCAGGATCATCGGGAACCTTTCGGGAAGGGGCATGAGGGCGCAAAAACTGGACCCCACCCTCATTAAGTACTTCGATGCAACGATCCGCGTCATCCTGAAGATCGTCCTTGTTATAGCGATCCTCTCCATCTTTGGTATTCAAACCACTTCCTTTGTAGCGCTTATAGCTGCCGCCGGCATAGCAATCGGCGCTGCCTGGGGCGGCCTGCTGGCCAATTTTGCCGCCGGGGCCTTTCTTATCATCCTGAGGCCCTTTCATGTCGGCGACATGATCTCCGCCGCCGGAGTAACAGGTGACGTCAAAGAGATCGGCCTGTTTGCGACAACGATCGATACGGTGGATAACCTCCGCATTGTTGTCGGCAACAACAAGATCCTGTCCGACAACATAGTCAACTATACGACAAATCCTTTCCGCCGCGTAGACCTGAAGGCCCAGCTCGCCCAGGGTGTCGACCCCCATGAAGCAGCGCGGCTCCTCATGGAAAGGGTCAAGAAGGTGCCAAATGTGATCGATTCTCCCGCGCCTTCGGTGGAGATACTGGAGTTCAATCTCGCGGGCCCCGTCCTCGCCGTCAGGCCCTTCTGCCATAACAACAATTATTGGCAGGTTTTCTTTGATACGAACAAGGCCATACAGGAAACCTGTGCGGCGGCAGGCTACCCGGCCCCATGGACGAACCAGGTGATCTATCATAAACCGATGGAAGGGTGAGGAAGAACAGTTTGAATGTTTAAAGTTTGAGAGGCGTTTCAAAGGGAAAGAGAGAGTATGGTTTATCTGGTTTGTTCGGTTTATCCGGTTTATCCGGTTAACAACCAAAAAAACCAAACAAACCTAAGAAACCGAACAAACCGGGGTCTTTCCCTTTCATTCCTTGAAGAATTTGAGTCTTAGCGAGTTGCTCACGACGGATATGGAGCTTACCACCATCGCGATGGCACCGAAGACGGGTTCGAACCTGATGCCGAAGAAGGGGTAAAGGATACCGAAGGCGATAGGGATGCCCAGTATGTTGTAGAAAAATGCCCAGAACAGGTTTTGCCTGATCACCCGGAGTGTCTTTTTTGAAAGCCTGATGAGGCTCACAAGCCGGGACAGGTGCCCCTTCATGAGGACAACATCGGCCGATTCGATGGCGATGTCCGTTCCCTTGCCCATGGCGACGCCCACGTCCGCCGCGGCAAGAGAGGGGGCGTCATTGATGCCGTCCCCTACCATGATGGTGATGCCGTTCTTCTTGAAATCCTCAACGATGGCCGCTTTTTTGTCGGGAAGGACCCGGTAGAAGTAGCGCTCTATGCCTACCCTGTGGCTCATCGTCTTTGCGCCTGCGGAACTGTCGCCTGTGATCATGACGGGTTCGATCCCCATCCGGGTGAGTTCCCGCACGACACCAGCTGACTCGTCCCTGACCGTATCGCTGAAGGTAAGGATGCCCATGAGGCCCTTGTCCTCCCAGAGAAGGACCGGGGACTCGGCCGATCCTTCCTTTTCTTCATATAGACGCGCCGTTTGATCGTCAAGGGTGCGGCCTTCCTCTTCATAGAAGGTCCTGTTGCCCATAAAATAAAATGTGCCGTCAATGCTGCCCTTGATCCCTCTGCCGATGACAGCCTCGAAATCCTTAACATCGACCGGCGGTATGTCCAGCTCCTGCGCTTTCTTTCTCAAGGCCTCGGAAAAAGGGTGCTCCGATTGCCTCTCCAGGTTGAAGGCGTTGCGCAGCATATCGGCCTCGCTGGAGGCGTTGAGGGGGATGATGTCGGCAAGGACTATAACGCCCTCGGTGAGCGTACCGGTCTTGTCGAAGAGGACGTGTTTAGTCTTGTTCGTGAGCTCCAGTGCCTCGGCGTTCTTTATGAGGATGCCTTTCTTCGCGCCGACGCCGGTGGCGACCATGATGGCGGTGGGGGTCGCGAGGCCAAGCGCACAGGGGCAGGCGATGATGAGGACGCTCACGAAGGACAGGATGGAATTGGTTATCCTGGGTTCAGGGCCGAAAAAGAGCCATACGAAGAACGCGCATATGCCGATGAGGATGACGATGGGGACGAATATGCCGGCAACCTTGTCGGCAAGGCGCTGGACAGGCGCTTTTGTGAACTGCGCCTCTTCCACGAGGCGTATGACCCTGGCGAGCACCGTGTCGGCGCCTATCCTGGAAGTTTCCACCGTGATGGACCCCTTGCCGTTGATCGTGCCCCCGATGACCTCGTCGCCCGCTTCCTTGTGCGCGGGCATGCTCTCTCCGGTGATCATCGATTCATCGACATAGCTGTTGCCCTCTGCGACGATGCCGTCGATGGGGACCTTTTCACCCGGTCTTATCAGCACCATGTCGCCGACCTCGAGAGAGTTCGTGGGTACCCTTGTTTCGGCTCCGTCTTTCAAAAGGACACATTCCTTGGGTGAAAGTTCATAGAGCAGTTTGATGGCGGCATATGTCCGCGTCTTTGCCTTGGATTCGAAGTACCTGCCGAGGAGGATGAGGGTGATTATCATGGCGCTGGAATCGAAATACGTCATCGTAGATACGCCGGCCGCGCTTATGACGTGGGGAAAGAAGGTGACGAAAGCGCTGTAGAAGAATGCCGCCGAAGTTCCCACCGAGATGAGGGTGTTCATGTCGGCGGTGAAGTGCTTCATATTGAGCAGTGCGGCCCTGTGGAACCGCAGGCCGAAATAGAACTGGACGGGAAGGGTGAGCAGGAGAAGCACGAAGTTGTTATAGGGCAGGACCATCCACATGGAAAAAACCATAACAGCGGCACTCAGGCAGGCGGCGAAGATGAAGTCCTTTTTCAGCCCGGCCTCTTCTTTCGCGGCACGGAGCGTCACATCCGCTTCGATGTCCACATCATATCCGATATCGCGGATGAGGTCCACGACCTGCTTCAGCTCCATGTCTGTTTTCGGCATGATGACGGCCTTCTTGAGAGGGAAGTTTACCCTGGCCTCATGAATGCCCTCCATTCTGTTGAGCTCTCTCTCTATCCTTGCGGCGCACGCCGCGCAGCTCATGCCGGTGATGGGAAGCTCTATCTTCTCAGGCATATTTTCTCCTCAAAACCCTTCCTCAATTTTGTTCTATAGTATAAGACACGGAGTTCCATAGCACAAGAAAGCGGGTCTTGTACGCAACGGGTCGACGGCACAAGCATTTCGTTGACTCGCGGCGGCCAAAAGTGTACTATACATGGAATTTTTCTAACCGAAATGACAGGTTTCCGGGAGCAGGGGCAATGTTCGAATTTCTAAAAATGATCGTAGACTTCATCATTCACATTGATGTTCATTTGAGCGAAATTATCAGGAGCTATGGTGTCTGGACATACCTGATCCTTTTTCTTATCATATTCTGCGAGACAGGGCTCGTGGTGGCGCCATTGCTTCCCGGGGATTCTCTTCTCTTTGCCGCGGGCACCTTCGCCGCCAGGGGGGATCTCAACGTTTTCTGGCTTTTCCTGCTCCTCTCGGCGGCCGCCATCCTTGGAGACACAGCGAACTACTGGATAGGGAGCTACCTGGGCCCCAGGGTCTTTCACAAAGAGAAGGTGCGCTTTCTCAACAAGGAATACCTTGAGCGCACACACCGTTTTTACGAAAAGTACGGCGGCAAGACCATCATCATCGCCCGTTTTGTTCCCATCATCAGGACCTTCGCGCCTTTTGTGGCCGGGATCGGCAGCATGACCTACGGTAAGTTCATCAGCTACAATGTTGCCGGAGGGATCTTATGGATCGGCGCCTTTGCTTACGCCGGTTATTTCTTCGGCAATATACCCATGGTGAAACGAAATTTTACCATGGTGATCTTTGCCATCATTATACTTTCTGTCATGCCCGGCGTGATCGAGTTCATCAAGCACAAGATGCAGAAAAGATAGTTCCAGGGTTCCAATGTTTCAGAGTTCCAAAGCAAGGACAATGTTACTTTGAAACGGTTCATAAACTCCGAAACGCTGGAACCGTTTTTATTCCCTGTCCAGCACTTCCCTGATCTTCCTGAGGAGAGCTGCCGGTGTCACGGGTTTCCCGAGGAAATCGTATTTTTCGTTGTCCATGCCTCTTTCTTCGATGATATCATCGGTGTATCCGCTTGTGAAGATGACCCTGGCTGATGGGTCGAGTTCCTTTATGGCCTCGAAGGCTTCCGCACCGTTCATTTTCGGCATGACCACATCAAGGATGGTCAGGGCGATGTTGTCCCTGTGGAGGCGGAAGGTCTCAACGGCCTCGGCACCGTTTCCGGCAGCGAGGATCGTGTACCCGCTGTCTTTGAGCACGTTGACCGACAGCGCGCGCAGCTCGTCATTGTCTTCGGCGACAAGAATGGTCTCACTGCCGCCTGTGATCTCTTCATGGGCCGTTTCATCCGCCGGTTCGAGCCACACAAGCGGAAGGTATACCAAAAAAGAGCTCCCCTTTCCGTGCCTGCTGTTGACTTCTATGAAACCGTTGTGCTGTTTGACGATCCCATAGACAATGGAGAGGCCCAGCCCTGTCCCTTTTCCAACCTCTTTCGTGGTGAAAAAAGGCTCGAAGATCTTTTCCACAGTCTTTTCGTCCATGCCGGTCCCCGTGTCTGAAACGGTGATAAGCGCGTACTCGCCCAGCTTGCCATAGCCGTGTGTCGTGATGAAGCCATCGTTGATCAGGGCGCGGTCAACCCTTATGGTAAGCTTTCCGCCCTGGGGCATTGAATCGCGGGCGTTCGTGACGAGGTTCATTATGACCTGGTCTATCTGGCCGGCATCGCCCAGTGCGATAAGCCGTTCGGGGGTCTTGTCGATCCTGAACTCCACGTCTTCAGGTATGAGGCGATGGAGGAGGCGGTGGAGCTTCTCCACCGCGTCGTTTATGACAAGGGGCTTCAGATTGATGACTTGCTTTCTGCTGAAGGCAAGAAGGCTTTGGGTCAGGTTCGCGGCCTTTTCCGAGGACAGGAGTATTTGCGCGACATAGGATTGGAGAGGACCGTCGCGGTCCATCTTCAGTTGGAGAAGGCTTGCGTATCCCATGATGGCGCTGAGGAGATTGTTGAAATCATGGGCAACCCCGCCTGCCAGCGTTCCGATCGCCTCCATTTTCTGGGAGTGTATGAGCTGCGACTCGAGATGCTTACGCTCGGTGATGTCGCGGGCGATGCCGCAAAGGCCGACTATCTCTCCGCGATCGTTCTTGAGGGGGACCTTGATCGTGTGAAAGGTGCGCATGGACCCCCCGGCCGGTTTTGTAGGCTCCTCCTCTATTGTTTCACCCCGAAGGACCTTTCTGTCCACGTCTTCGATGTGCGACCCCGTTTCGGCCCCGAAGAGCTCCTTATCGGTACTGCCGATGATCCTGTCGATGGGGATGCCGAACAGCTCCGACATGGCGCGGTTCGCAACGATGTAGCGCAGTCCGGCGTCCTTGATGAAGATCGAGTCCCTGGCGCTCTCGATGATGGCCCTGAGGCGTGATTCGGAGATGCCGAGAGCTTCCCCGGCGGCCTTTTGCTTCAGGAACCGCACCATTCCCTGCATCATGAGCGTCAACTGGTTGATGTCCGACTCGTCGTATTCCTCTTCCTTGTTGGCCACGCCGATGACGGCGACGATCTTTTCCTCATCGAAGATCGGGACGCCCAGGTAGCGTTTGATAGATACGTGTCCATCGGGATAACCTTTTTTCAAAGGGTCGGGTGCAGGGAAATCGTTCATGATGACAGGCTTTCTCAGGCGTATCGGTTCTCCTGATATGCCTGTCATCTCGAGAGGGTACACGGTCAGTTTGTCTTTGATGCGGCAATTTTCCATCACGCTCTTCGACCAGGCGCGTATCGTGAGGGTCTTCTCTTTTTCATCGTAAAAGGCCATATAACCCACAGTGCTTTTTGTGAGCCGCACCGATTCTTCGAGGGTGTGGTCGGTGATCTCTTCCAGCGGCCTGTCGCCCATCTGGTTGAGCCTGAGCAGGGCCTGAGTGCGCGATTCATTGAGGCGCAGGATCTCCTCGTTGCGCTTCAGCTGCGTAATGTCCGACGCGGTGACGATATACGCGTTGTTGTCGGTGGGGGACACCTGGAGCAGGATCTCCCGAATCCCGCTGTCTTTCCGGGCCCACCACGTCTGGACCTGCCCATCGCGGTAGAGGGCCTCACCGACCCTGTGGAACTCATCATCGGTTTCGTAGAGGAAACGCACCGAGGTTCCCACCAGTTCGCTCAGGTTGTAGCCGGTGATACCGTGCATGGCCTCGTTGACCCATTCGAATATCCGGCCGCGAACCCTCCCGATGCCGATGGGCGAAGCGGCAAGGGTGGCCCTGAGCGCCTGTTCCGACTCGATGATCTTGCGCTGGGCCTTTTTCCACTCGGTGATGTCTACGGAAACACCAAGGACGGAAGGGGTTTCGGTGCCCGAAAAGGTGAAGGGGATCTTTATGGTCTGGAGAAAGCGCACCGCACCACGGCTG
>JAKLET010000042.1 GCA_022711595.1 Deltaproteobacteria bacterium
GACGAAGTGGGGAATGAACCAGTATATGAAGATGGACCGGCTTGAAGAGGAAGTCGCTGAAATCCTGAAGGCATAACCGGACTGATGGGGTTGCTATGAAAAGTGCGAAAGATTCTTGACACTATCGTCAAGAAAGACAGGAAAGACAGTTCGAACCGCTTGAGCAGCTTGAGCCGTTTGAACGTAACTGCATACTTTCATTGTAAGCCGGTTCTTTTAGTCATATCGGCTTCAGGCCGAATGATGAAAAATTATCAGAAGCCGGGCATAAACAGGACGTCCGGAAAGGTTGCGTCAAATGTTTCAGGAATATAAAAAAAAGGCAAAGACGAAATGCCTTTGCCGTTGTTTTTCTGATCACCGGGTTTTATTCCACAGGTGCTGCCTTTTTCACTGCTCTTTTTATTACCACATAACCCTTGGCGGGGCCGGGAATGGCGCCTTCGACGAGCAGGAGGTTTGTGTCACCTCGTACGTCGATAACCTTCAGGTTCTGTGTGGTGACCCTTTTGGCGCCCATGTGACCGGGCATCTTTTTGCCTTTCATGGTGCGGCCGGGGGTCATGTTCTGGCCGATGGAGCCGCCGTGCCTGAAGGCTTCATGGGAACCGTGGGTTGCCGGAGCGCCGCCGAAGCCGTGACGTTTCATTACACCGGCGAAACCTTTACCTTTTGATGTGCCGGTAACGTCAACGAAATCGCCAGGTTCGAATATATCGACGGAGTAGATGGCACCGACCTCATTGGCCTCGATATCCTCGGGTGATACCCTGAACTCCCTGAGGACCTTTGTGGGCGCCATGTTCGCTTTTTTGAAATGACCCGCCTCCGGTTTGTTGACCCGCTGGATCTTGATCACCTCGTCGAAACCTATCTGGATGGCATTATAGCCTTCCTTGTCGGCGGTTTTTTTCTGGACGACATAGCATGGCCCAGCTTTTATGACCGTAACGGGAACGACATTCCCGTGTTCGTCAAATATTTGCGACATACCCAGTTTTTTACCGATAAGACCTAATCCCATTGCAGACACCTCCAAAAATTGTAACATCATAGTCAAAAACTCCCCGAAAGTCAAGATGAATTCCCCTTAAATTCATTTGGCATATGAGGTCCTTAACGCAAAAATAACGCCGGAGGCCCTTAATTTTTTGCGCTTTTATCCGAAAAGTTTTATATATGCCTACAACCGCTCCCGTACCAAGAGAGAAGCTTATCAACCAGGCAGGCGAGATCAAGGTTATCCCTACACTGAACGCCATTGTTGACCGGGTATTCAAGGTACTCGGCAACAACAACTCGTCCTTCAACGATCTTTCCGATGTAGTGAAGTACGATCAGGCCATATCGTCCAAGATCATCAGCATTGCTAATTCGGCATATTACAGCAGGGGCGTGGAGATATTCAACCTTCAGCGCGCCATGCTGACAATAGGCTTTGAAGAGATCCGGGGCATAGTGACCTGTCTGCTTCTCATGGAGAACATCATGAAGAAGCTCAGGCTCAGAGAGGAAGACCTCCTGGCCCTCTGGAAGCACTCCATCGGTGTTGCCTGCGCGGCGCGCATACTTTCGGAAAGGATGCTTGTCGAAGACCCTCAAAAGATGTTCACCGCGTCATTGCTCCACGATATCGGAAAGATCGTCTTCTATCTCGCTGTCCCGGATTACGGGGAATTACTTAGAGAGGCAAAGACCGCAGACACAGATATAGTTGTGCTGGAGCGCGACCGTTTTGGTGTCGATCACCAGGAGATCGGGTACATTATCGCGGTCAAATGGAAATTTCCCCATGATTTCGCGCAGATCATACACCACCATCACGGCGGCGGCAAAGGTGACGGTCAGGACGTTCTGTTCCGGATAGTGAACATTGCCGATCGTTTTGCCTCGAATGACGCCATCCCGCAATCGACGGAGGTTTTCATCCTGGAAAAAGAGCGGAATGCCATCGCTTTTGAAGTGGAGAAGATCATGAATTTTCTCCAGCTGGTATAGATATGATGAAAAAAGAAGACCTTCAAAACGAAACAATGAGGCTCCAGTGGAATTTCTACGAGCGCGCCATCAATAATTATTCCATTATCATGCGCATCATGAGCAGCGTCGAGGAGGATATTCTTGTCAGCTACATTCCGAGGGTTTTTGTTGAAGAATCATTTTTCGACATGTGCAAGGTCATGGTTGACGATGACGGCATCATACGTGAGGGTTTCTACAGTATAGATGAAACCCTGCACAATCTCGACTTCACGAGCATATCGGCGATCAGCGGCAGCACAAGCATGCCGTCGCTGGTGGATGATGTTTTCGGATACGGCATTCTTTATGTCTATCCCCTCAGAAAAGAACTGAAGAAAATAGGCTACCTTGTCCTGGGCAAGAGATATTACATGGAAGTTGAAATGAGGCTTGTCCGAGAGCTTGAAATAGTGTGCGAGATCTTCAACAGGTCATTGCTTTTAAGCGAGAGCGGCCACCGCAAAGAGCTTCATTCCTCGGCCACGTTCTCGACGGTACTGGAGGAGTTTCCGGATCCCTTCCTCTTGATCGATAAAAAGGGCTATGTATGCTATGTGAACAAGAAGGCCAGGGAGGAATTTGAAACAAAAAAAGGATTTCTTGTCGGCGAACGCGTTGACAGGGTCATTCCCGGCCTGCCTGAAGACCTGGTGAAAAAAAGCGGTATCATTTATGGCGAGGTCAATTACAAGTCAAAAAATGACTATAAGGTATTCAAGGTGGAAAGCTTTGCCGTCAAGGAAGAGAAAGACAAGGGGGAATGGCGGGCCGTCCTGTTCAAGAACGTGATGAAAAAAAAGGTGAGCGAGGAAGAGCATCTTCTCAAGAAAAGGATGGAGAGCGTGGGTATGCTCGCCGGAGGCATCGCTCATGACTTCAATAATATGCTCACAGGGATACTCGGCTATTCTTCGCTTATGAAAAAAGCCCTTGCTTCCGACGCGAAGCTCGAACGTTATGCGGAGGCGATCGAGCATTCCGCCCAACGCGCCTCAAAACTGACCCGGCATTTGCTTAACTTCTCCCGCAGGCAAAAGAAGTCGTCCGGCCTTGTCGACATAAATGCTCTCCTTGATGATGTGCTGTTCCTCCTCAAGGAGAGCATTCGTGATATCCAGATAGAGATCGATCTCGAGAATGGTTTGCCCCATATCAAGGGCGACGAGGCGGAACTGCAGAACGTTTTTCTCAACCTTCTAATTAATGCCAGGGACGCGATGAACGGAAGGGGCCTGTTGAACGTGACGACAAAAATGTGCAGCAAACCCGGCGGCCGGGAGTTCATCCATATCGAGATCGAAGATACGGGCAAAGGGATTGATGAGGCGCTGCGGAGCAAGATCTTTGAGCCGTACTTTTCCACAAAGGAGGGCGACTCGAATCTCGGCATGGGCCTCTACCTGGTGGACAAGGCGGTAAAGGGCCACGGAGGCTTTATCGAGGTCGCAAGCGAAAAAGACAAAGGGACTGTTTTTGGCCTCTATTTTCCCGTTCCCCGGACGCGCAGTGCGGTGCAAAAGAAAAAGGCGCCGATCGTCACGAACGGGTTGATCCGGGAAAGGTCGATCCTGATCGTCGATGACGAGCACATGATAAGGGATCTTTTGAAAGGCGCTCTGGCAGAAACGGGTGTGTCCATTCTCGAAGCAGACAGCGGAGAGGAGGCGCTCAGTATTTTTAAAACACACCGGGAGGAAATAGACCTTGTCATCCTCGATGTGATCATGCCCGGGATCAAAGGGGACGAGGTCCTCAGGGAGATCCGTAAGGCAGTCCGTGATGCCAGGGTTGTCATCTCAAGCGGATTTATGAGTGAAGAGCAGCGGGCGAAACTGCAAGAGTACAAGGTTGACGGTTTTCTCGATAAACCCTTCAAAGATCAGGACGTGCTGGAGATAGTGGCAAAAATGCTCTCAGAGGAAGGATCATAGGCAAGAAGCGAGAAATCGGCTCCCCCGGTTTCCTTGGCTTTTTCAGTTTATCTGGTTTATTTAGTTAAAAATTGAATATCCTGTTCGACCATACAAACCATACAAACAGAACAAACCAGAAAAACCGTAACCCGTCACCTGTTTTTCAGATTTTCCTTCTTCCTCCACCTTCTGTGAGATGCCACGGCAAAGCGGTGAGCTTCATCCCGCATCGCCACGATTTGCCTGAAGACGGCGGATGCCCTGGGGAGGGCGAGCGCGTTTTTCCTCGCCGGTATGTAGATGATGTCATCCATCCTTTTTCTGCGCTCCCCTTTTGCTATTGAAATGATGTTCCTGTCGATCAGGTTGGTTTTGAGCACCTTGTTTGCCGCTGTAAGCTGGCCCTTGCCGCCATCGATGATGAAAAGGTCGGGAAGGGGTCCAAGTGCCTGATCTTTGACCCTGCGGTCAAGCACCTCGGTGATCATTGCCACGTCATCCATGGTGTCGGAACCGCGGATGTGGAAGACCCTGTAATTGTCCTTTGCGGGTTTGAATTTTTCAAAAACGACCATGACACCCGTCGGGTTCTGGCCGTGAATATGGGATATGTCATATACCTCTATCCTCGACGGGGCTGTTTTCAGGCGCAGCGTGCTGCGGAAGGCATCGTCGAGAGGCAGCGTTTCGGTTTCGTGAAGGTTCTCAACTGCGAGGCGTGTGATGTCTTTTACCCCCTTGCTGGCCGGCCCAAGGATCCTGACGGACCCTTTCTTCCTGTCTGCAAGATGCCGCGCCAGCGTGTCAACGTCTTCCATCTCTTCCGAAAGGATGATCTCGTCTGGTATGGGACGTGAGCTGTAATACTGGAAGAGGAAGGTCATCGCTGTTTCGCCAATGTTTTCCCCATAGACGGGTTCCTTGTAGAGGCGCCGCGAGACGAGGACGCCGCGGCGGAAGGTGAGGACCACCAATGACACCGTTTGAAAGGTTTCCGAGAAGGCCCACACGTCGCGGTTTTTTCCAAAATGTTCGTGGACGTGTTGTTTCTGGGTCATTCCCTTGATGGCCTGGTAGCGTTCTTTGAGCTGCTGAGCACCTTCAAAGTCCCATACGGCGATCTTTTTCGTTATGTTGCGCTCTATCTCCTTAAGAAGCTTTTCGTCCTTGCCGCAAAGGAAGTCCTTGACTTCATTGATGATCTTCCCGTATTCAGCGGTATCAACGGACATCACGCAAGGGCCGGGGCATTTGCCAAGCTCGTAGAGCATGCAGGCCCTCTTCCTCTTCCTGAAGATCGTGTCCTTGCATTTTCTGACGGGGTAGAAGCGCTCCATGAGCTTCAGGATTTCTTTTACGTCCCGCCCGTGCGGATAGGGGCCGAAATAGAGAGACCCGTCGTCTAATATCTTGCGTGTTGGCATGAGGGCGGGGTAGCGGTCCTGTATGGTAAGTTTCAGCGAGATGTAGGATTTGTCGTCCTTCAGGTTGATGTTGTACCTCGGTGAGTGCCGCTTGATAAGATTGTTTTCGAGAAGGAATGCCTCTTTTTCATTCTCCGTGAGGATGAGCTCAATCCCTTCGATGTTCTCAACGAGCGTTCTTGTCTTGATGTCTTTTACATCGTTGCGGAAATAGCTCCTGACGCGGTCGCGGATGTTGCGGGCTTTGCCGATGTAAATGATCGTTCCCGGACTGTCCTTGAAGAGATAAACACCGGGTGATTCAGGCAGGCTGTCTATGATCTCTTCGGTGATCACAGCGTGATCTCCATTTTTTCGAGGGTGAGCAGCCTGTCGCGCAGCTCGGCCGCCTTTTCAAAATCCCAGTTTTTGGCCGCGTCGGCGATCTGTTTTCTCAGTTTTTTCAGCATTCTGGACAATTGTTTCGGTTTCATGCCTTTTAAATCCAGATCGTCGTCAGGGACTTCGTAGTAGTCTTTTTCGTAGATCGATGAAAGGACATCCACGATCGATTTCTTGATCCCTTCAGGTGTGATCCCGTTCTTTTCGTTGTACGCGTGCTGGACCTTCCGGCGGCGCTCTGTTTCGTCAATGGCGCGCCGCATCGATTCCGTTACCGAGTCGGCGAACATGATGACCCTTCCGCCTAAATTGCGGGCCGCCCGCCCGCAGGTCTGAATGAGCGATGTCTGGGAGCGAAGGAAACCCTCCTTATCGGCGTCGAGGATAGCGACAAGCGATACCTCGGGGAGGTCAAGGCCTTCACGAAGGAGATTGACCCCGACAAGGACATCGAATTTGCCCATCCTGAGGTCCCTCACGATAGCGACCCTCTCCAGGGTGTCCACGTCGGAATGGAGGTACTTGGCCTTTACCCCCTTATTGAGGAGGAAGTCGGTGAGGTCTTCGGCAAAGCGCTTGGTCAGCGTTGTGACAAGTACCCGCTCCTGGCGCCTGACAGTTTCCTCGATCTCCGGCAGGAGGTTTTCAACCTGGTTTTTTGCGCTTTTGAGAATGATCTCCGGGTCCATGAGCCCCGTCGGCCTGATGATCTGTTCGGCCACGTGTCCCTGCGACTTCTGCATCTCGTATTTTGCCGGGGTTGCCGAGATATAGAGGACCTGCTTTTCCCTTGCCTCGAATTCCTCAAAGGTCAGCGGCCGGTTGTCCAGGGCCGAGGGAAGGCGAAAACCGTGGTCCACGAGGGTCATCTTTCTCGACCTGTCTCCGCGGTACATTGCAACAAGCTGGGGGACCGTCACGTGGCTTTCGTCGATCATGACCAGGGCGTTTCCCGGGAGGTAATCCATGAGGGTCGGCGGCGGCTCGCCGGGCATTCTTCCGGTGAAGTGGCGCGAGTAGTTCTCGATGCCTGAACAGTAGCCAAGCTCCGCGAGCATCTCCAGGTCGTATCGTGTCCTCATTTCGAGACGCTGCGCCTCCAGGAGCTTGTTCTGGTTTTTGAGGGCGGCGAGGTGTCCCTCAAGCTCTTGTTTGATGGACAAGATGGCGCGGTCCAGGGTTTCCCGGGGCATCACGTAATGTGTTGTCGGGAATATGGTGCAGCGTCTGAACCTGTCAAGCGTTTTACCCGTGAGGGGGTCTATGGTCGCGATGGACACGACCCGGTCATCTTCGTGGACGATCCTGAACGCACGATCCTCCTCATAGGGCGGGTATATGTCGATGACACCTCCGCGGACGCGGAACTTGCCGCGGTAAAAGTCCATATCGTTGCGTTCATACTGGCACTGGATAAGCTTATTGAGGATGGCATGACGCTCCATGGCCTGTCCCTCTTCAAGATACAGGAGCATACCGTAGTATGCCTCCGGAGAACCCAGGCCGTAAATACAGGAAACGCTGGCGACGATGATGACGTCGTCGCGTTCAAAGAGGGCGTTGGTAGCAAGCAGTCTCAGCCTGTCGATCTCCTCGTTTATGGACGAATCTTTCTCGATGAAGGTGTCCGTCGAAGGAATATAGGCTTCGGGCTGGTAATAATCATAGTAACTGACGAAAAAATGGACCTCATTTTCCGGAAAGAGGGTTTTGAACTCGGTAAAGAGCTGGGCCGCGAGGGTTTTGTTGTGGGAGATGATAAGCGTGGGCCTGTTGACCTTTTCGATCACATTGGCCATGGTAAAGGTTTTGCCTGAACCGGTAACACCAAGCAGCACCTGATGCTGTGCCCCGCTTTCGATGTTTTCCGATATCTGCCTGATCGCATTCGGCTGGTCGCCTCTTGCCTCGTAATCGCTGATGAGTTTGAAACGGTTCACGGTGGTATTATTCTAATGCCCTTTATCTGCGGTGTCAAAGAAAGATATGGTTTGAGCCGTCACAGCTGTTCGAACGAAGTGACGTGAAGACGGTTTGAATGCTTGAGCAGCTCGAACCGCTTGAACCGTTAAAAACCTCAAATCATTTTTTTAGGTTTTTCCCGTTCAAACGGTTCAAGCATTCAAGCTGCTCAAGCTGTTTTTCAGGAGCATGGCCCGCAGGTCAATTTACCGTCGCAGTTGGCTATGTCACCATCGCAGCCGGGCCAGTTGGGAAGGGTGGTTCCGCTGGTTTTGCCTTTTTTCGATTTACATACGGCCTGGAGTCGTGTCTGGTTCCATGATATGCTGCCGCAGCTTTTTTTAAAACTGCCTTTCGGTGTGCATTTCAGCTTCGATTTGTCGTTCCAGACGGTATTCGCCTCGCAAATACCGGTGTAGAGCGTGGTACCCGAATACTTGTTCTTGTAGCTGCACTCACAGCGGAGCATCGGGCCTTCTTCCATGCTGCAGTTGCGGCAGGTCTTGCTGTAGCTCCCGCCGGGAAGCGATTGCTGGGCATACAGATCTGTGTGAGCGATAATTACAAGTGAAACGAGGACTGCAAAAACGGTCAGAAAAGACATGGCAGATCTCTTTGTGGTGTTTTTCATGGACCATCTCCTTGAGTTGATGTAGTAATGCTAAAATAGTAATAAAAGTGGCCTCAAAAAACAATACCTGATAATACACAAAGAAAACTGTGAACATCATATGTTCGAAAGATATGGCAAAAAGTTCTATTTGCGGGCATTTGTGCAATAAAAGCTCTTGACATGACGACTGCAAAAGTTTAAAGATAAATCATATATATTTTTAAAAAACCAATAGGAGGAAGGGGTTATGAAAAAGGTTTTATTGTTTGCACTTGTCTTGTTAGTCGGTATCGCATTTGTCAGCACCGGTTTTGCACAGGAAAAAGCCAAAGCTCCCGAAAAAGCGAAGGCAGCTCCTGAGAAACCCGCAGCAGAAAAACCGGCCCCCGCCAAAGAAGAAAAGCCTGCTGAAGCCAAAGAGCCCGAAAAGGCAGCGGAAAAGCCGAAACCAAAACCGATGCCCGGTTTTGCCGGTAAGGTCATAGCGACGGACACCGTTTTCAAGACCGTCACGGTTGAGCGCGGCAAACAGGCCGTCACGTTCGATATCGCCGATGCAAAGCTCAAAGGCTACAAGAACTCCGACCAGATCACGGTTGGCGATAAGGTTTCCATGCTGTACAAAAAGGGCGCACTTACTGTTATAAAGATCGCCGGTGCAAAAAAGGCGAAAGCCGAAAAGGCAGTGAAGAAGCCTGCAAAGAAAGAGAAGAAAGAAGGCGCCGAAGAAGCGAAGCCTGCCGATGAGAAGAAACCGGCCAAGAAGGAAAAGAAAGAGAAGAAGGAAAAGAAAGAGGAGAAGAAGGAAGAGAAGAAATAACCTCATCCTCTCTTTGTTCGACATAACGAACCCCGCTTCCGTAGAAGGAAGCGGGGTTTTTATTGAAGACAGTTCAACGTTTCAGGGTTTGAGTGTTCATGAACCGTTCAAAAAAAAAGACGGTGTACCTTTTTCGATGCTCTGCAACATTGAGAGCATTGATTTGTTTGCTGCGGGCGATGGAAGCGAGGTTAAAATGACCCCCCTGATACCTTCCTTTGGAAATAAAGTTCAATGAAAGATAACAACCCCCACTGCGCAGCGGAAGGCCGGTTATCATACATCTTTTTATTAAAAAGCCATAATAGGGCATGCATCCTTAAAATCTCCCCCCCCAACCCACCCCTCTTTACGAAAGAGGGAAGATGTATATGCCTCGTTAAAGAGAGTGGAATGATACCCGCCCCTCTGGAAGAGAAGGAAGCCGGGAGGGAGGAATTTCTTCGGTGAACGATAAACGCTTCATAAACCTTCAAACGTTCAAACTCGCCCGGGGGTGATTTTATTGGACTTGCTCTGAGATATTCATGAAGTCAAAGGACCGCAGAAGGTTTTAGTGATAAAAAAAAGAACAAAACCTTAAAACATACATTATGCGGTGTATGATGTTAGGGGGGCCGTACTGAATTTTCAGTAAAATAGCGGGGATGGCGTTTTAACCATCCCCGCCTCGTTTTTACAGTTTGCCTACAAAAATGAATGCGATAACCAGAGCGTAGATGACCAGTGATTCAATAAGCGCGAGGCCGATGATCATCGGAGCAAAGATCTTTCCGGATGCTCCCGGATTTCTGGCAATGCCTTCGAGGGCTGCAGCAGCAGCCTTGCCCTGGCCAAGTGCGCCGCCAAGAGCGGCAATGCCGATAGCCGCGCCTGCGCCGATTGCCAGCATGGCTTTCACGTTTGAATCAAGGGGGGCCTTGGCAGCTTCTTCGGCCGCGAGAACAAAACCGCAGGAGAGGACAAGGATCATACCGCTGAGCATTAAGATCGACACAACCTTTTTCATAACAATTCACTCCTTTCTTGTTTTTATTTCTATATTATATTTAATGTTCTTCATGGGCAATTGCGCCTGCGAAATAGACCATGGAGAGCAGTGAGAAAACGAATGTCTGGACAAAGGCAACAAACAGGCCGAGGAACATGAATATGACGGGTATAAGCAGCGGGACAAGGCCAAAGAATATTGCCGTAACGAGATGGTCGCCTGTTATGTTTCCGAAAAGCCTGATGCCCAGAGACATGGGCCTTGCAATATGGCTGATGAGTTCTATGGGGCACATGAGCATGCTAAGAATGACGTTTGCGAACCAAGGCATACCAGGACTGATAAAGATAAAATGTTTGAGATATTTGATACCATGTTCCCTGATACCATAAAAATGAGTGAGCACAAAGACTGTCAATGAACATGCGAAGGTGGTGTTGACGTTGTCAGTTGCCGGTAAAAAGCCGGGGACAAGGCCTGACATGTTATTAAAGAGGATAAAAAGGGCCAATGTGCCGATAATCAGCATAAATTCCGGGCCCCTCGGCCCCATAGTATCAATCACAAAACTGTGAATGCCCTCGACCAGGAGTTCCACGATATTCCGGAAGGTAAGCTTTTCGTCGGGAATGATCTGGTCTCCTGCTTTTTTTACCTGCTTATATCCGAGAATAACAATTATAAGAAGAATGATTGAAACGATGATGGCATTCGATACATGAGCCGGCAGTGTTTTTAGAAAGGGTATGTATGATACCCAGGTGAAAGATTCATGCCCCATGGTCCTGTCTCCTTTGCGTGCCGGAGGTAAAAACCGGTCGTAATTGACTTATCATTATCGATATAAAGACTGTCGAGAGCCCGAAGAGGAAATAAGCGAGCCGAACGTTCCCGTACATCACAACTACTGTGAGGATCCCCAGAAGAAGGATGAATTTCAGGGGGATGACAATCAGAAGATCTTTTTTTTCATATATATGTTTGAATAACAGTTTATCGATTATATTTTTCAAGAGGCGGAAGTTGAGAGTTACAATGGCGCTTGCGACGACGAAGCTGAAAAAGGCCATAAGGTCCCTGGTGGCAATCCCTATGCCTATGGAGCCAAGAACGAGAACGGCAACGTTAAACCGTTCAATTTCAGTTATCGAGATTTCCCGCATCATCATCCTTTTTAAGCTTTTTATATGCCCGATATACCGCCCTGAAGGCGGCGACCATACCAAAAACCATAAAAACAAACGTAAGGTACGGATACGTTTTTAAATACTTATCAAGATAAAAACCGGCCGCAAGACCAATGACAACGCTAAAACCCATTTCAAGACCCAGGGAACTGTAATTAAGGAGCGTCTTGAAGGTGTCCTTTTTGCTGTCCTGAAGGGTCATCAATGTCACGCTTGTCAGCCTTTTTTCTAACATAGAGGTGTCCGATAGTCAACGAAATTTTCGAATTCTATAAAGGCATCGGGTGGTCTGTTGAAATTAAGGATATCTGCCATTTCCAGAAAAAAATATTTTTGGATTTTTCTCCTGCGGTGTGTTATAAAAAAGTCCCGTGGGCCGTTAGCTCAGTCCGGTAGAGCAGTTGACTCTTAATCAATTGGTCCAAGGTTCGAATCCTTGACGGCCCACCAACTCCACAGAACCGTTTCAACAGCTTGAAAGTTTGAAGTGTTCAAGCGGCAGCAACAAAAACAAAGAGACATTAAAGATAATGAGAACCGGCATTTGAAGGTAAAGATCATTCTTAACCCGTTTTTTTATCTTTCCAAAAAGATTTGCGTTGCAAAAAGAGCGTAAAAGCGTAAAAATGAAAGTATTACCGGATGGTTGGGATGAAACGGCACAGGTCAGTTCGGGTCATTGTGTTCCTTGCTATCATGGCGGTGTTTAGTGTTTTCTTTGCTGGACAGCGGGAACTGCAGGCCTACAGCGCCGTCGAGACCCTCGACCTGAACACCCACGGGCTCATGCTCAGAAGCGCCCGGGAGCAGCTTTACAACAACCCTGTTTTCAAACAAAGCCGGTTCCTATCAATAGAGCGGATCCTTCAGTCGGAGGGTGTTTTCAAGGACATTCCCTGGGACCCCTTTCCAACACAGGGCGGAGGTCCTGATGTGGACGGCCGCAGCAGGTATTCGGAGCATTATTACAATCCAAGGATAAAGAAGGGCGGGGCCCCCGCGGCGGTGGGCAAGTACTATTCAATACTTGTCCAGAGTATGCAAAGCGGCAAAGAGGGCCCGGCGGAGCAGGGCGCCGCGTGGTCGGCGCACTTCCTGGCGGATATGTGCCTGCCCCATCATATCGTCGGTATACCGGCCGAGGAAGCCGAGGCGATCTACATAGGCGGGATCGATGGAAGGTTTCCATGGAACCTGACCCCTGATGAATCCGGGCCGATCTGGCTTGGCGAGACGCCTCTTTCGCAGAGTACCCGCTGGAATATTTTCCTGAGGGACCTTTACAGTAAATGGCCTGAATGGGGAACGACACAGGATTTCAAACGCACCATAGAGGCTTTCCACTCCCTGGGCAGCAGCGGCAAGGACGGGTTCCGTGACTGGTTCGATCCCTGGTATTATAACGGCTGGGGTGTCGGGGTCGATCCTTTCCAGGCTGGTCCCGTTGTCCACAATTCCAGCCATGCCAAGTGGGAGGTTTGGGCCCACCTGGAGCTTACCCGCGGGGCCACCCCTTTCAAACCTTCCATGAACGAAAAGTTCCACCCCCAGTGGGAGAACGGCTGGCTGAGCTTCGACGAGAAGGTACCCTGGAGGGCTCAGCAGAAACAGGCCGAAGAATTCACAAAAAAAGCGGCGCAGTCTACCTATGATGAAATGGAAAGGATATATAAAGATCCCAGGGTTGGTGTCGACGACGCCATCTGGCGCATCATGACCCTGTGGAGGGCGTCCATATCGGCGATGAAGCCGGCCATGGAGGTGAAAAAAGACGCCGCCAATCCCTCAAGGTATGAACTGAAAGCGGTTGTGGATAACATTGAAAAGGAGAATGTCTTTGATGTAAAGGTCAGGCTGACGCTCGGTGGCGACGGGAGCACCTTCAGTGAGGTGAAGGAAATCAAGGGGGGTGTTCAGGCGTCGGGGAAGGGCGCTGTGAGCTTTTCGGTGGAACCGAAGGACCCTGAAAAATGCGAGGTAACGCTGGAGGTGATCGGCCATTACGAAAAGACCCCCGATCTCCAGTACGCCAGGGTCGAGGAGGCGTTCAAGGGGATCAGGAGATCACAGGACGAAACACGGAACGCGAGACTGGAGGAAATCCTCGATGCTTTGAGGCGGGCTGCCGAGAGGGCGGAGAAGCTTGCCTCCGAGATCGCCGCCATCTGCCGGTCGGCCTCGGAGGATATCAAGAATGCTCAGACCGGAATGGAGAAGATCAAGGTTCGCATCGAATCCATAGAAAAACAGATCAGGTCCCTGGAAACGGTTGCGGAGGATATCAGGAAAAAGGCCGAGTCAATAAGGCAATATCATCTGGACGCAGAGCAGGGCGCGACGAATGAAGGCGAGATCGCCCACAGGGCGGAAGAATTGAGCAAAGTGCTCTGCGAGGCCACAAAAGCCATCCAGAACGCGAAAACGAAAGAAGAACGCAGGAAGCTTTTTGCCGGTATGGAGTCGACCCAGGGAGACCTGAGGTCTTTTTTGACTGAGGGAAACTCCATCCTCGAAAGGGTCAAACAGCAGGCCCGGTATGCACAGACCGCATTAAGCGAGCTGGAGGCGCTCACACGGGAGCTTTCGGGGACATCCAGGACCTCTGATCTGCAGCAGCAGTCCACACCCGATGGCCTTGAGAAGAAACTCGCCGATACAACGAAGCTCATCAGGTCGGCACAGGAGAAGTTGAAGGAACTTGTCTCCCTCAAGGATGATGCGGGAAAGAGATACGCGGAAGGAAAAAAGATCATCGAGTCCTGGCAGGCAGCGCCTGAAAAGGACAGGGTAGGCACGGAGATGGACGGTTATATGGACCGCATTGAAAATGCGCATCGGCAGGCGGCCGATTGTCCGGAGAAGGCCCTGGCCGATGCGGAAAGCGCCCTGCGGGATACGGCTCCCGTCAAGGAGACATACATAAAGGCCGAAGAGGTTCTTGCTGATGCCCGTTCACGGATGGGTGTCGACGAAGAGACCGTGAAAAAGGCCCGTGAGACCGCTGGACTGACAAAATACCTTGCCCAGATGACGGCCGCCTACATGGAGCGCATCAGGCGGGCCTGCACAGATGGGGCTTTTTGTTTCACCCTTGCCCAGGACATCATGAAACGGCCCATATACGTTGTTGTCCCGGATGTAAGGGGGATGCATGTCGACAGCGCCGGGAGCACCCTGAAAAAGAAAGGCTTCAATGTGCACCCAAGCATCATCGGCGCAGCTTCGAAAATAGGCTCCGAGTTCAAGGTCCAGTCACAGTCTCCCGCCGCAGAGTCAAAGGCAGAGGAAGAGAGCACCGTGACGGTCTATTATTACGGACAGTTCAACACGCAGGACGCCGTGGCGAACGCCGATTGTTCCCGATGGCCGGGGAGCGTGGCGAAGTGGGACGCCGGAAAAAAGCGTGCCGTCTGCATCTGTCCCGAGGGCGCCTCCTGGAACAAGACCAGGACGTCATGTGTCGATAACCGCCAGCTGGCAATGGACAACATTAATTGTTCAAGGTATCCCGGAGCAGTTGCCGTTTTTGACGAGCGTGCGAACAGGGCGGTCTGTGAGTGCGGCCAGGGCCTCAAGTGGAATAAAAACCGCACACGCTGTGTCGACACGGAAACTGCGGCCCTCGAGACGGCTGACTGTTCCCGCTTTCCAGGCACACGTCCGATGTGGAACCACCAGACCGGACGGGTAGATTGCTATTGTCCGCAGGGGGCGATGTGGGACGGTTCAAAGGGCCGCTGCATCAGCCGGCAGGAGCTGGACGATTATTGCAACCGGATAGGGGCAATGCTTACCGCCGCGGCGCGGGCGAACGACATAAAGCGGTTCCGCGAGATCCTTCCCATGGCACAGAATTGTGATTTTTACAACCAGGCCCTGGCTGATCTCCAGAACATGGAATATAACCAGCAGGTGGCAATGTGGAACCAGATGATGGGCATCATAGCGGGAGGTATGAAGCCGCCTCAGCAGCCGTCCCATCCGCCATCCAAGCCGCCGACCGCAGGAGGCTCATCCCCGCCGAAACCTCCGGTGTCTCCTGTCAAGCCGCCTACCGGAGGGAGCGGTGCGCAAACCGGGCCCGTCAAACCGCCATCGGGGGGAGGCAGCAGGGTCGACTGCGACAAGAAGTACTGCCCCATATGCGGGACGGACAACCTGGATATGCTTATGCAATCGGTTTCCAAACAGTGCATGGACTGCCGCAGGAGGTTCAAGGCGCAGATCGACGACTGCAACCGCGGCGGGCCGGCGGCGAACACCCCAGGGCACACTGTGGCCCAGTTCGAGAACCATTACGTGCTGCAGTGCGTACAGCAGAGATGGAACGCCGGAGCGCGCAGATACTACGCGGTCACCGTATATGCCGTGTATGGGCCTGGAAAGCAATATCCCTCGGGGAACTGCAAGCAGGTGTTCGGCCCCAATACCGAATCTCAATGCAGTATGCGGGCTGAAATGCTGTCGCGGGGGTCTCGATGATACCTGCATATCTGGCAGCAATAAAAGAACGGAGGAAAGATGGCGCGGCATATCCATAGAAAATATATACTGATAACGATACTGTTCATCCTTTCCACTCTCCTTTGCCCCGCCGCTAATCTGGAAGCGGCCTCTCCGGTTACCGGCGAAGTGACCGCGGTCGATGGTACGAACGTAGAGGTAAAACTTTCGTCAAAAGGCCCAGTCCGTCCCGGGTACAGGGTGGAACTGTCATACGTGACATCGGCTGGAACGGAGCTTTCAGTCGGTACCTGGCGTGTCAAAAGCGTAAAGGGGATGACGGTGACGGCCGAGATGATAGAGAGCCCCACACAGCCGGTGGTCGGGCTCAAGGCCAGGATATATCCGAAAGGAAAGGCGGGCGACAAGACACCGTCAAAGCCGTCGCCGCAGACCGAAAAAACGGGAAAGCCTTCACCGCCCGCCGCGGGGCCCGTCAAGCCTGCAAAGACGTCTCCCGCCGCCGGTGCAGAGGCAAAGCCCTGGCTGGGAGTTGAGATAGGAACCGGGCAGGTTCAGGGAACCAGCGCCCCGGGAACCGGCCTGATGGACAGGATAACAACATTCCTGGGTGGAAAAGAAAGTGCGGGTGCCGGTGTTGCAGTTATCCATGTTTATTCCGGCAGTCCCGCGAGCAGGGCCGGTATAAAGAGAAAAGACAGCATCATTGAACTGAACGGAAAGCCTGTCGCGAATCACGCTGAATTTGTTCAATCCATCAGCCAGCTGCCGATAGGGGCAACGGTGAACGTAACGGTAATTCGGGACGGTTCAAGTCTTCCCCTTGTCGCAACCCTTTCACCTGTTCCGGAGTACATGGTCATTTCCGGGAGGGCCAAGCAATATTATGACGGTCAGCAGTTCGAACAGGCCGTACGCGAGTATACCATGGCCGTCAACCTCAAACCTGACGAACCTTCCTTTTACTTCTATCGCGGATATTCGCGCTACAAGCTCAACCAGCTCGACGCCGCGCTGTCCGATTTTAACAGGAGCCTGGAGATCAACCCTGATTCCTCAGATGCGTACGCCTTCCGCGGCCTGGTCAAGGCGATGAAGAAGCAGCCCGACGCCGCGCTGGATGACTACAACAGGTCCCTGTCGATCAACCCCGCACAGGACTGGGTCTATCGCGAGAGGAGCGTTGCATGGGAAATGAAGGGCATGTTCAACGAAGCCCTGGATGATATCAACAAGGCCATTGAATATTCCCGGAAGGATGGGCGCTTTCTCTCTGAACTTTACTATGATCGCGCGTTGATAAAAAACAACCTGAGGCGGGCCAATGACGCCATGGAGGACATAGAAAAAGCCATAGACGCTGATCCGGCCAATGCCCGGGCGTATGGTTTCCGGGGGCATCTGTACATCATCAAAGGCGATTACCACCGCGCCCTCTCCGACCTCAACAGGTCCATCGAACTGGACCGGAACCTCTTTCCCTCCTACGAAACGCGTTCGCGTGCATACGAGGCGTTGGGACAGGTGAATGAGGCACTGGCGGATATGAAAACGGCGCTTTCCCTGCGGCCGAACGATCCTAATATCCGGGAGCAGGTCAGGCGACTGACGGCAAAGGCATCGGGGAAGAGATAATTTAGTTTCTCCGGTTTCTTGTGCTGCTTTAGTTATTTTTAAACAAGGTAAGCCAAGTAAACTAAAGAAATCAGATAAACCATAACCCTCAGGGTCTTATTTCCCATGTAAGAATCATCCTACACCACGAATCGTTAATTCCTACAAGAAAATCATCCTTTTATACATATCCCCGGGAACGTTGCGTGTCGAAAAAAACAATATGTTGTAAAGTCCGGGGTGGTCCGCACCGGTGATTGTTCACATACTGTGAACAAAACTGAGCAATTTGACAGCTCTCTGCCGTGGGCCCCGGGAAGAGGAATTTCAAAAGGAGGTTTTGTTATGAAACGGTTCAATAACTGGTCCATCGGAACAAAGGTCATGAGCATATCGATGCTGACCATCGCCATTATCATGGCGGGGATGATCTTCTATTATATACCGTTGGTCAAGAACAAGCTGATGGATGAGAAGAAGGGCGCCCTGAAGAATGTGGCGGAAGTTGTGGTCACTCTTGCAGCATCATACGAGACGCGGGTCAAGGCGGGCGAGATGACGCTGGAGGAGGCCCAGAAAAGGATAGTGACCAATATCAAGAACCTGCGCTATCAGGGCAACGAGTATTTCTTCGTGCTCAACACCTCGGGGAAAATGGTGGCGCATGGCGTGAAGCAGGAACTGGTCGGCAAGGACGCGTCGGACGATACCTTCAAGGATTCCCACGGGAAGTACTTCATCAAGGAGATGGTGGCGCTGGGCAAGGCAAAGGAGGAAGGGTTCGTTGATTACTACTGGCCGAAACCGAACCAGACTGTGCCGTCACCGAAACTCGGTTATGTGAAGATGTATGCTCCCTGGGGATGGATGGTGGGGACCGGCATCTATATAGACGATGTCAACGCCCAGACGAACAGGATGCAGTGGCAGATCATCATCGCCACCATCCTGTGCGCGGTCGTCATCATGTTCATCGCCTTCTTCGTGTCCAGGAAGGTGAAGATGGCCCTCAACGACGCCGTCGGTGTCGCCAATGAACTGGCGGA
>JAKLET010000043.1 GCA_022711595.1 Deltaproteobacteria bacterium
TCGAAACGTCGAAGCGGGTGCCCGGATGCAACCGGGCTGTTAAACAAGGCGACTCGAAAAACGGAGAACGGGAGAATTCGGAGAGGACATTTTCGGTGAGCGCCCGCAACCCCCAGGGTTGCACCCAGTCCTCGGACTGCGGGCTTCGAAATGGAGAATCAGGATAAATGTGCGGGCGGGCGTAAGTCGGCGTGGACACGCCGGAAACGACGAGACCCCGAGGGGATCACCCCACGGGGTCTTGCGTTAAACAAGCACCGCTGAAATCAGCGGATGGATTTTTGGCTCCCCGGGTAGGACTCGAACCTACAACCTACTGGTTAACAGCCAGTCGCTACTGCCGATTGAGCTACCGGGGAGTGGAATTCGCTTTTTAATATCTCAAAAGAACGATTCAAACTTGCCAGGCCAACGATCAATATTTCCTGCAGTCTTTCTCATTGGGGGTGGCGGGTAAAAATAAACTACAAATTTTGGCCGATGTCAAGGGTTACCAGCCTCTAATGAAGAATAACCTTCTTAAACTTCCTCTTGCCGACCTTGATCACGAGTTCATCACCGCCGGGGATTTCTTCTGAACCAACCTTATTGCCATTGATTGTGACGCCGCCTTGTTTGATCATTCGCTTGCCTTCTGATGTTGAAGGGACAAGGCCTGTATTTACAAGGAACTTCGGCAGCCAGTCACCGGCTTCCTGCCGATCCATGGTCATCGTTTCGATATCGTCAGGGACCTCTTTATCCCTGAACATCTTCTCGAAGTTCTCGTGGGCAGCCCTTGCTGCGCCGTTGCTGTGGAAACGGGTAATGATCTCTTTCGCAAAATCCACCTTCGCCTGCTTCGGGTGGAGCGTGCCGTCGGAGATCCTGCCTTTCAGCACCTTGAGCTCTTCAAGCGTTATATCGCTCAGCAACTCGTAATATTTGAGCATCAGTTCGTCCGATATGGACATAAGCTTTCCGAACATGTCGTCGGGGGTCTCATCAATACCGACATAATTACCATAACTTTTGCTCATCTTGTTCACTCCGTCCGTTCCTTCAAGGAGCGGAACAGTGACAAGCACCTGGGACTCCTGCCCGTATGACCTCTGAATGTCGCGTCCCACGAAAAGGTTGAATATCTGGTCATGTCCGCCCAACTCCACATCAGCCTTGAGCGCGACCGAGTCGTAGCCCTGCACAAGGGGATAGAGGAATTCATGGATGCTGATCGGAAGGTTGTTCTGGTAGCGGTTGCGGAAGTCCTCGCGCTCCATGATCCTGGCCATCGTGTACTGTGCGCAAAGCCTGATCATGTCTGCGGCGTTTATCTTTTCAAACCATTCGCTGTTGTACCTGACTTCAGTCCTTTCCGGGTCGAGTATCTTAAAGACCTGCTTTTTGTATGTCTCTGCGTTTGCCAGGATCTCTTCCTTCGTCAGTGCCGGTCTTGTTTCTATTCTCCCCGTCGGGTCACCGATCATGCCCGTGAAATCGCCGATAAGGAATATTGCAATATGACCGAGGTCCTGGAATTGTTTTAATTTCTGAAGAACAACGGTGTGTCCTAGATGAAGGTCGGGCGCTGTCGGGTCAAGGCCCAGTTTTACTCTCAGGGGCCTTTTTTCTGCCTCTGAACGGGCCAGTTTCTTGCGAAGTTCCTCCTCGTTGACAAGGTCGACGGCACCACGCTTTATTACAGCCACCTGTTCTTCAATACCCATGATGACCCCTAAACTATCTTTTCTTTTATCCTTTTGATCTCGAGGCACTTCCTGGTGTTCCTGTCAATGGTCAGTATGACCCCCTGGACCTCGATGTCCTCCCTGCCGACCTCGAATTTCTGGGGCATCTGTGTGACAAACCTCTCCAGTACTCCCCGTTTGTCCATGCCTATGACGGAGTCAGCCGGCCCCGTCATGCCTGCATCGGTGATATAGCCTGTACCCCCCGGGAGCACTCTATCATCGGCTGTCTGTACGTGAGTATGCGTCCCCATGATTGACGCAACCCTTCCATCCAGGTACCAGCCCATGGCTATCTTCTCGGAGGTTGCCTCTGCATGGAAGTCTACGATGACTGGTGCATCCGTCCTGCTTTTCTCCAAAAACTCATCCATGGCCCTGAAAGGGCAATCCAGTGAGTTCATGAATATGCGGCCCTCAATGTTTGCAACACAGAGGGAAAGACCGTTGTTCTTTCTGATCACAGTGTAACCGAACCCGGGCGTTCCCCTGGGATAATTGAGAGGGCGGATCACCCTCTGTTCTTCCATAAGAAAGGTTGCTATCTCTTTCTTTTTCCAGACGTGATTGCCTGTCGTTATCGCATCAACCCCGTGGGAAAGCATCTCGATCGCGGTCTGGGCCGTGATCCCGATACCCCCGGCAAGATTTTCGCCGTTTATAATAAAAAAATCCGCCCTGGCCTTCTGAACGTATTGTTCAACAGCCTTCCTGCCCGGCTTCCCGATGACATCGCCCAGGAAAAGTACTGTAAAATGATCATTTTGCATATTCTATTGAACGTGTCTCCCTGATCACGACAACTTTTATCTGACCCGGATAGGAGAGATCTGTCTCGATCTTTTTTGCGATGTCTTTCGACATCATGATGATACTATCATCATTGATCCTTTCACTGTTGACCACTATCCTTATCTCCCTTCCGGCCTGGATTGCGTATGATTTTTCCACACCCTGGAAGGAGTTGGCGATCTTTTCCAATTCTTCGAGCCTCTTGATATAGGTTTCGAGCATCTCCCTGCGGGCACCCGGCCTCGCCCCTGAGAGCGCGTCAGCCGCCTGCACTATGACATCGAGGAGGCTTGTAACAGGCACATCCTCATGATGTGCAAGGATGGAGTGGACTATTTCCTCGCTTTCACCGTGCTTTTTCGCAAGGTCCGCGCCTATCGTGGCGTGGGACCCTTCCACTTCGTGATCGACCGCCTTGCCGATATCATGGAGCAAACCAGCTCTCTTTGCCTCCTTGACGTTCACCTTCAGTTCCGATGCTATGGCTCCGCAAATGAAGGCCACTTCAAGTGAATGCTGGTATATGTTCTGAGCATAGCTGCTGCGGAACTTCAGCCTGCCCAGGAGCTTTACAAGTTCAGGGTGGACGTTGTGCACACCAAGGTCAAAGACGGCCTGTTCGCCCGATTCTTTTATCTTTTCTTCCATTTCTTCAGCGACCTTGGAAACGATCTCCTCAATCCTTGCGGGATGTATCCTTCCGTCGCTTATCAGTTTTGCGATGGCTATTCTCGCCACTTCCCTTCTAACGGGATTGAAACAGGAAAGGATCACCTCCTCGGGGGTGTCATCGATGATGATGTCAACGCCTGTCGCTGCTTCGAGTGCACGGATATTGCGCCCTTCCCTGCCGATGATCCTTCCCTTCATTTCCTCATTGGGCAAAGGCACAACAGACACGGTGTCCTCTCCAACATACTCTCCGGCATATCTTTGTATGGCGAAGGCAATGATCTCCTTGGCTTTTTTGTCAGCCTTTTCCCTTGCCTCCTCCTCGATCTTCTTGATCATCTTTATCGCTTCAAAGCGCGCCTCTTCTTCTATGGCCTGAATGAGCATCTTTTTTGCCTCTTCGGCTGTCATGCTGGATATGTTTTCAAGACGCTGCCTGGATTGAACAAGGATCGACTCGTGCTCTTTGATCTTATTCTCCAACTGGTTGTTTTTGTTGGAGAGTTCACGGTCCTTGCGCGAAAGCTCTTCTTCCTTCTTTTCCAGGGTATCGAGTTTCTTGTCAATGTTGGATTCTTTCTGGGAAAGCCTTCTCTCCGTGTTCTGCATCTCGATCCTGCGGTTCTTGACTTCCTGCTCGATCTCGTTGCGCGCCTGGAGAACGATATCTTTCGCCTGGATCGAAGCCTCCCGCATGAGAACATCGGCCTCTTTCTTTGCATCGTCGAGGATCTTTTTTCCTATCTTGTCGTATTCGCCTATCTTCTTCTGCTGTACAAATTTTGAGAGGATGAACCCGATGAAAAGCGCTATGATAAAAGCTATGGCAGCTATTATGATTGTATTCAAAAAAACCCCCTAAATTTATATAAAGTTTTTAAGGGGTTATAGCATAAAGGAAAGACAGAGGATTAACAATGTTATATAATGAAACGTTATATTGTAAGATCCCTCCAAAACAAGAAGTGATTTATATTAAACCTCTCTATTTCCTTCAGCATTACCCCTTAATATTTAACCCCGCGAATGCCGTGTAAACGATATGTCTTGAACCTCATTTCACGTGGACCCCATTATGCTGCAAAAGGCTTCCCGCAAAAAACGGGCATGCACACAGGCAGCAAATCACAGTGCCCGGTATAGAGGTGTTGGCTCGAAGCCTACCGCTTATCACTAACACCGCAGGGAACATCTATGTCTTCAATATCTTCGAACTTTTTAATAAGCCGAAGAGTCCTTCCGTCCACCTTTTCAGCCTGGTTCTTCATCTCCAGGTATTCGTCCGCAAGCTCCATCATTGCCATGATCACCGCGTTGAGGGTGTTGACTATACCGTACCGGTTGACAACGTAATCGATCTTGTCGCCGACGTAATGCGCATCACGTTTGATCCTTTCTTCATCTTCTCCAACGAAGGTGAAAGGCTGTTTCAAGATCGTTACTTCAACCTTCTTTTCCATTATAGTCCTCTAAATTTCTACTTTTTCTACTTTTTCAAGTATTTTCTGGACTTTTTCGATGAGAAGTTCCCGCTCTCCACGAATCTCTGTCATTTTTTCCTGCAGATCCTTGTCGTTATGCTCTATTGACTGGACCTGATTCCTCAGCTTTTCATTCTCTTCCTTCATGAGCCGGTAGTTGTCGATGAGCTTGTCGATCTTTTCTTCCAGTTCTTCTATGCGGTTCACGTTAATTATCTCTCTATTAATGCTAAAAATTTCCATATCTGCTTAATTATCCGTCCTTTTCTGTTCAAAAGTCAAGTACAAAAGGTATTCTTTTATAAAAGTGTCTATATCTCCATCAAGTATGGCCTCAGTGTTGTGCTCCTCGTGTTTGGTCCTGTGGTCTTTGATGAGTTTGTAAGGGTGGAGAATGTATGAACGGATCTGGCTCCCCCAGGAAATGTCCTTTTTCTCCTTGTTCAGAGTGTCAAGCTTTTCCTCCTGCTTCTTTCTTTCCATCTCATAGATCCGGGATTTGAGGATCGCCATGGCCATGGACTTGTTCTTGTGCTGGGACCTTTCGTTCTGACACTGCACAACGATGCCTGTGGGCAGATGGGTGATCCGGACGGCCGAGTCGGTCCTGTTGACATGCTGCCCGCCTGGACCGCTGGATCTGTATGTGTCTATCCTGAGGTCCTCTTCCTTGATATCCACATTGATGTCCTCTGATATTTCAGGGTATGCGTATACCGAAGCGAAAGATGTGTGCCTCCTGTTGCTGGCATCATAGGGGGAAACACGGACGAGCCGATGGATCCCCGACTCACACTTCAGATAGCCGTATGCGTGTTTTCCTGAAACAATGAAAGTGACGTTCTTTACACCTGCCTCTTCCCCCGGCAGCATGTCGACGATCTGGGTTTCAAAATGCTTCTTTTCGGCCCACTTAAGATACATCCTGAAGAGCATCTCGGACCAGTCCTGCGCCTCCGTCCCCCCTGCCCCGGAGTTTATAAAAATGATGGCGCTGCAGTCGTCGTTCTCGGCGCTCAGCATTCTCTCGATCTCGTAGGTCCCAAGTGATTCCTCGAGAGCGCTCACCCGGTGGGTCAATTCTTCGATATCGCCCGGATCCTGAGTTTCACGAATGAAATCGCTGAGTATGAGGATCTCCTCAAGTTCTTCCTCTTTCTTTTTCCAGTTCTTTATCTCATCATCGATGCGGGAACGTTCTTTGAGCGTCTTCTGGGCCTTCTCCTGGTCTTCCCAGAAAGCTGCCTGCGTGATCTCCTTGTCTAATTCTTCTATTTTTTCATGAAGTTGAGGGAGGTCAAAGATAACCTCTTAACGAACGTATGCGTTGCTCCAACTCGTTGATTTTCCCCTTGATCTCGTCTATCATGCAGCTTTTCCTTCCCTGATTTCTTTATTATAGCACAGGAGGAGTCAATTTTTTCAGGACTTCCCTGCCGAACTGCGAACATTTTACCGGTTTTACACCGCCAAGCTGCCGTGCCAGGTCATATGTCACGGCCCCGGCCCGTATGGTCTCTTCAATGGCATTGCGTACCGCCCTTGCTGTGTCTAACAAGCCTATATGCTCAAAAAGCATCGCTCCCGACAGGATGAAAGATGTCGGATTCACCATGTCCTTGCCGGCATACTTCGGGGCGCTGCCATGAGTAGGTTCGAAGATCGCCACGTTGTCGCCGAAATTTGCACCCGGCGCCACACCAAGCCCTCCTATCAGCGCCGCACATGCATCCGACAGGTAGTCCCCGTTCAGGTTGGGACAAAGAAGCACGTCATAATCCCCTGGTCTGGCAATGATCTGCATGAACATGTTGTCCGCTATCCTGTCATTTAGAAACACCCCGCCGATGCCCGTTCTCTCTTCCGTACAGATCCGGTCCCCGTAAGAACGGGCAGCTTCATAGGCCCATTCACGGAAGGCGCCTTCGGTGAATTTCATGATGTTCCCTTTATGAACAATCGTAACGGTCCTGCGGCCGTTCTTCATCGCCCACTCGAAGACCCATCTTGAAAAACGCTCCGTACCGGCCCTGCTCATTGGCTTGATCCCTATTCCGCTGTCCCTGCTTATGCTGACACCCATCCTGTGCTTCAGGAAATCAATGACATCCTGTGCTTCAGCGGTGCCTTCCTTCCATTCGATACCGCGGTAGAGGTCCTCTGTGTTTTCCCTGAAAATGATGATGTCAACCTTCGATGGCTCCTTCAGGGGGCTGGGCAAACCATCGAAATACTTTATTGGCCTCATGCAGACATAGAGGTCAAAGATCTGTCTGAGGTAGACATTGACGCTTCTGAACCCCCCGCCCACAGGTGTTGTCAGGGGTCCCTTGATGGCTATCCGGCTCTCCTTGATGGCCTCGACCGTTTCCTCGGGCAGGAGCGTGCCGTGTGCATCGAGGGCCTTTATGCCCGCGAGAAGGGGTATCCACTCGATCCTTTTTTCTCCTGAAGTGGTCCTGAGTACGGCCTCTTCAAATATCTCCCGGGAGGCGTTCCAGATGTCTTCGCCGGTGCCGTCACCGATAATAACAGGGACCCTGATCGTTTCCATCAAATGCGAAACCCCTTGTGTTTTTTGATATAGTGATCCAGACCGCCTTCGTTCAGAATGTCCTGCATAATCGGAGGCAAAGGGGAGAACCGGTTCTCTTTCATTGTCGTCCTGTCTTTCAAAAACCCTTCATCGAGGTTTATCTCGAGTTCATCACCCTCGCTGATGTCTTCCACGGGGCAAATGATGGCCGCGAGACCGACGTTTATTGCATTCCTGTAAAAGATCCGGGCGAACGAACGGGCAACGATGGCCTCGATGCCGGTCATCCTGATGATAAGCGGAGCGTGCTCCCTGCTTGAACCGAGGCCGAAGTTCCTGCCGCCTACAATAATATCGCCTTTTTTTACTTTTGCATAAAAACCCGGGGAAATGTCCTCGAAAACGTGTTTTTTCAGCTCCTCAAGGTCCGATCTCAGGTGGTAGAAACGTCCCGGTGTGATGTGATCGGTGGAGATATCGTCTCCGAAGGTCCATGCAGATCCCTTTATTATCATCAGCTCACCTCTCTCGGGTCTGAGATCTTGCCGTTTATCGCGCTCGCCGCTGCTGTTGCCGGTGAGGCGAGAATGATACCCGATGCGGGGTTTCCCATCCTTCCCAGAAAATTCCTGTTCGATGTCGACAGGCACAGTTCTTTATCACCGAGAACACCTTGATGCAGGCCAATACAGGGCCCGCAGCCCGGAGGAATGATCGTTGCGCCAGCATCAAGCAGCGCCTCGAGAATGCCTTCCTGCATGGCCTGTCTGTAGACTGACCTTGATGCCGGGCCTATGATGAGACGCACACCCGGATGCTTGCGCTTCCCTTTTAATATACCGGCGGCGATCCTGAGGTCTCCTATCCTTCCGTTCGTGCATGAACCGATAAAGACCTGTCTTATCACGGCTTCACGCACGCTTTCGTCGTCTATCTCCCTTGTATTGTCAACGGTATGAGGCAAACTGACCACGGGCTTCATGGATGCAAGGTCTATTTCAAAAAACTTTTCGTAAACGGCATCCTCATCGGCCTTTATCACATAAAACATCTCTTCCCTGCCGCGGTCTTTAAGGAAACCACGCGTCATTTCGTCAGACGGGAAAAGCCCGCATTTTGCTCCAGCTTCGACAGCCATGTTGGCAATGGTCATCCTCTGCTCCACGTCCATTGCAGCCAGGGCTTCCCCTCCGAATTCCATGGCCTTATATGTGGCTCCGTCGGCACCCATCATACCTATGATCCTGAGTATGAGGTCCTTTGGATACACCCCTTTCGGGAAGCTCCCGGTGATGTGAAAGTGAAAGCTCTCGGGCACTCTCATCCATGTCTTCCCAAGCCCCATGGCCGTGGCCACATCGGTCGAACCCATGCCTGTGGCAAAGGCGCAAATCGCCCCTCCCGTACATGTGTGGGAATCGGCCCCTATCAGGACCTCTCCGGGGGAAAGAATACTCTCCGCCATTATCTGGTGACAGATGCCTTCACCTGCATCACTCACATTTGCCCCGTATTTTTCGGCAAAATCCCTTATCAATATATGGTCGTTTGAAAGCTCCATCCTGGGACTGGGAGACGCGTGGTCTATAAAAAAGGTCACCCTCTTCCCGTTGAAAAGCCTGTCAAAACCCATGTCTCTGAATTTTTTAATGGCCAGAGGGGCGGTCCCGTCCTGCAGCAATACCCTGTCGACATTGACAACGGCATAATCTCCCTGCCGCACGTCGCTTCGCGTATTCCCGGAAAGGACCTTTTCGGCCAGAGTCTTCCCCATATTCTAAACCTCGGCCTTCGTGAGATCTTCAAATCTGATATCAAGACCAAGGACACCGACGATCTCACCCATATCGTTCCTGACGGGCCCCGATACGGTCACGCACAGTGCGCCTGTTATCTTTGACGAATACAGGTTGGTCGCGTGTATCTTTCCGTCCTGTATGGGTTTAATGAACCAATCCCTGTCAGAAAAGTCCTCGTGGAGCCCTATCTTGTGGTATTTCGCCTTGTCGACTGCCTGCGTGATGTTCCTTGTTATCTTTATCCCCTCGCCGTTGACCGTATAGGCAAACTGGATGTAAGGATAATCTTCGACAAGCCCCTTGAGTGTTTCTTCCTGCATTTTAGGCTCCATGCTCTTTATGCCGTTGTTTTCGATGTATTCTTCCACGAGATGTGCCGCCATATCAAAGGCCCTCTTCTTCATCAATTCGAACTCAGAAACGAATATCTCGGGTATGTAGCGTCTGACCTGGTGTTCGATCTCATCTTCAGACATGCATGTGACCCTTCCCTCTTCGTATTGTCTGGCTATCCATTTGTTGACCTTGGCAACGCCGGGATGGGTCTTCTCAACCTTCTCTTTGCCTGTCAGGGCAAAATGGGAATTGACCCAGTGGGCAATTCCCGCAAGCCCCGACTTGTCGGTGATATTCACGGCAAGCGGTCTGCCCAGCAATTTGTTGGTATCGAAGGACGAATATATTTCCTCATTTTTCAGTATGCCGTCAATGTGGACGCCGGCGGAGGTGGCATTGAAATCAAGCCCAACGAAGGGCTGGTTCTTCGGGATATGGTCCCCGATCTCCCGCTCGAAATAGTTGCGCATCTCTGTTATAACGGAAGTATCAATGCCATTGCCCTCACCCGTCAGCGAAATGTACTCCATTACAAGCCCTTCTATCGGCGCGTTGCCCGTTCTCTCGCCAATCCCGAGAAACGTGCCGTTCACATATGCGCATCCGTACATCCAGGCGCTGATGCTGTTGATGAGTACCTTGTAGAAATCGTTGTGCCCGTGCCATTCCAGATAGTCAGAAGGCACGCCGGCATCGTCAATCATGGCGCGGATGATCTTCCCGATGGACCTCGGCATGGCTGAACCGGGATACGTGATGCCAACACCAAGGGTATCGCACAGCCTTATCTTGACGGGTATCTTCGCATCTTCTGAGAGGCTCATCAGGGCCTGGGCGAAGGGGACACAAAAACCGTATATATCGGCCCTGGTAACGTCCTCGAAGTGGCAGCGCGGTGCGATGCCGTGATTGAGGGCATTCTCCACGATCCTGACGTAATCCTTGAACACCTGTGACCTTGTCTTCCCCAATTTCAGGAATATGTGATAATCAGATACGCTCGTCAGTATCCCCGTCTCTTTGATCTCCATTTCCTTGACGACCTGCAGGTCTTCCTTGTTTGCCCGTATCCAGCCGGTTATCTCGGGATAGCGGTAGCCTTTTTCCCGGCAGCGCCTGACAGCTTCCCTGTCCTTGTCGGAATAGAGGAAGAACTCGCTCTGCCTTATGACCCCGTTTGGACCGCTCAGGCGGTGGAGGAACTCGAAGAGGTCCTCTATCTGCTGGGCGGTGAAAGGAGGCCTTGCCTGCTGGCCGTCCCTGAAGGTGGTGTCGGTGATATAAATATCGTCAGGCGGGTCGATGAGTTCGATCTTATGGTCGAATTTTACCTTGCAGACCTCATCATAAGGAAAGATGTCCCGGAAAAGCTCCGGGTGGTCCACGTCTATGAGGGGATATTTGGAGGTCCTGGCAATGTTTTTAAATATAAATCCCTTTCTGTCCTTCTTTTTCACATCGACCTCCGGAATTGGATCAGTCTGCGATTGCCTTGATCTTCAGTTCATTAAGCTGCCTTTGTGCCACTTTCGAAGGCGCTCCGGTAAGCAGACAGGAACCTTTTTGAGTCTTGGGGAAAGGGATGACGTCCCTGATACTGGGAAGCCCCAGGAACATCATGATGATACGGTCAAAGCCGAATGCTATGCCGCCATGAGGAGGCGCACCCATCTCAAGCGCCTCCAGAAGGAAACCGAATTTGTCCGAGGCCTCTTCCTCGCCGATATTGAGAAGCCGGAACATCTCCGATTGGTCTTCCATCCTGTGGATCCTGATGCTTCCTCCTCCCAGTTCCACACCGTTGAATACAAGATCATAGGCGTTGGCAAGGATCGATTCGTGATCGCCTTCGAAACCGGCGAGCTTTTCCTTGGGGGATGTAAAGGGATGGTGACGCGCAACGTAGCGTTTTTCTTCCTCGCTGTACTCAAGGAGGGGAAAATCTATCACCCAGAGGAATTTGTCAAGCGACCTGTCTATGAGATCGTACTTTTCCCCTATATGGAGGCGGAAACGGCCCATAAGGTCGCTCACCTTCGGTCGTTTATCGGCCATTATAAAAACAACATCGCCCGGTTCAAGCCCGAGGATGGAAGTCATCTGAGATCTCTCTTCGTCACTGAGGAACTTCACAATGGGCGACTGGAGACCTTCCGCGTCCTTTCTTATCCAGATAAGACCTCCTGCCCCCAGGTCTTTCGCCGTGTCTACAGCCGTATCAAGGTCTTTGCGTGAAAGGGTCTTCCCTTTGAGCACAAAAGATTTTACAGCCCCTCCGGTCTCGATCGTCTTTTTAAATACACCGAGCTCGGTCTTGAGGAATATGGCGGTGAGGTCCACTATGGGCAGATCGAAACGCAGGTCAGGCTTGTCGGAACCATATTTCTCCATCGCTTCTGCGTAGCTCATGCGCGGAAAGGGAACCTCCGGGGGTTTTTTGCCTTTTAACGCCTCGTAAAGGGCAATGATAAGCCCCTCATTGACGCTCATCACATCTTCCCTGTCGACAAAGCTCATCTCGATGTCGATCTGGGTGAATTCGGGCTGTCTGTCAGCCCTTAAGTCCTCGTCGCGGAAACACCGGGCGATCTGAAAGTAGCGCTCAAACCCGCTCATCATCAAAAGCTGTTTGAAAAGCTGCGGCGACTGGGGAAGAGCGTAGAACATACCGGTGTTGAGCCTGCTGGGAACGACAAAATCCCTCGCGCCTTCGGGTGTGCTCTTTGTGAGCAGGGGTGTTTCGAACTCGTAAAAACCCTTCGACAGGAGATAGTCCCTGGTGACCCTGTATGCCTTGCTCCTTTCGATGAAAACCTTCTGGACCTCCGGACGTCTCATATCAAGGTAGCGGTACTTTAGCCTGACGGCCTCGCCTATTTCCTCATCTTCAAGCTGGAAAGGAAGCACCTTGCAGGTGTTGAGGATCTCAAAGTCCGAGATATAGACCTCTATCTCACCGGTGGGGATGTTGAGGTTCTCCGTCTCTGAAGGCCTGCGTTCGACCTTTCCCACTGCCTTGATAACATATTCGCTGCGGATATCGCCGGCCCTTTCATGGGCCTGCCTCGATATCTCGGGCGAAAACACCACCTGGACAATGCCCGTCACGTCACGCAGATCGACGAATATCAGCCCTCCGTGATCGCGCCTTCTGAAAACCCATCCTGCCAGCGTCACTGTCCTGCCCGTATCTTCTTTCCGTATCATGCCGCAATATGCGTCTCTCACGTTCAAGCCCCTTCAAAAAAAGTGTACTATTATATTGTCAAATCATTGATAAGTCAACAAAGACGAGGTGATGAAGGTTTACGGTTTATATGGTTTGTATTGTTTGTATTGTTTGTATGGTCAGAAAAAATTCATGCTTTTTCTCCTGATGGAACCGGAAAACTACAGGAAACCAGGGAGACCAATACAGGTTTTGCACCTATCGAAAGCCCGTTGCCCTCGGAGGGGCTGGGGACGCAGAAGTGTCCTTATTCAAGCCCCATGCGCTTGAACAGTTCGTCCGTGCTGTTCACCGGGCACATCGCGTCATAGTCCTTGATCCTGACGCCGAAACCCCTTCTTATCGTATTTTCGATAAGGTTCTTCGTGTCTTCCGTTATGAATTTATCGGCCAGCAGCTTTTCCCGGTAACAGACACCGTTCAGAAAGAGGATGTTGATCGTTTCGCGGGAGGTTGCTTCCCTTTCCCTTTCTTTTTCTCTTTCTATTTCTCTCTCGCTTTCCCTGCCCCCCATTCTTTCCCTGATTCTTTCCCTTTCCATTTTCATCGCCTTTTCCATTGACCTGTTAATCCCCCCTTTTTGAAAAGAACGTGAATAGTGGATAATGATATCTTCGGTCGTGTTTCCCAGTTCGGTTATGACACCCAGGTAGACTGCTTTATAGTTCTCGTAGTTCGATACGCACGCATCATTGCCGCAAATAGGCTCTTTCACCTCGGCAATCCTTGCCGCATAATAGTTCGCATTTTCAAATCCCTTTGCCGCGGCCCTCCTTTCCTGCAAGGCCTTGAGCCTGGAACGCTGCTCAGCCCTTGACTTCTCAACGCCCGCGAGCATCAGGCTGACCACGATGACCACGAGGACCACGACACCGGCGCATACCAGGAAAAAGATCAGCAGCCTTTCCACGGGCTTGCCTTCTGTCCTGCCGGTGACGACCTGTTTTGTGTCCGAAAAGATATCTTCAAGACCCCGGATATTGTCATTGTCCGGCGAGCCCCGCCTGAAGATACGGGTGAAGATGTATATCCACAGGGTGACGTTAAATGATTGGCCAAGGGCGCGCAGGATGAAGGTCCCATAAGTAAAGCGCCCGTCGTTTTTTGCCAGGGAAATGCCGAATTTCTCCTGGCCCCGCGTCCTGCCGTACTGGTGCGGGACGTAGACCTGAAAATGATATATGACGGCGACTATAAAAATAAAAAGAAATAATTCTATCCACGCCGTCGCAGTCCTGATCCTTGCCATCTGCTGCATGGCCTCCTGGAAGGTCGAGGGCTCTGTAAATGAAGCGTGGAACCATATTTTCGTGAACAGGACGGTTATCAAGGTGATCGCGCATATGTAAATTCCAGCCTGCAGATTATCGTAGATATTCACGAGTACCCGCGTTTTCAGGGGGGCCATGGGAAGTTCTTCGATGTCCTCCGGGGTCTGCAGTCCTTTTTCTTCATCAAGGACAGCTCTTTCGGTCACACCGTGCTTTTCTCTCATTCCCGGTTCTTCCGCTGGATCTCCTTCCTGCACAATCTGGATCTCTGTCGGCAATGCGGGCCTTTCAGGAACCCCATCGACGGGTCTTCGCAGAGGCTCGGATGATGCCCCTTTTTCCGGCGGCTCGACAGACGTTCCGCATCGAGGACATTTACCCTTTGAAAGAGAATGGTCAAATATGAACTCGCACCTGGGACAATTCGTCAACATATCCACCACCCGAGTTGCTTAATTTACAATCGATTCTTTCCCTGATCGATGGTTACTATATTATCGTACAAATTCTTGACTTTACTAAGTCTTTTTAATATTTCATGACTGCGGCCGGGTAGAACGACTTCTATCAGAGTTCCACTTCCCTCAAGAATTTCGCGCTTTCCTCCGGCATCGAGGTATTGATGAACATCCCGGTACCGAGCTCAAAACCGGCCGCCTTGGTCAGCCTGGGGACAACCGCTATGTACCAGTGGAAATATTTCGCGTCAGACCCGCGCGGTGACAGTGAGCGGACAACATAATTGTAATCGGGGTTATCGAGACCCATGTAGAGCCTCAGAAGGACCTCCTTAAGTATGACAGCAAGCGCTCCGATCTCCTCATCGGTTATAAGCCCATAACACGCATTGTGCCGCTTTGGAAAGATCCAGACATGGAATGGCGAAAGTGCCGCGTAGGGGACAAAGGCGAGAAAATGCTCATTTTCGCAAACCACCCGCTCCTTCTGGTCCTTTTCTCCCTTCATGTAGAGACAATAAAGGCAATCACCAAAATTAACATAATAGTAATTCCGGATGGCCTCATTGAGGCGGTTCATCACCTGGCCGGGGAATACAGGCGTACCTACGATCTGTGAATGGGGGTGTTCCAGAGACGTGCCTGCCCCTTCCCCGTGGTTCTTGAAGACGATCACATGTTCGACCCGTTCGTCCTCGTAAAAGGCCAGCTGGCGGTTCCGGTACGCTTTAAGGATATCCATGATATGCTCCGGCGCAAGAAGCGCTGTTGTCATATCATGTCGGGGCGTTTCTATTATTACCTCATGAAGGCCTATGCCGGTGAGGCATTCCTTAAAATCATCTCTTTTCTTCACTATGATGCCCTCAGGTGTCAGGGCGGAGAATTTATTCGGAACACACCTCACTGTCCAGTTCCCATCGCTGTCGGTTATCCTGAACGTCTCGCTGGGCGTCATGGACTCATTGCCCGTGCAGAACGGGCATGAAGCTGAATGCTGAGGTACTTCCTTCTTTTCTTTCTTGTGTTTGAAATCCTCCGGCCTTTTCGCTCTTTCTGTGGCAATGATCACCCAGTCACCTGTGATCTGGTTTAATCTTACCTCCGGCATGACACACCTCCGATTTATCGTTGTTGTGATCGCGCTTTTTAAATCTTATGCCAAAACAACCGCCTTAACAACCATTTAATCTCATTGCCGTTGAACGCCTCCGCCCCTCCAGAGCGCCCGTAATTCATTGACAGTTGTCACCCCCATGTTATAATCGATTTAGCACGTTGCTATGCGACATCCGGGGGCAGTTATGAGAATATCAACCGCGATCATATCAATAATCGTCATATCTCTCCTGACCACCGCGGCATACAGATATTTTCACGAGGATTGGGTCCTGTACAGGAAGGCAGAGCGTTTCTTTGAACAAAAAACATACTCAAAGGCAATCCCTCTCTTTGACGGCCTTCTTGGAAAGGGGTTCAAGGAAACCCGGGTCCTTTCATATCTTTCCGAGTCCCATGAGAGGTCCGGCGATCTCACGGGCGCCATTGAGGCCTTCAAAAGGCTTGCCGGCAAGGTCCCTGACAACCGGGCGATCAGGTTGAAACTGGGCGAACTCTATGACAGAAAGGGTGATCACGTCCGGGCCGTCAGCATATACAGTTCCCTGCTGAAAACCGAACCTTCCAGCAGGTCCATCCGGATCAGGCTTGCCCGCTCACTTGCGGCCGCAGGGGACTTTGACGGAGCCATCGCTCAATACCGGGTCATCCTGGGAGAAAATCCATGAAACATAAACTATTTCTTTTGTTGACACTGATCGCATGCATCTCGGTCTTCCATTTTGCTGCACCCTGCCGCTCTTGCGCGCAGAAGCCGGTGCAGGAACCCTCTGCCGCCACCGGCAAGGCCGAAGAGGTCCCTGACTGGGTCGCAAGGTGGGAGCTTGCCCGGGCATTGAGCTACGCAAAACGCTATGATGAGTCGGTCGCGGAATATAAAAAACTGCTCTCAGAGAGACCGGACCTTTTGAAGGCAAAGGCCGAGATGGCAAAGGTCCTCTTCTGGCAGGGCAAAAATCAGGAGGCCGCTTCCATATTGGAGTCACTGGAAACACGTCAAACTGATAACGAATCCAGGCTTCTCCTTGCCGACCTATATGTTGCCCGGAAAGCATACAAGAAGGCTCAGCCACTTTACCGGGCATACCTTGAAAAACACCCTGGCAACCACGCGGTGAGACTAAAGCTTGCCGAAATGTTGAGCTGGGACAAGCAATATGAGGCTTCCCTGAAGGAATACCGGCAGTTGCTTGCCGCCCTGCCGGATGATATCCAAATAAGAAGGAAATATGCATTGGTCCTGATGTGGACTAAAAAGTACGATGAGGCTGCCGCTGAGCTTAAAAAAACGCTTAAATAGGGGAAGAAGGTCCTTTTTGCTGGTCGGTGTTGCCGTGTCTGTGCTCATGGCATCCAACCCCTGTTTGTACGCATGGCAGGCAGAGGGGCGATCCAGGACTATTGTACCGCCATCAGAGAGAATATCTGACCACGACGCCCGCCTTGCACTTGCACGTATGCTCTCCTATGAGGATACCGGCCTGGAGGAATCGCTTTCCCAATACCGCATCCTGCTGACCCAGGCTCCATCGGACGCCGATATTCAGATGGAAACCGCCCGGGTCCTCATAAGGCTGAAAAGGCTCGACGAGGCCCGAGCCCTGCTCCTCAAGGCAGCGCATCGAGAACCAGGCAATGCGCTCGTTATAACATCCCTCGCAGACATTGAACGTTACACAGGCAATATCGAGCAAGCGGTCGCCATGTACAAAAGGGCGCTTGAAAAAAGACCTCGCTTGAAAGAAGCACTCCTTGGCCTTGCCTATGCCCTCGATCAGGCAGGCAACCACAGCGGATCGCTCAAGATCCTTATCGATCTTCATGGAGAATATCCGGACGACACACCTGTATCGCTCCAGCTTGTCAGGGCATACATATCGAACAGGATGCCGGGCAAGGCTCGCTCAACCCTTCAGGAAATCCCGGTAAAAGCTCAAGATGATCCCCGCATCATCGTCCTTATGGCTGATATCGAGTGCCAGGAAGGACATGCCGCGGCCTGCAGGGACCTTTATTTGAAAGCGCTTGCAATGCCTGGAGAAATACCTGTCCTCGAGGTGCAATACGCGGACAGGATGAACATCTGGGGCGATTTCTACAGAACCGAGACAATATACAGAAAATACCTGGCCCTTCGACCAGACAGCCTTGAAATATCTCTCAAGCTGGCCCGTGTCCTTACAAGCTCCCAGCGTTACGAGGAAGCGGAAAACATATACAGGAAACTGATCTCCAGCGGGGAAAAGGACCCGGGAGTCCTCACCGGCCTTGCCGCCGCCAAACTTCTTGAAAAAGACTTTCCCGCTTCCGCCGGGTATGCAAAAGAGATCCTGTCGACCGACCCGGGAAATTTGGACGCCATGCGTATCCTGGCACAATCGTTAGCATTCATGAAAGATTACCGCGAAGCCCGGGGCGTATATGAAAGGATGGCATTGAAAACCCCCGGGAGACCGGATGCGCTGATCGACATCGGAAAGAGCTTCCTTAAGGAGAACGAGACCACAAAAGCTCGCGAGTATTTTGAAAAAGCCCGGAAAGAGAGCCCCGGCGATATACCGGCGATGTTCTACGAAAAATGGCCCATTGAGGTCAGGTCCAGGACCTTCCTGTCATCTCTCATCGATGAAAAAGGTCAATCACCCGACGGTCTTGTCCAA
>JAKLET010000044.1 GCA_022711595.1 Deltaproteobacteria bacterium
GACGGCGCCGAGAAAGGAGACGACCTCGTAAGCGCCCCTGTATGGTGCGTGGAAGATCCTGAGCACAACGTTTGCAGTGGCGACGCACATAAGGGCAAGTACCGCAACACCTCCCGTTATCATTAAAAAGCCGTTCAGTACTGTATTCAACCGTTCGAGGTATTTCATGAGGCCTCCATTGACATATGACCAACAGGTCATTTGTATTTTTTCTCGTATTTCTGTTTCAGGAAGTAGATATCTTTTATTATCTCTGCGCCGGGAAGCCCTTTTGATGTCACTTTCTTGATGTAATCGTCTGTCATGGGCCTTGTGAGCCTTTCGATCTCTTTCAGGTCGACCTCGGGAAGGCGTATTACCTGGTGGTTGTATTTTTTCTTTGACCATTCCAGGGCTTCCCTGACATGGTTGTCCACGTATGCGCCTGTCCATTCGGCATGTTCACGGGAAAGTCCGTCGATCACTTTTTTCACGTCCTCGGGGAGGGAATTCCATTTGTCCTTGTTCATCACTACAGCAAAGGAAACTACAAAGAGGTTTGCTTCCGTTGTATAAGGAAGGTAGGATGCGAAGTTAAAGTCTTTCAGTATCTCCATTGAAGAAACGTTTCCCTTCACAATGCTTTTCTGGATGGCTTCAGGTGTCTCGGATTGAGGCATGCCGATAGGAATTGCCCCAATGCGCTTTATCACCTCTGTTCCCGTTCCTGAGGTCCTCAATTCCATCCCTTTCATCTCCTTGAGCGACCTTACGGGCATTCTTGTCATTATATCTGCCGGCGGACACGTAAAAACGGTGATGACCTTCACGTTGCCGAATTCTTTGGGCTTATATTTTTCGATGAGATCAAAAAGGGTCATACTCGCTGAGCGGGCGTTCTTAAAACTTAAGGGAAGATCGATGGCTTCCGAGACCGGGAAGCGGCCCGGCTGGTAGCTCATGGCAAAGTTGCCTATATCGGCAAGGCCGGAAGCAACTCCATCGAAGATGTTTTTTGCAGGCAGAAGGGTGCCTCCGGGAAAGGTTTTGACCTTTACCTTGCCGCCTGTCCTTTTTTCCACTTCCCTTGCCCATCTTTCCATCTGTACACATGGGAATGTGGAGGCGGGAGGGAAATTTGCGTACTTAAGAGTGATCACGGTCTGTGAAGCACCGGCCTTGCCGCTCATAAAACAGTAAGCGGCAAGTATGAACGCCAGTGAAAGCAGGGATATGAAAGCTTTGTTTCTCATTTTACAAACCTCCTGTATGGTTTTTTTCAAACAAAAAGGCCATGGTTCTTTTGAACCATGGCCTTTGAACTCTGAGGCCATGGACGGTGTGAAACCGTCCATGGCCTGACAATTACGGTCTCACACCAGCAATGTCTGCCACCACCAAGCCCATTTTGAATTTATAACAGGGTGTTTCATTTCTCTCCTTGTTTACAGTGGTCAACTTTTAACATGGAATTTCGGGGGTTGTCAAGAATTTCTTTGATGGTGGCCGATCCGTAGAAGGGGTCATACTCCGGCCATCATCTCCGCTGTCCTGTATGCCTCAATAAAGCTTGAAGGGTTTGCGGTCCCTTTCCCGGCGATGTCGAATCCCGTTCCGTGACCGGGAGATGTTCTTACGAAAGGCAGCCCCAGCGTGATATTGACGGTCCTTTCGAAGTCCACGGTCTTTACAGGAATGAGCCCCTGGTCATGATACATGGCAACATAGGCGTCGCAGTCAATGTGGTGGAAGACCGAATCGGCCGGATAGGGACCGGTCACATCCATGCCCATGGACTGTGCTTGACTGACAGCTTCTTCTATCAACCGTTCCTCAAGGCCGATCGTGCCCTGTTCACCTGCGTGAGGGTTGAGGCCAAGGACTTTGACGGAAGGCCTCGGGATGTGCATGAGGTCGCGCAGTGAATGCCAGGTTGTGCGGATGCAATGGAAAACCCCCTGTGAGGTCACCTGCTGAGGCACCCGGGCGAGAGGTATATGGATCGTGACAAGGCTTACCCTTATGGAAGGATTTGCAAGCATCATGACATGACTGTCCACGCTGCCCATGCGGGCGAGCAATTCAGTGTGGCCGGGGAAGGGAATGCCGGCAAGGTTCAGGGACGCCTTGCTGATAGGGCAGGTGACGATGGCCGCCGCCTCTCCGGTAAAGACAAACTTCAGGGCTTCAATGATATACCGGTATGACGCATCACCGCAGCGGGCATCTGAAAATCCGGGCCGTATAGAACCGGCAAGGTCGAGATCGATGAACTCCGCGTCTCCCGGTCTGCCGAGCCCCGGTCCTTTAAATGAAAAATGGGGCAAGGAAGGAAGCGAATGCCGGAGAGACTCAAGGACCTTGAGGTCTCCGATGACAATGGGTATGCTTTTTTTTGTAATATGCGGCAGGGCTTTCAGGATGATCTCCCCGCCGATGCCGGCGGGGTCACCCATTGAAATTGCAACTCTTTTCAGATCTTAACCTCGATGTAGGAGGACTTTTTCAATTTTTCAAGGTAATCTCGATAACGTTTGTTCGATTCCTCCATTATAAGGCGCTCGTTAATTGCGGTTTTGACCATTTCATAGGGCAGGATATCGGATTTCTTCACCTCGATGAGCTTGAGGATATGCAGTCCGTACGGTGTCGGGATCACAGGCGTAAAAGACCCTGGGGTCAGGTTGTTAAGGGAATCCCGAAGGGTGGGGAGGAGGTCACTTCTTTTAACGAAGCCTATGTCGCCGCCCTGCTTTGCTGAAGGATCATCGGAAATGCTGCGGGCAACGTCAGGGAAAGGTGTACCCGATGTGAGCTGCCTGTAAGCTTTTTCGGCCCGTTCCTTTATGTCCTTGTGCTGACCGGAGATGAAGATCTGCTGGAGATGAAAGTCCTCGTCCCGGAAAATTTCCCGGTGTGTGTCGTAGTAGCTTTTCAAGGCGTTCTCAGTGATGCTGACCTCTGTCGAGAGGACCCTCATCATCACCCTGGTCCTGAGTATATTGAGCTTGATTCCCTCAAGGAACTGTTCGTAGGTGACGTTGTCTTTTCTTAATTGTTCGCGAAGCTCGCTGTCGGTTATGAGGTTCTGTTTTTTAATGCCTTCAACGAAGCCCGCCACTTCCTTGTCGGTAACTACAACCCTGAGCTTTTTAGCCTGCTGTTTGATCAGTATTCCCTCGATAAAAACATCGAGCCTGTTTTTTACCTGTTCGTTTCTCAGGTATTCACCGACGGAGGTAAAGGCAGTTTGTTTATCGATCTTTACAAATGCCTCAAAGTCTTTCATGGTGATGATATCGTCGTTTACAATGGCGATGACGCGGTCAATGACGTCCGCGGGTGCTTTCACGGCCGGAAAGACCATTGTTGTCAATGCAGTGATGATTGCGATAATGATTGTGGTCGTTTTCATTTTTTTACTGGTACCGTTTCCTTTGTTTGCGGCGCATCGGTCTTCTGTCCAGCCTGTTCCTTGGCCGGCGGTGTGTCCTTGGCGCCTGGTTTTTCTCCTGCGGCTGGTTTTTCGTCTTTCAAAAGCGCTTCGTTGATATTGATCTTGGCGTTCTTCTTCAGGTCCTCAATGTATTTTTCAAATACTTCCTTCTGCCTTTCCTGCATGAGCTGCTGTTTTATGAAGTCTTTCACTTCTTCGAAAGAAACATACGCGGGGGGTTTGGCACCTTCCAGCCGGATGATGTGATAACCGAACTGGGTTTTCACGATCCCGCTTGTCTGACCGACCTTGGTCAGCTTGAAGGCTGCCGCTTCATACTCGGGCAGGAGCGTTCCCTTGGGATGGAAACCGACCTCTCCGCCGGTCACTTTTGCATTGGGGTCGATGGAGTATTTTTTGGCAAGCTCCGTAAAATCCTCTCCGGCCTGCAGCTTCTCTTTTACCTGTTTTGCCTCTTCTTCCGATTTCATGAGAATATGGCGCGTGTTTATCTCGCGCTCTTTCTTGAATTTTTCCTTGTTTGCCTCGTAGTATTTTTTAAGTTCTTCATCGGACAGTTTTGAATCGCTGGAAAGCTTTTTCTTGAGCAGCGTTTCTATGATGAGCCCTTCTTTAAGGTCGGCCACCTTGTTCTGGAAATCTTTGTCGCTCTCAATATTCATCTTTGCGGCCTCGCCGAGAAGGAGCTTTTTGACGATCAGCCTGTCAAGATAGTTCTTTTTCCCGCTTTCCGATGCGACCATCATTTTCATGTTCATTGGTATCTTGTCGAGTTCCTTGTTGAATTCGGTCATGGTGATCTTGTCGTTATTGATTGTGACCAGGACCTTGCCTTCATCCTTCTTGTCACAAGCGAAAAGGCAAAGCGCCATACACAGTCCGATTAAAGCATTCTTCATTCGCCACCCCTCGTACACTTATCGATTTTTCGCATTTTCAAATGTTTTATATACCAGCGCCATTCGTCCGTATTGCTTGACGTTCGGCAGACAAATAACTGTTCCACGATGAACACTTATATCATAGTGCAACGATTTCCATCAATATATTTCTTATGAAATTCATAAGTTCCCATTCATTGAGGTCCGTTTGAATGACTATTCTTCCGTCAGGCAGAAGTTTTATCCTCCGATGGCCGTCCGTAACCAGACCGAGAAGCTTTTTCATGTCAAGGGGAGTTTCTTCGGTTATGTGCAGAACTGTCTGTTTTCCGCTCTTTTCTATCTTGCGGACCTTGAGCGCTGTAAGAAAAGACTTGAGCGATATTACCCCGAGAAGGTTTACGAGAGGGTCGGGGAGGGCACCGTAGCGGTCTTTTATCTCTTCCCCGATGTCATTGACCTCGTCTTCGCGGCAGATGCGGGAGAGGCGTTTGTACATCAGGAGCTTTTGGGTCGGGTCTTCGATATATGTATCGGGTATGAAAGCATTGACGGGGATGTTGATCTCGGTGACGATCTCCTCACGCTGCGGCGCCTCGCTGTCCTTCAGCCTGTTCATCGTCTTTTCAAGCATATCGCAGTAAAGTTCAAAGCCGATGAGGTTGACGTTCCCCGACTGTTCCTTGCCGACAAGGTTCCCGGCGCCCCGTATCTCAAGGTCGTAGTTGGCGATATGAAAACCGCTGCCCAGATCGGTCAGCTCTTCGATGATCTTCAGGCGGGTCGTGGCATCGCGGGTCAGCTGCTCATTCTCCGGAACAAGCAGGTACGCGTATGCCTGCTGCGTGCTCCTTCCGACTCTTCCCCTGAGCTGATATATGTCGGCCAGACCCATTTTGTGAGCGTTATTGATGAATATGGTGTTGACGTTCGATATGTCAAGGCCGGATTCTATGATATTCGTGGAAAGGAGTATGTCGTAGCGTTTTTCGATGAAATCCGTCATTATCTTTTCCAGCTTTTTGCCGCTCATCTGACCGTGGGCCACCGCGATGCGCGCATCGGGTACTATCCTCGAAAGATGATCGTAAATAACCCCGATATTATGAATGTAGTTATGAACAAAAAAGATCTGCCCGGACCGGTCAAGCTCTTTTCTGATCCCCCTCGATACCACGGTGTCGTTGAACTTTATGACGCTCGTTTTGACAGCGAGCCTGTCAAGCGGAGGTGTATCTATAACGCTCAGGTCCTTTATGCCCGATGTTGCCATGTAAAGTGTCCTCGGGATAGGTGTGGCGCTGAGCGTGAGGACATCGACGTTCTTTTTGAAGAGTTTCAGCTTTTCCTTGTGTTTGACGCCGAAGCGCTGTTCTTCGTCAATGATGATGAGGCCCAGGTCACGGAAGGAGACATCTTTCTGCAAAAGTCTGTGAGTTCCGATGATGATGTCGATCTGTCCTTTTCGAAGGCTTTCCGCGGTGTCTTTCTGCTCCTGCGGTGTCCTGAACCTGCTGAGCATCCCGATGACGATGGGGTAATCGGCGAAGCGCTCCCTGAAGGTCTTGTAGTGCTGCTGCGCAAGGACCGTTGTCGGCACCAGGAGCGCCGCCTGCTTTCCATCGAGGACCACTTTGAAGGCTGCCCTCATGGCCACTTCTGTCTTACCGAAACCTACGTCGCCGCATACCAGCCTGTCCATTGGTTTTGATTCCATAAGATCACCAAGGACGTCGTTTATGGCCTGCACCTGTCCCGGAGTCTCTTCAAATTCAAAGCGTGATTCCATTTCTCGAAAAAGCTCGTCCTCCGGCGGGAAACCGTATCCGCCAGCCATTTTTCTTTCGGCGTACATGGCGAGCAGCTCTTCGGCCATGTCTTCGATCTGTCGCCTGACCTTTCTTTTTGTGTTCCGCCAGATGGTGGAGCCCAGCCGGTCTATTCTGGGTTTGATTTTTTCACTGCCGATGAATTTCTGGACCAGGTGAAGGTCGTTGACGGGAACATAGAGCTTGTCGCCGTCTTGATATTCTATAAGGAGAAAATCCTTCGTGAACCCGTTTACCGTGAGGGGGGTGATCCCCTGGTAGATACCAATGCCATGATCGACGTGCACCACCCATTCGCCCGTTGCGAGGTCTTTGAAAGAGGAGAGGAACTCATCATGGCGGTCCCACTTCTTTTTTACGACCCTTTTTTTAGGGCCCGCGATGTCGTCCTCGGTGAGAACTATTATAGAATCGGTCCTGAATCCCCTCCTTATGGGACCGTGGATGATACCCCATTCCTTTGCCGCTTCAGGATAGGAGATCCCGGGAAGAACAGGCAGGGTGAGGCCGTAGTTCTCAAAGATGTCCTGAAGCCTCTTTGCCTGATGAAGGGTATTGGCAAACAGGTAAACGAACGGATGATCAAGCCATTCTTTTTGAAATTTTTCTGTGATCGCCTGAAATACCTGGTTTCTATTCCGGATAAAGAGCTGTCTCAGGTCGTCATTGGAGACCGCGCGGAATGATGTGCCTTCGATGGGCCCCTCTATCCCGGAATGGTCTATTTGCCGGGCCGTTTTGAGAAATTGCACCCATCTGGCCTTGATCTGCGACGGTCCGTCGCTTTCCAGTCCATTTAGGAGGGATGAAACACCAGGGTGGACGAGCAAGATCCCGGACCCTTCGAGATAGTCGATTATTGTTGATGAGTTATCTCCGGAGTCCTTCAGGATAGCAGCGATCTCACAGCCTGAAAGTTCTCTTTCCGATCTTTGGGATACGGGATCGAAGTGCCTTATCGACAGAACGCTGTCACCGATAAATTCGCATCTGACCGGTTTTTCGGATGCCGGAGGGAACATATCTATTATGCTGCCGCGTTTGGCATATTGCCCCGTCTCGCGAACGAGAGGGGCCATTTCATAACCTTTCTTTTCGAGATAGTCATGCACGTTTTCCTGAAATACGGTGTCGCCGACCTTTATCGTCATTACGCCGGCCAATAGGCTGTCACGCCCGGGCAGCGGGTGGGATATGGAGGCGACAGGGAAAAGGCCGGTAAAGCGTTCTTCGTTTACGAGGCGATAAAGGAAACCGCTGCGCCCGATGTTGTCCTCTTCTTCAAAGAAACGGCCTTCAAAGGGGGGAAAGAGGACAACACCCCTGCCCCCGTAATAGGAGATCTCTTCGCGGACAAGATCAGCTTCATCCTCATTTTCGTAAAGCACGAGGACCTTTTTGTCCATGCTGGCCGCGAGCAGGGATATGAACGAGCCCGCCTTGCCTGTGATATGGACTTTCATCTCGCTATGTTCGGGACATGTAATGGTTATGGAGTGTTCATTCACTGAAAAGCGCACCGGGTTTTCAGGGATCGGGGAGCACCGCTGTATTCTTGTTGTATTCGTCCAGGACAAGCCCGGGAAAACCTCCGGGTGAAACCATCTTTTCGCGGGGAAGCTCCTTTATCCGGACGGGCCCTATGTTATATGCCCTGAGCGCAGAATTGATATTGCTGAAGCTCTCCACGAGCTGCGAAAGGAAACGGACGCCTATCTTTATGTTGTTGTTCGGGTCGTCGATGGTCGTATTGCCTTTCCATGCTATCCCCATGTCTCCGGCCATGAATTTTGCCAGAGATGGTTTGATCTGGAGAAGGCCCCGTGCGCCCATGGGGGAAACAGCATCGTGCTGGAAATTGCTCTCAATCTTCATAAGGGCGAGAACAAGCCTGTAGTCGATGCCATTGTCCCTGGATTCCTCGTAAAGGGTGTGTGAGATCGCCTTCAATATGTTTTCTTCGAGTTGAGTATTCTCATTCTTGATGTGAAGGGCGATCTGATACTTGATGTTCTTCTGTTTCTGGAGGGAGGTGTAAAAAGCCGCCGCCGGTATTGTGAAACAGAGGATCACCATAATGAAGAATGCAGCAAAACGTGCCCTGTACCAGGTAATCATGCATTATTCTTACAACAGTTAAAGCCCGATGTCAACCTGCCCCTTTTTTATGTTAACCTTGATATCATTGCCTTCCTCAATGGTGTAAGGCATGTCCTTGGTTTGAAGAAGACGCTTGATGTTTTCAAAGGAGGTCTTGCTGCGGACCAGGGAGGTGATAGAATCGAAGCGGGAATGTCCAACGGCGGGGAATTTTATCATCATGAACATCAATGGGAAAGGAAACTAAAATATGTTTACTGGCGAAACATGGTGAATTATACTTTTGAATCATGAGCGACATTGAAGACACATTTGCCAAAGGCTCTGTTTTCCGGTTGCTTGCCGAGAACATTCCCGTCGGTATCTCCCTGATAGACACGCAGGGCAGATACCGGTATATAAACAGGAAATTCAGGGAGATGTTCGGTTATGAACTTTCCGACATACCAGACGGAAAGGCATGGTTTGAAAAGGCCTATCCCGATGAAGCATACAGGAACAAGGTAAAAGAGGTCTGGTTCAGAGATTTCGGGCTATTCAAGCCAGGGGAGAAAAAACCCTGGATATTTACCGTAACATGCATTAGCGGTGCCACGAAGGTCATCAACTTTATGCCTGTTCAGCTTGATACAGGTGAGATACTTATTGCATACGAGGATTTTACCCGGCTGACCATGGCCCAGCAGGCCGTTGAAGAAAATAAAGGTAAGCTGCAGCTTCTCTATGAAAAATCTGTTGATCCAATATTCATTTTTGATGGTGAGCGATATATAGATTGCAACGATGCGGCGTTGCAGATAATGGGGTGCAGGACAAAAGATGAACTGCTCAGGTTCCATCCCCTTGAAATATCTCCCGAGTATCAGCCGGACGGACAATCATCGAAGGAAAAGGGAGCAAGGGTAATAGAAAAGGCAAAGAGGGAGGGGAACAACCGTTTTGAATGGCTCCACAAAAACATCGAGGGAAAGGAATTCTGGGTCGATGTTTCGCTGACCACCATTTCCTTCGTAGGCTCGATGCCCCTGATGTATGTTTTCTGGCATGATATAACGGAACGAAAAAAAGCGGAGATCGAGCTCAAAAACAGCGAGGAGCGCTACAGGAACATGTTCGATAATATACCGTTCCCTACTTTCGTGTATGATTTCGATACATTGAACATAGTGGACGTGAACCCTTCGGCGGTAAGCAATTACGGTTACTCACGTGAAGAGCTTCTTGGCATGAAAGTGGCCGACCTGAAACCCGACAAAGACGTCCCATCTCTTCTTGCACACCTGTCAAAACCTGACCCATCCCAGGAAAAAGGACTATGGAGGCACAAGAAAAAGGACGGGACGGTGATCGAGGTAGAGATCACAGGGCACCCCCTTCAGTTTTCAGGTAAAAATTACAGAATCTTTCTCGCGAACGACATAACGGAAATGAAGAAATCAGAGGCGGCCCTGAAGTTCACCCAGTTTGCCGTTGACAGGGCTGCTGTGGGTGTTCTCTGGATAGGCGAAAAAGGAGACATTCTGTATGGCAACGATGAGATTTGCCGGTTCCTGGAATATACGAGGCAGGAATTGGGCTGCGTCAATATTTTCGACATTGATATGAACAATCCTGAGGAAACCTGGACAAACAATCTGGACCATATCAGGCAGCTCGGATCGATGAGCGTGGAATCGATATTCAAGTCCAGGAGCGGAAAGCTGTTTCCCGTTGAGATCACATGCAACTTTATGGAATACGACGGCAACAGTTATGTGTGCATGATCATCAAGGATATAACCGATCGGAAGGTAACTGAAGAAGCTTTAAAAAAGAGAGAAGTTGAACTGAAGATAGAATCGAACCTCCTGGAGGAAGCGAATACGGCATTGAAGGTCCTTCTGAAGCACAGGGAAGACGATAAAAAAGAGCTTGAAGCAAAACTGATCTCAAACATCAAAGAACTGGTGCTTCCTTACATCGAGAAGATAAAGAAAAGCAGGGTGGATTCCGGACAATCGGCCTATATAGATATCATTGAAAGAAACCTGAACGACATCCTTTCCCCCTTTCTGCAGCAGATGTCGCTGAAATATTCCAATTTCACCCCTACCGAGATACAGGTGGCCAATCTTATAAAGGCGGGAAAGACCTCAAAGGAGATTGCCGATATCATGAAGGTGTCGGCTGGAACTATTGACACACACAGGAACAGTATCAGGAGCAAGCTGAACTTGAATAAAAAGAAAGTGAACTTAAGGGCCTACCTTATTTCGTTGGGATAAATATATATAGATAACCTATATAATCCATATTTATAAATTACATATATATATTTGGATGCAATCTGATATAATGGTACAACGTGATTATAGACAGGTCAAAATATGCAAAATCCGCATTGTCTTCCTATAGCGAAGCCCCTGTTAAGCTTACGCAACAAAAGACTGCCATTTATTCAACAAGGTTAGCTTCACAAAGCAAGAAAGAAACAAAAGTCATCCCCCCCGACTGTTTCTTTTAAACAAATTAAGGGGCTTCGCTATCTCTATCATACAAACCGGGCAATAAAAGCTCTGAATTTAAGATTTTCAAACAAAAAATGATAATTACTGTATAATAGTGAAAGCCTTTATATTTTAATTAGTTGTTTATGGGGTTATATATTGGCCGGCATCCGCAATAAACATAATCGCAAAAGCACACCGATGCAGCGGGATTGCCATAAAAGCGTTTTTAAGGATATTGCCTGGACCGTAACCATTTTCAGGTGACCGTCATGAAATTCCGCCTCCTTTTCGAAAGATCCCTTGAACCGATCGTTATCTTTGACGAGAACAGGATCATCGACTGCAATGCGGCGGCCCTTTCAATCATGGGGGCCGCAGACAGGCAGCAGCTTGTCGGGGCTTCCATCGAGGAAATATCACCCGAGGTGCAGCCGGACGGACAGTTGTCCGGTGAAAAGGCGCGGGATATTGTAAAAGAGGTGCTGAAAACCGGTGGAAGCAAGTTTGAATGGGTCCACAGAAACCTCGATGGAAAGCTTTTTTGGGTCGATGTTTTTTTGACGCATGTCTCTGTCAATGACAGGACCCTCCTTTGCGGAACCTGGAGGGACATAACGCAGCGGAAGATCGCACAGGAATCTCTGCGTCTCAGTGAAAAACGCTACCAGGAGATGTTTGAAAAAAACCCGCAGCCGCTTTTCGTGTTCGACGTTGACACGCTTGAAATAATAGATGTCAATCTCGCGGCAATCGAACAATACGGTTTTTCCTTTGAAGAATTTGTATCCATGACGCTGGGCCAGCTTCTTCAGGCCGATGAAATACCACGACTTATCAGCCATTTGTCTGATCCGGAGATAAACGGCAAAAAACTCAGTTGTAAACATATCAGGAAGAACGGGGATGTCCGCGATGTTGAAATGACCGGTCACGAGCTTGATTTTCCCGGCAAGAACCTTCGCATAGCTATCATTAATGATGTGACGGAGGCGAAAAAGGCCCAGGAAGAATTGCGGAATTCATATGAACGGCTGAAAATGCTCTCCGCGCACATTCAGGAAGTAAGGGAAAATGAACGTAAGGGTATTGCCATGGAGCTTCATGATGTGCTTGGACAGATACTGACCACCATCAACATGGATCTTTCGTGGCTGAGCAAAAGAATACCGGAAAAAGAAAAGGGATTTCAGGCAAAGGTTTCTTCGATGATCTTCATGGTGAAACAGGCCGTAAAGACAGTCCAGAAAGTGTCATCGGAGTTAAGGCCCGTTATTCTTGACGATTTCGGACTTGCCGCAGCTATTGAACACGGGGCGCAATCATTTGAAAAAAAGAGCGGTATAACCACAAGCGTAATGCTGGATAGAACGATCGAACTCGACAAACAACGCAATACCGCGCTTTTCAGGATCTTCCAGGAGGCTGCCACCAACGTTATACGCCATGCCGGTGCGACAAAATTTGAAGTGTCTTTACATAAGGACAACGACATTATAACATTGTTAATGGAAGACAACGGATGCGGGATATCCGCTGAAGAGATATCGGGAAAAATGTCTTTCGGGATTCTGGGTATGAAGGAGAGGGCGTCTTTCATAGGCGGAAAGCTGGAGATCTCCGGATTGAAAGGGAAGGGGACGCAGATAAGGGTGGTCCTTCCTCACGGTGGTAAAAAGGCATTGCAATGATTCGGATCCTTATAGCCGATGACCATTTTATCGTTCGCGAAGGGCTGAAACAGATTGTTTCAGAGGTTTCCGACATGATTGTGCTCGATGAGGCGAGAGATGGCCAGGAGGCGTTGAAAAAGGCGCTGGCGAAGGATTTTGAGATCGTCATCCTTGATATTTCAATGCCAATAAAGAGCGGGCTCGATGTTCTAAAGGAGCTTAAGGAAAAAAAACCCTCAACAAATGTGCTGGTACTGAGCGTACATCCGGAGGAACACTATGCCGTGAGGGTCCTTAAGGCCGGGGCAGCCGGATACCTGACGAAGGAGAGCGCGCCTGATGAACTCGTTATGGCGATACGAAAGATATCGCAGGAAAGAAAATACATAACCATCTCCCTTGCGGAAAAACTTGCAGGTGAAATCGAAAAACCCGCAGACGCCCCCCTTCACAGTGTTCTGTCGGAACGAGAATTTCGTGTCCTGTGCATGATAGCCGCAGGCAGATCGATAAAAGAGATATCAGAGGAACTTTTCCTGAGCATCAAGACGGTCAGCACCTATCGTTCGAGGATTCTCAAGAAGATGGGGTTCAGGAACAATTCGGAGCTTATCAGGTATTCCATAGAGAACGGCTTGTCAGGCTGAAAGCTGTTTTTATGGTTTATCTGTAAGAATCATCCTACATTACAAATCGTTTAATCCTACACGAAAATCATCCCTTTATACATATTCCCCTTGGTAGGCCTGTCGAAAAAAGAATATGTTGGAAATATACCTGACAGGAGGTGCCGCACGATGCTGGATAGAAAGATCGAAGAGGCAGGCCTGAGCGCGACGATCACGCTATATGGTGATGTTACAGTCCAGAACGCTTCGGAGCTTAAAGACATTCTCATAGAACAACTTGCCGCCCATAACGATCTTACCGTGAACCTTTCTTATGTGACCAACTGTGATGTGTCGATGTTCCAGCTTATCTGTGCCGCACACAAAAAGGCTTTAAAAGATGCCAAAGCGGTCAGGGTCGGTGATTGCTCCGATACCGTTAACAAGACCGCGTCATCAAGCGGTTTTCCGAGAACATCCGGCTGTGTGGCCGAAGAGCACCAAGGACAGAGGTGTCTGTGGCAATACGAAGATGACGGGGTGAAACATGGATGACAATCACGCTCAGACGTTTTTAGAAGAGGCATTCGAGCTCCTTTCAGATCTGGAAGCGTCTCTGCTTGAACTTGAAGAGAACCCGTCAGATTCCGAACTTATAGGCCGTGTGTTCCGTGCGCTCCATACGATAAAAGGTTCCGGGGCGATGTTCGGCTTTGATGAGGTCGCAAGTTTTACCCATACAATAGAAGCGGTCTTTGATGATGTTCGTGAAGGAAAACTGCCCGTCACAAAGGATATTATCAGTCTTACGTTAAAGGCAAAAGACCTTATACGCTTTATGATAGATGCCCCCTCCGACGAAGCCTCAGCGCCGTATGAGGCCCAGACGCTTATTGATTCTTTCAAGGAAATTGTCTCAGGAAAGAACTTGAGCGCAGAGGCAGCCCCCACCAAAACCCCATCCCTGAACAAAAAGGCGGATGAGGCTTCGTCGACACCCTTCAAGAACCCCGATGAAACATATCGAATACGCTTTACGCCGTCGCGCGACATTTTTCTGACCGGTACGAATCCGCTGTTTTTGCTCAAAGAACTGCAATTCCTGGGGGACTGCAGGATATTTGCAGAGATCGATCAGGTCCCGTCAATAGACGACATAGATCCGGAACAGTGCTACGTGTTCTGGGACATCATGCTCACCACCGATAAGGGGCTGGATTCGATCAAGGACGTGTTTATATTCCTTGATGATTCAAATAAGATCGATATCGCCGCTGTTGGTGATGAACCGTCGACGGATGACAGCGAAGAGAATAAAAAGCTTGGCGAGATCCTCGTTGAAAGACAGGATGTTTCAAGGGATGCCCTTCTTGAGACGCTTTCAGAGAAAAAGAAGATAGGCGAAATGCTGGTAGAGAAGGGGCTGGTATCACCTGAAAAGATTGAATCAGCGCTTATAGAACAGGAACATCTTAAAAAGATAAAGAAAACTACCCAGCAAAAGGAAGAAAGCGCGTCAAGCATCAGGGTGCCGGCGGAAAAACTCGACACTCTGGTGAACCTGGTAGGAGAGCTCGTGACCGTGCAGGCGCGCTTGACCCAGCTTGCGTCATTGTTCAACAGCTCCGAGCTTGTTTCAATTGCGGAAGAGGTCGAACGTTTGACGGGAGATCTCAGGGACAATACGCTGAACATCAGAATGCTCCCGATAGGGACAACATTCGGAAGATTCAAAAGACTGGTGCGCGATCTATCCCAGGAACTCGGCAGGGACGTTGAAATGACGACCGAAGGGGCGGAGACAGAACTTGACAAAACAGTCATAGAACGGCTTAACGACCCCCTTGTTCACCTCATAAGAAACTCAATAGATCATGGGATCGAGCCTCCCTCAGTGCGCGAATCGATAGGCAAACCAAGGGCAGGCATGCTCCATATTGCGGCGCGTCATTCAGGGGCCTACGTCCTCATCGAGATAACAGACGACGGGGCCGGTATAGATAAAGATGTGATCAGGAACAAGGCGATCGAAAAGGGCCTTATATCCGCGGACACCGACATCCAGGAAAAAGAGCTTTATTCGCTTATATTTGCCCCCGGTTTCTCCACGGCATCGGCAGTGACAAGTGTATCGGGCAGGGGAGTCGGTATGGATGTGGTGAAAAGGACAATCGACAACCTTAGAGGGTCCGTTGAGGTGAACAGTGAAAAAGGAGTCGGGACAACGGTCACTCTTAAGCTCCCTCTCACGCTTGCCATCATTGAAGGGCTTCTCGTAGAGATCGGAAAGCAGTTCTTCATACTCCCCCTCACGATAGTCCAGGAGTGCGTCGAGCTGACCCGTCGGGACGCAGAGATGTCTCATGGACGGGACATTGCCAATATCCGCGGGGAGATCGTCCCCTATATAAGGTTACGCGAATCATTCAATATAAACGGAAGCAGGCCGGATATCGAACAGATCGTCGTTACCGAGATAGAGAGAAACAGGATCGGATTTGTCGTCGATAGCGTGATCGGCGAACACCAGACGGTCATAAAAACGCTTGGCAAGGTCTACAGGAACATCAAGGGGATATCCGGCGCCACCATACTGGGTGATGGTACGGTAGCGCTCATTATGGACATAGCCGGTCTGGCAAACAGCGCTTACGCCGCAGCAGGGTTCGGAACAAGGAACTGAGATGGAAGACGATAAAAAAATATTCCAACCTATCTCGTTTACGGCAATATCATCGGTTGCTGTTTCAATAAATGGTCCGTTAACCGAATTCGGTCCCATAGCCGAACATTATTAAGGAGGTTCACATGAAAAGGTTTCAAAACTGGTCCATCGGAACAAAGGTCATGAGCATATCGATGCTGACCATCGCCATTATCATGGCGGGGATGATCTTCTATTATATACCATTGCTGAAAAACAAGTTGATGGGCGAGAAAAGAACGGCCCTGAAGGATTATACGGAGATTGTGTACACCCTTGTCAATTCATACGAGACAAAGGTGAAATCGGGTGAGTTAAAAGCAGACGAGGCCAAGCAGAGGGCGCTGGCAAACATCAAGGCGCTTCGTTATTCCGAAGGTGAGTATTTCTTCATCATGGACGGCAGCGGCAAAATGGTCATGCATCCCATCAAACCCGAGTTGGACGGGAAAGACATGATAAACGAGAAGGACCCCGAGGGCAAATACCTCTTCCGCGATATGGCCCAGACAGGCAAGGAAAAGGGTGAAGGGTATGTCGCCTATATGTGGCCCAAGGCCGGCAACACCAAACCGGTCCCGAAGATATCATTTGTCAAATACGTTAAACATTTGGATTGGGTCATGGGGACGGGCATATACGTGGATGACGTGCAGGCCGAGACATCCAAGCTGCAGTGGCAGATCATCATCGCCACCATCCTGTGCGCGGTCGTCATCATGTTCATCGCCTTCTTCGTGTCCAGGAAGGTGAAGATGGCCCTCAACGACGCCGTCGGTGTCGCCAATGAACTGGCGGA
>JAKLET010000045.1 GCA_022711595.1 Deltaproteobacteria bacterium
ATACAGCGTTGGATATTGTGCTTGCAAGGATCCTTGCCGGTGAAACGGTTCGCAAGAGCGACGTGACATCCCTTGCGTACGGGGGGATGTGCATGCAGTGCGATGTGTGCCACTACCCCGCCTGCTATTTCGGGAAAGGGCCGTGAACAGGGAAGGAGAAAATGACAAAGATGCCGGGATCAAAAAAAAACCTTAATGACCTGTCGGTGGTAATAAAAGGCGCCGGCGAGATGGCTTCGGGCATCACCCACAGGCTTTATCAGGCGGGAATCCATCGTATCGCCATGCTGGAGATTGCAAGACCCCTTTCTGTAAGGAGGTTTGTTTCCTTTTGCGAGGCTGTTTATGACGGCACGGCAAAGGTTGAAGGCGTGGAGAGCGAGATGGTAACTGATGTCCCATCGATAAAAAAGGCCTGGGAAAGGGGCCGTATAGCCGTTATCGTCGATCCTGCCTGGAAGACAGTCAAAACGCTTTCTCCCGATGCGGTCGTCGATGCGACCATGGCCAAAAGGAACCTGGGGACAACAAAGACCGAGGCACCTTTTGTCATTGGCGTGGGACCGGGTTTTGAGGCGCCCCGGGATGTCCATGCTGTTGTCGAGAGCAACAGGGGCCATGATCTGGGACGGGTCATATATGATGGCACGGCGGAACCTTACACGGGGGTCCCGGGGGAAATGAAAGGTGTCGGCAAGGAAAGAGTGCTCCGTGCTCCGTCGGCTGGGATGGTGAAGCACATTCGTAAGATAGGTGATGCCGTGAAAGAGGGCGAGCCCGTTCTCTTTGTGGGTGACGCACAGGTTTGCGCCCCGTTCGACGGGATACTCCGGGGACTTATCCGTGAGATAGAAGTGGAAAAAAATGAAAAAGTGGGTGATGTAGACCCCAGGGCAAAGAGGGAATTTTGCCGCACCATTTCAGACAAGGCCAGAGCCATCGGAGGCGGTGTCCTCGAGGCCCTGCTCCACGAATATAATGAGATGGAAAAATAATAGCTTGAATATGCAAGGAAAGAAATCATGAACATATACAAGATCATTAAGGAGCATCTTGAAGCAGGCGGAAGCGGTGTGCTTGCGACTGTCATAAACCGGACCGGTTCGGCACCCCGTGATGCCGGGGCAAAAATGTTCGTGGCCGCTGACGGCAGGTCATACGGGACAGTCGGCGGAGGGGCCCTCGAGTATGAGGTGCTCAGGGAAGCAGGCGCCGAAAAAGAAAGAAAGAAGGCAGTCATTATCCATGTGAGGATGGATGCGAAGACCGTAGCGGATGAAGGGATGATCTGCGGAGGGAATGTGGATGTCCTGCTTGAGCCTGTAACGGACAAATACCTGGATCTATACAGCCGTCTTGCCATTATGGAAGATAGGGGCGGCAGAGGCGTCGTCATAACGGGACTTGAAGACGTGGTCTTTAAAAAAACGCTCATCGAAGACACCATTGATATTACAGGTGACCTTGTTGATGAAGCACGGGCACGGCAATGTCTGCAGTTTGTTGCCGGGGGGATACCTGTTGTTTCCCCGGACAGGACATTTATCATTGAACCCGTTGTCTCCCGGTTGCCCCTCTATGTGTTCGGTGCCGGTCATATCTCCCGGTACATAGTGAAGATGGCCAAAATGGTAGATTTCTATGTGGTTGTTGCCGATGACAGGAAAGAGTTTGCCAATGATGAACGTTTTCCCGACGCGGACGAGGTCATGGTCGGCGATCTCGCCGGGGTCTTTTCATCACTGACCTTTACAGGCAATGAATATGTCGTTATTGTAACGAGAGGTCACTCCCATGACGCCGATGTTCTGAAGGAGGCCCTTTCAAAAGATACAAAATATATAGGGATGATAGGCAGCAAAAGAAAAGTGAAGATGATATTCGACCTGATGAAACAGCATGGTTTTGATGAGGGTGCGATATCCAGGGTGCACGCACCGATCGGTCTTTCCATCAATGCCGAAACGCCTCAGGAGATAGCTGTCAGCATCGTTGCCCAGTTGGTACAGATAAGGAGAGGGTGAGCCCCGGTTGACCGTGGACGATGACAAGATCATGGAAACTAAAATTGTACCTGAACGGGTTGACACAGACACTTCTCTTCCCACCCCCTTCGATCCTCTGCGGAAATACCTTTCGGAAGTATCGCGCTACAGCGTGCTTTCCCGCGAAGAAGAATTTGAAGTGGCAAGAAAGGTCCATGAGGACAAGGACAGGGACGCAGCACAGAAACTCGCAATGTCGAACCTGAAACTGGTCGTGAAGATCTCCCTGGAATACTACAATACCTATCTTAATATCCTCGACCTTATCCAGGAAGGCAATGTCGGCCTGCTCCATGCCGTAAAGAAATTCAATCCCTATAAAGGAACGAAGTTTTCGACCTATGCCTCCTTCTGGATCAGGGCATATATCCTGAAATATATCATGGATTCCTGGAGCCTGGTGAAGGTTGGGACGACACAAAGTCAGAGGAAGCTTTTTTACCGCCTCAACAAGGAAAAACAGAAGCTGGAGGCGGCAGGGATATTCCCCGCACCGGCGCTTCTTGCTCACAACCTCGATGTCAAGGAAGGTGAGATCGAGGAGATGCAAAAAAGGCTTGCATTTACCGATGTATCTCTTGAGTCACCCATCCATGATGAGGGTGATGACACTATTATGGACATGATAAAAAGCGGGGACGATGTTGAAGAGATCGTTGCCGATAAGGAAAAAAGGGACATCCTTACAAAGAGGGTAAAGGAATTCAAAAAGGGCCTCAACGATAAGGAAACCTTTATTTTCGAGAACAGGATAATGGCGGAAGAACCGCTTACGCTTCAGGAGATAGGCGAAAAGTTCAAGATCTCCCGCGAAAGGGCGCGGCAGATCGAGAATAAGGTGATCAAAAAGTTCAAGGAGAGGTTCCAGAACGAATTCAAGGATCTCGACTTTTAGTTTTCCATCCAGCTTGGAACCCCTCAGCCTATCGTTGATGGATCTGGAAGAATGATAAGACTAAATCAGGAAGTGGTCATCTTTATCTGGTTGGTAACAACCAAACAAATCAGATAAACCAGAGACCTGTCTTTTAAAGGTCAAGGGACAGCAGGCTGTTGACCCACAGGCTTATCGCGTTGTAGTATGAAGTGACAAGAAGAAGGCCGATAGCGACGAGCATGACCCCGAGTACCTTGACGACATACCTGGCAACGAAACCGTATCGTTTCAACAGCGCCAGCAGTTTGTCAAAGACAAGCGAGGAGACAAGAAAAGGTATGGCAAGCCCCAGAGAATACATGGAGAGAAGATAGATCGCGTGGGTCATTTTCTTTGACATTGAGGCCATAAAGAGTATTGATGAAAGCGCGGGGCCAACGCAGGGTGTCCATCCGAGAGAAAAGGTGATGCCGATGACGAATGATCCTGCGAGGCCGATCGGTTTCTTTTCGAGCTGCATGACATACTGGCGGTTGAAAAGCGGTATCTTTATGATGTCGAGATAGAACAGTCCGAGTATGATGAGAACGATCCCGCCGATCCTCATGATATAGCCGTGGAACCGGGCGAAAAATGTCCCAAGGAGCGATGAAGAGACCCCGAGGGTCACAAAGACAAAAGAAAAACCGAGGATGAAGGACAGGGAATGAAAGAACACCTTTCTACGGTGTTCTTTACCGGGTTGGCCCATATTATCGAAGGTGATGCCGCTTATGTAGATGAGATATGAAGGGACAAGGGGCAATATACACGGTGTGAAGAATGACAGAAGTCCTGACGCCAGGGCGATAAGTCCGTTCACGTCAGTTATTGACAGATCGCCTCCCGGGTTCATGGCTGCTATAATATGTGTTTTATCGTAAGGTTGTCAAATGAAATATGCCGCCATTGACATCGGCACGAATACGGTGTTGCTGCTTGTTGTAGAGAAGGATGAATGCCTTCGCGACATAATCGATCTTTCGACCATCGTGAAGCTCGGTGAGGGCCTGACCAATTCCGGGTGTCTCAGTCGGGCCGCCATGTCCCGGACAATGGAAGCGCTGAAACGGTACGCCGACATCACTTCATCACACAATGTTAAAAAGCTCTTCTGTGTCGGTACAGCAGCCCTCAGGGAGGCACAGAACAGCGAAGAGTTCGCTTCTGCCGTCAAAGATGCCTTCGGATTCAATGTGGAGATAATCAGCCCTGAAAGGGAAGCTTATTATGCCTATATTTCCGTACGGGATGACCCGCGGGTGTGCAGCGATGACATGGCGATCGTCGATATCGGAGGAGGGAGCACTGAAGTTATAGACGGGAGCAGAAAGGTTTTTACCGGGTATGATTCATTGCCGATGGGAAGCGTCAAGCTCACCGATATGTTTATAACACGCGACCCGCCCGTTAGAGAAGAATTGGAAAGGGCCGTTTCACATATAAAGAAAACCCTTTCTCGCATCGTGTGCCGAGAAGGGAGCGTGCTTGTCGGTACCGGGGGGACGTTGACGAATATAGCCTCAATAATGATCGGCCTTCAAGAATATGACAAGGAAAGGATCCACGGTTTTTCCCTGGAGCTTCCTCAACTGGAGAGGCTGACAGCAGAGCTTGCCGCTTTAAGCAGCGCCGGCAGAAAAGCACTGAAAGGGATGGAACAGGGCAGGGAGGACATCATCCTGCAGGGGACGCTCATACTGAAAGAGATAATGCTGCACGGCGGATTTCAAAAGTGTGTTGTAAGCGCAAAGGGCGTGAGATACGGGGTGATCTATGAGAAATGCCGGGAATAGGGCCGAGAGTTAAAGAAACAAGAGAAAGAAAGGACCTCGCCAGGATCCAGAAAAAAGGAAAAGATACCGTTATGGAAAAACTGATCGATACCATTTTAGAAAAGCCGCAACTTTTTCAGGTCCTTATCGATAACATGCCCAGTCCCGTCTATTACAAGGACACCGATGGTATCTACCTGATCTACAACAGGGCATTTCGCGAATATTTCGGTTTGCCGGATGAGCAATGCGCAGGTAAAAGTGTATTCGAACTCCCCATAGGACATGATGAAGCGATGCTGCACCATAAAATGGACCAGGAACTCCTTCAGTCGCCGGGCGTTTGTGAATATGAATCAGCTTACACAAGACCTGATGGTTCTGTGCGCCACGAACTGGTCAAAAAGGCGACATTCTCCGGAACTGACGGCACCATCGGCGGCATTGTGGGGGTGATCATAGACATCACGGACCGCAGGAAGATGGAAGAGGACATCTTGAAGGCCAAGAACCTCAAGTCGCTGGGAACTCTTGCCGGAGGAATTGCCCACGATTTCAATAACCTTCTCATGGCGATAGTCGGCAACATTTCCCTGGCTAAAATGAATGCTCCCGATGACCCGGCGATAATGGGATATCTCAAGGAGGCCGAGCGGATCGCTTTTATGGGAAAATCCCTCACACAGCAGCTCCTTACATTTTCCCGCGGAGGAGATCCCGTAAGAACCATTGTACGCCCGGGACCGTTGGTTGTTAAAATTGCCGAGAAGGTTTTGGGCGCCTCCTGCGTCCAGCGCGTCTATGACATCCCCGATGATATACTCCCTATTGAGGCCGATGAGGGCCAGTTCGCACAGGTGGTAGAGAATGTTCTTGTCAATGCAAAGGAAGCAATGCCGGAAGGAGGAAAGGTCACTGTTCAGATCCGGAACATGCACATTTCTCCCGAGGACAGGCTCCCGCTTATCAAAGAGGATTATGTGAGAATATCGATCGCTGACGAGGGAAGCGGCATCGCAAAAGAGGACCTCTCCAAGATCTTTGATCCATATTACACGACAAAAGACATGGGGTCTCAAAAAGGTGTCGGTTTGGGCCTTGCCATTTGTTTCGCGATAGTCAAAAAGCATAATGGCCATATTTCTGTTGAATCCGCTGAAGGTGGAGGTACGATATTCCATGTGCATTTTCCCGCCTACAAACAGGCAGCGGCCGAGGAAGCAACACATGCCGGACATTCCAAATTGAAGCATAAGGGCAGAGTGCTTATCCTCGATGATGAAGAAATGATCCTCAAGATAGGAGAAGAACTGCTCAGGCACCTCGGCTATGAAGCAACTCCGGCCCGCAGCGGTGAAGAAGCCATTGATCTTTACCGGCAGGCAATGGAGCTTAAAAGCCCTTTCAATGCCGTTGTCCTCGATCTGGCGATCCCGAACGGGATAGGGGGGAAGGAGGTCCTGGGAGAGCTTGTGCGCATAGATCCCATGGTAAAAGCGATCATATCGAGCGGGTATCTCAATGACCCCATTGTTTCACGTTTTGGAGAATATGGTTTCCTCGATGTTTTAACGAAACCTTACGATGCCGTCGAACTTGACGAAAAGCTGCAGAAGATCATAAGCCAGAGATCAAATGATCAATTTACCAGTAATCAATAGCCAAATATTGGGACCAACATGAAGAAATTGAAGCCTGTTGAGTCATTGGCCATTTTTTTCGGTTATTTGAATATACCGGTCAATTGTTATGTCTATAAAAAAAACAGGGTTTTTTAGGGAAACAAGATCAGGATGCTTTAAAGTTTCTTATTCGCAAGAGCGCATGTCACAAGTTCTTTGAACCGCTGATAAGCGGCCCTGCCCAGACGAAATGTGGTCGGGATATCCGCAATGCAAAGCTCGGCATTGCGTGATTGTGCCGTCCATGACCTGACCTGGTGACGGTTTATCATAAGGGTCCGGTCAAGGACAACGAATGTGTTCCCGGGAAGGCGTCTTTCCCAGTCTTTAAGTGACACACGCACCATGAAATGATCACCCTTAAGGTTGATAACACTCGTGTAATTCCCTTCGGTGACGATCGCGGCAATGTTTGCCACGGGAAGGAAAAGTTTTTTTCTTCCCGTATTCAGAAAGACCTGGTCCGTCAGGGAAAGAAGGCCGCCCCCATCCTCAGGCAGGGCCGGTATCGTTAAGGTTTTTTTCAGCGATTCTTCAAGACGCAGTTCATCTACTGGTTTTAGAAGATAATCAAGGGCATTGACCTTGAAGGCCCGGATAGCAAACTGATCGAAAGCTGTAACGAATATTACGCGGGGAGGGTTTTCAAGCCTGTCCAGGAGATCAAAGCCGGTGCCTCCGGGCATCTGGATGTCCAGGAAAACAAGGTCCGTATCAGTCTCTTTGATTATTTTCTCCGCCTCAAAGATGTCCCCGGCTTCACCTGCAACCCTGACATACCAGTGTTTTTTCAGAAGGCTCCTCAATCTTTCCCTGGCAAGAGGTTCGTCGTCTACGATAACAGCACGCAGTTCGATATCAAGTTTATCTTTCATTTTATTCACCTTTTTAGCGGGACCTCAATGATGACTCGTACCCATCCGTTCTCTTCGCCCAAATCCAGCCGGTATCGGTCCGGGTAGGTAAGTTCCAGGCGCTTTCGGATGTTTTCAAGTCCCACTCCTGTCCTGTTATTATTATCGTTTTTCCGGGAGATCAATTTCCCGGTGTTTGCGATCTCGATCCTGAGTATATCATCTTCGGCATTTCCATGGATCTCGATCCTGAGCGGTGGTATTGTTGTCTGCATCCCGTGCTTGATGGAATTTTCAACAATTGGCTGGAGAAGCAATTCAGGGATGAGCATGTCCATTATGCGGGGGGATATATCGAAGGCCACATCGAGTTTCTCTTCGAAGCGGATCTTTTGTAAATGCAGATAGCTTTCCAGTGTTTCGATCTCTTCTTTCAAAGGAATGAAGCCGGAATCACTGGTTGAATAAGTAGAGAGCAGATAGCGCGAAAGATGTTCGATAAGTTTATGAATACGTCCCGGGTTGCTTTCGGAAAGGGCATCCAGAGAATTGAGCACATTGAAAAGGAAGTGCGGATTGATCTGGTAACGGAGGGCTTCAAGCTGCGATCTTATGGATCTCAGCTCTGCCTCTTCTGCCCGCCGGCGCTGCTGTTCCACCTTTCTGACATCCGTGATGTCATCAAGGATGCCCTGGATCTGGGTTATCTCTCCGCTATTGTCCCGGTCGGCCCGGGCATAGATCGACCCGATCCTTTCCGTTCCGTCGGGCCGGTAAAAACAAACCTCGAAATATTTGACAGTGCCTTTTGCCCTCAGGAGGTCAAGAAGGGCCGACCTACTTTCCGCAGAGTAGTATTGCGCAACATTCGAGCCGATTATCTGAGCGGGGGAGTCAAAGCCGAGGATGGAAGCGAGGGCCTGATTGGCGTTCAGCAGGCAGCCGTTATTGTCGGTGATGAAGATCCCTTCAACGGCATTCTCAAAGATGCCCCTGTACATACGTTCCGCTTCCTCCAGCGCCTTGCGGTTCTTTTCCAGGCTTTCGACCATGGCATTGAGCCCTTTGCCAAGCTGTGCGACCTCATCGCTTCCTTCGATCTTTAGCCTTTTGTCGAGAGAGCCTGCTTTGATCTCACGGGCGAAAGACATGCATTGCTGGAGCCTGAGGAGAAAAGGGTTTGCCATGAGGAACACGGAAAGGCAGATTGCAAGCAGTACCACTACCAGCATTATGACCGTGACCTTCCCCATGGTCCGAATGGGGGCAAAAACATCCTTCAGGGGCCTTTCGACAATAAAGAGAAACTCCGGATCTGACATTTTATAAAAAGCCGCTATCTGTGGACCTTCTTTGGAGGTATACCGGACAAACCCCTGTTTTTGGGACACGAAATCGGGCAGATCGGGAATGCCTGGCCTGACATAGGGTTTTGCCTTGATGACGTTCGGGATTTTCCACCCTTCAGGCAATGTCATGTTCAACCTCGGATCGTAAAAGTACGCCTTGCCGCCGTAAATAAACTCCTGGGGTCTTAGAAAAAAATTATTGAGGTAATCGAGATCAAGGATTGCCCTGACAACGGCCTTTATCACACCATTTTGTATGACAGGGGTTGATACGGCGATGAAAGGCCTGCCTGTTCCCATGCTGAGAAGGATCTGTGAAACGGAGGTTTTTCCTGACAGGGCGGTTTTTAAATCACTCCTCGTTTGCACGAATCTTTGCATAGTGACATAGCCAATCCGGTCCGGATACGAAGATGCGATACAAAGAGCATCGCTATTGAGGAGGTTGATGGATTGGTAAACTTTGTTTTTATTAACGAATTGCTGAAAATATCGATTGGTTTCGTTGACCAGCGCCTTGTTTTTGGGAAATCGTGTGATGGTGTGGATCAACTGCAGGTCAGCCAACAGTTCCATATCAACCTTAATGGTATTGAGGGCGATCTGACTTTGTTTGGTTATGAGGGAAACGGTCTGTTCCATTTCTTTTTTGGCTGCTTTTTCAAGCTGTTGTCTCGCAAAAAAATAGGTTATGGTAAACGACAGGACAACGCTGACAATGATGATCAGACCGACAACAGTAAGGAGTTTTGCACGGAAGCTCATGTTATGAAAACCTCAGGAGTGCATGACCGGAGGAACATTCTTTGATGCCCGTTAAATTTTAGATCATTGCAGACCGAAAGGCTGTTTTTTGTATTATCACGAACATTATAGGTTATAAAAAGGCAAAACTCAATTATATCCTCACGGTGTTCTTTTTCGTATCGGCCGTCATTTGTCAAACTGTCCCGCATAAAATTACTTTTGCGTTCAATCTACATTTTAAATCGGTGTTCAAACAGCAAAAATGATTTGATTCAACCAAATACGGATGTGAAACAACACGATCTTGTTGCATAGTTACTGATGTTCTATGTTTAACTTCTTTCCGTCAGTACAAACCTTCACGCAACCGTCGCGATCTGTCCGGTAGAGCGGTACAGACAGTGCTTGATATCTTTTTATGATCTCATCAGAGGGTATTCCCTTGATACCCGGGCCGGTGCTTAGAACGGCCGCCTGGGGAGCAACAGCCTTGATGAAATGGATACTGCTCGAATGACGGCTGCCATGGTGCGGCACCTTCAGAACGGATGAGCGAAGGGGTGCGTCCGAAAGGACAAGGAGTTCTTCTGTATCTGCCCCGATATCGCCGGTGAAAAGGAAGCTCCTTTCGTCGAAGGTCATTTTCAGGACAAGTGACATTTCATTCAGGTCATCGATAAAGGTGTTTTCCGGTGGATGGAGAACATCGATGACAAGGCCACTGCCGAGCACAATAGAATCACCGCGCTTGAGCCATGTTGTGGATATTCCCTTGTTTTTCAGGGTTTGTTCAAGATGGCGGTATTGCGGCTCCCATGCCGTGTTTGCGGCTATGTTGAACCTGCCTACCCGAAAGTGACTGAGGATGTACCTTAGTCCTCCCAGATGGTCTTCATGCGGATGGGTGTTTATCACGTGATCGATAGTCAGTATTTTGCCGGAAAGCAGCAGAGGGGTCATGATTGTTTTGCCCGTATCGAAATCACTCATGTAGAAACCCCCCGCGTCTATAAGGAGCCTTTCGCCTCGTGGCGCCTCGATGAGTATTGCATCTCCCAGACCGACGTCTACATGGCTCACGCAGAGCTGATCGCTGTAAAAACGTTTATAGCAGATGATGGAAACGGTGATGATCGCGGCGGGCAGGATAAAGGCAAAGAAAGAGAGCCTGAGGAGCCTTTTTTTTATGAAGACAAGTGATATGACGACAAGCAGGTAAAGGAGCGCCTCGGGGAGGTTTGGCCTGATGACGGGATAGAGGTATCCCCAGTTGAGGTCGCGCAGAATGCCCACGGTCAGTCCGATAATGGAGCCGGAGAGACGCAGCAAATGGTCCCCGAATGGAACAAAAAGCCCGAGCAGTGCAAGGGGCATCGCGGCCATGGAGATGAGAGGGACGGCAACAATATTGTACAGGATCGCCAGTGGATTGATCCCGTGAAAATGATAGAGGACAACGGGCAGCGTTCCAAGCATGGCTGCCGCTGTCATAAGAATGAGAGACGCAAGCCACCTGACGGAGCGCCGTGATCTTGCGATCGGTGTGCTGAATGCACGAGCGAAGAGAATAATGAAAAGCATGCTCGTGAAAGTCAACTGGAATGTTGGAGAGAACAGCGAATGAGGATAGATGATGAGAATGACCAGGGCGCTCAGCATCAGGGTATTCTCTATGTGTTTACCGCGTTCCAGAAAGACGGCCATCATGAAAATACAGACCATGATCGTCGCCCTCACGACGGGTATTGTTGATCCGGAGGTGAACATGAAAAGAACGGCAAAGGGGACCGTTACCAGGGCAGCGTATCTTTGATCGCCGCCCCCCTGTCTCATGCGTGACGATCTTCTCAGGAGAAAGCGTGCCACAATAAAGAAGAAGGCTGTTATAATGCCAAGGTTTGACCCGGATACGGCAAGGATATGAGAGACCCCGGTTTCAAGAAAAAGCGTTTTTATTCTGTCGTTTACATCTGTGGTGTCTCCTATGGTGAGGGCTTTTATAATACCGGCGTGAGAAGGGCCGCTCGCGTCGATCCTGTCTGAGAGATATCTCCTCCATACATCGACAAGACGTTTATCTGTGGACGCCGAAAGTATTTCGCCTTTAATTTCAAGATATGTTCCTTCAAGTCTTTTCATACCTTTCCAGGAGATGGAATGAGGATTGTTAAAATTGGCGCGCAGCTGGCGCAATATTCCGGTTATGAAGACGCGATCGCCAATGCCCAGATCCATTCCGCTTCGCACAAGGGCACGCATGCCCGATAAAGACAAAGGGTCATCAAGACGTATGACCTTGGAGGTTTTTGACGATTCCACGATAACTCCCCGGAAAAGAGCCGCCTCTTCTGCAACGGGCAGGGTCGGCTGATGCAGGAAAACGACGGTCATCCTTAGCATGCCTGCCAGAAAGAAGGCTGTAAGAAGCAAGGCCCCGGTAAGGGCGGCAAGTCTTTTGTTCAATAAAAAAGGCAAGGCCGCGGCTATTGAAAAAAGGGATATAAGGATATGGGAGAGGCGAAAGTGACAGGGGTGAGAGGCCTCTATGTATATGCCGGCGATAAAGGCGATGACCGACGCTATGAACAAGCTTCCAGGACGCCTTTAAGGAATGAGCGTGTATTGGTCCCGAGATCGGCTATGTAATATCCGCCTTCAAGGATCGAAAAGAAACGGGGGTTTGCGGATGCCAGTGAAGATCCGATCCTGCGGTAATCCCCGGTGTTTAAAAGCCCTCCCCAGTCCCTGATGTAAGTGTCAAAACCAAGGGAACATCCGAGGATGTCGTAGTCGGCGGCATCCTTCAGTGCTTCGTCGAGGTATGAAAAAAAGGATTCTCTGGAATGGGCGTCTATGTTCCTGAAGGAAATGCGGGGATCGGACCGGACGATATCGTAGGTGCCGTTCCCGTAATGAAGATCGATGTCCACAATAAGGGCGTTTTCGATCATATCATGACCAAGAAGATCCTTCAAGGCGATGGCCATGTTGTTGAAGAAACAAAAGCCGCCGTTGAAATCATGGCCCGCGTGATGACCGGGAGGTCTGACGAGGGCGAAGGACGGTTCAACAAGGGCGATCCGTGCCGCCATTATAGCGCCGCCTGCGGCCAGAGAGGCCGTATCGAAGACCTCTTTTCTGCGTGAAACGGTTTCGATGAGTTCTTCACTGTGACAAAGAGCGAGGTCGGAGAGCGTGCATGGTTCGGGTTCGATGAATTCAGCCACGTCCTTTATCCCGGAATGTATGAACTTTATCCTGTCGGGGTTTTCGCAATCCACGGTAGGATAATCGGTAAGGAACGACGGACTGTAAGTGGTTTTTATCTTTTTCATATTTTTTATAAATCATAAGAGGGACGGCAAGTCAATGGGGAAAGGATGAATGGCAACCTGAGCGTGATGAAAAGAAGACAGGTTATCGGTCATGGGTCATTGGTCATGGGAAGATAGTTTTTCCTATAACCTATAACCCATTACCCATGACCGTTCTTCTCGCCTGTTTTTGTTCCCTGAACGCCTCTTTCATGTTATAGTAAACCGATCATGAAAAGGATAGTCATAGGGACGGCGGGACATATCGACCATGGCAAGACAACCCTTGTAAAAGCACTGACAGGCATAGACTGCGATCGCCTCAAGGAAGAGAAGGAGAGGGGCATCACAACTGAGCTCGGCTTTGCGCACTGGCGTCTGAGTGAAGACCTGCTCGCCGGTATAGTCGACATGCCCGGTCATGAAAAGTTTGTTCGCCACATGGTTGCCGGGGCCTGGGGGATCGACACGGTAATGCTCATTGTGGCCGCAGATGAAGGCGTTATGCCGCAAACGCGCGAGCATATGGACGTGTGCGAGATGCTCGGCCTGACGACCGGTGTTGTCGTGATCACGAAAAAAGATCTTGTTGACGAAGAGATGGTCCAGCTTGTCGAAGAGGACATCATGGAATTCCTGAAGGGCAGGGCCCTTGAAGGCGCTCCCGTCGTGGCCGTGTCCGCAGCTACCGGTGAGAACCTCGATGTTCTCAGGGATATATTGATCGAGATCTCTGCAGGAATAGAGGAAAGGTCGAGGGAAGGCATATTCAGGCTGCCGGTGGACAGGGTCTTTTCTCTCAAGGGCCTCGGGACCATCGTGACCGGCACCTGTATATCGGGGTCGCTTGGAGTTGGAGAGGAGGTTGAGATACTGCCCTCAGCGAAACATGCGAAGGTCCGGAGCATCCAGGCTTATCATGACGATGTCAGGGAGGCGGCCGCAGGACAGCGCATAGCCCTTAACCTCCAGGGACTGGACAGGATCGAGGTTGAAAGGGGGAGCATGCTGGCGAGGCCCGATACGCTCCTGTTCTCATCGCGGATCGACGCTTCCCTGAAGCTTCTCGATCTTCCCTTGAATCCTATCAGGCATGATAGTGTATTGCGTTTCCATATTGCGACGACACAGGAGGAGGCACGCCTGGTCATCCTCGATAAAGACCAGATCGAACCGGGCCAGGAGCTTTTTGTACAGTTCGTTTTTAAAAAACCTGTTGTTGTGCTTCCCGGCGACCGTTTTATCCTTCGCGGCCCCTATGCGGTGCAGACCGTGGGAGGCGGCATTGTTCTGGACATCATGCCTTCCCGCCATAAAAGGAAAAGTGAAGGCCTGGACAAGATATACCGGCTCTTGCACAAAGGCACCGATCTTGAGAAGGCCGGATACCACATCCGCAAGAACGGCTTCAAGGGGATCAGGCATCACGCGCTTGCCGCCCTTACAGGCAGGGACCTGGCCTCTACCGAAAAGATCGGCTCCAGTCTGCAGACCGGCAATGTGGTCAAAAGATTCGGAGCGATCTATATACACATGGAATGTTTCACGGAATACAAGGAGAAGCTCCTCATATTTGTCGGTGAGTATCATAGGGCGAACCCGCTGAAAGTGGGTATTCCCAAGGAAGAACTGCGCACACGTCTTCCGGCCACGGACGTCCTTGTGTTTCAGGCCGCCCTCGACGAATGTGCCGGCGAGGGACACATCGTCGTCGAAAAAGACAAGGTGCTGTCAAGCAAGCATGCGCAGGGGACAAAAGAGACTGGAAAGATGGAAGGCCGTGTCCTTGATGTCCTTCTTGCCGCAGGTTTTACCCCGCCTTATATAAAAGAGATGTCACCAATGATCGGGGTCACTGAAAAAAATCTGAGGGATTTCCTCGACCGCCTTGCTTTCGGAGGGGCTGTCGTCAAGGTTACGCAGGATATGTATTTTCACCGTGACGTTATCGATGACCTCAGGAAGAGGGTGACTGATTTCCTGCAGCGTCATAAGGAGATGACCCCCTCTGATTTCAAGACCGAACTGAACCTTTCAAGAAAATATCTCATACCGCTGCTCGAATATCTCGATCAGATCAAACTGACGATCAGGAAGGGAGACAAGAGGGTACTCAGGGGATAAACATGGTTTCAAAGTTTCAGCGTTTGAATGTTTCAAATTTTTGCAGATCGTGAGATGCAAAGGTAAGTGCATCACGCTTTTTTAACATTGAAACGTTTCACAAACGATGAAGCCTTGGAGCCGTCTTTATTTGATAACGTAAAATATTTTTCGCACAATTGAGCCATGGCAACCTCGAATCTGGTAATGTAAAGCACCACCAAAACAAAACCAGAAGGAGGAGAATACC
>JAKLET010000046.1:5000-14716 GCA_022711595.1 Deltaproteobacteria bacterium
TATTGCCGCGGCAACCCTGGTAGTCTTCACCTTCATCCTGGGCGCTGTCGGTTTTTACTACCTTGACCGGTCGAGCCGCTCCGTAGACCACATTGTACACAACAACTACGGACGGATCGTGGCGTTCAAACAGATCAAGGACGCCGTCGATACCATTGACAAGGCGATGCTCAGCATGGCCCTTACCAAGGACAACGGCCTCAAGCAGGAGGAGAAGGCAAAGATCGATAAAGCAAGGGTCGCCTATGGCGAGGCTGTCAAGAAGATCGAGGGCGTTCTGGCAAATGTCAAGGACCCCAAGACAAAGGCAGAGTTCGGGGACCTCATGGACAAGATCAAGGCCCAGCTCGTCAAGGGCAAGGAACCAAACAACAGATTGATCAAAAGCGCATTGGAAGGCAAAATTGACGAGGCCTCAGCCATATATTCCGAACATACCGTCAAGATATCCGCGGCCATCGACAGTCTTTTCAGGCAGCTCGTCAAGCTCAGCGAGGACAGGATCGATGTCCGTTTCAAGGAACTCGGGAAAGAAACATCCACGGCGAAGGTCGTCTTCATCGTGATCTCTCTCATTATCATGGCCTTCATAGTGATCGGCACATTCTTCTTCGTCAGGTCCATTACCAGGTCGCTCGACGAAGGCGTGAAGGTCGCGAACAGGCTCGCCGAAGGCGACCTGACCGTCGATGTGAGCATCATGAGCCACGACGAGATCGGCGCCCTCCTCGAATCCATGAACAACATGGTCCAGAAATGGCGGGGTATTGTGAGCCAGATCAATTCATCGGCCGATAATATCGCTTCAGCCAGCCACCAGCTCAGCGCCAGCGCGGTGCAGATGTCCAAGGGTTCCGACGAACAGGCCAGGATGTCTGTCCAGGTGGCAACCGCCTCCGAAGAAATGAGCCAGACCGTAATCGACGTGGCGCGCAATACCGGCAACATAGCAGTTTCAGGACAGGAGACTGTCGATGTGGCAAGAAGCGGCAAGGATGTTGTCGATATGGCGGTCAAGGAAGTCCAGGAGATAGCCAGCACCGTTGACGCATCGGCAACGATGGTCCGCTCCCTTGGAGAACTCTCCAAGCAGATCGGCGAGATCGTCAACGTCATCAATGAGATCGCCGACCAGACAAACCTGCTGGCCCTTAACGCCGCCATTGAAGCAGCCAGGGCCGGCGAGCACGGACGGGGTTTTGCCGTTGTCGCCGACGAGGTCAAAAAGCTTGCCGAAAGGACCGGCAATTCAACGGCGGAGATCGCCGACATGATCGGGAACATCCAGAAAGAGGTCAACAAGGCCGTCGATGCCATGGAAGAAGTGAAAAAGAAGGTCTCTTCGGGCGCTGATCTTTCACAGGAAGCCGGGTCTTCTCTCAACAACATTGTCAAAAAGGTCGATGACCTTCAGCTCATGGTGCAGCAGATAGCTTCCGCGACGGAAGAGATGACGGCAACCTCGGAAAGCATCAGCAAGGATATCGATTCCATCGCCTCGATCTCGAAAGAAACATCGTCCGCCTCGGTACAGGTGTCACAGGCATCGGATGAGCTTGCCCGGCTGTCGGTAAGCCTGCAGGGCATCGTTAAGGAATTTTCCGTCTAGAAAAATACAGGAAGGGAATACAATAACCGGCGGGCCTCAAGGTTCGCCGGTTATTTTTTTCACGCAATCGTAGACCACATCCACGAGCTCTTTCAGCGTCCCGGCATCGATCGCGGGCGGCGGCATAAGGACAACGACGTCTCCCAGGGGCCTGATGATGACGCCGCGTTTGCGCGCCTCCCCCGTGACCTTCTGGCCGATCTTTTCACCCGGCGGGTATGGCCTTTTGGTCTTTTTGCTCTTCACGAGCTCAATACCCACCATGAAACCCTTCTGCCTGACGTCACCAACGCGGGGCAGCATTTTGAAGCGCTGCAGTTCATCGTGAAGCAGGGTTATCTTGTCGGCCATTCGTTCTATGGTGCGCTCTTTTTCGAAAAGCGCCAGGTTCTCCACCGCGACAGCGCAGGCAACGGGGTTCCCGGTATAGGTATGGCCATGGAAGAAGGTCTTGAACTCGTCGAACCGGCCCAGAAATCCCCCGAAGATCTCGTCTGTGGTTATCGTTGCTGCAAGCGGCAGGTATCCGCCCGTGATGCCCTTCGCAAGGCACAGGAAGTCGGGCTTGATCCCTTCCTGCTGGCAGGCAAACATGGTGCCGGTTCGGCCGAAACCGGTTGCCACCTCATCGGCGATGAAGTGAAGCCCGCTGTCCTTCGCTATCTTCCAGACGGCCCCCAGAAACCCTTCCGGCTGCGCTATCATGCCGGCAGCCCCCTGCATCAGGGGCTCGATAACGACCGCACATACCTCGTCTTTGTACCTTTTTACGATCCGCTCGAACTCATCAACACATGCCATGCCGCAGCCGGCGCTCTCGAGCTTCAGCGGACAGCGGTAACAATACGGCGAAGGGGCCTTGTAGCCTTTGAACAAAAGCGGTCTGTAAACCTTGTGGAAAAGATCTATGCCGCCGATGCTCACCGCTCCCAGCGTATCGCCGTGATAGCCGTTGGTAAAAGAGATGAAACGCCTTCGTTTCTTTTCCCCTTTCTGCTGCCAGTACTGGTATGACATCTTGACGGCGATCTCCGTGGAGGTCGAGCCGTTGTCTGAATAAAAGACCTTCGAGAGACCCGCAGGCACTATCTCTATGAGGCGCTTTGCAAGAACGACAGCGGGGATATTTGAAAGACCAAGCAGTGTTGAGTGGCAAAGTTCCTTTGATTGCCTCTCTATGGCATCTGTAAGCTCTTTCCTGCCGTGACCGTGAACAAGGACCCACAATGATGAGACGCCGTCTATATAGCGCCTTCCATCAACATCTATGAGGTGGCATCCTTCACCGCGTTCGATGACAAGCGGATCGTCATCCATGTAGTCCATCATCTGGGTAAAGGGGTGCCAGATATATCGCTTGTCCCAGTCCTTCAGTTCATCACTAGAATACACTTTCTACTCCTTGCAGTCGTAAAAAGCGGGTTATGGGTTATGGGTCATGGGTTATAGGAAAAGATGTTCTTTGCCTTTCCTATCACCTATCACCTATCACCTATCACCCGTCTTATATCAGTCCCATCTTCTTTCCTGCTGCCGTTATCGCTTCTATGGCGTCATCCATCTGCTGCCTTGAAAAACCCCTCACCACGGTGAGCCTCAGCCTCGATGTGCCGCTCGGGACCGTGGGAGGGCGTATGGCCTGCAGAAAAAACCCTTTCGCCATGAGCATCTTTTGCATTTTTACAGCATCTGAGTCCTTGCCTACCACGATGGGAATGATGGGGCCCACGCTGTCTTTGAGGTCGAAACCGGCATCAAGCAGTCCCGTGCGCACATGGTCTATGTTCGTCCAGAGGTCTTCCTTGAAGGAAAGGTCCCTTTCCACCAGGCCAAGCGCCGCATACGCCGCAGCCAGCGCCGCGGGCGGCAACGCTGTCGTGTACATGAATGTCCTGGCCCGGTTTATGAGGTAGTCAATGACAACAGGGTCAGAGAGCACAAAGGCGCCGAAAGAACCCATCGCCTTGCCGAAGGTGGCCATGTGAATATCCGCGCGGCCTTTGAGCCCGAGGTGTTCCTCCACACCGCTTCCCTTCTTTCCGAACACACCGGTACCGTGGGCATCATCAACAATCACATGAAAGCCGTAGCGGCTCCGCATTTCCATGATGTCCTTGAGGGGCGCCATATCGCCGTCCATGCTGAACACCGATTCGGTAATGACAAAGCTCCTGCCCCGGCCCGTATGCCTCTTGAGCTTGCGCTCCAGGTCCGCTGCATCGCGATGCCGGTAAATGACCTTTCTCGCGTAGGAAAGGCGCATGGCATCGATGAGGCTGGAATGGTTCAACTCGTCGCTGAAGATGATATCGCCCTTGCCGGGAATCGTGGAAACTATACCGATGTTCGCCATGTAGCCGGTTGGGAAGATGAGCCCCCGTTTGTAACCCTTGTACCGGGCAATGGCGTCTTCGAGCCTCTCATAGAGGTCGATGCTCCCCGAGACGCTCCGTGAAGAGCAGGTACCGGCCCCGTAGTCATCCACAACCGATTTGGCCGCCTCGATCACTTCCGGATGGAGATGAAGCGAAAGGTAGCTGTTTGAACACAGGTTTAGATATTCCTTCCCCCGGTGACGTAAAGTCGAGGCGGAAACGGGCCGCAGGTACCGTACGGTGCGGTAATTACCCTGCCCCCGGATCTCCTTCAACATCGACGCAAGTTTGTCCTTCATACAACGAACACCTTCATTAAACCTGACAGAAATCAGTCAACGGCTTCCGACAACTGGTTAACTTAATGGAAAAAAAACAGGGTGGATACGTGATCCACCCTGTGTATATCTCTTTTATCTTTAGCCTTTGATGATCCTTGGCATTATCATCTGGTGCCACGGACATATCGATTTCGGGTTCGCATAGGCGCAGTTCGCAAATGCGACAAAGTACTTCCTGAGGTCGGCCATTTTCACGACCTCGTCGATAAGGCCCATCTTCGCGCAGTATGATGGCCTTGACATATCGTAGTAGTGCTTGACTGTCTGGTTCATTTTATCAATAATCGGCGCGAGAGGCTTGCCCGCGTCTTTCTCTTTGACGAGACGCCGCGCAAAGCTTGCAACGGCCGCGGTCTCACCGTGCATGACATAGATCTCGGTGGTTGCCGTGCCGAGGGTGAAGCAGTTGTTGTTGTTCGCCTGCGGGCCTGCCATTATATAATGGGCAGCCGCGGTGCCCTTCCTGAGAATAATGGTCATCATGGGAAGGTCGCTCTGTTCGATGGAGTAGATAAGTGACTGGCCGAGGCCGAGAAGCTCCGCTTTCTCCGCGATGTCGCCGACATCGATACCCGATGTATCCTGGATCCAGATCATGGGAACCCTGTCCCTGCCGCAGAGCGTCACGAACTCGTTGACCTTGATGAGGCCTTCACGGTAGAACTTGCCTCCTATGCCGGGGTAAGGCGCATACTGCGGGTAACCCTTGGGCAGCATACCCTGCCTGTTGCCGACGATACCGATGAGAAAACCATCGACCTTGACAAGGCCCGTGTAAAGCTCGGGACCGATATCGGGCCGGAATTCCATATGCTCGCTGTTATCGACAAGGCGCGACATGAACTGCTCCATGTCGTAGACCATCTTCTGGTTGAATGAAACGATGCTGTAGAGGTCTTCCGCCGGGAACTTCGGCTCCGCCGGCTGGGCAACCCTGAAAAAGCTCGGGTCATAGTAGGGAAGCTTTCCGACCCAGGATTTCAATGAATCGAGAAGGCTCTCTTCTGACGGATGCACTTCGCGGAAGAAACCTGTGTGGTCGTAATGGATCTCTACTCTGCCCGGAGGCACAGCTTTGAATTTCTTTGTGGCCTCGATGATCTGTTCCGCCATCGGTTCGTCAAAATAGCCCTTCGGGGCCATGCCGCTAACGATGCCGGCACCGCCGACGGCGATATTGGCATCTTTGTGGGCAAGAAGAAGTGTCGGGGAAATGCCCTGATAGCCGCCGCCTGCCGGGTTCGTTCCGTATATGGCCGCAAGCACCGGGATGCCCAGTTTGTTCAGTTCCGCATGGCGGAAGAATGTCGTGCCGCTGCCGTGCCTGTTGGCATACATCCTTTCCTGCTCGGGGAGCTTCACGCCGCTGCAGTTGACAAGCCATACGAGAGGGCAGTGCAGTCTTTTCGCGATATCTGTGACCCTCAGAATGTTGAGGGGCTGACCGGCGATCCATGCACCGGCCATGACCTTGTTGTCAAAACCGATGATGACACACCATTTTCCGTTTATCCTTCCGAGACCGTCCACAACACCGGTTGTCCCCGATTCTTCGTCCTTAGGGTCGAAGAGCATGTGAAGAGGTGCCCATGTTCCGGGATCGACAATGTATTCCAATCTCTGGTGAACTGTCCACTCACCCCGTTTGTTCAATGTCTCCTGCGCCAGTCCGGCCTTTTTAGCCTTATCGATAAGCGCCTCGATCTCTTTCTCGACATTTTTGATCTCTTCCGCGTTCTTTGCATTTACCTTTACCGGCTTGTTCCATTCCTGCATTTTTTCAAAATACGGTCTCATTTATTACCTCCAATGGCTATAGGAAATTTGTTACTATTTTCACAATTATATTTTTTTTCAAGCTTCTTTGTCAACACAAAAAGGCCTGATTTTTTTACAGAAAAGTTCTAAAAATGCTTCTTGAACGATATTCTGATGATCACGTATAAAACAATAATAATGGCAATGATCAAAAGATATTTCATAGTGTCCCCGTCCTTTGAATAAGCCTTTACAGGGAGGTTTTAATGTTTGAAAAGCCTCTGTCCCGCAAAGACCATGGTGACGCCCTGTTCATTGCAGGCCTCGATTACCTCGTAGTCGCGCTCGGACCCGCCTGGCTGGATAACACCCCGTGCGCCCTCCTTTATAGCTGCGTCAACGCCGTCCCTGAAGGGAAAAAAACCATCGGAAACGATAACGCTGTCGCTCAGCCCGGCATTGCACTCCCTTGTATAAATATCGACGGCAATGAGGTCTTTCATGTCGCGCTGACCCCGATCGGCCTCCAGCTTGAAAACAGCGTAGGGCACTCCGTACTTTTTAAAGACCTCTGTGTCGGCAAACTTTTTGTAGGCCTTGAAAACGGCAATCTCGACAACACCCACACGGTCCTGCTCGCCGGTCCCGATGGCGACGGTGGCTTCGTTCTTGACAAAGAGCGCGGAGTTGGAGCTTACCCCCGATTCAACATACCAGCCGAAGAGCATGTCGCGGTACTCCTCTTCGGTGGGCATTCTTTTGATCCTGTATGTCTCGCCTTTATAGACCGCTTCCGCCGGTTTCAGGTCGTCCTTGCTTTTTATCCTGAGCGGCTGTGATTCCTGAAGAACGAGACCTCCGTCCATGAGGGACTTGATGTCGATGGTCCGTTTCGTCTTAAAGGCACCGAGGCGCTCGATCTGCCTGATCTGCATAAGACGCAGGTTCTTCCATTTTTTCAACACGTCAATGGCGCCGCCCTCGAAATCGGGCGCGCAGACCACTTCGAAATAATAAGGCACCATTGCCTTTGCCGTTTCCACATCGAGGGTCTTCGTGAAAACAACAGCGCCGCCGAAGGCCGCTATCCTGTCGCACCAGAAGGCTTTCTCAAAGGCCTCCACGGATGCCGAGCCGTATGCCGCTCCGCATGGATTGTTATGCTTCATTATGGCGCATGCAGGTTTCTGGTCAAGAAATCTCAGAATATTAAGGGCATTGTCCACGTCGGTGAGGTTGATCTTGCCCGGATGTTTGCCTACCTGGAGCATGTCCTGCTCCGTCACTTTGCTCACGAGACCGGAATCGAAATCGAAGAAACGTACATCTCCAAGGGTAATATTACCATTTATCAGTTCATACATTGCTGACGGCTGGTCAGGGTTCTCACCGTAACGAAGCCCCCGTTCGACATCGCACTTTTCGTCGGCATCGAAGATGTTCCACACCTTCTTTTTATAGACAAGAACCTGTCCGCCAAGATCGATCTTTATGGTTTCAGGAAAATTGTCCTTGACGATCTTTTTATACATCCCCTTGATATCTTGCACGAGCGCTCCTTCGGAGCAGGTTACGGGCTATTTGCCTTCCATCGCCTGCTTCCATCATTTATTTTTTTCTATCGCCCATCACCTATAACCCATAACCCGTTATTTATCACCCATCACCCAGTTTTTTTACTATTGCCCTTGTCACACTTTCCACGTCCAGGCCCTGGGTTGCAAGAACATCGTCCGTTTCACCCGACGCACCGTATGAAGTGGCCCCAAAAGAAACAAGGGTACCTTTGAAAGAATGGCTCAAAAGGCTCGCGGTAATGACAGGGACAATGCCTGTCTTGACGTTATGGTCTTCATAGGTGACGATACAGCCGAGCGCGGCCATCTTCGCCATTACAGCCTGATCTGCCTCATCGACACAGGGCATGTTCACAACGGCAAAGTCCCAACCCTGGCTATCGAGGCTTGACCTGACAGCGAGGGCCTTCGAAACAAGCCCTCCGTAGGTGATGATCGCCCCGTCTTTTCCGTCGGCAATGATATCCATCTTTCCGTACCCAAAAACATAAGAACCGGCAAAGCGCTGCTCACCTTTTTCATTGCATATGACCGGCCAGCGGTTGCGGCCCATGGCAACCAGGTAATTCCCCTTTGCTGCCGCCACATAGCGGATAACCCGGTCGGTCTGGTTCGGGTCGCAGGGCACGATGGTCTTCATGCGATAAAGACCGCGCGCCAGGCCGATATAATCGACGCACTGATGGGTCTTGCCGTCGGGGCCCACATCGAGCCCCACATGGGTAAGAGCCGTCTTGAGATTTGTCGCGTTGATGTCGTTCAGGCGCTGCTGGTTGTACGTTTCATCTATGCCGAAAACACCGAAATCCGCAAAAAACGTGAGGACTCCCGCCGTGGAGAGCGCACCCGCCGCAGTCGCCGTGTTGTGCTCCTGTATGCCGCCCTGGAAAAAGTGATCGGGGTAGGCCTTCGCGAAATCGCTTGTCTTCACGGAACTTGCCAGATCGCAATCGAAGGCGCTGACAAGGCGTCCCTGCGGGATGTTCCTGTCGGCAATGTCCTTTAAGGCCTTTCCAAAGGCGCTGCGGTTGTCGATCTTGTCCTCATCACGATAGGTAAAGGGCTCTCCCGTATCTATCGCAACCTCGCTGTTTTCATATGACGGCTTGAATGTCCAGGTTCCTTTTCTCTTTTCCCTGTAATAATCAAGGCGGTCCTCAAGGTCCAGCGCGGCCATGGCCTCCTTGTACTCGTCCTTGTTCACCGGGCTGCCGTGGTACTTCTCCTTGTTCTCCATAAAGGGAACGCCGTTGCCCATGACCGTGTTTGCAACGATACATACGGGGTTGTCGTCCCCGCGGGCCTGCCTCAGCGCGCTGTATATCTCCTGGTGGTCATGTCCGTTGATCTCGCGGACATCCCATCCATCGGAGAGATAGTTCTCGATTATGTTCTGGGGCATGACATTGTCGATCGCGCCGCTGATCTGGAGCTTGTTGTAATCGACAAGCACCGTGATATTTGAAAGGCCGTACTTGACGGCAAAACGGCGCGCCTCGGTAATCTGCCCCTTTTGCTGTTCCCCGTCCCCCATGAACACGAACACATGGGAGGAAAAGCCGCGCATCTTCGATGCGATGGCAAAACCGAGGGCCGCAGACAATCCCTGGCCCAGGTTGCCCGTAGACCAGTCGATAAAAGGGATGCCCTTGACGACGTGACCCTCAAAAGGACTTCCGGCCTTCCGGAAGAACGCCACAACCTCATCCAGGGGCATATGGCCCAGGCGGGCCAGCGCGCTGTAAACGCCGGGCGAAGTGTGCCCGTGGCTTATAACTATGCGGTCGCGGTCCTCTCCGGCAAGATTGGCATGAGAAAAAACAGTTAGATAGAGATCGAGCGAAGACATGGAACCGCCGGGGTGGCCCGTGCCTGCGAGGTGCGTCATCGTTATGATATCACCCTTTGCGAGCCGTGAAAGCTGCCCAAGGTCCAGCATCTCCTGCTCGGTGAGCTTTTCTGCGTCAAACATCTTGTTTTCCTCCCATGGCGTAATCGCAATCCCCGCGCAAAAGACACCGCTGGCATTCAGGCTTCCTTGCTTTGCAGATATATC
>JAKLET010000047.1 GCA_022711595.1 Deltaproteobacteria bacterium
GCCCAACTACCTAAAATCAAACCCCTCTTGAAAACACTCCTAAAATCCCCTTAATTTTACACACCGTAAGATTATTCAGAAGTGACTTATAACATTATTCGGTACTTAGTTATCACACCCCCCTACACTTTGGCATGGCTGCAGATCGTCAGAAGAATAATTAACAGAACAGATATTATTAAAAGAGAAGGATGGTGTTTACCACTCACAATATTGTAATTATAATGCAAGTTGAAAAAAAAGGGAAGTTTTTGTATGCTTAACCTGCCATGAAAGAGATCAGATATTACAGCACGAACAATCCCGGTGAACGAGTCAATTTCGAAACGGCCCTCCTTGCAGGCATGGCTTCGAACTACGGGCTCTATATGGTGGCCCGCAGCGATGTGCCCGTCCTGCCCGAAGAACGCATACGCGCAATGAGGGACATGAGTTACGCCAGGATCGCCTTTGAGGTCCTTGAACCTTTTCTCGGCCATGAAATACCTTCTGCAAAATTGAGGCCGCTGCTTGACGACGCCTACGACGAAGGAAAGATCCCTACCGTTGTCCAGCATGTCACGGGAATGACATATATCATGTGGCTTACCCGGGGGCCCACGTATTCGTTCAAGGATTATGCCGCGCGGTTCTTCGGCAGAATGCTTAATTTCTTCCTGGGCAAGAGGGGGCTGCGCAGGGTTGTTGTGGTAGCAACAAGCGGTGACACCGGAGGTGCTGTCGCCGACGCCCTTTTCGGCCTTGACATGATAGACAATATCGTTTTCTACCCTGAAGGCTCCATCAGCGAAGGACAAAGAAGACAGATGACCACCCTTGGCGGCAACATTCATGCCTTTGAAGTGAACGGCGACTTTGATGTCTGCCAGGCACTGGCAAAGAACATACTGGGCGACAGGGACTATGCGCAGGAGATATTCGGCGACAGGGAGCGTTTCACCTCGGCAAATTCCATCAGCATCGGCAGGCTCCTTCCCCAGGCTGTTTATCCTTTCTATGCCTATTCAAAGATCGATGCCTCCGGCGGCCCTTTCATCGCGAGCATTCCCTCGGGCAATTTCGGCAACATGATGGGGACTGTCATAGCCAGGCAGATGGGGCTCCCGGTGGAAAAGATCATATGCGGGGTCAACGAGAACAGGGAGTTCCCTGATTTCCTTGCCTCGGGGAAATACGAGGTGCGGCCGTCTGTCAAGTCGCCCTCTTCCGCCATGATAGTTTCCCATCCAAGCAATCTGGCGCGCCTTATCGACTTCTATGGCGGCCACATGTTTGACGAGCGCGATGCGGGGACGGGCAATGTAGTGCGTCCGGGGATCATAGACCGAGCACCCGATATGGCGGCCATGAGGCGCGAGATCGAATCCATGGGCATCACCAACGCCGAGCACTTCGAAACGATGAAGTCCGTTTACGAAGAGCACGGGATCATTCTCGATCCCCACGGGGCAGTAGGCTGGAAGACCCTCGAAATGTATTTTACGGGAAAACATGACCGGCCGGCCGTTGTTTACGAAACGGCAGACCCGGGGAAATTTCCCGAAGATGTACGCGCGGCCATCGGGATTACACCCGAGCTGCCTCAGGGGATGAAAAGACAGGCTTCTCTACCCGAGAGAACCTACAGCGTGAAGGCGAAGCCGGAGATGACCGCCGAAGGGCTCAAGCTCTCACCTGCGCAGGTCAGGGAGGCAAAAGATAAGATCAGGGTGATATATAACGGATAAATTCAGGTTTCCCGATGCCGGGGAGAGAACACGAATGTGGACCTGCCCTGTTACGCGATGCACGGGGCAACGCCGTTTCGTGTTTTTTCTCATTGCCGTCAGTGCTGTCGTCACCCTGTTTGGGGGCTGCATATTTTCCAGCGGGATCCCGGACCTGGATATGGGGGAATTTGAAAAACTCATTGCAAAAGAGCAGCCGCCCGTCATTGTCGATAACCGCACGAGCCTGGAATATGCATCCGGCCATATCCCCGGCGCCATCCATATTCCGCAGGAACAGTTCTTAAGGATCGCCTCCTTCCTCCCCGAAAACAAGAAGGCGGCCATCGTCTTTTACTGCAGGGGGTACGGCTGAGCCCCCAGCCTGAAGGCCGCGGTCGCGGCAAGGCGTGCAGGTTACGAGAACGTCATGACCTTCCTTGCCGGTTACCCCGCATGGATAAGAAGCGGAAAACCTGTCGAACGACAGGCATCGCCGCCTTCCCCTGCGGATCCTGACCGTCCGTAAAAAACCTGTTGACCCCACCTTACCTGGAAGATATAATAAATGAAAATTGTTTCTATTTAGGCATCCATGGACTTTCGCACAATCTTAAAGAATCTTGATCTGAAATCAACACCGAAAAGGCTTGCCATCCTTGACATCCTTTCACGCGAGCCAACTTATCTGAGCCCGGAAGAAGTCCGCGGCCGGCTCAAAGAACGTTTTGCCACGATAGGCCTTCCCACGGTCTACCGCAACCTCGAAGAGCTTGCCAACGGCGGTGTCATTGTCAAGGTGATACACCCCGACAGGAAGCTTTACTATTTCTTCTGCCATAACAAGGAGCATCACCACCACTTTGTCTGCACCTCCTGCAGAAGGGTGGACGATCTGATTTTTTGCGGCGTCCACGAGATCGAGCGGGAGGTCTCAAAAACATTGAACGGCACCGTATCCTCCCATATCATGCAGGTATTCGGGGTTTGCGGCAGCTGCACCGCCGGGAACAAAGGAAAGACTGTTTGAAAAACCCGCGCCTGACACTCGTGATCTTTTTTGCCGTTTTTTTGATAATGACCGTCTCCTGCGGAAAAAAAGAGGAGCCGCAGCAGCAAAAGAAGATCGTTGTCGTCACTACCCTTTTCCCTCTCTATGATTTCGCGAAAAATGTGGCGCCAGAGGATGCCGAAGTGACCCTGCTCCTGCCGCCCGGGGTAGAAGCGCACGCCTATGAACCGAAACCTGGCGACATGGCGAAGATATCGTCCGCCCGGGTTTTCATTTACACCGGCAAATATATGGAACCATGGGCACAACCGCTCATCAGCGGGGCGGGGAACAAGGGCCTCATCGTTACAGACGCCAGCCGGGGCATTGATCTCATGGAAACCCGTGAAGGTAATCATGGCCATGACGGGGAAAAGGGCCCGCATAAAGAAAAACATCATCACGGCGCATACGATCCGCACATCTGGCTCGATCTTGAAAACGCCGGGAAAATGGTCGACAACATCGCTGAGGGGCTCTCCGCGGCAGACGCGGGCAACAAAGACCTCTACCGAAAGCGGGCCGTGGAATACAAGGAAAAACTTGCCGCTCTCGACAGAAGGTTTCGCGAAACTCTGGCGGCTTGTAAAAAGAGGACCATTGTTCACGGCGGCCATTTTGCCTTCGGCTACCTTGCGCACAGGTATGGCCTTGAATACGTGTCCGCCTACGAAGGGTCTCCCAATGCGGAACCGACGGCGAAGAGGATCATAGCATTGAAGAAGATAATTAAGGAAAATGACGTCCGCTACGTGTATTTTGAAGAGCTGATCACCCCCAGGGTGTCTGAAGTTATCGCAAAAGAGACCGGAGCAACGCTCCTCAAGCTCCACGGCGCCCACAATATCTCAAGGGACGAACTCGAAAAGGGGGTCACGTTCATTTCGCTCATGGAAGACAACCTGGCAAGCCTGAGAACGGGACTGGAGTGCAAATGAACGGCATCGTCGCAACAAGGGATCTCCACTTCCGGTACAACGGCGTCGAGATCCTCAGCGACATCACATTCAACCTTGAAAAAGGTGAATTTCTGGGAATAGTCGGGCCCAACGGGTCCGGAAAGACCACACTGGTCCGCATCATCCTCGGCCTCCTGAAGCCGACAAGCGGGTCCGTGGAGCTTTTCGGAACGGATACGGCATCCTTCACCGAATGGCAAACGATCGGGTACCTTCCGCAAAAAATCGGCACGCTTAACCCTCATTTTCCCGCGACAGTGGAGGAGATCGTCTCGCTGGGGCTTATTTCCCGAAGGGAAACGCGCAAGGCCGCTGCCGGTAAGGACCGGCGGGCGATAGATGACGCGATGGCGCTTATGGATATTACCGCCATCAGAAACAAGCTTATTGGTGAGCTTTCAGGCGGGCAGCAGCAGCGCGTACTCATAGCGAGGGCGCTTGTCTCCGGACCGCAGCTCCTTATCCTCGACGAACCTACGACCGCCCTCGATCCGGAAGGGCGGGAGAAGTTTTTTGCGACCCTTGGCGATCTCAACAGGAACCGGACGGTAACGATCATCATGATCACCCATGATATCGGAACCATCGGGCAGTACGCCTCACGCCTCCTGTACCTCGACAAAAAGCTTGTCTTTTACGGAGGATTCGACGCCTTTTGCACCTCCGGCGAAATGACCAGCTACTTTGGTGAACATTCGCAGCACATTATCTGTCACAGGCATTCTAATCGGTAAGTTATACTTTATGGACCTTTTTGATCTCTTTAATCATGGATTCATCCAGAGGGCGCTTGTTGCCGGTTCTTTCATCGCCGTCCTGTGCTCCACCCTGGGGGTCTTCCTTGTCCTGAGGCGCCTGTCCCTCATCGGGGACGGGCTCGCCCATGTCACCTTCGGCAGTGTCGCCGTGGGACTGCTCTTTCAGACCTATCCGTTCTACGTCGCGGTGCCCATCGTTATGGCAAGCGCACTGGGGATCATGAAACTCATTGACAAGGCACGCCTATATGGAGACGCCGCGATCGGCATCGTCTCATCCATGGGGATCGCCGGGGGTGTCATTATAGCCAGCGCTGCCGGCGGCTTTAACGTCGATCTGTTCAGCTACCTCTTCGGGAATATCCTTGCCATTAATCCCACCGAGGTATGGATCGCCGCCGCCCTTTCCGTCTGTCTCGTCATCGTCATCTTCTTTTATTATCATGAACTCATGGCGATAACCTTCGATGAGGAATCGGCGAAGGCCTCGGGGATAAAGGTCGCCCGCATCAACAGGGTCCTTGTCCTCCTCACGGCATTGACAGTCGTTCTGGCCATGAAAGTGGTCGGGATCATGCTCATATCGGCGCTCCTCATCATCCCGCCCGTTACCGCCATCCAGTTCTCCAGGGGGTTCAAGGCGACCATCGTGATATCCTGCGCTGCGGGGGTCATCTGCGTGATCGCGGGAATAATGATATCCTACGCCCTTGACCTGCCGGCGGGCGCAACCATCGTTACGGCGAACTTCGTTCTCTTTATTTCCGCTTTTATTTTTGCCCGGCTGTGCTCAAAAGACCGGCCCTAATAGTCGATCCCTTTTATCGCCTTTACCCCGCTTCGGTAAGCGTGGCGGACCTCTTTCATCTCTGTGACGGTATCGGCAAGATCGAGAAGCTCCCTCGGCATGTCGCGTCCGGTCAGGACAACATGGAGCGTCTTCCGCCTGCCCCTGATCTCCTGAGCGACCATTTCCGCTGAAAGAAGCCCGTGGTTGACGGCGTGGGATATCTCGTCGAGGACGAGGATGTCGGCATCACCCGATGCAAGTTCCTCCTGTGCGGCCTGCCAGCCCCTATTTGCAGCCTTCCGGTGCACGGCTGGATCCTCCCCTTCCCTCAGGAACCCTGCGCCGAATGCCCGAACCTCTATAAAGGCGGCGGCCATCCCCTCGAGGAGCTGTTCGCCCGATCTTTGCCGTCCTTTCAGGAACTGGAGAAAGATCGTTCTTTTTTTGTGACCCGACGCGCGAAGTGCTATTCCGAGTGCTGCCGTAGTCTTGCCCTTCCCGTCCCCGGTAAAAACTATAATGAGTCCCCTGTCCTGTGTCATAACTCTTAATTACCATATAATAATGTTAATGACCAATAACCAATTAAAAAATAACTGATGGCCAAATTCCAACGATCAATTATAAGGTGAAAAAACCTGGTTGTCTTTATATGCACATCAGGCGTGTGGAGTTTTCTTTTTTAACATTGAAACGTTTCATAAACATTGAAACTTTGAAACCGCTTTTCCTATGACCTATGACCCCGTACCTGTCACCTGCCTTCTTATCCTTTTATCGCCCCCATGGGCACGATCTTTGCCACAAGCTTCGATATGCCCGCACGGTGGACAACACCCACCACCTTCGAAACGTCCTTGTAGGCCTCGGGCACCTCTTCCCCGAGGGTGGCCTTACCGGCGGCCCTCACACAGACCCCCCGTTCCTCCATTTCTTTCGGTATGGAGCGCCCCCTGGTCATCCTGACCGCCTGGTTCCTGCTCATCACCCTGCCCGCACCGTGGCAGGTACTTCCAAAGGTTTCCTCCATTGCTTTCGGGGTCCCGGCAAGAACATAAGACGCCCGGCCCATGTCGCCCGGTACAAGGACGGGCTGACCGGCACTTCGATAACGTTCGGGTACCAGAGGGCTTCCCGGCGCGAATGCCCTCGTCGCACCCTTGCGATGAACACACAGCTCCAATTCTTTTCCATGGACCTTATGCCTCTCTCTCTTTGCGATATTGTGGCACACGTCATAGACAAGGGAAAGGCCGAGCTGCGCTTCGCTCGACGCGAAGACCTTCTCAAGGGTTTCCCGGACCCAATGGGTGATCATCTGACGGTTCGCAAATGCATAGTTGGCCGCCGCCGCCATGGCTGAAAAATAACGGCGCCCTTCGGGAGAGGCAAGCGGGGCGCAGCATAACTGCCTGTCCGCGAGGGGAATATGGTACTTCTCAGCGGCGCGCAGCATCTCCCTGATGGATTCATCGCATATCTGGTATCCCAGGCCCCGTGATCCCGTGTGGATCATGACAGTCACCTGGTCCTTGAAAAGACCGAAGGCGCGGGCGGCATCTTCATCGAATACCTCAGCGATATAGCCCACCTCGACAAAATGGTTGCCGCTTCCCAGTGTGCCGAGCTGGTCCTTTCCACGCTCGTACGCCCTGTCGGAGACTGCTTCGGGGTCTGCGTCACCGACACATCCACGGTCTTCGATATATTCCAGGTCGGAGGCGTTTCCGAAACCCTCTTCCAGGGCCCAATTTGCACCTTTTAGCAGAACGCGGCCAAGCTGTGCGCGGGAGAGCTTCAGGTCTTTCCTGCGGGACCCGACACCGCTGGGAATATTACGGAAGAGACCGTCTACAATATCCGGCACCACGTCCTTTATGTCCCGGGTGTTCAATGCGGAACGCAGTAGCCGCACGCCGCAGTTTATGTCATAACCGACGCCGCCAGGAGAGATGATGCCCTCCTGAGCGTCGAAGGCCGCAACCCCGCCGATGGGAAAACCGTATCCCCAGTGAATGTCCGGCATGGCAAGGGACGCACCAACGATGCCCGGCAGGGAGGCCACATTCTCAACCTGTTTGATGCTCTCGTCGGTGCCGAGGTAGCCGAGCAGTTCCTCGTCGACATAGACGATGCCGTCAACCCGCATGGCCCCGCTCTTTTCGAGGAGATACCGGTTATCATCAAGCTTTTTCAATCTTTTTTCAGCATCTGTCATGTTTCACCAATTGGGATAAGGAGGTATGGGAAACTACAGGTCTTATCAGGCATATAAAAACTGTGAAAAAATCCATACTGTGATTCGAATAATAATCTGAAGGGGAGGTATTCTCGAGTAGGCGACTTCGAGTACGGGCTGGGTACCCGCTTGCAAAGCGGAACGTTGGGTCCGCGCGCAGGAAGCTGCGAGCGAATAGCCTTCCTTGCGAACATTGCAGGTTTTTTCACAGGTTCTATGGTTTTTGATCTTTTCATCGTTCAAGCGGTTCGAACGGTTCAAGCTGTTCAAACCGTCCCTCTATACATCTATTAATATGGTTGCCCTGAACATCCCGTTTTCTTCAATAATGGAGAACTTATGGTATGTAACCGCCTTGAGTTCTTCCTTTATTATATGCCTGGCCCGATCGAACGTTTCTCCTCTCATTGTCGCAGTGAGGCCTTGGCTGTTAAAAGTGATCGATACATCGGCGGGGATAAATCTCTGCGTTTCCCATATGTAGATGATCTCGTTCAGAAAATTGACGAGAAGCTCTCCGTTGCCTGTCACAACGACTTCTTTAACAGAAGAAGGGACAATACCCTCGGGATCGGCAATGAACGATGTCAGGGCCCTCGCAGCGTTGTTGAAGAGCTCTTCCCGTGAGGCCCCGTACACCTCCAGAAGTATGTCCGCGTCGTGATCGAGGACCCGGTATGGTATCAATCGGGCACCTGCTATTTTTTCTGTTTCTCCGTGCGGATGGTCTCCTTGATCTTCCTGGTGATGTCAAGCGCCTTGTCGAGAGGCCTCTGCCAGATGTTGCGCCCGAATATGAAACCAGAACCGCCCGCCCTTATGCAGAGCCGTGCCTTTTCCAGAAGATCTTCGTCGGAAACCATTTCTCCGCCGGCAAATATGACGGGGACTCCCCCTGTTGTGCTGATGACCCTCTTGATGGCATCGAGCTGGTCTGTTTCGAAATCACGGTACGGCGCGGGTACGTCGTTGTTCTTCTTGAGACTGGGAACGTTGACCTTGATCATGTCGGCGCCGAGCTCTGCCGCGACACGTGCAGCGTATTCCACGGCATAGAGGCTGTTCTTGCCGCCCTTGGCCTCAATCTCGCGGCCCCTGGGGTACGACCAGACGATGACGGGAAGTCCTGCCCTGTGCGCCTCTTCACGTACATAGGTGAACTGTTCGATATCCTCGTCCTGCCTTGGCGAACCTATATAAAGGGTATACCCCACGGCGATCGCCGACAGTTGGAGGGCTTCGTCGATGGTGGCAGTGATCGGTGAAAGCGGCTCCTCATCCGAAGGGATCTCGGTCTTTCCGTTTACCTTGAGAACGAGGGGAACCTGATTATACATATGCTTGAAATACCTTGTCGCGTTTCCGACGTGGAGGGCAACGGCATTGTAGTTCCCTTTCTTTGCTATCTCAATGATATGAAGGGGGTCTTCCGCGTACCTGGCGTTGAAAAAATCACGCGGGCCGTGTTCCAGCCCCTGGTCATAAGGCAATATTATCGTCTTCCCATAGGTCTGGAACAGCCTTTGCAAACGCACCTCTTTTGGTTCCATATGTCCCCTCCTTTGTTTTTTATGAAGAGTATAGCATAAAAGAATTGGTTATGGGTGATTGGTTATGGGTCATGGGAATAACAGTTTGAGAGTTCGAGGGTTTATGGATTTATGGAACGGGTCAAAAACATTGAAATTTTTTCTATGACCAAATTACCTTTCTTTTTATGGCCTATTTCCACCATTTTTCCCTGTTCTGATCTTCCCTCACCCCTGCCTCCGTTTTTTTATTAAAATATATTAATTTTTTCCTTGACAGTATTGTTTTCGGTTGATATAAAATTAAAAAAAGTTAATAAAGGAGGTGGGGTGGCGACAATTATGTATAAGGATGTTCAAAATACTCTCAAGGAGGCAAGAATGAAGAAATTAGTACTGGTTATGCTTGCACTGTTCCTTGTCATTCCGGCACTGAGCAACGCAGGCAGCGTTTCAAGCAGATACGACGTTACATTCGGCGGCTTCGTGAAGATGGATGTAGGCTGGTCCTCACAGAGCAACAACGCCGACCCGGCATTCGCCGCACGCAGGAGCGGTGACAACTAT
>JAKLET010000048.1 GCA_022711595.1 Deltaproteobacteria bacterium
CGGGATCAGCCGTTCACCGGGGTTATCTGCCAGAGCGCCAGTTTCCAGGCATTCCCTTCCTTCCTGTACAGCGCGATAACATAGCAGGTATATGATGCGGGCATGCCTCCCGATACAAATTCTTCCTCCACCCGGTACGAAAGACCGCATGCAGATTCCCCCAGTTCCACGAACAGATGGTCTGACATCCTGTACTCTGTAAGCTCATGCTGGTCAAAAAACTCATTCACCACCTGTTCCCTGGAGAACCTTCCGAATATGTTGACCTCCAGGCAATCGTCATGGAGCATCTCCGATAAGGCCATCCGGTTTTTTGTTATCCAGGCATCCACTCTTAGCTTCTCAAGCCTTATGGCCTCTTCAAGCGTCAGTATTTTATGACCCCCTCTGTAACCGATTGCTTACAATGTACATTACATTTTCGCGTGATTTTTTGCAAGACCGCGGCAATCCGCGAAGATATGCCCCGCACCTTGCGTTGAAAGACAGGCAGAGAAGCGGGGCCGTTTTTTGGTTTATCCGTCTGTCCGGTTTCTCTGGTTCGTCCAGTTTGCCCGGTCAATAACCGAAGAAACCGGAGAAACAAATGAAGCCGCCTGCGGTTAAAATTTTATCGTCACCCCGCCGATGTAGGTGTTGTCCGGCTCAGCCTTGTTGAGGCCGCGCTTGTAGCCGAGGTCGATATCGATATTGTCCGTGACGGAATATATGAGACCACCCAGGAAAAAGGAGGGGGCGACGGATGACTCCCTGTCGGTGTTCGTAACAATGCCCACATTGGCTACCAGCTTGAGGGGCTTGAACACCCTTACCTCACCGGCCAGGTCCGCTCCCCAGATGTCCTTCCTTTCATCCGTATCGTTCTCGTTGCGCCTGTAGCCGGCGTTCAGATTGAACGTAAAAGGTTCCATTTCCTTTGTCGCTATGAATATCATGCCGTAGGTCACCCGCCCGGTGCCGAGGCCCTTCTTGTCATTGCCCGTGGGAAAGGACACCCCCGGCTTCAGGGCGAGGGAAAAACCTTCCTTTTCGAAAAAGCGCCATTTTGCTTCGAGGGTAACGTCAGCAAAACCGTTCTCGTTGTGGACGGTCTCGCCGTCCTCCCTGATCCTCGTCTTCTCCCAGGGCGCCCCCAGGAGGATATCGAGATTATCGAGCAGACCGTAGGAAACCGTTGTGGTTACTGAGGTCCCGTATTCCCTTGTCACCGCACCTTCATCATCCGTCCTGTGGTCTGACGCCTCAAAACCAAGTTCGACCTGAAATTTGCCCTTGCCCAGGGTCCCCGTGTCATCGGTGATGAGTGGACGGGCGGCGAAGGCAGCGGCAGGAAACAATAACCACAGGATAAGAACAATCATATATAGCCGGCATCCCAATGAAGCACAACGCTGGAGCAAAAGATATTGTCGTTCTCTCACCATTTATTATTATAATCGGAATACGATCGCTTTTTGTAAGAAAAGATGGAATGAAGTCCGGCCCCAAAAGGGATGGGCTCGGGGGAAACCGTTTCTACCCTGCAAGATACACCTATCACGATTTTCCTTCGTTCCCAATTCCTTCAGGGCAGTTATCAATTTTTTTATTGCACATAAGAAACGGACAGCATGTGGATGACCCGCTACAGGGTAAGCCACCTTCACCTCAACGGAAAGCGGAAAACAAGGCAGGACGTCTAAAACCTATACAACCTCACGTTGATTTATTTCAACCTTCACATGGTTGTAAATTATGTAATCATATAATATAATTAAAATTAACGATGGATATTGGACTTAAGATACGTTTACTGAGAGAAAAACACGGCCTCAAGCAGATAAATCTTGCCAACGCGCTTCAGGTAACCCCGCAGGCCGTCTCTAAATGGGAGAAAGGGGCAAACCTTCCCGATATTGCTGTGCTTACCAGGATCGCTCTTCTCTTCGATGTAAGCACGGACTATCTGCTCGGACTCACTGAGGCGGAAAACGGCGTCTTTCCCGCAACCGTATTTTGTTCCGGTGTCACGCATTTCGAAAAACGGTCGATCTCGACAGGATCGAAAGAGCTTGCAGAATACACAAACGTCCTTTTTTATGACCTCACCGAGTCGATCCTGAAATTCGACGGCATACCGGTCAAGTATGTAGGGGACGGGTTCCTCTGCTTCTTTTCCGGCCCCGATCATGCCGACAGGGCGCTTGAAGCGGCTATCCATGCCAAGAAGGTGATCTACCAAAAAGATCTTGTCTTAGTCCTCAACTCCGGAAACATCTACATGGGCCTGATCGGTCATCCAAGGTACGCGGCCCGCGACATCGTTGGCGAGGCGGTCAACCGCGCGTTCCTGGTAATGGGCTGGGCCTCGAGAAACTGCCCCTCGGGCATAGCTGCTACGGATGCCGTCATGACACTGGCAAAGAAACCCTATAAGACCATACCTCATGGCGGTGTTCAGGTAGACCTTATTGAAGAAAAACTGGACATCACCGAAATTGATATCCCTCAATGAAGGAGGCGCCCATGCAGGTCAACTTAAAACGTTATGGATTATACCTTCTTCGCTGGCAGCTCTCCACCCCCATCCTTGCCGGCGTGCTTTTTTTGCTCTCCACGATAGACAAGGTCACGGCAACGGTGATCGCCAACCTTATTGGCGGCCTCATCTTTTTCTGGGTTGACATGTTCATTTTTACCTCGCACCATCTCAGTGTGGAGTGGGAGATCAGGGACACCGCGGTCTGCGTTGACTGCGGCCGCGAGGCCCGCGGCTACAGGATCATCAGGGCAAGGTCATATGACCGGACAACAGATTCCAACCCCGAGTTCCGCTGCGAGGAATGCTCCATCAGAAAAACTCAGCAGCTTCGGCAAAAGGGTATAGCCATTTAGGTTTGTTTCGTTTATCCGGTTTATATGGTTTGTCTGGTTAAAAAACCAAAGGAACCTGGCAAACTCAAGGAACCAGACAAACCTGATAAACCATAGAAACCAGAGAAACAGCGTATTAACTATTGTAAACCTTCCTGGAGAGCTCTTCTAATATCTGCAGGTCATCTTCAGAGAGGACGGTCGGGATGTCTGCGATGTTTTCCGTTGCCTGAAGGGCCGACCTGGCTCCGACAATGACCGATTTTACCCCTGGCCGTGCAAGAAGCCACGAAAGGGCGACCGCGCCGGGCCGGACGTTTCTTTGCATCGCGATCTCTTCCACAGCGTCGATAAGGCGGCGCACACCGAGCCAGTATTTCGGCTTGAAGAAGCGATAAAAGAACGATCGCGCGTCGCCCTTGGTGAATTTCGGACATTCTTTGTATTTTCCCGTCAGCATACCGGCCCCAAGACAGCCGTAGGGTATAACGTTCATGCCGTTCCCAACGCAAACAGGGAGCAAGTCTTTCTCGCAAGACCTCTCGAGGAGCGAATAGTGCGGCTGCAAGGAAAAGAGCGGGACGGTGCGGAGCGCCTCTCTCAGTTCGGAGGCGCTGAAATTGGACACGCCGATATGCCTGATCTTTCCCTGCTGCCTGAAACGTGCAAGCGCCGCCATTGTTTCTTCTATGGGAGTTTTGGGATCCGGCCAGTGACACTGGTACAGATCAATGTAGTCGGTCCCGAGACGCTTCAAGGACCCGTTGAGATCGGTCTCGATATATGAAGGCGAAAGATCGCGTTCATAGGTGCGAGCATAGATATTGAGCCCGCACTTCGTGGCGAGGAACACCTTGTCCCTCCTGCCGCGGATCGCCTTCCCTACCAGCTCTTCCGCGTGCCCGTCCCCATACACCGGGGCCGTATCGATGGCGTTTATGCCGTTGTCGAGGGCCGCTTCAATGGCCAGTATGGCATTCGCTTCATCATACTGGCCCCAGTGGCTGCCGCCTATCGCCCATGTACCGAGGGTTACGGCCGATATTTCATCTTCGACATTGTTCAGTCTGACATACTCCATTTCGTTACTGGGCCTTTTTCCATGTATTGTCAGGGTCAAAAGCCTTCATTGCTTCAGCGGTCTTCGCGGTGTTCTTTCCGAGGTTCTTTTCATAGACGATGCCGTCCTGATTCACTATAAATGTCATGATCCCCGACATACCGTACTGAGCCGGATAGGCGACAAGAGCAAAACCACCGATCATCTTGTCCTTTACAAGGTAATTGTAGGCACCTCCAGGGGCGCTGTTCCCCTGCGCTTTTATTATCTTATAAAAATAACCCTGATAGGGCGCGGGCTTGCTGCCCGTTCTCTTTGGCCCGTAGCCCTCTTTTCGGGCCTTCGCCACGAAAAGGCCCAGGGGGCTTGGTTCTTCGCCTTCCTTCGTTTCCCAGTAGAGGCCGTTCTTTTTCCCCGGATCGCTCATGAATTTCTGCGCATATTCGAAAAGCCCGTCCCTGTCATAGTCCCGCCGGGCATACTCCTTCTGGGCGTCGACGTAGGCGAGGCACGCCTGAACGGTGCCGAGCTCGTTCCTGCCGATCCGCCTGCGGAGTATTTCCGACTTTCCTTCTTTCACATCAAATACCCATTTGCCCGCTTTTTTGACGACTGGGACAGGGAACGGCCACTCATCTTCCCCGACATAAAGGAACGCCTTTGTCTCGCTCTCGTTCATTTCAAGCCTGTTCCTTTTGTCATACGCCGCCACAAACCTCTCAAGCAAATCCCTGTCGATCACCTTGTCGTCTGAGACAATCAGGTCTTTCCCGCCGGGACCGAATAAAGACAGGACCACTTTGGTATCATTTGTCTTCGCGGCATTGATAAGGGCCCCTGCCGCATCTTCAGCGGAGGCGAAGGTCTTCTGACCGCCTCCCTTTGCCTCGCTCGTGACCGCCAGAAAAACCGCCAGCAGAACGGTAAGGCCGAAAACCATGCCGGATTTGCATATTGAAATGAGTTTTTTTCTATTAATAACGCGGATCATACGTTTTTCCTCCTCGTAAGGTTTATTATAAGCGACTCATCCGACACCATCGTCTACCTGCGCCGGCCGCCTCCACCGCCGCGACTGAAACCGCCTCCCGAGCCACCGTGGCCGAAACCTCCTCCCGACATGCTCTCCTTGCTCGAACGTCCGCGTTCACTTGCCATTTTAGTTTCACTGCCGCCCCGGTCAAAACCTTCAAAAGCGTTGGGAGACCTGGTCTGCTGCGCAGAGCGGTCATGCTTTGCCATTTCCTGTCTCGTGTCCATGGACTGCCTTCCCTGTCCGCCCGCCGTTTCTTTCCCGGTACGACCGCCGCTTTTTGCCTGCGCTCCCCTGGAGTCAGGTGAATAACCCCTGAAATCCTTCCTGGCGTCCGAACCGGGCCTCGTTGCCTGGCCGTATTTCGCACTTGTGCCCTGGTCCCTGTAGGCAACTCCCTTGCGGTGATCGGGATCATGCTTCCACTCTCCATGGCCTTTCGGATCGGTCGATATCTTGGCCGCGTAGTTGTTCCTGTTGATCTGGTTATTGATATTGGCGTTCTTATTGACGTTTACGTTCACGTCACCATGGTTCCAGTTGCATCCCCCCCATGCGTAACCCCAGGCCGCACCGACCGCCACGCCGGCGGCAAAGGAAAACACCGCGGCACCCGCCACGTATCCCGGCGGATAATAATAGTACGGGGGATAGGCCGGATAGGGCCACGCGCCGTACACAACCATTGGATCATATGTGGGCACGTAGATCACCTGCGGACTTGCCGGCTGGATCACTATCGCCTGGTCCTGCACGATAACTTTCTGCTCGCTCGTGGTCTTGAGAGTCCCCTTGGCCTGGGCCTTTGCCCGCAGCTTCTGGATCGCGCTCATCACATCCTTCTGCTGTGCAAGGAACGCGTCTCCCAGCTTCTGCGTCCAGTCAAGCTTTTCGTTCATCATATTCAGGGTAGATGGAAAGTTGACAAGAGATTTAACGCTGGGGTCCCAATCCTGTTTCTCAAGGGCCTTCGTCAATTGATCGCCTTTCAGATTAGGGTTTGCCTTCACCCATCTGGCAGCAGTCACTATCTCAAGGGGATAGGTGGACGCCATCAGCATCTGGGCGATGAGGTCATCGGGATAAAGGGCAATGGGTGCAACCAGCTGCTCCAGTTCCTCCTGTTTGAAGACCTGCTTCGATGTCCCGGCTCCCTGGGCAAAAACTCCCGCAGGAACCGCCAGGGACAGGACCAACAACCATATCAAAGTCCGTGCAAACAATTTGCTCATTATGCTCCTCCTTGCTTTATAGGAACAACAGTTACAACACACTTTACACTATCAATGATCTTTTACTCAAGTTGATACTTAAAAATCGTTTGATCTCCCTTTCGTTTTATCCCGTTCCAAGATCACAGATGATATCAAGGCGACAACCAGGAGCCGACGCAGGCGTACTAGTTTGTACGTCGAGGAGTGCGACGCAGGCAGGCAACGAAGATAGCGATTTGATATTGGAACGGGATCAGATTTCCAGCCAGGAATCTGAGTACAGCACCTGCCCCATCAGCACCCTTGCGGTCTTGACGTAATCCGCCTCTTCCTTCGACAGTCTTGAGATATCAACACTCTCACCATCCATGACCCGGTGGACAAGGGCCTCAAGTTCGGACATCCTCCCCCTGGCGATGGCGATAAGCTCCCCGTCGAAGGCATCAACGATGGCCGAATACATACCGTAGCGCTTGAGCATGATGAGATAGGTCCTGTTCATGATACCCCTTAAGTTCGCGGGTACACCGTTTGAAACGTTCGACAGACCGCATGTCGATTTGGAGGCCGGTGCGATGTCTGCAAGCATCATGACGAACTCGGTGCAGCCCTGTATCTGGATCTGCTGCGTATTGACAGGGAGGATGATCGGGTCTATCCAGATGTCTTCATCCGGTATTCCATGACCGGCGGCCGCAGCCATGATCTCGGCGGCGCAAAGGCCCCGCTCGTTGGCGTCACGTGGTATCCCTTCAGTACTCAGTGTGAGGCCGATAAAGGACGCGTTGTATTTCTTTGCCATGGGCATGAGGGCTTCCATTCTCTCCGGCCTCGCGGAAATAGAGTTGATAAGCGGCCTCGTCTTTGCCGCCTTGAGCCCCGCTTCGATTGCCTCTATGTTTGACGTGTCCAGGGAGAGCGGCAACTCGGTCACCTCCTGCACCACCTTGACGAGCCAATCCATGAAGTCAGGTCCCGCCTTGCGCGCGGGGCCGATATTGAGGTCGATCATGTCCATACCGGCAGCTGCTTGAGCTTCGGCCATCTGCCGGATGGGCCCGGGGTCCCGCCCCTGGAACGCCTCACCGAGCCTCTTCGACATAACATTCAGGTTCTCACCTATGAGAAACATAATCTCCTCCAAATAAAAACAGGTTATGGGTTATGGGAAAAACATCCAGCATCCTGCCCATGGCCCATTGTCTATCACCTGTCTCACTTCCACGTCTTCAGGTACGCCGGAAGATGGGCGGCCTCGCGCGGGCCGATGAGTATCTGCCAGCCCGGCAGCTCTTCTTCAAGGTCACCCAGGATGGCCGCCGCGTAACCGGGAATGATCAGCTTCCTGTGTTTTATCTTTTCTTCGACACCGGATTTTTTTATAAAAGTACCTACAAGGTCGCCGACAAACTTCCCGGCGGCCCAGGCGGTCATAACCGACAGCCCCTCAGTGTCCATGATGCACAGCCAGCCGGGTACCCTCGAATTCTCTACCTCACCGCTTACGATGAAATAGGTAAGTGAGAAATTACACGTCACGAGGACCGGTGAATTCTCATCGGGGTTGTTTATGGGGTAAATGCCTTCCTTCGTAGTCATGGGACGCTGGGGATCGGTATAAATGTTGAGTCTCTGGAGCAGCAGCGGGAAGACCGTTTCACCCGTGATATCGCCAAGGACGATGATACCCGCGTATTTCGCAATGAAGAGTGACGCGATAAGCGCTTCCTTCATCGGGTCACCGGTCATCTCACATGGAAAGGTTATGGTCGGAAAACCAAGCGGTTTGAACTTTGAGATGAGCGCCGCCCTCCTGATGGCCACCTGGTCCGTAAAGGCTTCCCTGACAGCGCGCGAGGATGTATCGATGATCAGGTCCTTGAGGCCCATGGCGGTAAGTTTCTCAGTGAGAATCGCCACTTCGTCAAATCCTTTGCCGATAACGGCAAGGGGCAGTCCGAATTCCTTTGCAAGGGTACCGAAGGCCTCGCAGTTCTCCTGCGTCGCACCGTAAATGAGCGGTTTTTTGTCCCTGATGATATCAAGGGCCTCTTTCATCACTGCGGCGTCAGAGCACATGAGGATGACGGCGCAGGGCCTTGCGGCCGATTTTTTTACGATCTCGAGAAATCGGTCTTTACCGCCGGTGAATTTGATCGCGGCAATCTCGGGCTTCATGGTCACGCCCACACGTTCATACTGGAAATATTCAAGGCCTGCGAGGCGCCGCTCTACTTCGGCGTCGTCCATCACATCCGTGATCATAACGGCGATACCGGGTTTGTTAAAAAAGGTCTTCTCATGACGGAACAGGACCGTCTCCCCGCCTATCTTAACGGCGTAATCGTCAACGCCGATGGAAAGCTGCCTGATAGGGGGCGCGCTCGCGTCGGATAATTCCCCTTTTGCCTCAGCCGACACATGAGGGCACAGCTCGAGTTCCGTCTTGCCGGCCGCCAGAGCCATGGCAAATGCGAGGCATGTGGGAAACTTGCATTCTCCGCAGTTGGTCTTGGGAAGAAGCTTCAGTATCTGGATCCCTGTTAACGCCATCGATATCTCCTTTTAAATAAAATAGGTTATGGGTGTTTGGTTATGGGTGTTGGGGTTTCCTATAACCTATTACCCATGACCCGTCTTTTTTACAACAACGATTCCATGCTCAGGCACGGATGTCCTTTTTGCGTTATATATTCGAGGACCTCCTCCTCGGTCTTTGCCACTGTTTCATCGGCTATCATATCTGGAAGATCGGGAAAACCCAGTTCTTCGCCGCGTTTTTTCAGACGCTCGTAGACTTCATCCTTGAGCCTTTTCGGCATCCAGGCTATTCTCAACAGCCCGCCGTCGGCCTTGAGGAATTTCTTCTGTGTGATGTTGTACTTGCTGTGGCCCAGGAATCCGGGCACCTGGGCCCCTCCGCCCACCGACCCCGCAAGGGTTGTGAATTTCATCCCGCACGGGGTCATGTCGGTGTAATCGCGGTCCACCGTCATGATGGCGTTGCACATTGGCAGGATGGAAGCTATGCATTCGCAGCATCCGCAGGTCGTCATGGGATCGACCATAAGGCTGTAAAGGCTCACATTCTCCACCTTTTGCCTCGATGCCTTGCGGATATACTCATTGCAGCCCCTGAACTGACCGTAGCGTTCATCGATGACGGTCCCTTTCTGCACCGGCTGGTTGGGGCCTTCAGGG
>JAKLET010000049.1 GCA_022711595.1 Deltaproteobacteria bacterium
GAAGCAAGAGAGACGGCCCCGGTTTCATTCGGTGAAAGGTTTGAAAAGGAGCCAGAGGCAGGACCGGGAGTAGAAGAAAAGCTCGAAGCCGAGCCCGAAGAAGTTCTTAAATTTGAACCGCAGCCCGAAGAAGAGGCTGAGATCGAAGTTCAGCAGGAAGAAACACCCAGTTTCGAACCACCGCTCGAATTCAAGTTCAAGACAGAACCTGAAGAAGAGGCTGAGATCAAGGTGCAGCCGGAAGAAACGCCCAGGTTCGAACCGCAGCCCGAAGAAGAGGCTGAGATCAAAACGGAAAAGGAAGAAGAGGTTTTTAAGGAAGAGATCATCGAAAAGGCAGCTCCTCCTCCGCCTCCTCCACCGCCTCCGCCTCCACCACCACCGCCTCCTCCTCCACCGCCGCCGCCACCACCACCGCCGCCACCGCAGGAAATGGCAGAGGTCGCAAGGCCCCAGGTGCAGCCGCCCGTAGAGGGTATTCAGGCACAAACATCGGCAGATCCGGAAATTGCCGTGATCGCCGGTTGCAGTATCAAAATTGAGATCCCTCCGCATATTGCCGAACAGACGATCGCGGCAAGTGCCGATCAGAAGAGAAAGGTCGCCGGAGTGCTGGCGGCACAGACACTTGAGAAAAATCCCCAGTTAACCGCTTCACCGACGGTTGATCCGGTCTCTGTATGGAGCGAGATCCTTAGTGTTATCATACAAAGAATGGGAGGATGATAAAAAAGATTTTATTCTTTTAAATGCTGTTATCCTTCTCTGGTCATTGATTATTATATTTTGTTGGTTATTGGAATTTGATCATTGGCTATTGTTCTTATAGCCATTTTGTTCACGTGATCTGTGCAGCTGGATCATGCCTATCAGTTGTTTGGCCTCACGATGTCTCGGGTTAACAGAAAGCACGTATTGGAGCCTGCTCTTGATCCCTTCCAGCAGGGCAGGGTCGGGGTTTGCCCGGTGCTGCATATATTGCAGCCGTGCAAGATTATAATGGGCATCTTCCTGATAATTGTTTACGGCCAGAGACTTGCTATATGCAAAGATCGCATTTTCAAGACTTCCCAGCGCTTCGTATATGTAGCCAAGGTAATTCCATGCTTCTGTGTTGTCGCCGTTCAGTTCAATAACACGTGAAAAGGATTCAAAGGCTTTTCTCAGATCGTCTTGCTGGACAAAGAGCCGCCCGAGATTAAAGAGGGCCTTCAGGTTGCGCGGATCGATCTCAAGGGCCAGTTTGTATTCCTCTATCGCCTCATCGAACATGTCGTGCCTGTCGTATACGGAGGCCAGAAAAAAGTGGGGCTGTGCGGCATTGGGGTCCACCTCGATGGCCTTTTTCCAGAGATCGATAGCCCCGTTGTAGTCGGCCTGCATTTCGGCTATATTCGCAAGGTTGATAAAAGCTTCCATGTGCTTCGGGTTGAGCTTGAGGGCATGTTCATACATCTGTTTGGCGCTTCCGAAACGTTCCATTTTCTCATAGGCATAACCGAGGTTGATATAAACTTCTATATTGTCGGGTTCAAGCTGGACGACACGCGAAAAGTACTGAAGGGCTTTCTCGTATTGTTGTTTTTTAAGATGGATGAGACCGAGGTTGACATATGCGTCTGTATATCCCGGATCGAGCTGGATGCACTTTTTATATGCCTTTATTGCCTTGTCGAACGATTGTTCTATAAGATGATAGTTGTATGCTTCAATGAACCATTGAAGAGCAGTTTTTTTTGGTACTGCCATTTAATCTCCCGCAGCCATGGAGTGGGTTACTGCAAACTGTAAAGAAAAAGGTTTTGCGGCATGATGTTCCATACTTGACAACAGCTTCATGTTAGCAGAGCAGTTAAGCACTGTCAAGCGCCTTTACCAGTTCTTTCAGTTTTTTCAGATCGTCCGCGGTGAACCGCCGGTCCCGGTAATAGATCTTTTCGAATTTCCGGACAAACTTAAAGGCGCTGCGTCTCAGATCCTCGTCGGCAATACCGGACAGGAATTCCTCGAGGCCCTGTGATCTGTCCTTCTCATATCCGGCATCTTTGAGCCTTTTCAGGAAATCATTCATTATCCTTTCCTCGCGTGAACGAAGTGAATCCATGATGATCTTCGCAATGACGATCAACGCAAGGGCCAGCACGAAGAGGCCAAAATACCTCAGTGCCCCCCATTTTTTAAAAGAAAAAGCGATCGAGGGCTTTTTCAACTCTGCCATTAGATTGCGCGCGATTGAGACCTGCCTTTCGAGATTATAGGTAAGGACAATGCCATACCAGTAGTAATTGATCGTATCGAAAAACAATTGGAGACGAAGAAAGATACCCTTCCCGGGATTGGCAAAGAGATCTGAAGAGGCAGGCGTGGGATCGAATCTTACCCATCCCTGGCCGGTTATGTGGGCCTCGACCCAGACATGGGCATTTTTCTGGGGAACGAGGTAGTATCTGCCAATTTCATTGTAATATCCTCCCCGGTAGCCGCCAACGATCCTTGATGGTATTCCGTTGATGCGAAGCATGACCGCCATCGCCGATGCGAAATACTCGCAATTGCCGGAACGGGATTCGAAGAGGAAATATTCGAGAGGGTTTTTCGTGACCGGAAGACCGGTCAGCGAATATCTGTAACGGCTGGAATGCAGATGGTTGTAAATGTTCCGCAGGGTTCCTTCTTTGCCTCCCCCGGCAGCGAGGCCTGCGGCGAGGGAAATGACCCTGGGCGAAAGGTCCGCGGGGAGCTGAAGATAGGACTGCTTATTCGAGATATCTTCGGGTATTACCCTTGAGATCATCGACATGGCGTTATAACGTATCCTCCTGTCGATGAAACCGGGCATGGTGAAGGTGAGGTCCTCGTTCTTTCGTGTCCTTCTGAGATCAATAAAGACCGGTTTGTCCAGCGCGAAGACGTATGAATTCTGATAGGGTTCGAGATATATGGTCTGGCTCACAGGTCTTCCTTTCAGGCTTTTGCCGCCGGTATTGGAGAAAATGCGCCTGCCGGTGCTTTTCCATGAGCTCCCGTCAAAAAAATCGAGAGTGATGCCCCTCCAGTAGAGTGAATCGTCATCGACCCTTTCCATGTTGGCCCGAAACAGTATGCTCTCATCCTCCTGAATGTCGGAGACCTGTCCTAGTCTCACGTTGTCGGTGAAGCCGGTTTTTGCCTTATCGGGCCTGTTGAGAAAGGTGAGGATCGGGTAGTGCGTGCGCGGAAGGATGACAAACATGACAGTGGACAGGGGGATGGCAAGCAGTGGTATCCACAGGCATTTGACGATCATTTTCCTGATGGTGTGGTTCGTGAGTTCCAGCTGCGGGTCCTGCGAATAGAACGTGAGAAAGACAAGCGAAAGGGAGAGCAGGAAGAAGAAAACCAGAAGATAGAGAACAAAGGTCATGCTTAGTGTCAGCAGGCCAAGCCCCGCAAGGACGAAGAGCGCCAGGGCGTATATCTGCATGAAATCACGGACCTGTTTCTGCTCGAGGAATTTGATCCCCATAAGGACGAAAAGCGCTTCCATTACCTGGGCGATGAGGTCCTGTCTGCCGACATGCAGGAGGAAATAGACGACGACCGCAAAGGAAACTACGGTCAGCAGCCACCTGGGGATGAAGACCTTTTTAAATTCCAGGAAGGCCGAAAGGGCCATCATTGCGAGCAGCAAAAGGAGATAAAAAAAATGTATATGGCCTGATACGGCCACGATGCAGAGCATGCCGGTGATGTACGCGGAGATGTTGACTATTGTACTGACTTTCAGTTGTGTGAAACTGACCGCTATCATTTATCACCTTTGGCGCTGCGTGAAACGTAAAGATACGTAAAGCGTAAGGTGTAAGGTCTAAAAGGATACGAAGATATTTCGCGTTCCCGTTCGTGGATCATTGAGACTTTCCTTCAAGGTTCCGGTTTTTCATTCCTCACGCCTCACGGTTCACGCTTTACGAACTGTTTGTTCCATAAAGCGCCAGTTCTCTGAGCATATTCAGTTTGTGGGCGGCGGTAACATCGGGGGGATAGAGCCGTCCGTCTATCTTGAGCCCCACGGGCACATTGGTTTTGATAAGCTGGACGATCGTAAAGGCCACGCATGATATGCGCTCCTCCAGGTCTTTTACAAGGACCCTGTCGAAATCAATTGTAACGGGCTGATATGAAAGGGAGGAATGTTCTTTCGTCTTGAGTTTGCCTGTCTTGGCCGTGGCCTTCCAGTGGATGTATTTCAGGGGGTCTCCCCTGACGTATTCCCTTATTGAGATAATGTCCGAGTCGTACCCGATCTTGTCGGAAGTTTTTTCGCCTCTCGTTCTCCTTTCCTTCCGGTAGAGCGAAGCAAGATCGCAGGCCTTCAGGGATGGCAGGACCATGATCGTATAAACGCGGTCGATCTTCTTGAAGCGAGTGAAAAAATTGAAGGGAAAAACGGAGTAGACGTATGGTTTCTCTATGGTATAGAGACCGCGTCTGAGAAAGGTCACGTTGGTATATAATGATGACTCACCCCTGTTGGGGGTGAAAGGCAGAAGCGCCGATATCTTCTCCGCAGAGAGGCCGATCAGGAAGGCGGGCAGAAACCTGCGCTGGTTCTGTATGGTGATCTTCACAGGGAACTGGCTTCCCGCATATATCTCCTGTGGAAATTCGATGACAAATTCGAGCTTTGAGAGGTTGCTCTTTCCGAAGATGCCGGAGATGCTCATGAAGCTCAGCAATGCCGATACGACGAGGAAGACCAGATTATTGTTCGTGTTTGCCGCCGCTATGCCGAGAAAGATGGTGAGGGCGATATAGATGAAGCCTGTTTTGGAGATCTTTATTACAGGGGTGCGTGTACCGTGTCTACTATTGATTTTACAATCTCCCTTTTGTTGAGGTTCTCGTATTCCTCTTTGAAGATCACGCGGTGCGGGATGGTATATTCGACGAGGTCTTTGATGTCTTCAGGGATGACGAAATTTCTTTCATGGAAAAATGCGTTGGTCTTAGCCGTATTGATGATCGTAAGCGCCCCTCTCGTTGAGAGACCAGCTGAAAGGTACTCGCTTGTTCTTGTTTTCTGTATTATGGAGAGGGTGTATTCAAGGATCTTGTCGGAAACATAGACACTGTAAGAGATCTCTTCCTGTATCCGGGATACCTCGTCCTGGTTGACGACGGGTTCGATAAGGTAGATATCCTCTCTTTTGCTTCCGATCTTAAGGATCTCTTTTTCAGCTTCCCGTGAAGGGTAGCCGATGCTTATCTTCATCATGAACCTGTCGAGCTGCGACTCCGGGAGGGGAAATGTGCCGAATTGTTCGGCGGGGTTCTGTGTCGCTATGACGCAGAAAAGTTTGGGGAGCTTGTATGTCTTTCCCTCGATGGTGACCTGCTTTTCCTCCATCGCTTCCAGAAGGGCGCTCTGCGTCTTGGGTGTTGCACGGTTTATCTCGTCGCAGAGCACGATGTTGTTGAAGATCGGTCCTGGATGGAAATCGAACTCGCTCGTAGTTTTGTTGTATATGGACAGACCTGTTATGTCCGTTGGGAGAAGGTCGCTTGTGCACTGGATCCGGCCGAAAGTGAGCCCCAGGGACTTGGCGATACCTATGGCAAGCGTGGTCTTGCCGAGGCCTGGAAGGTCTTCTATGAGCAGATGCCCGCGGGAAAAGAAGGAAACGAGGGAGAGACCAAGCGGCTTTTCCTTGCCCTGGAGGTATGATGAGAGAGATTGCGTGATATGGCGGATCTTGTCCGTGTCAATCCCGATCGCAACGCCTTTATGATCCATGCATATCATTGTAACACATTTCGAAGAGAAAGGCCTTAAAAGACATTTTCGACCGCCTGAACCATTTCACGCGGTTTCCCTGCCTTGACAAAAGACCGCTTTTCCGTTTCAATATGAGGGATGCATCCCGCTGCCAGGTTCCCGCTTTTCAGACCTTTGGAACTGGAAGACCGCCCGTTCATTATGGGCCTTCTTCGCGAATATGGTCCGGAAACGTCGGAACTCACCTTTACAAATCTCTTTATCTGGCGCAATCATTACAGTTTTCAATGGTCTCTTTACAAGGACTGGCTCTGCATAACGGGTATGGAAAATGAAGGGCCGCTTTTCGCCCTGGAGCCCGTCGGCCCTGCGGGCAACGCCGACATTGCAATGATGCTTCTTGAATGGCTGAGGGATGAAAAAAAGGTTGTTCATCCCGTTATCGAAAGGGCCGGCAAGAGATTTGTCCGGGAGCTTGAAAGATTGCCGGGGATCGTAGCGGAAGAGATCAGGGAGCACTTCGATTATGTCTATCTGACAGGCGACCTGATCGATCTTCCTGGCGGGAGGTTCAGAAACAAGAGAAATTACATCAACCAGTTCCACAGGACATACGGTTCTTACAGTTATGAGCCGCTTGAGGAGAGGCACGTCGATGCCTGTATGGACCTCCAGGAACGATGGTGTGCTTATCGCCGGTGCGACGACGACCTTAACCTCCTTGGAGAATGGGAGGCAACCAGGGAGATCCTGACCAACTATCGCGCGCTGGATGTGACAGGTGCCGTCATATTGCTCGAGGAGGAGGTAAGGGCATTTACCATCGGAGAGGCAATGGGGGGCGATATGGCGGTTGTCCATATAGAAAAGGCCGATCCCGGGATACCCGGTCTGTACCAGCTCATCAATCAGCAGTTCTGCGCGAGACGGTGGAAGGACACCAGGTTTCTCAACCGCGAACAGGACCTTGGCATACCCGGGCTGCGCACGGCCAAGCTTTCCTATAACCCCCATCATTTCGTCGAAAAATACAGAGTTTCCCTTAAACGGGAAACATGAAAGGCCGACATGAAAGAAAACAACGAAGATAAACGCGGCACGCGTCTCTCTGCCGGAGAGAAAGAGCGTTATACCCGGCAGATCATGCTCCCGGAAATTGGAGAAAAGGGGCAGAGGCTTCTGAAAGCTGCCAGCATCTGTATTGCCGGCATCGGAGGTCTTGGATCAGTTTCAGCTTACTATCTAGTGGCCGCAGGCGTGGGACACGTCAGGATCATCGACCGCGACGTGGTCGAACTGTCGAATCTGAACCGCCAGATACTCCATTTTACTGGTGATATCGGGCAGTCCAAGGCGGATTCCGCCCTTGGCAAGCTTTTAAAGCTCAATCCGCATTGCCGTGTGGAGGCTATCCGGGCAGGCATTGATGAGGGTAACGTTTCCGGGATGGTCAGCGGCTGCCGGGTCATTATTGACGCACTGGACAATATCGGTACAAGAAGGGTCCTCAATGCCGCTTCCGTGCGCAATGGCATACCGCTCATATATGGCGGTGTCGA